>JAXLVK010000117.1:0-15786 GCA_046329055.1 Bacteroidia bacterium
AGGGGGCAATACTTTTTGGGAATCATCTCAGTGCCTTCTGCAACCGAACGGATGCCCAAGAGGCCAGAACAGGACATTGAATTTCAGCCCTTCCATTCGAAGCGAAACGGACGCAAGCAATGAAAGGAGCCCGGTTCGCTCATCGTACCACAGCCCGCAAGGCAGCACCCCAGCCCCGCACCACATAAACCCCTGCAGCCCAACCACTCGTGCTCAGCCACTCCACGGCCTGACCATTGTCGCCCAGTTGCACCGAGCCCGACACCATCCGTCGCCCACTCAGATCGGTCACCTCCCAGGGTTGTGGCGTACCGGGTTCTCCCGCAAAATGCAGCTTCAAGACTTCCCCCGATTTTAGGCCATTGGATTCCAGCCACATCGCCCGATCCTCGCCCAGCACCACACTCCTCATCTCCGAGCCCAATTGCGCACCATTCGCGTCCAGTGCCCGCACCTGATAGTAGCGCAGGCCATGCCCACGGATCGGATCCGACAGGGAATGCACCGCAGCCTCGAAGCTGTACGCCAAGTCCATCGCCGCCGGATTGGGGCCCGACCAGATTTCGTAGGCATTCACCGCTCCGTCTTCGAATGCCCAATCCACATCCACATAATCGCCCCGGACAGCCACCTGCATCGCCACCCCACCCCCAATGTCCAATACCCCAGCCGGGCAATTGTTGGCCCAGTTGTCGCAGCAGCACACAGCTACCGCAGAGGCGAAGCCATAACCCGTGAAAGTGGCATTGCCGCTGCCAGTGACAGAAACGAACGGCGGGGAAATATTGGAGAGGGTGCGGGTCGCGGTGAGGACACGCGGCGAGATGAGCGGCATGGGGCAGGTGAAATTCCCGCTTCCGTCGGGCTTGGTGCGCAATGCGAGCATGTGACCCGTGATGCCGTACCGCTCGTCCGTCCCCACCATGAAATAGCCCGCCCCCTTCGAGAACTGCTCCACCGCAGTCAGGGAATTGTTTTTGGAGGCCTCGTCCCATCCACGCGACCACTGGATGTTGCCGGAAATGTCAGTCTTGAAAACCCAGTAATCGTCCGTGGCGCTCAAGTTGGCATTGGCACCCACTGCCAGGTAACCATCGTCCCTGATTTGGTCTCCATTGTCGTCTGTGGGTGTGAAGTCCAGCAGGTCGTCCCAGCCCGGTCCACCATAGAGCTTGGTCCACTGGACATTGTAGGCAGCGTCCAGCTTCACGAGCATCCCGTCCGCGTCATTGGGACTGATGTTGCCATTTACCTCTGCCCCACCCAGGATGTACCCGCCATCCAGGGTCCGGTGCAGGGTGGTGCCCACGCTCCAGCGGTTGACAGGATTGTCCAGGATCTTCGCAAATGTCAATGTCCCCGTCGAGGTGAGCTTGAGCAGGAGCAGGTTCATGATCGGTGAATAGCTGAACGACACCCCGAGGACCAGGTAGCCGCCGTCACTTGTCTGCACCACGTCCGCGAGTTGATCGGTGCTGCTGCCACCCACCCTCCTCGCCCACTGCAAGTTGCCCGAAGCATCCACCTTGACGATGTACCCATCAACGAATTGCGCCCCGAAGCCATTGGTCCCCCCCACAGCGATCGCCCCACCATCGCTCGTGAGTTTTATGCTGAAAAATGTCTCGTCCCCCGTACCGCCGTAGGCCTTGGCCCATTGGATGGGGAGGTTTGTCGCCGTGTCCAGCTTCATGATGACCGCGTCCTGTCCCCCCAAGCCCGTGCCCGTGGACGTTGCCGCGACCCACATGTCACCCGTTGCATCCATCTTCACCGCCCAGGTCCCATCATCGTTGTTGCCAGCAGTCCGGTACCAGCGCGATTTGGCATCGTAGCCACGGCAAGTGTCCCCCCACATCACGCAGATGTCCCAAGCCGAGCCGCCCGCGTCCCTGTCCTCCGCCACCGCGAGGTAGCCCTGCCTGTAATCCATGGTATTGGGGAGGGCGCCCGAACTGAACCCATCCGGCCCAGGGGAATACTGAGCATGGACCGTGTGGAACTGCGCCTCAGCGAAGGCAGGCAGCAAGCAAGCCAGGATTGCCGCCAATCGGAAACAAACATTCATTTGACCAGTGGAATTTCTCTCCAGAAGGAGCAAATCTAGGAGGTTTGGAGGGGAATTCAAAATGGCAGGATCAGTCTGAATCGTGCGAATACCCACCCTAGGCAGAGATTGGAGGCCCGGAAATCACTCCTTTTCGGCCCCAGCGAGGAGTCCCACTGCCCATTCTTTGGAGCCAATTTTGTAACATTGCAATGGAGGGGGATGCTATCCCCCCATTCATGGAATGCAGAAAACGATCAAGATATTCATCTCCTCTTCATCTGATGTAAAAGATGATCAGGAACAACTTAGGCGAGTCATTGCCGTTTGGAACAACGAACTCGCAAATGAGCAAATTTTCCTAAAGACCGTCATTTGGGAAGACTTTGCAATGAGTTCTGAAATGATTGGGCAGATTAGGGAATCTTACCTTGAAATCGAGGACAGTGACATATTCATTGCCTTGGCATTCAATAAGGCAGGGTATTTTTTCAGAGAGGAATTCGAAGTTGCATTTAGGCAATTCAAAACCACTGGTCGTCCATTCATTTCCGTTTACTTCCGAGACAATCCCATCCATGTAAATTCATTGACAATCAATGACCTCAAGAACCTGATCACATTCAAGGAAAGGTTGAGTGAAGTTGGGCACTTTTACTTTTCCTATGGGGATACAGATGATCTGATCAGCAAAATCAAAGCTAGCCTGCGCAGAATATTCCCAAAAGTAGGAAGGGAATCCACAAGGGGGATCGTGACGCCAACGTATCTGCGAGACCGTGTGCCCTTTGATGGTAACAGAACCGCATCCATTCGTGGGTATCACTGCTCAAGTTTGGTCATTTCCGGTATCCGTTGTTTCAAGGAACCTGTTGAGATTTCCTTTTGCAGTGAAGATGGCAAACCTGCAAGATGGAACATCCTCATCGGGGCGAACGGAGTGGGAAAGACGACCCTGCTACGGGCAATGGTGGCCTCCATGGAAAAGCTCTCTAATGGCTTCATCACCTACCCAAACGGAGAATTTTCCAACCGACCATCTGGAATCATCAAATCACTGGACATCAAGGATGCTGCCCGCATTCGAGTCGGTTATGCACCAATCGGCGGAATGGTAGAGAAAGAGGAGCAATTCTTGAGTCTTTCGTTATCCAATGGGCAGATAGCCAATGAGCCGGATACGCGCGAACCGAGTCCCGATCTCGCCTTCCTTCCCATCGGATATGGTGCTAGCCGACACATGCAACCCGCAGGGCTTTCCACTGATCCCCTCGGTAACATCAGCGAATCCCTTTTCAACGACACCGCCGCCCGAATGCGGGAGGTTCTATCTGCAGGTGGAATACAACGACTTGGCATACACGGTCGGAAGAAACCTCCAAAATCCGGCAAGCCGTTCGCAGTCTCATCCTTGGCATTCTCCCTGGTGTCACGGACATCGCCCTCTTCGGTGCCACATAGTTCCGCCCGCCGCGCCGAGGTGCTTTACGGACTACGGCTGGGTGCCGATTCCACAGCTCAGCCTTGGCTACAAGACCTAGTTCCTTGGATCGTGGACTTCGCGGCCAAGCTCTTTTACCTCTATCCGAATTCTCCCAATCCGCTGGCTGAGCGCGATCTGCATCGTGGATGAGATCGACCTTCACATGCATCCACAGTGGCAGCGGGATATTGTGGACTTTTTGCTCATGACATTTCCTGCCACGCAGTTCATCGTCACTGCCCATAGCCCCTTGATCGTGCAAGCCTCCGCTGATGCGAACATCATATTGCTCAAGCGGCAAGGCGATCATGTAGTGGTGAACAACAATCCGGAGATTGTGGCTGAGTGGCGCATCGACCAATTGCTCACCAGCGATCTCTTTGGGCTCAAATCGGCCCGCAAACCCGATGTGGAGGCCAAGATTGTGCGAAGGAAGGAGTTGCTCCTCAAGGACGAACTGACCCCTGCCGAGGAAACAGAATTGCAAGCGCTCAATGAATCCATGGATCGCCTGCCCTTGTATGACAGCCCCTATGAGCGCAAGGCGCAAGCTGCATTAGACCGGATCATCGAGCACCTTCAGCCCAAAGGGGATTCCAAATGATTCGCGTTCGCAAGTCGGCCAATGTTCCTCCTACACTTGCCTCTGATAAGGTCAGGACGTTGATCGATGGCATCAATGCCGCGTATCTTGCTTCCAAAGCGGATCCTTCCTCAAATTCAACCCGATTTCGAGTCCAGCCTCTACGGTGCGCCTGATGCGGCAGCAACTCTTCGAGGGACCAACATGGAAAGTGCTGCTATTGTGAAAGCCCATTGCAAAAGCCGATTCAGGTCGAACATTGGCGTCCGAAAAAGGCGGTGCGGAATGGCAGGAACGGTACCAAGAAACTTCCCGGCTACTATTGGTTGGCCTACGATTGGGAAAACCTGTTCATGTGTTGCTTCAGCTGCAACAATCAAAAACTCGACGCGCTGCCCATTGCTGCTGGCAAGCAATATGCGTCCGACCATCAAGCAGGGACTGACGATATCTCAGACATCCTATTCGTCCACCCTATCTTGGACGATCCGGAGGAGCATATCACCTTCGAGGAGGAGATTGTGAAACCCGTCCGCGGCTCACTAAAGGGGCAAAATACAATTGACCTCTGCGGACTTGACAGCTCCGAAACCGAGGAACTCAGGCTCAAGCATCTGCAGCTCTACAAAAAGAGCCTGGTGATGGTAGAGCTTTCCACGACCGCAAACCTCACGGAGGAGCTTGCACATACGCTTGGATTTTATGCGCTTGCAGAGTTGCTGGATTTCATCGCCGAGGCGAGGCTTTTCCTTGCAAAAGCCCCAACTGACCAAGGGCCTTATGCAGGTATGGTACGTGCGAATTTTCCTGCATCTGCAAAGTTTGAACCTGCCATACCACCATCCCCACCGCCACAAAACATCACCCACTCCGGCACAGGCGACATTGTGATGGGCAACAAGATCGGGAGGCAGATCAATATGGGTGATGGCTCGACCTACAACGAAACGAATAACTAGCTCCATACTTGTACTTCCTCTGCCAAATCACGACCTTTCACGCCTCTGAATCGCGGACATGGAAGAAAAACATCACTCAGGTAGCGGGGACATCGTCGGGGGTAATAAATACGACAGGCAAGTCAATGCGCAGAATTACTATGACCAATCCCATCACAAGGTGCAGTATGGCCTCAAGGATCATCGCCAAGTTCCTAGGGGGCCGACCAGTTTTGGCAGAGAAGTTTTTGGGCAGAGAGGAACAATTACAGGAGTTCCGTCAAATCATCCAAAAGGAAGGACGGCCCGTGATGCTCCTGAACGCCGAAGGAGGTATCGGGAAAACAGCCTTTGCATCGGAATATTTCCTGCGGGTTCTGTGGGGACTACGAACACCTTGTATGGGTATTTGCAGAACAAGGCATCGCAGGATCCTTATTGACTATCGCCTGCAATTGATCTTGAGTTTGCCCCTCAAGCCAAGACTGAGGAGCGCTTGAAGCACACCGGACGGTTTGCGGCTTCTGAACGCAAGAGTATTGGTGGTGATCGACAACGCCAATTCCCTATCCGAAATCGAATCTATTCCTTGGGATTGCGGGATTGCTCAATTGCGACCTCATCCTCACGAGCCGCTGCCCAAATGCCGCAGGACTGCTCTCCTATCATTTGCCTCCGCTGGACCAGCAAACATGCTCTTGAACTGTTCCGATTGCATTTCCCCGCCCCCCACAACCCGGAAGACAATGAACTGCTGGAGAAATTGTTGGAAGCGGTCGGCTACAACACTTTGGTGACTGTTGTTGGCCAAAAACCTGAATGCTTGGAGCGAGGGGTCTACGTAGTAATTATGGTCTGCGGCAATTGATGCAGGACTTTGCTGATCGAGGCTTATTTGGCATCAAGGGCAAAGTAGTTTTCACGACCTACCAAGCCCATGGCCTGGCCCTGCGCAAGGAAACTCCTGAAGCCATCCTCGCAAGCATGTATGACCTCGACGGGTTGACCGAGGAGGAACGTGGGCTCATGTCCATCTTCGCCGTTCTGCCTGCGGAGCGTGTCACCTTTGATTGGCTGGACCGCCTAATTCCCTCTGATCTCCTTGAGGACTGCCTGACGGCTTTAGCGCGACGAGGGTGGCTCGATTTGCAGCCAAACCCCGCTTCTTTCCGCGTCTCACCTGTTGTGCAGGAGGTGGTTCGACATCGACAAGCAGGTCGCCTATACGTGGATGCGGAGACACTGATTGATGCCTTGATTAGTAATATGGAATTTGAAGGGGGCATAGGCCATCCAAAAAAGATCAGTTATGCAGATGCTACCTACCTCGCAGCCTTGGGGAAGCCATGGTCCAAGAATTCCAAACTCTGGGAGAAAAGTAGGGATCCTATGTGAGCGGATTGGCAATTCTTTCCGTTCCATAGGCGATCTGCAAAGATCACTATCGGCCTTTCAGGAACAGAATCGGTTGTTTCTAGAACTCCATCAATCTACACCCCACGATGGTCGACTTTAAGACCGGGCTGGCATCTTCCTACCAATTCTTGGGCATGACCCATAGCACTCTTGGCGACTTGGCTGAGGGCCTTGGCGGCCTATCAGGAATTTCATCGGCTATTGCAGGAGCTTCTAGCCTTTCCCGACCAACTTGAATTCAAAGAAGGATTAGCAATTGCCTGCCAATTCCCTAGGAATGGCCTTTACGGCCTTAGGCGACTTGGGGGCGTTGGCGGCCTTCCAGGACTTGCTTCAACTATCACTGGATTTGCATCATGCATTCGTAGGCAATTTAGGCCAAGAACGGTCTAGCGATTGCCTACAATTCCTTGGCAATACCTACGACGCCATGAACAACTTGGAGGGCCGCTCTGGCTGCATATCAAGAATTTCATCGAATCGAGCAGGAACTTCATCTCGCCTTTCCAGAAAATGTAAACATCATGCATCTATTGGCAATTTTCCGTATTCAAAAGCTGGGCAATTCGCAAAATGAAGTTGGCGAATTACAGGGTGCCCTGACAGCATACAGGACTCCCATCGACTGGAGCAGGAGCTTTATCAAGCATTCCCCGACAATGTAGAATTCAAAAATGGGCTGGCGATTTCCTACCAAATCCTCGGCAATGCATATACTGCCCTGAACAACCTGGAGTCGGCCATGGAGGCGCATCAGGCATACAATCGACTGGAGCAAGAAGAACTGCATCAAGCCTTCCCCGCTAATGTATTGTTTAGGAATAATCTGGCTGATTCGATTGGAAACTGGGGAACTTGAGTAGACGAATGAAGGGATAACAAAGCTGCCATTGCACATTTTAGAGCCGCGAAGGAAATCTTGCAAGAATTGGTCGATTCTGCCCCAGGATACTTTTATCCATTATCTGAAATCCTAGAGAGTTAAGATCGACTTGGCGGAACTAGATACCTAACAACTACTCAAAATTTTCTCTCGCATTTCATCCCATTGCTTTTCCCAACCCAACCACGAAATTCACTTCATGAAAACCATCAAAATCTTCCTAGCGTCCTCTGGCCTCCTGATCGAGGACCGCAAACTATTCGAGATACATGTCTATCGCAAAACCAAGCTATGGGTCGAGGAAGGCATCTTTCCTCGGCTAGAAATATGGGAGGACAGCATCTCCGCAATGTCCCCCACGCGCTCCCAAGACGAATACAACAAGCTTATCCGTGAATGTGACATCTTTGTGGTTCTTGTCCATACCAAGGTCGGCAACTTCACGCATGAGGAATTTATCGCGGCCCAGGGACAATTTCAGGCAAGGAGGAAGCCCTTCATATTCACATATTTCAAGCAGGTACAGGCAACTGACTCGCAATCAGATGATGACAAGACATCCGTCTCCAAGTTCAAGGAGAGCAACTCAGCGACCTTGGGCATTTCTACACCCGCATTTCAGATTTTGCCGAGTTGTGGATGCACTTCGACCATCAACTCGATCTGCTGAAAGCCAATGGTTTCATCAAGGTCGATCAAGAGAAGATGCGAGAAAGTCCATCGACCCAAATCACCCACACCGGATCCGGCGACATCGTAATGGGTGACAAGTTCGGGCGGCAGATCAATTTGGGCGACGGCTCAACCTACAAATGAAACGAATAACGGCTGATTCAGTTGTGTGTTCAGCGCTGCGAGCGCTTGAAGCGCTCGCAACGCCGAACTTGCTTACCATCCGCCAAATCGCGACCTTCACGCTTCTGATTTATGAAAACGCCGGAAATGCACCATACAGGAAGCGGAGACAATGTCGGCGGCGACAAGATCGACCGCCAAGTGAATCAAGGTGACCACGCCACCTACAATCACCATGTCCACACCACCTACTCCTACGGTCCCAAGACCATCAAGAAACTCCTGGGCAGCCTGCCGCCATTTCCGCAGACTTTCCTCGGCCGGGACGATCAGATGGCGGACTTCACCCAGCAGGTCGAGCGATCCCATGGCACGGCCATCCAATTGATCAATGCCCGGCGGGATCGGCAAGACGGCATTTGCGGCGCGGTATTTCCCAAGAAAATTTCTCCGAATACAAACACCTGATATGGCTCTATGCGGAGGGTGGCATCGGCAATGCCCTGCTTTCAATCGCCCCAGCCCTATCGTTGCGGTTTTGAAGAGAATGCGACCGCTGAACAGAAGCTCAGCCTCCTCTTCGATGAGCTGCGCAACTTGCAACCGAAATCCCTCCTCGTCACAATGCCAATGAGTTGAAGGACTTGGGATGCATTTGCCATGGCCCTTGGTCAGCCCAATATGGATGTGATCGTGACGAGCGCTGCCGGGAGGTCGAGGGGATGACACGCGTGCCCCTGCCTCCGCTGGAGCAGGAATCTTGCCGCGCACTGTTCACCACTCATTTTCCTGCACACAAGCCCGAGGACGACCAATTGCTGAACGAACCTCCTCGAAGCCATCGGCTACAATACCCTCGTGGTGAACGATGGCCAAGAACCTGCAGCAATGGCAGCGACAGCTGAGGCAGGGCGACCTCCGGCAATTGGTGGCAGACTTGCGGGGCAAGGGGTTGCTAGGTGTGCCGGGCAAGGAGATCGCGACAGGCTATCAGGCGCGGGGTTTCGATTCGTAAGGAGTGCCCGAGGACATCCTCGCAGGCATGACGACCTGGGCAGCCTGACCGAGGCCGAGCGGAGGGCTTTTGTCTGTGTTTTGCAGTCTTGCCTGCGGAGCAAATCCCCTATCACTGGCTGGATCGCCTGATTCCTTCTGATGATTTGGATCGCGGATTGATCCATTTGTCGGAGCAGGGATGGCTCGACCGACAGCAGGATCCGCCCTCCTTTCGCATCTCCCCTGTGGTGCAGGAGATCGTCCTTCACAAACACCGTGACCGCCTTTTTCGATGACTGCGAGTTGCTCATCGATGCCTTGATCCGAGAAGCTGAAATATGAGCCGAGTTCGGGGGCATCCCATCCATGTCAGCTATGCAGAGGCGGCCGGCCTGGGTGCTGGGGGCGGCGATGGTGCCGAGGTTTCCTGAGCCAGAGAACAAGGTGGCCATCCTTTGTACGAAAATCGGAAGCTTCTACACGGCCACAGGCGGCCCGGACCCCGGTGCACTAGAGACACATCAATTTCGCTTGACATATACAAAGAACTCCACGATGCCTTTCCCGGCAATGTGGAGTTCCAGAACGGTCTCGCCATCACCTTCCAATACCTCGGCTATACCCATACCGCGCCCTCGGCGACCTGACAGGGCATTGGAGGCCTATCAGGAATTGCATCGCCTGGAACAAGAACTCCACGAAGCCTTCCCCGCCAATTTGGATTTCAGGAACGGACTGGCCATCTCCTACCAATTCCTTCGGCAGAACCCACACCGCCCTCGGCGACCTGGACAGGGCATTGGAGGCCTATCAGGAATACCATCGCCTGGAACAGGAACTCCACAACGCCTTCCCCGGCAATGTGGGCTTCAAGGACTTGCTGGCCGTCTCCTACCAACACCTCGGAAATACCCATACCACCCTCGGCGACATGGACAGGGCATTGGAGGCCTATCAGGAATACCATCGCCTAGAAAGAGCTCCACGAAGCCTTCCCTAGCAATGTGGACTTCAAGGACAGTCTCGCTGTCTCCTACCAATACCTCGGCAGAACCCATGCCGCCCTCGGCGGCTGGACAGGGCATTGGAGGCCTATCAGGAATACCATCGGCTCGAACAGAACTCCACAAAGCCTTCCCGGCAGTGTGGGCTTCAAGAACGGTCTGGCCATCTCCTACTGCTTCATTGGCAATACCCATACCACCCTCGGCGATCTGGACAGGGCATTGGAGGCCTATCAGGAATACCATCGCCTGGAAATGGAACTCCACGAGTCGTTCCCCGGCAATGTTGACTTCAAGAACAATCTTGGCCATCTCCTACTCAAAGCTCGGCAATGCCCATACCGCCCTCGGCACCTGGACAGGGGCATTGGAGGCCTATCAGGAATTGCATCGCTTTAACAGGAACTCCACAAAGCCTTCCCCGGCAATGTGGACTTCAAGAACAGTCTGGCCGTCTCTCATGCGAAGCATGGGGCAGTTTCACCAATCGAACACCCCTCCATTGCCCTCCCGCATTTCCAAGCCGCGAAAAAGCTCTGGGAGGAATTGGTGGCTGCTGCGCCGGATTCTCGTGATGTATCGGAAAAACCTTGATCGTGTGCGGGGCATATTGGCGGAGATGGGGTGCCTGAACATCGGGTTGGGGCTTACCAAATGGAAGCTGTTTGCCACCCTAACCATCAGGCTGTGTTAGGGTTGGCAAAGGCTTCCGGACTCGGCATCGCTGATCATGTTTTTTGAACATGCATTCATGTTTTTCGATCATGCACACATTCATGTTTTTCGATCATGCAATCATGTTTTTTCATCAAACACTCATGATTTTTCATCAAGCAATCATGGTTTTTCGATCATGCACTCATGTTTTTTGAACCTGCAATCATGTTTTTTGAACATGCAATCATGTTTTTTGAACAAACACTCATGTTTTTTGAACGTGCGAAGCTGATGGAACCTACCCCCTATCATGGCTGGATCATCAAACACTCATGTTTTTAGAACATGCCAAGTTGATCAGACCTACCCCACATCATGGCTGGATCATCATGCAATCATGTTTTTTGAACATGCCATCTTGCTCAGACCAACCCCACATCATGGCCGGATCAACATGCACTCATGTTTTTAGAACATGCCACGTTGATCGAACCTACCCCTTCATGGCTGGATCATCATGCACTCATGCTTTTTGAACATGCGATGTTGATCGGACCTACCCCCTATCATGGCTGGATCAACATGCACTCATGTTTTTTGAACATGCCACGTTGATCGGACCTACCCCCCATCATGGCTGGATCATCATGCACTCATGTTTTTTGAACATGCCATCTTGATTGGACAAACATGCGACTATGGAAAATCCATGCGTCCTGCATCCATTTTGGAGATCGAGGCCACCCTAAGAATTTTCACCTCCAATTTGCCCAGTTGCGAAAGAATCGGCAGCTTGAGGGGTCAAAACCACCTACTATTCGTCTGCGATTCATGAAGACGCTCTTTTTACGATTCCTGTTCTATCTCGTGCTTGCGGGATGGACTGTCCCCCTAGTGTGGAGCCAACAGGCTGATCCTTTGGGCAAAGCCACGATCGCGGCTATGGTCACCCGGGCGGACAGCCTATTGCCCTTTGTCCCGGACAGCGCCATGGCACTCGCGGAGATGGCCCTGGCAAACGCCGAGCGCGGGGGGATGCCGGACCTGAAGGCGGATGCGGAAATGGTCTTGGCGAGGGCATTCATGAACAAGGGGTACTACAACCGGGGATTGAATGCGGGTTTCAACGCGCTGCGGTACTATGAGTCGGTGAGGGACACGGGCGCGATGGGGGAAGCCAAACACCGCATCGCGACGATCTATCTGGAAACAAACAACACCGTCCTGTCGAAAAGTTATGAGCGTGAGGCCCTGGCATTGCTGCTGCTGGAACCTAAAAAGGATACGTTGGCCCTGTTCTGGACCTACTTGGGACTGGGGAATCACATGGATCGCGCCGATGTACTGGACTCCGCACTGCACTATTACTTTACCGCACTGGACCTGGCCAAGGCTGTGAATAACAGTCGGGCGCTGCATTGCTGCCACAACAACATTGCCTTGATTTACAGGCAAAAAAAGGACTTTGACAAGGCCCTGGCCCACTTTCAGGAAGGAATCGCGATCACACGTGCCATCCAAAACTACAGCGCGACCGCCTTCATGCTGGACAATATCGGGGACACCTATTTCCAAATGGGGCAACCCGAGGAGGCCCTGCGGTACAGCGAGGAGGCTTATGGGATGGCCCTAGAGCGTCAATCGGCATCTGGCCTGGTCAACATCCACTCCCACCTCGCGCAGGCCTACGCGGCTACGGGCAAGTGGGAGAAGGCCTATTTCCACCAACATGCCTACACGGAGCTGGTGGAAAGCTACTTCAATGAAAGGAACTCCTCTTCCATGGCGGACATGGAGGGCAAGTACCAAAACGATAAGAAACAGGCCGAGATTGCCTTGCTCAACAAGGACAATGAATACAAGGCCCTGCAAATCGACCGCCAAAGCACGATCCAAAACCTCTTGATCGGGGGGCTCGTGCTGCTGCTGCTGCTGGTCATCCTGGCGGTGGTCGCCTACCTGGACAAGCAGAAAACCAATCGCCTGCTGCACGACCAACAGGAGCAGATCAAGCGCATCAATTCGGGATTGGAGGAGAAGGTGAGGGAACGGACGCAGGCATTGGAAATCGCGAACAAGGAATTGAACGACCTGCTGTATCGGACCTCCCATGACCTGCGGAGCCCGATCACCAAGATCATGGGCCTCCTGAGCCTGGCAAGGGCGGAAGCAATGCCCACGGACACTGTGCTGGAGCACATCGGTCGGACGATGGAGGGGTTGGATGCGCAGAACCTGAGCATCTGCGAACTCGGCGCGGTGCGGCACCATGTCCCTGCCCCGGCGTCGCTGGACCTGCGCGGCACACTTGAAGAGGTGCTGACGGAGGTGAAAACGCGGATGGGTGAGGATGCGGCAGAGGTCAAATTGGAAGTGGCGGCGGGAACGGCCTGCGTCCTGGACAGCTACCTGCTGAAAATCGCAGTGCGGGAAATCGTGGCCAATGCATTTGCTTATGGAGGGGCGCCACAGGCCAAGGTGCGCATTGCGGCTCGAAAGGAAGGCAACCATGTCCGGATCGCCATTGAGGATCAGGGCCCAGGCATCCCCGCTGGGATCAGGCACACCCTGTTTGACCTGTTCGTGAAGGGGAACAATTCACCGGAGCATTTCGGGCTAGGCCTCTACAAGGCTAGGCTGGCGGTGCAGCGCATGGGTGGCAGGGTGTCCTATCGGTCGGAGGTTGGGGCAGGGACGGTATTTGAGATTGAGGTGCGGAGTGGGGAGTAGGGTGAGCGTGGGATGTGCGGCGATAGTTGTGCGATGGGGACATCATCTGGCAAATGAAAATCCCCACCTGCTGCGCGCAAATGGGGATTTTCCTGGTGTCTGGCCTCGCCCGACGGTTTTGCAGAGGTGCCCTTGATCGGGGCGATGCAATTATTCCACTGTGACGGTGTAGAAAGGCACTGAACGGTTGCCATTCAGTTCGGGAAAGGTCTCCGTGCTGGGCCGAACCCGCAACTCGACGTTGGCGAAGTCAGAATGGTTGGATGACCCGGGAAGCAAAGGGAATGCCGCTGTGAGCACCACAGTTTGGTTTCCATTGCTGTTTCCGTTTCCTTGGCCCGGTGCAGGATTGGGGACATTGTACCGCGTGTCCACCCCTAGGCCACCGCTGAATGAATTGCTCGGGATGCGATCGCTGGAGACGGCAAAACGGCCCCCCACATAATTGGATGCCTGATTGCCCGACACATGCACGGCGAGGACGCCCGTCCCGTTGCCGAGGTCATAGACTTTCACACTTGCGATCACGGCATTGCCGTTTTGGGCATTCAGGTGCACGGCACCGACGAGCAGGAGCAGCAGACAAACGAAATTTCTGAAGTGTTGCATATTCTTGAATTGTTGATCTTTTGACCCTGCAAACGTAGGATGGGGCTTGCAGATGGACCTTCAGCGATTCAGCAATGGCCGATATTCCTCAGGAATGGATTCGCAGTTCATGAAAGCGGATACAGGCTTAGCCAAGGTAGCAGCCGCCCCTCGTGAGTCTGTGCCTGACAGGCCCCTCGGCAACGCCCAAGGGGTTCGCGGAATCACAGGGGAAACGACACCAAGGGGGCCAACGATTTGTGGTAGAATGCTTGGGGAGACAGCTGGTGTAAAAAAGCGGGCGTGTTACTATTCATGCGAGATGTCTTCCCGACTTCCTCGGGACTCGACATGACAAGGGGAGGCTTCGGTCTGCATGGCAAGGTGCCAAGGGATGCCGCCGCCTCGACGTGCGCCCCACTGTTCATTGTTCCTTATTCATTATTCATTATTCATTTTCTGCTTAACTTCCCGCAAAATTTAGAACGCATGAGTCGGAATGTCATCGATCTGAAGGAAAAGACGCACTCCACCTTCTTCCCGAAGCATCAGGAGGCCATTTATAAGAGGCTGGAAAACAAGGATCTCGTGGTCGAGATTCCGGATGAGGATCCGCTTGGCACCGAGATGGTGCTCAACCTGGGCCCTCAGCACCCTGCTACCCACGGTGTGCTCCGCTGCGTCCTCCAAATGGACGGTGAGTTCATCCAAAAGTGCGTCCTCGACGTGGGATATCTCCACAGGGGTGTGGAAAAGATCGCTGAACACAAGACTTATCAGGAGTTCATGCCCTACACGGATCGCATGGACTACCTCAGCCCGTATAGCACCAACGTCGGTTACTGCCTGGCTGTGGAAAAATTGGCGGGGATCGTGGTTCCTGAGCGTGCGCAGTACCTGCGGACCCTCGCCTGTGAGCTTGCACGCGTCTCTGCGCACTTGCTCTGGCTCGGAACGATGGTCATGGACTCCGGTGCGATCTCCATGTTCATGTGGACATTCCGCGAGCGGGAATTCATCTACGACCTCTTTGACAAATTCGCTGGCGTGCGCTTCACGGTCAGCCATAGCCGCATCGGCGGTCTGCAGTTCGACGTGGACGACAGCACCCTGGACGCGATCAAGAAATTCACCCTGAACTTCAAGAAGGAGCACAAGGGCTGGAAGAAACTCCTCGCCAAGAATGCGATCTTCCTGCGCCGCGTGGACGGCATCGGGGTCATCTCGAAGGAGGACGCCATCGCCTACGGCCTCACAGGTCCCGTGCTGCGCGGTTCCGGCGTACCGATGGACATCCGCACCTTCGAGCCCTACCTGAAATACAATGAGTTGGATTGGGACGTCATCATCCGCAACGAGGGTGACTGCCTCTCCCGCTACTACGTCCGTCTCGACGAGATGGAGCAGAGCGCGAACATGATCCTGCAACTCATCGAGAAGCTGCAAAAGCCGGAGCTCCGCAATGCGCCCATCCGCGCGGACAATGCGAAGAGCACCTACGCCTCCAAAAACGTGATCTACTACTCCATGGAGGGCCTGATCCACGACTTCATGATGACCGACCTCGGGGTCTGTCCTCCGGCTGGCGTTGAGGCCTACCACGCCGTGGAAGCGCCCAAGGGCGAACTCGGCTTCCACCTGATCTCCGACGGCACTGGCTCACCCC
>JAXLVK010000118.1:0-15722 GCA_046329055.1 Bacteroidia bacterium
ATGTACTTGAGGTCGGGCCGGCGCTTCATCAGGATGTCCCATGCGGAGAGCGTGTCGCTGGCCTTGCAGCGTTGCAGGAACTGGGCGATGTCCGCCAAGTAGGCCGCGGGGCCATAGACGGAGCGGCAATGCTCACAGTCGCAGGAGTCCAGGCTGCCGAACAGCTCCGGCATGGAGGCGATGCGCGCCTTCCAATTGGTGTCGATCTTGCTGCGCCAGTCGGTTGCTTGGATCACGGCTGGCTCGACCTGGGAAAACTGGGCTTGGACGCGCACAGCCTCGACTTTGTTCACTGAGCCCATGGCATTTTGGTAAACCGTGGTGCCCAGCCCCGTCATGCCGAGGGTCTTGGACTTGGCCTCCAGTTTCTCCGGACCTGTGTACGCGACAGCAAATGCCGAGTGCAGGTTCATGCTCCGCAGCAACAAGACCGTCCTGACTTCGAACCCGGGTGCGCCTAGGCGGAACTGCCGCTGGAACTTGCCCATTTCCTCCTTGAGTTTGGGCACGTCAATGACGCCCGTTGTAGAGGTAGGGTTGGCGGTGATATAGGTGTTGATGTTGTGCTTGTAGAGGTCGTAGCCGGCATTGACGGTGGCCTTGAGGAAGGTGAGCATGTCGGCCTTGCGTGGGAAAAAGGAGGCATTTGCGGGTGCCTCGATGACGGCGATGGCCTTTTGCAGGGGATAGGCGCCTTCCAGCTGACTGCAGGCATTGGCCGCCAAACTGGCGACCTTCTCCGTGACCGTGGTCCCCTTGGCCACTGCCGGGAAGGGGAAGGTGGGGGTGGCGACATTCGCTGCCGTGAGTTCCGTGACCCATTTTGCTTGGTCCCAAGCTGCCAAAGCCTTCATGTCCGCGATGGTGCCCGCCTTCCGTTGGGCATTCAGCCGGGTGATCATGGGGGAGTAGCCCGACAGCATGTTGGCGACTTGCACGGTAAACTGCGCGGTCGCGAGCAGGGGCACCCCCACAGCGGTTTTGACAGTGGCATTGTCCCAGAAGGTGTCGTCCGTGCCTTCGAAACGCAAGTAATTGCTGATGACCTTCTCGATGTCGGCGGTGGTGAGGGTGGCACCCGTGATCATGCCCGCCCGCAGGCGCGTGGTGAGGAGCTTGCCTTCCTGATCGATGGGCCCCGCCACGAAGTCCTTGGCGACTGCATTGGCGATGTTGGGGAGCAGGGTCGTGGTATAGGTGCCGACGATGTTGCGGGAGACGGAGCTGTCCAATGCCTTGGTCCATGCACTTACCTTGCGGTTGATCCATTCCCGCAGGGTGAGAGGGAAACCTTGGCGGTAGATGCCATAGAGCATGTCGCCGATGGCCACGGCATTGGATGCGGCGTACTTGTCCGCGAAGGAGAGCATGCGCACGCGGTCATACGGCAGCCCGTTGGCCTCACAGAGCACAGAGAGGGCCTTGTCCGGGTAATTGGCGAGGGTCATGGTGCCGAGCAGGGGCTGCACGAGGCTCCTCAAGGCGGCCACTTCCGTCACCCCCAGGGAGGTTCCGGCCGGGATCGTGAGGTTCACTTCCTTGCTCGCGGCAGTAGTCTTGTAATAGACCGGCGACTCCGCCAAGGCAGTCGTGCCATTCGTGGCAAATGCCCTCACCATCAAATGGGTATAGGGAACTTCTGCGGTATATGAAAGGCTGTATTCGCCAGCGGCGTTGCAGGTGCCTGTGGCAAGTTGCTTCTCAGTGACCGTGCCATTGGCCTGGGAGATGTGGTAGGCCTTCACGGGCAATGCCGCCTGTGGGGACTGACCATCGGAGAAGCTGATTTTACCTTTTACGATGTTGGGCATAGTGTTCTTGACAGTTGATTTTCTGAATTATGGACATGCATCCTCTGGGTCATCATTTTGGCCGCATCCAGGATAATAACGTTGGACATCTGATTCATCCCATGTTGGATACCAGCGAAGATGCGCTCCTCGAACACCCACTTCACTGACATCCCTCCTCCAAAGCAACTCCATGTATCGAGGATCGGGATCGATTTGCCACAGCAAGGCGAACCCAATCGGGTCTGCCAATAGTTGTACCATTAAGTAGGTCGAAGCGGCGCTAATGTCTCCTTCTTGTATTGCGTACTCGTACATCATTCCAGCTCCGATCCCTACTCCTGCTAGAAATAATCCTGTAGCAAGCCCTGCTCCGGATGTGCTCGGGCGTACTGCTCTTCCCTCAACCCTAGCGAGATCATCGAAGGCAGAGGTACCCCCAGGCCCACCTTCTGGAAACATGGAAGGAGATGGCGTTTCGTCGACTGCCGTGGTGGGCGATGGCCCTCTTTCCATTGGAGCTACTGGCCCCCTTTCTACTGGAGCCACTGGCCCACGCTCCACCGCCGTGGATGGCACAACATTTCTAACCGTGCCACTTAATCTCATTGTTTCGATCACCTTCTCATTCAGTATGTTGGCAGCATTTCCACGAAAGACATATTGTTTGCCACCTAGTCTCGCCTCCTCCCCAATGATCAGATCGAAATCATTCAGGTTGATTTTGTGCTCATTTAGGAACCCTTGGAATGTAGCTCCATAGTTTTCGCTCCACAATAGGATCTTTTTGTCCACACCCTGTTTCGCGAGAAATCGTTCCCATCGTGGGTCAGTCGTTAAGTCGAGAATTCGCATTCCAGAAGTATCAACGACTGTCTGCTTGACTAAGCCATCGACTTCATTCTGAAGCATTCGTTCGTTTCCATATTCCCTTGCTACATACAAATCATCCGTCCAATAGTATCCATCCCCCAAGTCGTGGAAAGCAACATTACCTTCGTTCACCCTAGGTACCCCTACGCCTTCACCGCGATAAAGTGTGACTGTGCCTGGTGGGGCTTTTCCCGAAGGATCGTTCAAATTCACCGGATTCCCCCGCACATACCGATACAGGTTCAATCCATCCACTGTCCCGGCGGGGTCGGGGTTGAGCCATCGGCCGATCCATGGGGCGTAGTAGCGGGCACTGTGGTAGTTGAGTCCGGTGGCGTCGCGCTCCATGCCGGTGTAGCGGTAGTGCTTCCACTTGATCTCGACTTGGGAGCGGCTGTAGATGAATGATGTGTCCCCGTAAGGGAAATACTCCTCGTAGCTGATCAGGGCTCCGGCTGTGTCCAGCTCCATGGCTGCGGAACCCAATTGGTTGCTCAGCTGATAATGTACCCGGGTTTGTCCAGCCATGCCATCGGAGGTGTCTATGGTCCAACGGTGCACCAGGGCGACACGCTGCTTGTCGTCCATGACGTGCAGGGTGTAGCGGCATTCTGCTTGGGTGTCCGGACTGCCAGAGGGGTAGCGGTAGTACTTGCGGGTGATCTCAATGCCCCCGAGGTAGATGCGCTCATCGACCCGGATGCGGGTGCCGGATTGTTCCAAGGTCTCAGAGACTTTCCTGATGCGTTGCCCGCCCGCGTCATAGACATAGTATTCAGCATCGCTGACTTCGGGGGCGGTCCTTGCCACCTTCACTGCGGCGATGAGCTCATTGCGGCCGTTCCAGCGGATGGCGCGGAGGTGCTCCATCTCCTTGAGGTTGCCCTTGCGGTCAAAGAAGCTGTCCACGGTGCGGGTGCCAAGGTTGTCTTGCAGGACGGCGCGGTTGCTTTCCGGGCTGACCGCCATGGTGCGGAGCGTTGTTCCCCGGTGCTTGAATTGCACGAGGTTGCCGGCATCATCGTAGCTGAATTCCTGGGTGTATTTGCTGCACCGCGAGGGGTCATTGGCATTTGCCTGCGGGTTGATGATGTTCAGCCACGGGCTTGCCCAGCTGTCATTGTAGGCCGCATTGGGGAGGATGGAGTCGTGTTGCCTGCCTGTCGCCTTGACGAGTTGGTTGAGGGCGTCGTAGTAATAGTCCCCATTCGCTTCCACGGCTTGGTTGTTGTTGAAGACGACCTTGAATGCTTCGTCGCGGATATGGGTGATGTTTCCGCCGGCATCGTAGGTATAGAAGAGGTGCTGCTTGAGGGCCGTGCCCTTCAATGTTTTGACCTCGATGATGCGGAATGTGATCGGGTCGTAGGTGTAGGTCGTGACCACGCCGTTGCCGTAGGTGATGCGGCTGCGTTGCCCCTTTTCATTGTAGAGCACCTCAGCCACCGCAGGGATGGCAGCTGGCGGACCGGAAAGGGGCGAATCGGGGATGCTGCCGGGGGTGGCGGTGAGGGAACAGAGCAAGCCCGACTCGTAATAGGTTGGGACAATGCGGGTGCCGTCTGCCTCGACCTTTTCCAGCAACCTGCCCAGTGCATTCGTGGTGGCCTTGAAGGTGTAGGCTGTCGGTTCCAAGAGCGATTCCACAGGGGCGATGAGGGTGTCCAAGACGGACCAATCCGGATCCTGACGGTAGCTCGAGACCAAGCGGGTCTGCTTGCGGATGACTTCGCCTTTGAAATTGACCTCGAGGGTCTCGTCCATACCGCCGGGATGGAAATGCTGCCATACTTGGCCGATGAGGTTGCGGGCAGCGGCGTCGGGTTGCTCGTCCCCGTAGATGATGGCCTCGGAAGTGACGGCGCGCCCACCGTAGCGCTCGATGATGCGCACCGGTCGCCGGAGGGCGTCGCGCTTGACTTCGGTGTAGAGACCTTGGTGTCCGCCCCGCCATGGCTGCCCTGTGCAATCGGGCAAGGTCCAGGAAAAGCCTGCATCGGCACTCCAGGTGGTGAAAGGAATGCCGCCCATGCCATAGACATTGACGAAGCTGTGGACCGTGGATTGGCGGGAGGTGTTGAGGGCGTACTGTCGCGCGTCCGTCTGTGTGAGCGGCTGCCCGATGATGTCGAAGGTGGTCGTTGAAATGAGTCGGCGTCCATTTCCTACCACGGCCTCGGCTTGGACGACCCTGCCAAGGTTGTCGAGGTGGGCGATGGTGGGGGTGTTGGCGTTCTGGGCGGAGCGCCATGCCGCCCGCTGCACGGGGTCGGTGGTGGGTTCGGCGAGTGTGGGTGATGGACTGCCACGTTGCGCATACCAGTCGCTCAGGAGGACATTGTCGGTGGCATCGTGCTGGGTTTGCTGCCAAGGGGAAAAGGAGGCAGTTGCAAATGTTCCATCGGGGAAGTCGGTGCGGATGACCCGGCCAATGGCATCGTAATGTAGGAAGGGCGAAATGCCGTAGCGGGTGACCTCCTGCTCCGGCTCGTAGTGGTGGGTGCTGGAGAAGAAGGGCTCCCATTGCTTCACGGGCTTGCCCTTGTTGTTGAGGAGGACGCGGCTGGAGCTGAGCCAACGGACGGCACCCGTGCCGAGGACGGGTTTCCCGGCAGCCAATTGCAGGGTGCCATCGGGGTTCCTGAGGAAGGCAGGTCCGGCTTCGACGCGGAGCTTGGATTGCAAGGGGCGGCCGAGGCCATCGTTGTAGCTGAGGGCCATTTGCACCGGGGAGTTCAACTGCTGCCGGGCATGGACTTCTCTTGCCAAGCCGATCGATGAGGGGGCCTCGCCGCGCGTTTGGTAGGCCCAGATGTCATAATAGAAGAAGCTGCTTGCTCCTTGGATGAAGCGTTGCGGGTTCGAGACGACCTCGTCCAGGCCCGTGGGTTGCTGGACGGTGTAGCTGCTCAGGGGCAAGTCGCCTTGCAAGACGCCGAGGCGATCCCCGTGCATGCTGGTGGCAATGACCAGGCCCAAGGCGTCGGTGATGGCTTCGGAAACGGATCTGTTGGGGTCGGTCACATTCCGGTAGCTGAGGGTGCGGTAGTCTGGTTGTCCTTCTGAGACTTGGCCCAATGCATTGGTGGCATTGATCGGCAAGATGCCGTACCTGTCGTATCCTACCGTGGTTTCGTTGCGCCAGTTGTCGCGGGTGCGGACAGGGAGGTAGGAGCCATTTTGCTGGGTCCAAGAAACGATCGGCCCCCAGATCCATACGGCGTCGTCGATGAGGCGGTAGCCACCTTTGTAGAGTTTGTGGCGGCTGACCCTATTTTCAAATACCCTGAGGAAATGCGCCCGGGTGAATGCCATCTGCTCCTCGTGGTGGAGCAATGGGGGGAAGGAAAGGGCCTCACCGAGCTGCAATGCCCCGGCGAGGGTGCTGTTCCAATAGATGTTGTTGGTATGGGAAAGCAACCGGGCTTGGCGGGACAGGCCATTGAGGGTTTCCTCGTTGGGGATGGGATGGTCCACTGCCGCTGTGGCTTGGGACTGGAGGGCTGACCAAGAAAAGATGGGGCCATCCGGTTGGAGTCCGCCGAGCTCGAAGGTCTTGGCGGTGATGGGGATGCTCAGTTGGTACCAGTCTTCGTCATCGTGGTGGAGGACTTCCTGGACGGATGCTGTGGCGTAGAGCCGCGATTGTTCCGGAAGCCTGCCGTTCACATAGCGCCGGGGATAGGCGAGGCTGACCTTGAAGAGGGGCACCCCGTAGTCATCGATCCTGAGCACTGCTTCGTGGGAGATGCGGGGATCGCTGGGGTTGCGGTCATAGGTGAGCGAAATGGACTCAAGTGGCTCCGAGGTGAAGACCGCATGGGGCTGCCCTTGCATGCGCTGAAGGCAACGCACCCTGACCCGGTTCTCGACGACGGAATATGGGATCTCGGCTAGGCCCGACTGGTCCTCGGCATAGACCTCTTGGCGGATCATCATCCCCCGCATGGCGCGGTAGGCCTCCTGCTGCTCGGCAATGGTCAGGAAGGCTTGGTTCAGGATGATGGAATCGGGCAAACGCGGGGCGAGCGGGTCCCCGGTGTAATAGTCATTTTGGTATTGTTTGGAGACGACGTCCCTTTCGGTCCATGAGCCGGTATGGAACCATGTGCAGGTCCGGACAGGGGGGACGTAGTAGTCCTCGGAGATCTCATTGCCGGCCTGGACAAACCATTCGTATTCCTCGGTGTCCCATTGCTCCACCATCCCAAAGCCCCTGAATTCCCTTTCCTTGCCGTCGTAGTAGCCATGGTGGTAGGCGAAGCGCTTGGAGAACCGGGCTCCGCTCAAGTGGTCGAAGGTCTGGACTTGGGTAACCACGTGAACCGGGAATGGCAGGCGTGTGATCCAAGGTTTGCCCCGTGCAGCATCCTCACGGTAGAACTTGGTGGAGCTGCCGTATTCGTAAAGGGTCTCCGCACCCAGGCCATTGGTCACGCGGTTGAGGAGCCAGGGTTTCTTGCTGCCGAGGAGGTCGATGTAACGGAGTCCGGCTGGCTCGCGGGCTACGTCGGAGGTCCAGACCATACAAACCGTTCCATTTCCGAGCAGGTCCACGAGGTCGAGCTCTTGGAAATTGTCGCGGGGCACAGGGCTGGGGAACTCGATGGCCAATTGCCATGCATTGCCCGCCCGATTGGAGTAGATGGCCACATTTTCCTGCCCAAAGTACACCAGGTCGGCAGGTCCGCTGCCATCCAAGTCCGCGAGTTGGATGAAGGAAGTGGAAAAATGGTCGGCAGAATCGAGCAATGGGGCGTCGCGCATCATGACCCGGTCCCCGAAGCGGCCATAGCCTAGGTTGGGCCAATAACAGACGGAGTCACGGCGCACCCGCACTAGGTCTGAAAGGCCATCCCCGGACATGTCGGCGAAGTAGTAGGCCTGCCGGTGATCGTTGAGCAAACAAATGGGCCTGCCCTCCTCTTCCAATGGCAACCTCCTCCGGCCATGCTGTCCGAGGCCTGTGTCCCTGTTCAAGTAATAGCTGAAGACCTGCTCCTCGGTGACCAATAGATCCGGTTTGCCATCCCCGTCCAAGTCCAGCCATTTGGTTTCGGGATTGGCGAGGGCGGCGGGGGGTGACTGCTTCAACCATCTTGAGGGTTGCCAACGCTCGCCTTTGATGGTGTAGAATCCGGATGCCGCGCCGCCTGTGACCAACAGCTCAAGGTTGCCGTCGCCGTCCAAATCCATGAGGTTGGCGCTGGACAGGTCGTTCAATGCCATGGGGAATGTCCCGACCGCCTTGGCCGGGGCGAAGGTGCCTCCCCCTAGGTTCTTGCTGTATCGCAAGGCATGGCCCTCCACATGGAGCAAGCCCGGCATTCCCTCTGCGAAAAGATCCGCCCATTGATGCCCCGTGCCATTGATCCGGCCCTCGTAAGGCCCATCGGTCAATTGCTGGACCGTGCTGTGAAAGGTTGCTGCTTGGTAGTGGAACTCTGTTGGAGGCAGGGCCTTGGTTTCGTTGCCATTGTGGCCGTGGAGCTGGGCAGAGGTGAGGAGGGTGGCATCGGTGCGGAGTTCGTGCGTGAGGAGGAGGGACCGCACCAAGACTGGGGCCGGACCCAATTCCGGGAAGTCGTGGAAAACCAATGCCCTGCGACAGAGTCGCCAAGTGCGGATTTCGAAACCTGCACGGTAGTTGCTGAAGGCATCCGGGCGGGTGGTCCAGGTTTTGCCGGGGCTGGCATTGATCAGGGGTTGGAGGAGGTCATGCTCCCCATAGTCGAGGATGAGGTGGAAATGCCAGCCGGAGCTGGACAAGCCGGGGGCATTTCCATACCGCACGGCTTTGAGGTATTTCTGGGCAAAGGCATTTCCTGCTGCCAAGCGTGGTGTCTCCTCGACCTGTGCAGGGGTGATTCCGGTCGCATTTTCCGAGACATATTCATAGACCATGGTTTGGCCCTTGTTGTCGCGGACTTCTTCGAGGAGCCATTGGAAAACCTGGAGCGGTGCCTCGGGATTGGTGACTCTGGCATTCGCTGTCTGTCCGAAGATGCTGAGCAGGTTGCCGGGGCTGAGGGTACGCCAATGCACCTCCCCGGTCAATTGGTCCGTCCATCGCTCGATGCGCGCATAGGTTCCGTCGATCCGGGGCCGGTACCGCTGGACATCGAAGGTGCGGCCGCCTTCCTGCCGGGGCATGGGATGACCGGCGATGACCGGGACGAGGTCCTCCGCCCCCGCTAGCTGGAAGACGTCATTGTCATCGTAGCGGGGCAATCCCTGGCTGGTGCGGCGCTGGATTATGGGAAGGGAAAGCGACCAACCCAGCCCAAATGGGCCATTTCCATTGCCGGAATCGTAGTGCAGGCCCAAGCCGGGTTGCATGCTTGCGCGGCCGGGGGATTCCGGCAACGGGATGGCAAGGGAAGCCGTACCCGTCACCGGGTTGTTGCTGAATTTTTCCCCGATGCCTTGGATGGCTCCACCTCCTTTGGGCAGTGTGATGGATGGCAGGCCAATGGTATTTTTCTCGCCTTCGCTCATGCGTGGTGATTTTGCGGATTCGAATAGAATGTCACTGGTCGCGGTACCGGACCATGGACACTTACCTGTATGAATGACTGAAGGGCAAAAATTTCTCTGGGAGGCAATATAGGAGTTTTGTTGGAATGGAAAAGGGGTGGGGGTTTGAGGGGGCTATTGACCCGGCGCTACCAAGGGGCGGCTCCGTTCCGGGCCTTGGTAGCGCCGGGTTACCTGGGCGGCCCCTTCGGGGTGCTGTGGATGTGATTCTGGTTCTGGTTTGGACTTGGTGGGGTGCTGGGTGTGATTTTTTATTGCTGGTAATTAGGGGGTTGTGTTTGGGAGGGGTGGTTTTTGGGTGTGAATGTGACTAGGTGGTCACAAATGGGTGTATCTTTGTGACCGATCAGTCACTTTGGACTGGGGTGGTTATGAAAGAGACATTTAAGAATCTGCCTACGGAGAAACAGGAGCGCATCCTCGACGCGTTTCTTCGGGAGTTTTTGGAGAAGGACTTTGAGCATGCTTCGCTGTCGAAGGTGGTGGATTTGCTGGGGATCGCGAAGGGGAGCGTCTATCAATACTTCGGGAGCAAGCTGGAGCTGTACCAAAGCCTCCAAACGATCTGCCAAGCGGAGAAGATGCGGTATGTGCTGGGGATCGAGCGGACGAGCCAACCGAGCTTCTGGGACTGGTACCGGGAACTGTTCCAAGCGGGCATCCGGTTCGACATGGAGCGGCCCCTGCACAGCCAATTCCTGTACCGCAGCAATCAGGACCGGTCCAATCCGCAACTGAGCCAACAACGGGATGCGACCTTCCGGGCGAGCATTGACCTCTTTGCGGGGATCGTGGCGAAGGAGCAGGAGGGGGGCGAGCTCTCGAAGGACTTCGCGGCTGAGTTCATCTCCCTGACGATTGTGAGCCAATCGCTGGCGCTGCGGGATTACCTGGAGGTGTACTTGCGGATCGATCTGGGACGGCATATCTCCGAGGACAATACGGTCTTTGCGCGGGAGGCGGAACACATTTTCGCATTTGTGGATCAGTCAATCGCCATGCTCAAGCTTGCATTCACCCCTACATCACAGTCATGATCAACGTCGTCGATCTCCGGTTCACCTATCCCAAGGGCTCGCAGGAAACGCTGAAAGGCATCAGTTTCCAATTCGGGAAAGGGGAGGTGTTTGGCTTCCTGGGTCCTAGCGGGGCCGGGAAAAGCACCACTCAAAAAATCCTGTACAAGCTGCTGGATGGCTATTCGGGTCAGGTTCTGGTCCACGGAAAGCCGCTGAAGCAGATGGGCAGTGACTATTTTCAGCGGATCGGCGTGGGGTTCGAATTGCCGAACCACTACCCGAAACTCACGGCGCGGGAGAACTTGCAGCTCTTCGGGCAATTTTACGACCGGAAGCAACTCCTGGACCCCAATGTGCTGCTGGAAAAGGTGGGCTTGCTGCAAGATGCGGACAAGCGGGTGGAGGAATACAGCAAGGGGATGAAGATGCGGCTGAATTTCGTGCGGGCCATCCAACACAATCCGGACATCCTGTTTTTCGACGAGCCGACGAGTGGTATGGACCCGGGGAATGCGGCGTTGATCAAGGAGCTGATCCTGGAGCAGAAGCAACAGGGCAAGGCGATCTTCATCACGACCCACAACATGTTCGCGGCGGATCAACTCTGCGATCAGGTGGCATTCATGCTGGATGGGGCGATCCTGGCGATGGACAGCCCGCGGAACTTCAAGCAACAACATGGGAGCGACCGGGTGGAACTGGAGCTGCAAGATGGGGCGGTGCGTCCGACATTCCCGCTGCAAGGGATCGGGCAGAATGCGGCCTTCCTGTCACTGATCGCGGAGACGCAGATCAAGGCGATCCATACGCAGGAGGCTACGCTGGAAGAGGTGTTCTTGAAACTGACCGGTAACCGCCTGAGCCAATGAGCCGCTTCCTGCAACTGATGCGGTGGGAAACGATCCTGCTGCACCGGAACAATCTGCTGGGCATCTCGCTGCTGGTCACGACGATGTACCTGGCCCTGTTCCAACTGCTGAAACTGCTGGGGTACCGGGAGCTGTTTGCGATGCTGCTGGTGCTGAACGACCCTGCGCTGATCGGGTTCCTGTTCGTGTCGATCACGATCCTGTTCGAGAAGGAGTCCGGCTCGTACTCCGCGTTGCGGGTGGCGCCGTCGAGCCTGCACCGGTACCTGGGATCCAAGCTGGTGGTGCTGGCCTTGCTGGGGACGGCTTGCGGCTGGGTGATGGCTGTGGCCTTGCTGGGGCCGGGCATTCACCATGGGATGTTCCTGGTGACTTGCTTCCTGATCACGCTGATGTTTGGGAGCCTGGGGGTGGCGATGGTGGCAAGGGTGAAGCGGTTCGTGGACCTGATGCTGCCCATGGCGGGCGCATTGGTGGTGATGGTGCTGCCCATGGCGGAGTGGTTTGGCCTGTTTCGGGTGCCGCTGAAGTGGTTGTTCCCGATGGAGCATGGCATCCGGCTGCTGGCGTGGAGCTTCCGGTACGAGGTGGTGGCATTCCCGTGGCTGAGCCTGGTGGTCTTCCTGCTGTCGAATGCGGGCATGTACGCCTGGGGCTACTGGCGCTTTCGTAGGCACAATCAAGGATAAAACGATGGAAACAGCATTTCAATACTTGCGCTACGACGTCCGCATCACTTGGCGGGAGCCTTCCACGCGGATCTTTCTGTTCATGCCGCTGGTGTTTTTCTCGCTGCTGCAATGGGCGGTGCCGGCCTTGCTGGCGGCGTATCCGGTGGTGCAACCTTGGGGGCCGCTGCTGCTGGACGGGATCGTGTTCCAAGGCGGGCTGATGTTCGGGTTTGTGACGGGGTTCCTGTTGCTGGATGAGAAGGACCTGGATCTGGTGACGGTGTATCGGGTGGCGCCGATGCGGTTTGGGCGGTTGCTGCTGCTGAAGATGGCCTTTCCGTTCCTGGCGACGTGGCTCTATGCGGCGGCGTCGCTGGCGATGAATCCGATCCTGCGGCTGGGCGGGCTGGAGCTGGTGGTGGGATCGTTCCATTTTGCGCTGATCACCCCCGTGGGGGCGCTGATCGTGGCGGCGCTGGGCAAGAACAAAGTGGAGGGCTTGGCCTGGTTCAAGTTTGTGGATGTGTTGCTGATCGCGCCCTTTCTGGGTTTTTTCCTGCCGGGGGGATGGGGAGAGCTGTTTTGGCTGTTTCCGACGCATGGGGCATTTGATGGGTTGCTGGCAGCGTCGCAGGGAGAGGCGTCCCGTTTTTGGGTGGATCAGGTGGTGGGGATCGGTTATCTGTGCGGGATGCTGTGGTTTTCGGGTTGGGTTTTTCGGCGGCGGGTGGGTTGATCTTTTGGGAAGCGAGGGGCGTCTCGCCCGAAGCTGATCGACCGTCCGCCGGAGCCTGCCCTGAGCCTGTCGAATGGGGCGGGCGAAAACGGCGGTGGTGATGCGGTGTGGTTGTCATGGGGGGCTAAATGCCGGGGGCTGCACCCCCGGCTGATGGGCTGGCGGCCTTTCAGGCCTTTTGTTGAGGAGGTAGGCGCTTCGACAGAGATTCTAGTAGGCATCGGGTACCGCAGCCCACCGAGTTCATCGTGACACCTTGGCCCCGAAGTTGATCGAATGTCCGCCGGAGCCTGCCCTTTCAGCATGAGCCTGTTGAAGCCCTGTTCAATTTGGTAAGCCAAAATGGATTTAAAAATTTCAATTTGTCGGACTCAAAAATTATATGTTTTAAATGTGCTCTGGCTCCCAATCTGCTGCGGTATCCCTCAAAATTGCATTTGAATCGATGATATTATCTAGAATGAGCCGAGACAACCCAAAATTCTCTTCAGGAATTGTGGATTCAAAATGGTGTATTTGCCGATAGTAAATAATCAATCTCCCGTAAAAGCTCGCATTCCACTACGACTGATGAAATCGAAGGAGATGAAGATCGGCAACGACAATTGCCAGACCCAGCAAAGAGCAAATGGATCAACCGATGCCCCAAATTTTCCATGACAAATGCGTACATTTTCACAATCATTACCGTTGATTTGTCGATGTTTAAATTTGATCGTATTGAAATATTGAGACCAAAATATTTCAAAATGACTGCATAATTGAATATATTTTGGTTCTAGATTGTTCGTTTTGTCGAAGCTAAAAATCCAAAAGATTACATCCCTCTCTTCATAGAAGCGATTCCTCCTAACAACCCCAAAGTCTTCCAAAGCCCCATTCTCCCTCCTTCAAATGACCCAATCCCAAGGACAAGGATAGAGCATTGGAATCACTAATCCCCCACCTCCCATCCGCACCAAATCTCCGCTAAATTCGCTGCGATGCGTCTGGGTAAAAATGTCCACTGGTCTGGTTGGCTCTCGCGGGCTGGGTTGCTGCTGCCGCTGCTGCTCCTGCCCATGCTGACCCTGGGGCAGATGAAACGAACCGTCCGCGAACCCTCGAAGCGGCTGCGCGACCTGGACTACCATGTATTCCAAAAGGTGAATGTGGACCCTAACGCGGTCTATGACAGTGCATGGACGCAGGTGGGGCTGGCGCGGATGGAGGGTCAGCTGGGACGAGAGTCGCATGGGCATTACTTCCTGGCGAGCATCTGGAATTGGCGGAATAACCTGGACAGTGCGCTGTACCACTCCCGGCGGTCGCTGGAGCTGGCGGTGCTGGATGGCGACGCGACGCACCTGTCCAATGGCTACAATATGCAGGGCATCATCCAGGACTTGCGTGGTCAACCGGACAGTGCCAAGGCGGCGTACCTGCAGAGCCTGGAATGGGCGGAGAAGGGGAACGACGAACGGTACATGGCCCGGGCGCTGCTGAACTTGGGGATGGTGCACCGGACACAGGGCAATTACGCGCAGAGCCTGGCCTACCTGCACCAAGCGGAGGAGCTGTGCCTGTGCCGGGAACTCGAGTCCTACCTGCCGAACCTGTACCTGAACATGGGCGGGGTCTATCAACAGCTGGGGGATGAGGAGCAGGCCTGGGATGGGTTCCACAAGGGATTGCGGGCGGCGCGGGAAAACAAGAAACCCCGGACGATGGCCGCGAACATGGAGGCGCTGGGGGACCATTCGCTGACGGTGGGTGACTCGGTGGAGGCGCTGTGCTGGTACGAGTGGAGCCTGGATGTGGCGCGGGAGGCGGATATCCCGGATCAGATCGGTCAGTCGAGCGCGAAGGCTGCGCTGGTGATGCTGGGACTGGGGAGGGAGGCGGAGGCAGGCGCCGTGGCTGAGCAGGCGGTGAAGATGATGACGAAGGCGAAGGATACGGTGAACCTGGGCCGGGCGGAGTATGCGCTGGGGCGAGTGGAGCTGGAGAGGGGCCGTGCAGGGTCGGCGCTGGGACACTGCAAGCTGGCTTACCGCTACGCGGTGCAGACGCGGCAGGCCCCGGCGATGCTGGAGATCTGCGACTGCCTGTGGCGGAGCGCGGAGCAGGTGGGGCAGGGTGGACTGGCCTTGCGGTACTACCAGGAGTATGAGGCGCTGCGTGACAGCTTGTTCGGGAGGGAGAGCAGCCTGGCGATCGCGCGGCTGGAGGCGCGGCTGGACTACGAGCGTCAACACACGGCGGACAGCCTGGCGCAGGTGGCGGTGGACTTGCAGCAGGAGGCGACTTACCGTGCAGGGCTGGCGGCTGAGCAGGAGCGGAGCAGGCGCACCCTGTGGATTACGGTCGTGGCGGTGGTGCTGGCCCTGCTGGCGATGGGCGCGCTGGCGGTGTTCCGGAGGCAAAATCGGCGATTGGTGCGGCAAAACGAGACGATCCAAAGCCAAAACGCCGCTATCCAAAACCAGAATGCGGCGATCCAACGTCAGAACGCCGCAATGGAAAGTCAGAATGCTGCGATCCAAACTGCCCTAGAGGAGAAGGAGGTGCTGCTCCGGGAGGTGCATCACCGGGTGAAAAACAACCTGCAGGTGATGGTGAGCTTGCTGGACATGCAGGGGCAGCGGGTGACGGACCCGCAGGCACTGGAGGTGCTGATGGCGAGCAAGGGGAGGGTGCAGGCGATGACGCTGATCCACCAAAAGCTGTACCAACAGGACAATATCGCGGCGCTGTCGCTGGGGACGTACCTGCGGCAGCTGGTGGAGGGGGTGAGGGGCCTGTTTCCGGGTGGTGCCGGGGTGGAGACGGAGTATGCGCTGGTGGAGGGGGAATTTGGGATCGACACGGCGGTGCCGCTGGGCTTGATCCTGAACGAGCTGGTGACCAATGCGTTCAAGTACGCCTACACGGGGCGGGAGGGTGGCCGGCTGAGGCTGGCTTTGCGGCGGCTGGATGGCGAGCAGTATGCCCTAGAAGTGGAGGACGACGGGCCGGGACTGCCGGAGGGGATGGATGTGGGGCGGAGCAAGACGCTGGGCCTGCAACTGGTGATGGGCCTGGCACGGCAGCTGCGGGGGCAGGTGGAGGTGGGCCGCTCAGAGCTGGGCGGGTGCAGGATTTCCATTCAATTCACACCGATCAAGGCTGTCTCATGAAGCGTATCCTGATCGTGGAGGACGAGTTCATCATCGCGCAGAACCTGGTGCAGGTGCTGGAGGGGCTGG
>JAXLVK010000119.1:0-15638 GCA_046329055.1 Bacteroidia bacterium
TCTTGCCACCGTTGGTCGTGGACAGGCCCGTGAACTGCTTCCATTGCACCACGCTTGCCTGCTTGACTTGCCAGCTGCTCCCAGGTTCTGGCTTGAGGTAATCCACGGTCATCGCCACCTCAGTGCGCTGGTTTTGGCCAGTGGCACCGAGTGCGTCCCAGATTTCCCAGGCATAGGTCAGGCTCGTCTGATTCTCCACGATGACCGCGACACTGTCCGCGCGGGTGCGGTCCCAGGCCGAGGTGACCGATCCAGGCTGTCCGCTGCTCTTCCAAGCCACCGCTGTTCCGGTCAGTGATGCCCCGCGATCGGAACTGCGGGAATCGATCAATCCTGCCCAGGTCGCCTGACCGCTCGCATTCAGCGGCTCATAGATCCACTCTTTGGAGCTGACCTCGCGCAAATTGTTGGTCAGCACACGGGTATGGTAGTTTTCTCCCAGCATCACCGGGTCCGTCACATCGATCAGGGGATGCACCACTGGATTGTAGCCGATGTCCTGGAGGTAGATGAACGTGAGATCGTCCAGATAGAACTCGTTGACGTCATCGGAGCTGCCGTCATGGGTGATTTCTAGGGAGAAGCTCGCGCTATGGGTTCCGGAGGGCACCGTCAATACATGCTGCCAGTAGTTGTAGTCGTAATCGGCAAAGTAGCTGCTGGACAGGGTGAAGGTCGTGTCGATGCTCGCGCTCCCAGCACTGGCTTTGACTTCAAACTTCAGCCCCGCGAGCAAGGGATTGCTGTAATTGAATCCGACGAGGAGCTTGTTGGTGCCGCTCGGCAGGTTGAGGGTGGTGGAGATTTTGCTTTTGTCGCCATCGTCGCAAGCCCGCATTTTCAGGGAATAGGAGCCATTGTAGGCGCTGAGGGCAAATGCTTGGTTCTCGGCCTGCTTGGCCTTGCAGCCGCTGCGGATGCTCAGCCATTGGTCATACTTGTCCCCCAATTCGAAGCCGGTGTATTGCGAACCCTTGATCTTCTCGGCCCCGAAGGTTTGGCGGTATTCTTCTGGCAAGTGCCGGAGGTTTGCTGCAGGCTCCCCGTTGAAGAAGTGATAGACCACGGTGCCCTCCGTGATCAAACCAGCCCCGAGCACGCTGAGGTCGTCCATGTAGAAGTCATGGTGCAATGCCGCATTCCCCCCATAGATCTCGAAATGGAAGGTGGTGGCACCCTCCTGCACGGCGAACTTCGGCGAGAAATTGACCCAGCGCCCGTAATGACTGTCGTCCATGGTCAGGGTCTGACTCACCTTCTTGATCATGCTGTTGGACGCGTCGTAATAGTACATGTCGATGAAGAACTCCACGTCGAGGTCCTCATGGGTGTCGTAGCAATAGAAGTTGATGTTGATGGAGTCGGCAGGACCCTTCCAATCGGAGGAGGCTCCATTGGCTGCGACCCGGGTCGCGCGGTTCAGCGTCATCGTCTTGCTGGTGAGCCATCGGTCATCGTTCAGGGTAAGCACGTTCCAATCCGTGTCAAACTTGAAGCTCTTGCTCCCTGACAATACATGGTCTGTGCTCAGGTAGTCCTCGTCAAATCCATGGAATACAGCATCACCAGAATTGGTTTCAAAGCTCGTGGTCTTCTTGCGGAAGAAGTTCAGCTTCTCGTCATCCCCCGGCGAGACCGTCACCTCGTTGTACTGCGCATAGTAGCCCCCGGGACCACTCACCAATCCCTGATAACGCAACGCATAAGGGATGTGGTCCTCATAATTCCTGCCCCCGTAGTTGTGCGTGGTGCCATTGTAGAGGTCCACCTGCGACACTGGGTGCCAGGTCACGCGGTTGATCGGAACCGATGCGTAGGTGTAGCCGATCGATGCGCCGATGGGTTCGTGGACTTTGGTGAGGACCCAGGGATAATCGGAGACCGCATACTCGAACGTTGCGCCACTTCCCTCGGGGTTGAAGCCCAAGGTCGTGCTACCCGGGGCAGCCTGATTCACAGCATGGGTCACCGTGGTCAGGATGGTCTTGCGGTTGCTGGACGGTCCCTGCGCGGCATACGTGAGCGATGTCCTGCCTGAAACCCAGTTGCCTCCAGATGCCGTGACGCCATATTCATTGATGGTGATCAGGCGAGCATTGCCATCGTAAATCAGCTCGATCTTCTCTGCAAATGCTGTCGCGACAGTCGTGAGCCTGCGGCCATCGTAGGTGAACATCAAGGAGTCACTCCCCTGTGCATCCCGCACCTTGCTCAAGTTCCAGACTTGGGCGCTCAATCCACCCTCAGCGACATTGACGGGCACGTTTTCCATGAGAAACTCTGTGCCACTCTCATCCGTCAACGTCCAGCGCTGCCGGCTCACATCGCTGGTGGAATTCAGCTTCTGGATCCTCCACAGATGGAAATCCTCGCCCGCGCTCATGGTCTGCGTCGTGCCGCTGCTGCTCTCCAACCGCAACGGGTAGCTCCGCCCGGGCATGAGCAGGTTGTAACTTCCATCGCTGCTGTGGTAGGCAACCTTGGGGTAGTCGCAGAGTTTCCAGCCCATCCCGCCCAATTCATTGGTGGTATTCAGCGGAGTGAGGCCCACGCTTCGGCTATTGTATTCGGCCGTGAGTTCATAGCTCACCAATGCTCCCCCGATCGATGCCAAATCCAGGGAGTAATTCAGGTCCCCTGAAAACATGTTCACCTCGTGGAAGCTCTTGCGGCTGTAGTTCTGCGGGATATTGGCCACATAATCCGGGTTGGGAGCCAACGCTGGGGCTGCGGAAATGATGGCCTGGACCTGCGCGACGGGCCCGTAGCAACCCAAGGTTTCATCGAACCCCCGGACGAAATAGCTGGTTGTCGTGCTCAGATTTCCTGTCATGTAGGAGGATCCGGTCCCCAGCAGGGTCGTGCAAGCCTGCTCCCGGTACCACTTGCAGGTCGTCGCCCCATGAGGAGGCAGGGCGTACAGCACGAGGCTGCTGTTCCCATAGCCCTGCACATCGGAGGTGAGAGGCGCGGTATTGACCTCTCCCACGTGGATGGTCACCGCCTGCCGTTCGCCTTCGCAGCCAGAGGCATTGTCCCAGGAGGTGACGTAGATGACGGCGGTATGCTGCAAAATGGGCGTGGTATAGGAAGTCCCCGTCCCCAAGACCGTCGCTCCCGTGTCGGAGGCATACCACCTGCAGCTGTTCGCGCCATGCGGGGTTGCGGTCAATGTCACGGCTGCTGGAGAGCAGATGGTCGTGCCATTGACGGTCGGCAATCCGGGGACTTGGCCCATTTGCACTGCAAGCGGGGTGATGCCTGTGCTCGTGCAGCCGGTGATGGTATCGATGGACCGCAGGTAATAGGTCACGGGCTCCTGCACATCCACCACCAGGGACCTGCCTGTGTAGAAGGGATCGGCGTCGTTGCTGGTCCGGTACCAGTTCACATTGTTCCCGTTGGTGCCGGGACTGGCTGTGAGTGTAACGGCACCCACCTGGCAAGGCTCGACCGGACTCACCGTTGTCGCCACCGCGATGGGAGGCAGCGAGGTCATGGCGCATGTTGTCCGGCTGGCGCTTTCGCAACCCGTTTGGGTGTTGACGGTGGAGACATAGTAGGTGACGGAGCCCGAAAAGCTGATGTTGAGCTGCGTGCTTCTAGCAAATGGGGTTCCTCCACTCGGCACTGTGTACCAATTGCAGTTGTCGCCATTCGCACCGGGGGTTGCCGTCACGAAGACGGATTGGCCGAAGCAGGTGGGGTCGGGTAGGTTCAGGGAGGGTTCCGCAGGAACGGGTTGGGTTTGCACCATGGTCCCGTTGCTGGCATACACCGTCGTGTTGGAGGCGGTCGTGATGCGGCAGGTGTAGGCACCGGGACTGGTTGCAGTATAGACCTGCTGGTTGTGGGTCCCGGGCGCGGGTGCATTGTTCAGCAGCCATTCGTAGGCTGTCGCGGCTGGCAGCACCCGCAACTCCACTTGGCCATTGCTGCCGCAGAGGTTGGTGCCGTTCTCGCTGGAGATGTAGTAGGCATTGCCTTGGTTCACGACGAATTGCCCCCCTGACGCAAAGGACGACCCCCTCAATCCTCCATCGATGGTCTGAACGCCCCAATCGTACAGGCCGTCGGGCAGGTTCTTGATCTTATGCTGGAGGCAGTTGCCAGCATTGCCCCGGGCGGCGACCCATCGCTGTCCCGTGCCCACATCCGCCAATGGCGTGAGCACCCAATTGCCATTGCCCACATTTTTCACCCACAGGTTGTAGGTCAGGGCGGCATTGCCAGTCTCCTGATCCAATCGCCCGGAGGCGGTCCATGAGAGCGTCACTTGGTTCCCGCTCACCTGCGCCCTCGGTTGGCTGGGACTCAGAGGTGCCGAGTTGACCACTCCATTTGTCTGCTTGAATACCAAGCGCGAACACCTCGTCCGTGGAGGTATTGCCCACATAGGCCCCATCCATTTGCCCGTCGACATCATAGTCCCCCCATGCCATCCAACTGTTGTCCAGCCCGGTCAGGCTCGCCGCGGAATTGAACGACTGCTGACTTGTCCCCCGCATCAATTCAAAGTATCGACCAGAACCGTTGTCACCGGAGATCATGTAATCCATGTAGCCATCCGCATTGAAATCCGCTGCCGTCAGGTATCCGGTCTCATAGCCCACTCCGTTCATGGTGTTGAGCTGCGTGAAAGTGTTGTTCCGGTTGTTGAGGAAAACCCTGAGGATCGGACTCGTACCCGATAGGGTGCTGAAGATCATGTCGAGGTAGCCGTCATTGTTCATGTCTGCCCAGTTCCCGAAGGCCGCGGATAGGCCATCGGCAGTCCGGTGTTGCTGACCTTCTGGAAGCTGCCATTGTTGTTCAGATAGACGCGGTTGATCCCCGTGTTGCTGCTGTCCGCAAAAAACAGGATGTCTTGATCGCCGTCATTGTCGCTATCGCCCCACCAGGCTTTGCCGTTCACCAAGGTGGTGAGGGCAGGAGTCTGCTGACTGAAGTTGCCCCCATCATTCCGGAAAATCACCAGCCCGTTCGCGCTTGCGCTGAGGAGCAGGTCCGCATCTCCATCCAGGTCATAGTCAGCGAAGTCGGCATTGCCATAGTAGATCACCGGAAAGGTCGTGGAAAGCTGCTCGAAGCTGCCGTTGCCCGTGTTCCGGTACATCTCCGTGCCCGTGGAACCTGCCACCACCAAGTCCAGGTCATTGTCCTGGTCGATGTCGCCCCATTTCACGCAGCCATGCATGCAACCCGCCAATGGGACGGACAAGCTCGTGAATGTTCCGGCATCATTCCTGTAGATCTTGGTCGTCGCTGTGCCGCCGGTGATCAGCCCTCCCACGGCAAAGTCAGGTCTCCATCGGCATCGTAATCCCCCCAATCCAAGCCGCCGGTCCACATCCCGGGAGTCAGTGCATGCGTTTGAAATGATTGCCCAGAAAGTGCTGCGGCCCACATGGACAAAGTCAGCAAGCAGAAAATTCTTGCAGACGCAATTGCAATGCGTTTTCCCATATTTAACTTCCAATAGTTGGTTGCCGAAAGATAAACAATCTTTGCAATTGCTGGGCAGAGTGAGCCTGTCTGGATATTCAACAGCGCTTCACTTCGGACAGTCCATTGATTTCCAAGCCATCGCATTTGGAGAATGCGACAAAACCCATAGATTTAGATGTCAATGTCCGAAATGCGGGAAACCAAACTATGCCAGCACCTCCTGTTGCTGCCTGAGCCGATGCGTAAAAAGTTTCGGCGGTTCTTGGCGTCCCCCTATTTCAATCCGCAGCCAAGGTATGTCAGCCTCTTCGAGGTCCTCGACCAGCACCTGCTCCGCTACAAGCTGCGCAACCTCTCGGAGCAGGAGGCATGGGGACTGTATTTCCCGGAACTGCCTTATGACCAGAACAAGTTTCGCAAGGAATGCACGGCGCTCCTGCAACTGCTCACGGACTTCCTCGCGCAGGAGGCCTACTCCGACGATGCCCCGCAGCAATCGCTCTACCTCTTGCAGCAGCTGAATGCGCTGGGGGAAAGGCATTATTTCCCTGGTTATGCTGAGCAGGCGAACGAACTCCTCGCCGAACATCCATTGCGGTTCGGAAAGGTCGTGGACATCGGCATCGAGCAATACAAGCATGATTTGAGCAAGTCGGGGCGCACCTCTGGCGTGAAGATTGGCGACTGGGTCACCGCGACGGAGCTGGATTATGTCGCCCGGAAAATGTTCCTGATGTACATCGAGCTCAATCACCTTTTGGTGACTGGCAAGGGCAAGCAGCGCGAGGACGAGGCATTCATGCAACTCGCTTCGCAGCACCTGCCACAGTTGCCCGCACCTACGCAGATGTATTATCACCTGTACCGCTGCACGCGCGACCAAGGTGCGGAGGAAGTTATCGGGCGTTTCGCCTGCTCCTGCAAGCCACAACATTGAACCACGAGGAGTCGGAGGACATGTACCTTGCCGCGCTCAATTATTGCGCTCGGCGCATCAACTCAGGCATGAGCGCATACATCCGCAGCCATGTCCTGCACCGCGAAATGCTCCCCCTTGGCCTCCTCGACCCCATCCACGGCGTGCTTTCCCCGAACATCAAAAACATCATCGTCATCGCCAGCCGCCTCGGGGAATTTGAGTGGGCAAAATCCCTCATGCAGCGCTTCCACGATGTCCTGCAGCTACCCGCCAACAAATACGCCTTCCTCTATGCGAATGGCATCATCGCCTATTTCGAAGGCAAGCCCAAGGTCGCGGAGCCCTTTTTCCACCGGGTTTTGGATGGATTTGAGGACGTTTATTATGGTCTCGATGCCCGCAGCTACCTATTGCGCATCTTTTACGAATCCGGAAATCTTGTCGGAATGGATGCCTTGCTTGACTCCTACCGCATGTACATCAAGCGCAACCAAGAGCTGCCCGCCGCCCGCAAATCCATCCACAATGAATTCATCCGCCTCATGCGCCGTCTCGCCCACACCAATCCGCATGACAAGGAATCCCTCACACAGCTGCGCCAAGACATCCAAAACAACCGCCGCATCCCCGTCCGCGAATGGATGCTACAGCAAATTGATGGGCTGATTTGATTCTCATCCAAGAGGCGGCGGCGTCCTCGCCGTTTGATTCTCATCCAAGAGGCGGCGGCGTCCTCGCCGTTTGATTCTCATCCAAGAGGCGGCGGCGTCCTCGCCGCACGCCGATCGAACATTTGCCTCCGGCATAAATAAGCGATTGGGGCTCCAAAAGCATGTGTCCGCGATGCAAATATTCGGTAAAGATGCCGAGCATGGTAGAAGCACTGTACCGAGCTCGTCGAGTATCCGCCCCCTTCGACAAGCTCAGCACCAGTGCCAATTCCTCGGCTTAACCTAAGGACACTGTACTATTCATTGCCAACCGCCAGTCGCTGCCGGCCCACAACCCTCCCCCGCTGCATCACTTCCGCCCAGTACAGCCCCGTGGCAGCATCGCAATATCCACCGTACCGATGCCGCCAGTGACCGGAAGGCTCAGCGAATGGACGCACCATCCATGCCCACCAATCGCAGTACCACCATCCCCATCGCCCGGGAGCCGTACCGCAACTCGCCAATGCAGGGATTGGGGCACAGCGTGACATCCCCATTTGCCATCAGCGTTTCCAAATCCGCCATTTCCCTTGTTCAATTCCCGCCGAACCGACAGCTTGCGCATTGCCGTTGCACCTCGCGACGTCCGATCATCAGCGTCGGGCAGGTCATTCCCCGTTCCCAAGGCACTATGATGGGGTCCAGCCATTCGCAAGTCCACAGCCACCACGATCACCACCCCATCCACAGACGTCACCATGGGGCTTGCTGAGACCCCATTTTGAGCCGCCACGAGAAACGACGGCACAAATCCATATCCCGAGGCTGACCCATCCGCAGGATCGCGCTCCAGCGTCAGCGTCATGATGCGCGTCGTCGCGTCCACCTCCAGCGATTGCGGTAGCTCCACGCCAGCCAGCATCCGGGAGCCAGTTACGTTCACCGACAGCGGGTTGCTCGGCAGGACGGCGTTCGAATGGATTCCCAGCACCTTCGCATCGGCACGCTTCTCCACTACTCAGAAAAAGAAGATCCGATATTAGACCGTGACAGTACCAGCTTCATTGGCATTCAAAGTCCCGCCTGCAACCGACACAGTATGCACAAGGTCCTCAAGATCTACCTCATAGCTGCCTTGCGATCGATTTCGCGAGTTGCATCCCCAGCCGCAAACCGCAAATCAAGCAACAGAAGAGGAAATTACGTTGAGCAGAGAAAACAGACTTCTTTGATACCCAGGAGCATGCTTCGCCCCGACCAATCCTAATGGTTGATTCATAATATCATTGTGGTTTTGTGTAAAACGGATACAGAAATTCCGCCTGATTATTCAGGCCAATTTGGCATCACCCTCCCTTCGCCGGGCCCAACGGGGAGGGGGTTGGCTTTTGAACATCTCGGTACTGTTTCCCAGTGGGAGCAGGCACCGAATTGTTGATCCAAAGGTGTCAGGCGTCCAGCGGCTCATCAGGCGAAATGGATGTCAATGATGAGGAGTCAAGAGGCAACCCGGATTCCCAGAACCACCTCTACCCCCACAAACCCATCGTATTCGCCAAGGTAAAATGGGAAGTCAAGCCCACATCATCGCAGCAAGACCGCCTTCATTTGGCAACAAGACAAAGTTGCAGGGATAGGCATGCGCAACCATCACCGCTTCCGGCGAAAATGTGGGTCACTGGAAATGGGGATCAGGGTAGAGGGAAATGCAGAGGGCACTATCAAAATGCTGAAATCGCATCGGGCCTGATTCTCTTGATGCGACGAACCACAAAATTCTGGAATTATCTTCTTCGACAACTCGGCGAAGTACCATCATGGCCCAGAAATCAACAAGCACCCACCTAGTGAACTCAAAATTTTCAGAATTATCCCTCAAAAAGTTCATAGGATGGGAATGGCTCAATTTTATGTTAGTCTTAATGTATATGCCTCCATGTAACACTTGGTTGGGAGTCCTTCCAGTAAATACGAGCAACACATTGAACCGATCTCCACTGGGTTATAAAGGATGGCGAAGTTCCTTTTGGCATTCAGTCAAAAGTTCACTATATTGAGTATTACGCTGACCCCAATGGAACGCCGGATACCAGGCGACGAATTTTCGGATCTGAAGAAGCGTGAAAAGGCCTTCTACATTCTGTCGTGAGGCAAGCCCGGAGATTGGCAACGCCAGTTTTCAGAGAGAAACCATCTCCGTTTCAGACGAAACTTTTGACCACAACCTTCGGCATGAAAAAAACATTTGATCGCCTAAAGATGAACATGGTGGGAATGCCTCTTTTTACTACGAGAAACTATGACGACCGAATGGACTATTATGAATTTCAGGACGAGCTGCTTGCCTGGCGGGATTTCAAACGCACCTATGCTGGGAGGCATCTACGAAATATTAGGCACTTTCGCGGTGGCATTATCAAAACCGCCGGGGCAGTAACTGCTATTGTGCGAAAAAAGTATCAATATGCCGATTAGGCGGCTCTATCGAACGCTCAACGAGGTGATAGTGCGCGGGTGGAAAGACGTTCAGGGGAAACTTTGCTGAGCAGATTGTGTTGCGCGGAACAACGTTGCCAGTTAGGCCTACGCTCTTGCTCCTGGCTGGCACAACCTGTGGCAGAAAAAAGGCAAGATCCAGACAGTGACTTGTATTCTATTCGACTATCAATACTAACCATGAGGTGCAGCTCCTACAAAGGAGTCATTCACGCCTACATCAGCAAAAAATAGGATAAGGCGAAGGCACCAATAGTAGTCGACGTGGTTCAACTGACCGCCGCCCATCCTGAAAGTCCAAGGCATTCCCACCGGAGTCGAGACCATACGACCATGAACACAGAGGATCGACATCCGGGGTTCAGGCTTGGCTGTTATTCTGTGGGCTTCTCGTTGGGCATTCCATTGAAGCTGTCCCTCGTCAGTCATTGCACGACACGGTTGTTAAAGGACAGGTTGCCGTAAACCTGGACTTTTCATGGAAATTCCGATCCACAGTCCTGAACAATTGGAACCATCAATTTGATTGGACTCTTCGTTGCCGGATTTCAGACCTCGTTGAAAAAGGAGAAAAGGAAATCGGCTTGCGCCAGCTTCGCTACGGCGATATTGCAAAAACCGAGGAGGAGCATTATCAATTGATGGGCGCAATTTACCGCGTATCGTAGAGATGCTCAGAGATAAAAAGCTTGAACACCTCCTCGGCAATGCCGACCACCCACCCACTCTGAACTCCAGCGAACTGCCCCTATTCCTATTTTGGCAATAATGAAATATTATGCAAGCGTAGTCATCAACGGGGCGAACAACTACGCCATTCGTGATGACCTCAATTGAGCACCAAAGATGAGCGACAATTGGAGTTCAAGAAGAGCAAATCAGCAGTACCTAAAGATGTCTATCTCTTGAATAGCGTTCTTCGCGGACATATACGAAAACCTTACCGTAGAAGGCGGGAAAACGAACAAATCGGAATTACGCACCGAACATGCCTCGAAGTTGCCTGCCGACATCCACAACGCCAGCGTTATTTTCCATGTCTGTTGTCTAAGACGGGCACAGCTTCCACATTGACCTACCGTCTGCGCGCAGCAGATTCCCGTCCCTGGAGACGCTTCAGAAGAGCAACTGGTACTTACAGATACCGTTCGAACTTACCGACTGGAAGGAATACGTGGACAACACTTTTCAAGGCCGCATCGATTATTGGACCAAATCAATCACGAAGGAGATTGAGTCGCGGGAGGAAATGGTGATCGAGGTCTATACGGACCTCGCCAACTGAACAACAACCCCATTGCCAAGAGGCAAAGGAACTGCTTTTCCCCAGTGCTGCGGATATCAAACCTTTTGACCTCCTTGGCTGTGACCTAGATGCAGCACAAGAGCATTGATAGCGATGATGGGACCGGGAATTCGTTTGCCCTGAGCGCTGATTATGCTGGCATTTGCATCGCCTCCCTGAATTCAGGGATGTGCAAAATCGCTGGAGTCGGGGAGGGGATGTCAGGTGGTGGGTTCGTTAGCACCAACGACATGCACCTTTTGGCTATTCTTAAGAGAGAATCAGAAAAAGGTGTAGTTTCAATTATCAACTCATTCACGATGGAAGATCAAGACAGTGAAGTATTCGAAGATAAGAGTCGGGTGGATTCACGCATGGACCAATTATATTCTACGCAACTCTGTTGAGCGAATGATTAAGGATCTGAAACGGCTTGAACAGGAGTTGAAAATCCAACTAGACATTGAAGGATTTGAACTTTGTTCAATCCTTCGAAAAGGACTCAGACGATAAAACGTCGAGGAACGCATCGAGAATCTGCTCAAGAAGAAAGTATTGAAAACGATCCAGGCTATTTCAGTTTTGCCAGAACTTCCCCGGCACCACCAGAGCAAATGATGACAGGATGGAGTATTGGGACTTTTCAAATTTGTAAACTTCTTGAAGCATTACAAGATCAATTGCAGGAGCTTTCAACCTCTTGATTATCGACAAAATACGCCACGTTCACGACGAGTACCAAAGGTATTGCGGCAGTCGTAGTATGCCCGATACAAAGTACCTTACAGGAGATGAGAAACACTGACTGAGGTCATCTCTGCCAATTATGAACCCAATAAATTCTGCGGCGTATACAAGGATCAGCCCTGCATCATCCGAGGCACTGCATTTCTCATCAGAGAAGACCTCTTGCTCACCGCCGCTCACAATTTTTTTGTTGATGACAATGAACGATTGAGGATCGAGATTTGGTCTATATATTTGATTACCGATATGAGACGGACGGCATTCGTCCCGAAATCCTTGAAAGAATGTTTACACCGAGACGCGCGGCTGAAATTTGACGATGATCCATTTGAAGACTGGGCGTACACCATGCCCAACTGACGAACTCCCGAACAGGCCCGTGAAGGATAGAGACCCGCTGAGCCTCAGTGCGGCTTCTAAGCATCCTCGATTGTTCCGGGGGTTACAGTGCTGGTTTTCATTGGGCCTCCCGATGAGGTGGTATTGATGGGGCATTATGTACAGCAGCTCAACAAGAACCTCTTTGCAGTCAACCTCGACCTATTTCACGGAAATTCCGGTAGCCCAATATTGACATTGGAAACCAATGAGGTTGTCAGCATGCTCATTGGTGGATTTCCGGATTTTGAGGAACCCAAAGGGAGTTGGATCAAACTGAAGAATACGATTATTGTGATATCGGGAAGGGCGCCCGCAGAGGCGCATTCGATGGATCGGGAAGGACTTTGTCAGGCGACTGAACCAAACCCTTGCGTATCATGGATTGGATCCTATTCCAGTGAATGAACAAGAACTTATTCCCTGTAGCGCAACCCGCAACGGGAAAATACCATTTTTTCCCTACGCCTATTTGCATAAGGCTATATTCGTTTGCAATCTCGGTCATCATTGAAAACATGGCGCACCTGCGGGTTGATGATAATGAATTAGTCAGTGAAATCTAAAATTCCCGCGTTTTGTGAGCAAGAGCTTCCAACGGGTGACGGAGCCCGTTGACTATTATGCAGTTCCAAATGCTCTTGAGATGCAGTGCAAATCAGAACATTTCCACAATTTGGAAACCAAGCCACTGATACCCGAAAGACGACCTATCATCCTGACGATATTGACTGGGTTCGCTCGATCGTCCGGCTTCCAAGCGATACCTTCCGCATGTCTATTTAGTCTCGGATAGAACGAATACACCTACTCCCTTCACGCTCTATGCTGCTGTCTTTCGTGCGGCAGGGCGCTCTTATACGATCACCACCTATGTGGAGAATGTAGGTGCAGACGAGGTTGTAAAGTCGCCTTGATTCGAAGTTGAAGACGGTAAAGTCGAAGATCCTGGTATTTGGCTTGGCAACACCGAACCCTTCGCAAGAGGGGAAGCCAAGGATGCCATGATCATCTCCGTGCAGAATTCAGAACGAATCTCGAAAAGGCAAAGGCACTATCCGCCACAGTACCTGAATCCCAAACCACTTCGACCTCGACGACCTCTGATACGGCGCTTGCGTACCATCCTGTGCCTATTGCTCTGCGTTTCTGCAACGGCTGTAGCGCGCAGCCGATCCCCATCCCCGCTCGAGCTCGCTCCTACCTCGCCCAAGCCTTCCCGACTCCCACGCAGCAGGTGGACTCCCCTCAACGGTGAGCGTGGAACTTCAGTGGCGTTCCCCGGGGCTTGCCCTGGAACTCGCAACGGAGGCCTTGCGCATCGCGGAGGCAGGCACTACCCTGCGGGCGAGGCCACGGCCTACGAAGCGCATGGGGCAAATGCGGCGCAAATGGGCAACGCCATCCCGTCTCTGATTGCGTACCAAAACGCACTCCTCCGTTTCCAACAGACGAGGCAATCAACGCGAAGGCCATCGTCTTGGGGTGCATGGCCAGCATTTTCCTCGATCAAGAAGAGTTCCCATTGGCGAGGAGGTATTTTCATCAAGCGCTGCAACTGAACCTAGTGATCGGCGAGATGACCAATGCGGTCCAGCAATACAATGGCCTCGGCATCGCCCATGAATTTGAGGAGCGAATCGACAGTGCCTTCTATTATTACAAGATGGCCGCCAATACGGCCACATTGATTGACGATGACGAGGATCGCACCGCAGGTCTTGCCCGCGCATGGAACAACCTCGGCAGCCTTTTCAAGGTCCAACATCTCCCCGACTCAGCCGCCATCTACTGGACCAAAAGCCGCAATACATTTGCCGCACTCGGCGAGGGCTACATCAGCGATATGGCCGACCCCCTCAACAACCTGGGCCTGCTGGAAATGGAACGCGGAAATGCCAGATTGGCCATCGACAGCTATTTCATGCCTGCGCTGACCCTCGCAAGAAGGGTGGGCGACCCCAGGCGCATCCGGGATTTTTGCGACAACCTTTCCCTCGCTCAGGCTCAGCTTCAGCATTACGACTCCGCCCTGTATTACCGCAACCAATACAAAGACATCCAAGACACCCTCTTCAACCAAGAAAAAACCGAGGCCCTCGCCGAGGTCAATACCCGCTACGAGGTCAAGGAAAAGGATGCCCTCAATGCCCTACTTCGCGCTGAGGGCCAACAAAAAACCATCCTCATCACCGCAATATCCATCGTGGCATTGCTGCTGATGAGCCTCGCAGCCCTCTTCATCTACACGCAGCGCCGCCGACTGCAAACCCAGCGGGAACTCAGCCGGCGGCAGCAACAGGAGGATGCATTGCGCATCGTCGAGTTGGTGCAGACCCAGGAACTCCGCTCGCTGGAATCGCTCGTGGAGGGGCAGGAGCGCGAGCGCAACCGCATGGCCACGGAGCTCCACGACGGCCTCGGCAGCCTGCTCGCGACGGTCAAGCTCTATTTCAATCAGCTCGATGGGGGCGATGCCAGCCAGGAAACGGCATTGAAAAAGGCGGATCACCTGCTCGATGAGGCTTGTCAGGAGGTGCGCCGCTATTCCCATGACCTTGCGGGATTGTCCGTGGTGCGATTTGGCCTGTTGAATGCCGTGCGCGACCTTGCGGACTCCATCTCGGGCGCGGGCAAATTGCAGGTCCGCGTGTATGCCCACCAAATGGACGAACGCCTGCCCCTGCCGCTCGAGCGCGCCGTTTACAAGGTCGTTCAGGAGCTCCTCACCAATGCCATCAAGCACGCACAGGCCACGGAGGTCACCATTCAGCTCTCCCGCCACAGCGACCGCCTGAACCTCATCCTCGAAGACAATGGCCGCGGCATGGACACCAAATCCCAAGCCCCCGGCCTCGGCCTGCGCAGCATCAGGGCCCGCGTGGAGACCCTCGGCGGCGAATTCACCCTCGACTCCAACCCCGGTCATGGCACCACAGCATTGATCGACATCCCGCTACAGGAGGAATACCATGATTGAATCCATCTTCACCCATGACCACCTCATCCAGCCACAGGAGGAATACCATGATTAGATTGATGATCGCCGATGACCACCGCATTTTCCTCGATGGCATCCGCTCCCTGCTCCAAAACGAACCCGGCATCGAGGTCGTGGGCGACGCGCTGAACGGCAAGCAACTCCTCGGGCAGATTCCGCATTTGCGGCCGGACGTGATCCTGCTGGACATCAACATGCCCGAGATGGACGGCCTCCAAGCCGCGCAAGTCATCCGCACCGAGCACCCCGGCATCCGGCTCATCATGCTCACCATGCACGAGCGCATCGACTTCATCACCAAGCTCATAGAGGTCGGCGTCTCTGGCTACCTCCTCAAAAACAGCAGCCGTCAAGACCTGATCGAGGCCATCCAAGCCGTCCACCGGGGCGAGACCTATTATTCGCGGCAGGTCACCAACGCCGTGATGGACAGCCTCCGCAAGAAGGACCACCCGAGCCCCGAAGACCAGATCGAGCTCACCCCCCGCGAAACCGAAGTCCTGAAGCTCCTCGCCGCCGAATTCACCACCACCGAAATCGCCGAAAAGCTCTTCATCAGCCACCACACGGTGGAGAGCCACCGGAAGAATTTGTTGAGCAAATTGGGGAAGAAGAATACGGCGGGATTGGTGGCTTGGGCTGTGGGGCGGGGGGTGGTGTAGGGGGGAGTGACAAAAAAGGAGCTGAGCATATGCTTGCAGGGCAACGGGT
>JAXLVK010000012.1:0-84329 GCA_046329055.1 Bacteroidia bacterium
CACCATCCAATACCGTGGCTCGCAGCCCTTCAACCTTCAAATCTTCGACCGTTGGGGGGTGCAGCTTCATCAGACGCTGAACAAGGAGTCGCATTGGGACGGCCGCAATCAGGATGGGCAACCAGTCACGGATGGGGTGTATTTCTACAACCTGAACATCGGCGGGAAGGGATATGCGGGGGAGGTGACGTTGGTGCGCTGAGGAGCAGGATTCTCAGAATTTACAGAATTCTCAGAATTCCATTTGCTGGACCACTGTCATGTCGAGCGAAATCGGCGATGGAGCGAAGCGAAACGCCCGATGCAGCCGAGACATCTGGCATGGGATATCGGCCACACAGCATTAGCAGAGTGCATTACAACACAGCATAAACAGGTTGCAGGCCATACAGCTTCGGCAGGATGCAATTCCGCACGCGCTAGATGTCTCGGCTGCGCTCGACATGACAGGATACAAGGCGCCAAGCTATCTGCACGTAGCTTAGTGCCTTTGTGTCTTGGTGGCTGAATTTCTGCTGAAAGTCATGGGTTGGGATGTGGTTTGATTGGATTTGGGAGCATGGCCATTTCTAACTTGGGCCGAATGAGGAGAGCGATTTGTGGCTATCTCGGAGGGCGATTGCATTTCGTGCGTCCATTTTCGTCAATGGGGCATTTCTGGATCATACTATCCCTGTTCCTGTGTTCATGCACTGCGATGAAGAATTTTGAGCGGCCAATGCCAGCTTCCCCGAATGAGGGGCATTTCTTCCTCACAAAGGACAAGACGGAGATTTTCATCCATGAATTCGAGCCACGGCCGGATTATGCGTCCACCATTTTCATCATTTCTGGGATCACGGGGATCAATCACAATGCCGAGGCGGACATCATCCAGCAACTCAGCAATGGCGATAACCGGCTGGTCGTCATCCATCCTCGGGGGACGGGCTACAGTTCGGGGAAGCGGGGCGACATCAAGGATTTCGATGCTTTCATCACCGATTACATTGAGGTCATTCGCAGTGACAAGGACTTCAATTCAAAGCAACATGGGGTGATTCTGTATGGGCATAGCATGTCCACGGCGGTCACTTTGGCATTGTCGAGCGCAATTGGGAACCTCAAGGGGGTGATTTTGGTGAACCCGCCATACCGCACGAAAAAGGCCAAGGGGATGTCGCCTTCCTTGGGTGATTACCTCAAATTCGTGGGGTATTTCCTTTTTGATCGGCATACACCCATCGTCAACATGGCGGGCGATCCTTCGCAGATTGAGAACGAAGAGGATCGCTTGGAGGCTGAATCGAGGGCGAAGGATCCTTTGCTTGTGAAGTATTTCAGCATGTACCTGATGGCAAAGTCCGGGAAGTTGATCGGCGGGATGCTCGACCATTGCAAGACGGCGGATTATCCCCTGTTGCTGCTTTATGGCCTGAATGACAACATTGTGGATAAGGCGGGGTGCGACATCATCTACCGGGAATGGAAATGCCCGATCAAGCAATACAACCTCATCGAAGCCGGCTCGCATGGAAAATCGACTGCCCGGCTCGCGCGGGGCATCATCAACGATTGGGTCAGGGAGCGACGGGATTGATTTATGGGGATGCGACATCACTATCGAAAGGCTCCTCCGCGCCGTCATCCTGAGAGGGCAAGGCGCTCACTGCATTCTGTGTCAACAGCGAAGGGTCTTGCGGGGATGGTTATCTGGAGTGGTGTTGCACGCGTCATCCTGAGAGGGCAAGGCCCTCGAAGGATCTAGCAGGGGATACAGTCGGGGATGGTATTGCAGATAGATTTCATGAGATGGACTGAGCAATAGACATCGTCATGGATCGTGTTGTGTGCTAGATCCTTCGGCCCGTTCCGGGCCTCAGGATGACGTGGTGGGAAATGGCCTCAGTATGACGTGGTGGGCATTCCCCTCTAATCTCAGTCTCCAAGAATTTCCACTTCGGATTCACGGAATTGATCAGGGCTTCCTTTTTGGCACGTGTCCAGCCTTTGATTTGCTTTTCCCTCGCAATGGCATCATTTACGGAATCGAATTCTTCGAAGTAGATAAGGTGGTGGGCTTTGTACCTGCCGGTGAATCCTGTGTCGGTTTGGCTCGCGGCTGGCAGACCATACAGATTCGGATAAACCCGCCGGAGCAGAGGGATATCCAAGAAAATGGCAGCCCCCAGGCGAGTCCGACTGGTCGCAACAGGCTCAGTGCCAATCGCCTCACAAGGGACAGGCTCTTCCTTTCTCGGCCTGGATGACGTCCATGCATTCATTCAAATATGCCACCTGCTGATCCTTGAGCGTTGCCCTTCGCGGCGGTAGCGGAAGCCGCCCAGCAGGCTCTGCACGGTATGCAGCTTGGCATGGCGGAAAAACCTCGTCCACAACTCCAAATCGCCAGCGAGCCGCATGTCCGTCCGGACCATGGAACTCGCCTTTTTCCCAGAGGCTGCGCTTCCAAAACGTGCTTTCCTGCTGAATGAATTGAAAGTCCCAGGTCAGATACCGCGTCCGCGACCAACGCGACCATTGCAGGGTGATACGCCGCACGTTGTGACCGTCGGGGTGGTACTCGCTTGCGATCCCTGTGAGCCATTCGACGTCGGGAAATGCTTGCATGACCTCGGCCACGACCCACAATGCCCGCCGCTGCAGCATGTCGTCGTTGTTCAGCCAATACATGATCTCCCCGGTGCTGCGGTCGAAGCCCTTGGACGGCATCGTATTGCCCACGGTCCGGTTCGCTCACCCACCAAGGACAGCTCGGCATAACGCTGAATGACCTCGACGCTGCCGTCCTTGCTGCCGCCGTCCACCACGATCAATTCCAGGTTCGGATAGCGCTGATCCACAATGGAATCCAATGCATCCACCAAGTATTGCGCAAGGTTGAAGTTCACCACCACGACCGAGATTTTCGGCAGGGAACCTGCTTGCGGGTTGCCGGGATAAGTATCGCTCATGGCTTTGGATTCGGGAAAATGCGCTCCATTTCTGCCTTGATCAAGGCGGCCATTTTGCGGTGTCCGGCATTGTTGTAGTGCCCGTCGGGGCGGCCATAGTAGTCGTCCTGCGTGAGGCCCTCGGGATAGAGATAAGGCAATCCACCCAGCAGGCGCGGCTCAGCGGTGGTATCCGGCCGCTCGATCGCGGTATGCGCCGGGATGAAAAACAGGCGGAACGGGATATTGCGCTCGGCGCAGTAGGACGAAATTGCCCGGAGGTGACCGCCGCTGTAGGGCTTGGATTTGAGCTGCTCGATGTTGCGGGCCTTGCGGGCCTCGATTTCCGGAGTGCGGGTGCTGTTGACCCAACCGAGGCGGTCCAGGACTTGCCAGAGCCGCGTGCCGATCACCGTGCGAGCGCAAAAGCGGTTGAATGCATTGTGCGGCGGTACATTGAAACGGTCGAGGTAATACTGATAGGTCTCCTCCGGCCCGCCGATGTAGCCGCCATCGAGGAAGGCATTCAGCCAACCGATTTGCGTGACGTAGTAGCAATTTTGGCGGGGTCCGACCTCGTGGGGCAGGGACATCGCGTCATTGGCCATGTAGAAAAAGAGGAAGACGGCGTCCGGCTTGATGCGCGGAATGAAGGTCTCCGCAACCCGTTGGTACTGATCGGGATCGGTACCGGGAATGCCGAAATTGAAGACCTGCAGGTCCGGGCGGCGGATGAGGTCGGCGTAGCTGCTGTCGATGGGATCGGCGTGGGCGCCCCAAGTGAAGCTGTCGCCGATGAGCATGAGCCGGGGACGGACGCTGTCGCTCAGGTCAGGCTCGGGTCCGCGAAAGCCCCAGGAGTTCACATGGTAGCCGGGACGATGCAAGAAAGAATCGGGCAGGGCACGGAAAATGCCATCGTCGTCGGTGTAAAACTCATGGCTGACGCGCAGGGATTCGCCTTTTGGTAGGGGGTGGAAGTCCGCATGTCCCATGTCGAGGTAACCCGGCACCATGCCCCAGCCGCGCAGGACGTATTCGGCGATCACCAGCACCAGCAAGATGCCCATCAGGTTCACGAGCAGCAAAACCATCCTCGGCCGCCGACGCATCCATCGCCTCAGCCCCTTGGCCTCCGCAGCCTTGCCGACCTGCGCCTCCGGTTCCCGCTTATCTCGTGCCAATCCGCCGATTTTCCTTGTTTTGTCGGGAAACATACGCATTTTCCCTGCGCAAATCACGGAACCGCCGCCAAATGCAGGACCAACCACTCCCCTCCCGCCCCGGCACGGGCCGCAGCCAAAGCCTCAGCTTGGCCCACCTCGTCAATGTATTCGTGCCTGCCCCCGGCTCCGAATTCGAATGGGTGCAGCCGATCACCATCGAGACCATGCGCCGCGCCAAGGCTGCGACCAAGGCTCCCGTCGAGATCGAGTTGCTGACCGCACAGGCACCCTCCGATCACGCCGCAGTTCCGCCCGATTTCCGCGCCACCACCGACCTCGACCGCAGCGTCCGCGAGGTTTGGGGAGAGCCGACTTTGCCGCCATTTCCCCTCGTCGCCGACCTCTTGCACCGCCTCTACCACGAATCCAAGGCCGAATACCTCATCCTCACCAATCTCGACATCGCCCTGCAGCCGCAATTTTACGATGCGGTGATTGGCTTCATCCACGCCGGGCACGATGCCTTCGTCATCAACCGCCGCCGCATCCCCGGCCATTACCGCAGCACCGACCAATTGCCGGAGATGTACCGTGAGAAGGGGAAGCCACACCCCGGATTCGACTGCTTCGTCTTCCACCGCGACCTCTACCCGAAATTCCGGCTTGGCAACATCTGCATCGGCGTGCCCTTCATCGAGATCACCATGGGGCAAAACCTCTTCTGCCACGCCCGCAACTTCCACCTCTACGAACACGAGCACCTGACCTTCCACATCGGGGAGGACATCTTCAAGAAGCGCAACACCTTCCTGCTCAAGAAGAACCGCGAAGAATTCTGGAAGTGCATGAAGGAACTCTGGCCACTGCTCGACAGCCGGAAATTCCCCTACGGCGACCGATGGCTCCTCGCAAGGATCACAAAATGGGGACTGCATCCCTGTATTCCGATTCGGCTGGCGCTGAAGCTGGAGTGGCGGCGCTGGACCGGGAAGCCTTGAGATACTCTTGGCGATTCTCTATCTTTGGTCACAATGGAAGCTGCGGTACCAAAATACCTCAACCCGTACACGGATTTTGGGTTCAAGAAGCTCTTCGGCGAGGAGGGCAACAAGGATCTATTGATCGACTTCCTGAACCAATTGCTTCCTGAGAAGCATCAGATCGCTGAGCTGACGCTGGGAAATGCCGAGGCTCTTCCCGACATGCCGAGCGAGAGAAAGGCGTTCTTCGATATCCATTGCAAATCCGCTTCGGGGGAACGCTTCATCGTGGAAATGCAAAAGGCGGAGGTGCAATTCTTCAAGGATCGCTCATTGTTCTACACCACCTTTCCGATTCGGGAACAGGCAAATCAGGGAATTTGGGATTTTCGGCTAGAGCCCGTCTATTTCATCGCCATACTGGATTTCCTCTACGATGAATCGGAGGAGGTCGCCAAATTCCGGCGGGACGTTTGCCTGAAGGATCAGGATTGTGAGGTCTTCTTTGACAAGCTGCATTTTAGATTCCTGCAAATGCCCGCCTTCAAGAAGCAAGAGCATGAGCTTTTAACGCATTTCGACAAGTGGTGCTATTTCCTGAAGAACCTGGCCACATTTGAGGACATTCCGCAGATTCTAAGGGAACCGATATTTGAGAAAGCCTTCTTGACCGCAGAGTTGGCAAAGATGAGCCCCTTGCAACGCGAAGCCTACGAGGAGAGCCGGAAGAATTACTTGGGAGTACTGGCAGTGGAGGCGACTGCTGAGCGCAGGGGAATGATTGCCAAGGAGATGGAGTTGGTGCTGAAAATCTGGCAAAAAGGGAAAACGGTGGCGGAAATCAGCGAACTTTTAGAGATCCCTGAGCATCGGATCAAGGAGATTTCGGAGGGCACTGACCATACCCTGTGATAGAAGGCGATTAGATTTCCATCCTAGCAGCCATCCGCCGCATAGGTTCAGCCACCTCAAAATACCGCTCCCGCCCGACCTCCAACCGCAGGAATCCTCCTTCCTCCCCGACGACCTCATAGCCCAACCTTCGATTGAAGTCCAGGATCATCGGTGCCCCTGCTTTCACCTTGGCTTTCAGCGTTTTCAATCCCTCCACCTCAAACAGCGCATCCATCATCCCCAAGACCGCCAGGACGGGCACGAACCCATTCAAATACTCCCGCTTCCCAATGAATATCCCCGCCTCGTCAACGCCAAGATCCCAGTCGATGTCCTTCGCATGCACTATGCCCACAGCCTTCCCATCCACCTCGATCATCCAATAGAAATTCTTGAATGGATCGAGCCCCCGCCACCAAGCCGCCTGCATCAAGGGCGTGATATGCTCGCGAAAATCCATCTCTCGACGCACATGCGGCGCATTCCGCCACCGTCGGACACGCTCCAGGTCGGCCCCCGTCATGGGCCGCAAGTGCAATCCGTAACGATGGATGGGCTTTTGCATGATGTAAATATCGGAGCAGAAAGCTCAGGTTTCACCGAAATCCCAAAATCTAAACCCAAGTCTCGGGCACCAATTCCATCATTCAGGGCATTCGCCAAAATATGATTTAGGCATCAAGCATCCTGTGAATTCTGAAAATTCGGTGAATTCTGCTTCGTCTCTCGCACTACATACACCGGACGCTCAGTCCGAGCAGCATAGATCCGCCCGATGTATTCCCCCAGCACACCAAGACTCAACAAGATGATACTCGCCGAAAAGGTAATCGCCGTGATCAAAGCCGTGAAACCCACCGCCGAACCCCGCACGACCTTCAGCACGATGAAGGTCCCGCCGATGCCCAAGCTTAGCACGGACGCCACCACTCCGGCGACGATCATCATCCGCAGCGGCAGGTCCGTGTAGAGGATGATCATTTTGATGGCCAGTTCGAAAAGCTTCCAGCCGCTGTAGCCGGACTTGCCATCGGCGCGGGGGTCGTGCCGGACGCGGACGTAGTCGATGCGCAGGGTGTACCAGGCGATGATTTGGTCGAGGAAGACGAATTGTTCGCGATGCTTGCCCAACCGTTCGGCCACGTAGCGGCGCATGAGGCGGAAGGAGGAGCCGTCGCGCAGTCCCCGGGCGAGGTAGCGGAAGACCATCTTGAACGCCCGGCTGCCGATGTTGCGCCAGAGGGCGTGCTGCTTCTGAAGGGGCAGTCCATAGGCGACGTCGATTTCCGGCTTTTTCAGGGAGGCGAGCAGTTTCGGAATCTCCTCCGGCGGATGCTGCAGGTCGTCGTCGAGGGTGGCGTAGGTTCGCCCTTGGCGTGATCGATGCCGCAGAGGGTCGCATTGTGTTGGCCGAAGTTGCGGCTCAATTGCGAGGCGCACGATTGCCGGGTGTGCATGGTGGACGGCTTCGATGGCTTCCCAACTCTCGGGCGTGCCGCCGTGGACGAAGATCAGTTCCCAGTTCAGACCTTCAGCGGCACAGACGGCGGCGAGGCGCTCGTGGAGCGGTGCCAAAGGTCGCGGTGTGGAAGACCCGCCACCACGGACAGGTCCGGGCAGGCGATGAAGGAGGCCCTCGTCAGCATTCGATCATGGGCAGGCAGGTGATGGGTTGCAGATCACGAGGGCGCTTCCCCAACTCAGTCCGACACCGAAGCCGGAAAGGAGTAGGCGCTGTGGCTGTGCGCGAAGGGACTCGGCCAGAAGCAATGCATCGTTGGGAATGGTCGCACTGCTGGTATTGCCAAACTCCGCAGGGAATAGGGCACTTTTTCAGCTGGCAGGCCCAGTTTCCGGCGAATGCTCTCGTTCAAGGAGGAGATTGGCTTGGTGGAAGACGAAGCGATCGGTAGAATCCGGGCCGCCCGGGCAAAATCGTAGAGATCGCGGATATTGGGGGGGACCTCGGCGAGGCCGGTGAAGACGTCGAGGCCCTGCATGGCCAGAGTGCAAGCCGCCCCGGAGGATGCCTTCGCCGTAGCTCTTCAGACTGGAATCGGCTTGGGAATGCGGCACCCGCGCCCCGCCCTCGGGAATGCAAATCGCCTGATAACCTGCGCCATCGGTCTGGAGATTGAAATGCATCGACGACGCCGTCCGGTCAAAGGAGAGCGCCGTTGCAGAGCCTGCGTCCGAGAAGATGGGAACCGTGCTTTTGTCTTCTGGTGAAAGGGAATGCGTGATGGTATCGCCCACAAGCAACAGCCCGCGCCGCAGGAATCCGCCTGCCATCATCGCCGAGATCACCGAGAGCCCATAGACATAACCCGCGCAACCTTGGTTCAGGTCGATGGCGATGACATGCTTCCCCAAACCCAGCCGGACCTGCAATTGGCTGGCGGCGCCGGGCAGGAGCAAGTCGGGACTCTGCGTCACGAGGACAATGACATCGATGGCGTCGCGTTCCCAGCCCAGGTCGTTCAGGAGTGCATCCGCAGCAGCAAAGCAGAGATCGGAGGCCGTCATGCCTGCCGGGGCAACCCGCCTAGATTCGATGCCCACCGTCTTCACCCACTGTTGTCGCTCGCGCTCGGTGAGCAGGGGCAAGTCCAGATTGGAAACACGGTTCCGGGGGACAGCCGCCGCGATCCCATTGATGGACACACCCGTGGTGGTAAGGCAAGCCATGTCAGGAGGCGGCTTTGGAAACGACAAGTTGGAAGAGATCGCCGATGGTCTTGGCTGCCTTGAGTTCCTCGGCGGAGACGGTCACCCCGTACTCCCAGTCGAAGGAGGCAATCACCACCAGCGACCATGAGACTTGATCCGGCAGTTGTCGGAACTCCGTGTCCACGGAGATATCCGCAGCGGAAAGTCCCTCAAACTGAGCAGCGAAATGCTCCAGAAATCGTGACGGATCGATAATTGTTACCATCGCTTTGGGGTGAAAATAGGGAGTTTTACGCAAACCCACCGTGACCGGGCATTTTGCAGGAATGGGGCATACTCCCATTCGGCGATCATCCTGAACGAGCGAGCCCCTCAGGCCTACCTGACATTAGATGGAAGTGAAAATTTTCCTCCTCAGTATCAACGTCCTCCGAGTTCGGGAAAATATTTTTGGTTCTGTAATTGCAGAACCAACCAAACCAAATGAACTTTGCGGCGTTTTCTGATCGATGTCACTTTTTTAAATGGGAAAACTCAGCGAAAAGCAAAAGCAACTGGTGGAGCGCATCGGCGTGGCCCACGAAAAGGATGGAATGCCCCCGGCAGTGGCCCGCATCTTGGGCATGATGCTGGTGGCGGATGAAACCGAGCATACTTTCGAGGAAATCCAAGCAGAGTTGGGCTTGAGCAAAAGCGCAGTCAGCAATGCACTGAACTTCCTCCTGATGGACAAGTCCATCCAATACATCACCCGCCCCGGAGACCGCCGCCGCTACTTCCGCAGCTCCATCGAACACTGGCCCGATCACCTCGGGGTCAAGCTCAAGGCCATGCTGGAGATCAAGGCTGTCCTGAGCGACGTGGTCCAGCAACGCAATCCGGAGACCAAGGAATTCAACCATCACCTCAACGAGTTGGTGAGTTTCATGGACTTCATGTACAGCCAGTTTCCCGTCCTGATCGAGCAATGGAAAAACCTGAAACAATCGAAATGAATCACCAAGAAATTCCAGTCCCGCGCCAGCGGGCAAAACGATACCCATTTACGATTATGTATCAATTTTCAAAGCGTAGAAAGGCGATGCTCAGCCTACTGGGGGGCCTGCTGCTAGGCGGCAGTCTCATGGCCCAGGGACAGATGAGCCTCCGCGACTGCATCGATTACAGTCTGAAGCACCACAGTCTTCTGACGATCTCCAACAATGACATCGCCAGCGCGCACCACCGTGTGCGTGAGGGCCTCTCCGCCTACCTGCCGCAGGTCAACGGGCAGGTGACTTGGGACGACAACATCCAGCGGCCGACCACGGTGATCCCGGCAGGGACATTCAGCCCGCAGGAAATCCGTGTGCAGTTTGGCAACCAGTACGCCACCAACGCCGCAGTGCAAGTGGATCAGACCATCTACGACCGTAGCCTCCTGCTCGGCCTCAAGGCGCTCGATCCCTACGCTGACGTCGCCGGCCTCACCAAGGAGAAAAATGAGCAACAGTTGATGTACGGAGTGGCGATGTCCTACTACGCCATTCAGATCTACATCGAGCAGCTCAAGCTTCTTGTGGAAAACGAGACCAAGTTCGCGAAGATGGAGGATGTGCTGCGCCTGCAAGTCTCCCAGGGCGTCGCCCGCAAGGTGGACCTGGACCGCGTCACCATCGCCCTCGCCAACATCCGAGTGCAAAAGGATGTGATTGGGAATGAGATCGAAAGCTCCTACTACCGCTTGAAAAATGCCATCGGGATGCCGCTGGACGAGCCCCTCACCATCGAGGAGGGCAAGTGGAACCGCGAGCAAGCCACCAACACCAATGGAGTGGTTCCAGGTACTGGCAAGGTCCTCGACCTCATGATCCAGCAAAAGACACTGGAAATGCAGGAACTGGAAGTCCGCCGTCGCCGCGCCGCCTACCTGCCCACACTCGGCGCTTATTTCCGCGCTGGTGGACAGGCATTTGGCAACGAGTTCGGCAAGAGCTTTGAAAACTGGTACGGTTATGCCTCCCTCGGAGTGAAGCTGAATGTCCCCATCTGGAACAGCTTCCGGACCGACGCCGGCGTGAAGCAAAGCGAGCTCCTGCTCAGCAATGCCCGTGAAAACTTCAAAATGACCAAGGCCAATATCGACCTGCAGCTGCAAAACGCCGAGAACCAGTGGCGCAATTCACAAAGCAGCCTGGATGCCAGCCGCCAAAACATGGACCTGGCCAAGGAACTGCTCGATGTCACCCAACTCCAAATGGACAAGGGCGTCGCGACCCTCAGCGATTACCTGACGGCAGACTATTCCTACAAGGAGGCGCAGACCAACTACATCACCTCCCTGCTGAAGGTCGTCACCGCCCGGCTCGACTACGAAAAGGCCGCAGGCACCCTCCCCTCCTTTCTCCAACAATGATCACCCTCCACATCAAGGCATAAGGAAATGAAAAAAGCAATTCTCATCATTCTCGGCATCGCAGCCATCGGTACGGCAATGGTCATCACACTTGCCGGAAACAAGAAAAAGATCGACGAAAATAACAAGGTCGTGGACCGCACCAATGTCCCCGTCTCTGTCTCCGTCGCCAAAGCAGCCATGGGTGAATTCCAAGGTGCGATGAATTTCTCAGGCCTCGTGGAGAGCCAAGCGGATGCCGACGTGACCGTCAATGCTCCGGGCACCATCAAAACGCTCAGCATCGCCAAGGGCTCCTTCGTCCGAAAGGGCCAAGTCCTCGGCACCGTGGACAGCGAGCAGCTCAAGTTGCAGCTCAAGTCCCTCCAACTCGCCGAGTCCAAGCTCACCACCGACCTGGAGCGTGTCCGCGCCCTCGTCGCAGGCAATGCCGCCCCGGAAACCAACCTGAAAGATCTGGAATTCAACCTGGCCAACACCAAGATCCAGATCGAGCAGGTGAACCAGCGCATCGCCGACAACAACATCACCGCTCCCATCAGCGGCATCGTCCTCGCCAAGATGATGGAGGCAGGTGAGTTTGCCAACCCCGGCATGCCCATCGCCCGCATCGTGGACGTGGGTACCCTGAAGGTGACCGTCTTCGTGAACGAGAAGCACATCTACCGCATCGCTGACAAGCAGGACGCGAGCGTGACCACCGAGGCGCTGCCCGGCATGAACTTCAAGGGCAAGGTGATCTACATCAGCCCCGTGGGTGACGAGAACCACAACTACCGCGTGGAAGTCCAGCTCGATGGAGAAGGCAGCAAGACCCTCAAGGCAGGCACCTTCACCCTTGTGAACCTGGGCACGACCGAGGCTGGCAAAGCCCTCATGATTCCTGCCGTGGCATTGGTCACTGGCATCAAGGAAACCACCGTCTTCGTTGTGAATGGAGACACAGTGAAAAGCACCCCTATCGTGGTGGGCCGCCGCGAGGGCGAGATGGTTGAAGTGATCTCTGGACTGAAGGACGGCGAGGTCGTCGTCACAGCCGGACAGATCAACCTCAACAATGGCTCCAATGTTAGTGTCGTCAACAACTGATTCCTATGTCGATCACAGAAGTTGCAATTAAACGTCCGTTGCTCATCATAGTGATCTTCGTGACGATGATACTCTTTGGCTACATCAGCTATACGAGTATGAACTACAGCCTGCTTCCGAAATTTGACGCGAGCGTGATCTCTGTGATCACCACCTACCGGGGAGCGTCATCGGAGGAAGTGCAAAACAGCGTCACCAAGCCCATCGAGGAAGCCGTCTCCGCCATCGAAGGCGTGGACATCCTCTCCGCTACCAGCCGTGAGGGCCTGAGCCTCGTGGTGGTCCAGCTCAAGCCGGGCATCGAGACCGTGGTCGCACAGCGCGACGCCGAGCGCAAGATCAACCAGATCAAGGCATTCTTCCCCAATGACGTGGACGACCCGGTCGTGAACCGCTTCAACACGGACGAGTTCCCGGTGATCCAGTTCAGCGTGAACGCCAAGATGGACCCCAAGGACCTCTTCGAGATGATGCAGCTCCAGATCAAGCCGGAGTTGAGCAACGTCCAAGGTGTCGGTAACATCAACCTGGTCGGTGGTGTATGGCGCCAAATCGAGGTCAAGCTGGATAACGAGGCCATGAAAACCTATGGTGTGCCGGCCGCCCAGGTCTATCAAGTCCTGAGCACCTCCAACACCTCCTACCCCGCAGGTGCCGTGGAAAGCGCCGACGACCGCCTCTCCTTGCGCATGGATGCCAAGGCAACCAAGGTCGAGGAGCTCCGCAACCTCGTCATCCGCAGCAAGCCTGACGGCAGCGTGGTCCGCCTCGATGACGTGGCCAACGTGGAAGATGCCACCAGCGACTTCACCACCATCAGCCGCATCAATGGCCGCGACGGCCTCGGTGTCCTGGTCATGAAGCAAGCAGACGCCAACACCGTGGAAGTGAGTGCCGGCATCAAGAAGAAGTTGGATGAAATCAAGACCCGCTACGCCAGCGTGGGCTTCGACTACCAGATCGCCATCGACCAGAGCACCTACACCCTGCAGTCCGCTGAAGGTGTGCAGCACGACTTGGTCCTTGCCATCTTCATCGTGGCCTTGGTGATGCTGCTCTTCCTCCACAGTGTGCGGAGCTCCACCTTCGTCCTCGTCGCGCTCCCCAGCGCCATGATCCCGACCTTCATCATGATGTATGCCCTCGGGTTCTCCTTGAACCTGATGACTCTCATGGCCCTCTCCCTCGTGGTAGGTATCCTTGTGGACGACTCCATCGTGGTCTTGGAAAACATCTACCGACACCTGGAAATGGGCAAGGACAAGGTGCGCGCCGCCATCGAGGGTCGCTCTGAGATCGGATTCACCGCCCTCGCGATCACCTTGGTGGACGTGGTGGTGTTCGTGCCAATGGCATTGTCCGGCGGCATGATCGGCAACATCCTCCGCGAATTCTCCCTCGTGGTCGTGTTCTCGACCTTGATGTCCCTCGTGGTCTCCTTCACCCTGACTCCGTTGATGGCGAGCCGTTGGGGCCGTGTGGAAGTCCTGAAGAAAAACAGCCTCTGGGGCGGTTTCCACCTCTTGATCGAGCGTGGCATCGTCAGCCTCACCCGCGGCTACGCCAACGTCCTGAAATGGATCCTCAAGGGCTACCGCTTCCTCATCGTCTTTGCAGGCATCTTCGTGCTCTTTGTGGCCTCCATGTCCCTGGTTCCGCTTGGGTTCATCGGTACGGCATTCGTCGCTCAGGGTGACAATGGAGAGTTCAACCTGCTCCTCGAACTGGATCAGCAGACCCCGCTCCGCGAGACCAGCATCATCACCAAGCGCGTTGAGGATATCCTCATGAAGAAACCCGAAGTGACCAAGCTCTTCACCAGCGTGGGTGTCACTGGGGGCCAGATGGGCCTGAACATCTCCTCCCCCAACAACGCCACCATCGCGGTGAAACTGGTGCCGAAGGAAGAGCGCAGCATCTCCACCAACGATTTCAGCTCCAAAATCCGCGACGAAGTTTCGCAGATCCCCGGGGTGAAGGTCGTCGTGCAAATCCCCGGCATCACTGGAACCTCGGAGGCCCCCATCCAAGTCGCGGTCAAAGCCGCCACCATGGATGACATCTGGCCCGTGGCCGAAAAGGTGAAGGAGATCGTGCGCAAAACCCCTGGCACCGACTACGTCGAGTACAGCACCTCCAGCCCGAAGCCGGAATTGGAGATCAACCTCGACAAGGACAAGATGGCCCTCTTCGGCCTGAGCACCAACGAGGTGGGTGCCGCTGTGCAACTCGCATTCCGCGGCAATGACCAGACCAAGTTCAAGGAAGGCGGCAATGACTACAACATCCGTCTCGCACTGGACCAGGCTGACCGCCTCGACGTCGAAAGCGTGAAGACCCTCACCGTGGTCAACATGCGCGGCTCTGCCATCAAGCTGGAAGAATTCGCTGACGTGAAGATGATCCAAGGCCAAGCTGTCCTCGAGCGCCTCAACCGCCTGAACATGGTCAAGATCACCGCCACTGGCGTGGGTCGTCCAAACGGTACCATCGTGGAGGACATCCAGAAGGAGGTGAAGAAGCTCACCCTGCCCGCTGGTGTCGAGATCCAGTACCTCGGCGAGGCGCAGCGCCAAGCTGAAGCCTTCGGCAACTTGGGGGTGGCCATGATGATCGGTTTCCTCCTGGTTTACCTGATCATGGTCGCCTTGTACGAAAGCGTGATCTACCCCTTCGTGGTCATGTTCTCGATTCCAGTCGCCTTGATCGGGTCCATTTTGGCCCTTGCCTTGGCGATGGAATCCATGACAATTTTTGCCATCATCGGATTGATCATGTTGCTTGGACTTGTCGCAAAAAATGGTATCTTGCTTGTGGACTTTAGCCGACACTTGGTGGAAACGGGCATGCCCGTCCGCGAGGCGCTGGTTGAGGCCGGGAAGGAGCGTCTCCGCCCGATCTTGATGACCACCATTGCGATGGTTGCAGGTATGCTTCCGATTGCATTGGCCACAGGAGCGGGTGCCGAGGTGAAGAGCGGGATGGCATGGGTGATCATAGGCGGGTTATCAAGTTCACTGTTGTTGACGCTGGTGCTCGTGCCGACCATGTTCCTCGTCGTCGAGAAATCGCGCGAGAAGTTTGGCAAGCTCTTTTCGTTTGGCAAGAAAAAGAAGACTCCCAATTCCAATGCCCACGAGACATTGGTGCCCACGGAGTCACATGCCTGATAGAATATTGTTCGTGTGTTGGATTTTTTGAGTGCGAAACCCCGGCCCCAAGCCGGGGTTTTCGTTGGCGGATCAGAATTTACAGAATTATCAGAATTACAGAATCTGGGAGCATCCCCATTCTGTAATTCTGACCATTCAGTAATTCTGATCCAGACAACCCTATTCAGTGAATCCTGATGGTCTCGGTTCCCTTTTCCGCTGAAATCAGGCGGATCAGTTCCAGGAGCGCCCTTACTGGGGCCGTGCCGAGGTCCACGCCTAGGCCCATCTTGCCGAGGGGATAGCCGGGCGGGGTCATGTAGTGAATGGCCTGTTTGAGGTTGTTTTCGTCCCGTGGGCGCTCCTCGTCCATGTCGATCCAGTGGGTTGCCCAGGTGACCAAGGCTTCGCGGTCCACCCGCTCACAATCCACGATCAGGTTGCAGCGGTTCCAGTGGAATGGCTCCACCACGACCTTGCATTCGCCACGCTGGAACTCCATGGTCGGGAGGTCGAGGAATCGGTCCAATGCGATTTCGGTGAGTTGCCAGCCTTCGCCTTCCTGCCAGGCATAGTCGGCGCGGAGCAGCTTGTACAGGCGATCCGGCGCGTAGCGCTCGGCCTCGAACAGGAACTCGCTCCCACTCCTGCGTCCATGTTCCCGGGCAGCACGCTCCCGCGCCTCCAAGAAATGCGTCACATACTGCGACCTGTACCTTTCCAGCAATTCAGCGATGTCCACGAGGCAAATTTGGCAAAAAAGCCATGGGATTCATGACGGCATCGGCATTTTCAGCTCAACGATCGACTTGGAACTGGTCTTACTGAGGCTTCAAGGCCCCTGATAGGATGGGTCCAATCACTTCGGCCGCTTCGCGGAATCGATCAGCACCGCCTCGTAGAGCAAGGCCCGCAGGATGTCCACGTCGATCTCCTCCACCCGCATGAAGTCCCGCCAATAGACCTGCTTGCGTTTGCCACGGTCCAGATACCCCGTCTCGTCCGTGAGCAGGTGCCCGTATTGGAAGCCGAAACGCACCCCTTCATTGGTCACGCTGCCCCAGCTCACCGATCCCGGCCAAATAAAGCAGATCACCCGCTTGCGTCGGTAACAGGGAATGTTGAAGCTCAGGTACTCCTCCGCGTCGGGGATGCAATCCTTCACCAGCCGCCGCAGGTACTCCGTCACGCGCAATTCGTCATCCGGGATGAAATCCAATAGCTCCTCGATGGTGTCGAAGGAGACATTTTGCATGGGGCGGGACTCTTTCATGGCATGGCAAGATACTACAGAATTGTATTGCCATCCGTCCAGTGCGCGACATCGGGAACTTGGATTTCGGCCCTGAATGCGTACCTTTTGATTCAGGAATGCATTCTTCAGCACCATTCCGGCCAATGCTGTGACGAATCACCGAAACGCCTTTGCTTGCCTTGCATGGATCTGCTTTCTGATCTTTCCATGGGCCGCGTCCCAGGCCCAGGACTTGCAGTGGGCGACCCAAGTGACAGCCAATGCTGAGAGCGAGGGAAAGGTCCTCTTCGTTGATGCACATGGGAATGTCTATGCCGCAGGTCTGTTCCGCGACACAGTGGACATCGATCCGGGACCAGGGGTTGTTCTCGTCGAAACCCCGGGGACGGCCACCTATGTCCACAAATTGGACAGCAACGGCCATTTCATTTGGGGGGGCAGCATTTCCACAACCGATATCAATGTCCCCCGTGACATCAGGGTCATTCCCAATGGCAATGTTTACCTCACTGGCGCTGTGAGGGGCGTTGCCGACTTTGACATCGGGCCAGCATTCCACAACCTCGGCACACCGTACATCTGGGGTGGCTACACCGTCTGCCTGGACAATGCCGGGAATTTCCTGTGGGCACAAGTCATCGAAAACATCAACCTGAACACCAATGATGGTGCCAAGGTGGACTCGGTCGGAAATGTATGGATCGTGGGCACCATCCGGGATACCGTAGATTTCGATCCTGGCCCCGGAGTGCAAGTGCACATCGGAACGAACTCCAATGAAGAGCTGGTCTGCGCGAAATATGATCCTGCCGGAAACTTTCTCTTCGCAAACCTCATCGGTGGACCTGAATATGAGGCTTCCACCTCGCTGAATATCTGTCCGAGTGGCGTCTATGTTCTGGGCTATTTCGAGGGCACCGTTGATTTTGACCCCGGACCCGGCACAGTACCGCTCACAGCCCTGATTTACTCACCCGCAGACCGCCATTCCCCATTTGTCCTCAAATACACCCATGCGGGTGCGCTGGATTGGGTGGTTCGGCTGGACAGCCTGGTTCCATTTGGTCTGTCGATGGCCCAAGAGGACAATCAAGGAAATCTGGTCATGGCCTTCACTTTCCAAGCCAGGTTGGACATGAATCCCGGGCCGGGGATCGACATGACATACTCCACCATGTACAATCAGGCGATCGCTGTCATCAAGCTCGACCCGAATGGGAATTATCTCTGGGGCATGGGCCTCGACGGCACGGGAAACGAAGAATTCAAGACGCTTGGGATCGATGGCGACGGCGGAATCTATGTGATTGGAAACTTTGAAACGATCCTGGATTTTGACCCGGGGCCGGGCATTGCATACCTTCAGACGCCCACTCCCGGATATTATGGCGGCCCCGGGCTCTTGAAGCTCGATCCCGCAGGCAATTTTGCGTGGGTCACCCTCTTGCGAGAAGGTGGGTATGTCAAGCCAGAGCATATCGTATTTGATGATGGCGGGGATTGTTACATCACAGGGTCATTTGCGGGCAATTCTGATCTCGCGCCCGCCTTGCTGGATACTGCCATCCTCCATGGAGGTAACTTTACGGATCCCTACATCCTCAAGCTCAGGTTCGATGCCTGCAACAATTACCTCCTCAGCATCGACAGCGTCGCGGACATCCACTGCGCGACGCAGATGGGTTGGATGAGCTGCAGCGGGAATGGAACGAGTGCCTCATTCGCCTACAGCTGGAATACGAATCCGCCCACTTTGGATTCGGTCGCCCTGCCTACCTCGCCGGGGATTTACACGGTCACCGCAAATGACAGCAGCGGCTGCCGGCTGAGATCGGTATTGGTGAACGGCCCAAGCGCGGGCAACGGATTTGACATGCAGGCAATGTGGTGGCGGGTCCATTCCGGACAGGCGGGCATTCCGTCATTCGATTGGACGCATTCAACGGAGGCTGCGCCTACCAATCGGGGCTGGCAAAGCTGATCCTGGAGCCGCATCTCACATATCTCAGCGCGAATCCAGCTCGGACTCGATTTTCGGGGACACCTGACTTGGAATTTGCGCCACACTACGGCGACCCGCATTTCACCGCAGGGTTTCAGGTGAGCCTCCAACTTTGTATGGGGTGGGGACAGCATTCGACTGGGAACCATGGTCTTGCCCATCGCGGGGGACTCCCTGCCAGAGAACAACCAGCGGCTGGATTACCTTTTCCCCGTCATCAATTCCTTGGATCCCAATCAAAAAAGCGTCTATCCCGCAGGCGCCTGCTACCAGCACTACGTCCTCAACCAAGCGCCTCTCACCTACACCATTCAATTCCAAAACACCGGCAATGCCGAGCCTTGAGGTTGTCGTACTCGACACCCTGAGCCCCTTCCTCGACCTTCAAACCTTGGCCGTCAAATCCAGCAGCCATGCCATGTACACCGAAATTCTGCCGGGAAACGTTCTCAAATTCACCTTCCGCGACATCCACCTTCCGGACAGCACCACCAATGAACCTGCAAGCCACGGCTACCTGACCTATGAAATCAAGGCCGCCCAAGGGCTGAATCCAGAATTTGAAGTCCGCAACGGCAGCGCCATTTACTTCGATTTCAATCCACCCATCCTGACGAATTTCACCCTGAATACTGGTGGCATCCATCCCGACTTGCACCGTGGGCATGCAGGAAACCGTCGCGCTCACCGGAATCGCCCTTTTCCCCAATCCGGCGACGCAAGTCGTGAATCTGCGATCCGAGAAGTTTCTGGGTGAAATCCGCATTGTCAATACCATGGGGCAGCTTGTATATGCAGAATCCCACGCGAAACAAAGGGAGGTAGCCATCGATGTCAGCCGTTGGGCAAAGGGGATTTACTGCGTCGCGGCTGGAACTTCAACTGGGAAACTGATCGTCGAATAGGTGGATGGGGTGAACCCGATAGGATTTCAGGACTCAATGTGTGACCTCCACCCGGCGAACAACATACCCCGCTCACCCACCACCCTGAGCAGGTAGGCCCCCGAGGCGATGGTCCGTAGGTCGATGCTCAAGTCCTGATCCTGAAGGCATTCCAGCTGCTGCCCGAGCACTGTTCTTCCCAGCATATCCATCAACCGCAAATCCAAGCACTCGGCCTCAGGCAGGCTCAGGTGAACCCTCAACTGTGCATCTGCTGGCACAGGATACACATCCACTGCATACGCCTGCCCAGCTTCCATCCCGATGATCACGGAGACCACAATCATCCGTGGCTGTGCAGCCGTTCGCATCCGTGACCTGCACCCAATACGTTCCAGCCGCAGTGACCACGATCGTCGAAGTCGATGCCCCGGTGTCCAGAGGGGTCGAGAAACCCGGACCCGCATTCAGCGTGGCGGAGTTGCCTTGGGTGATGGTGATGTTCTGCCGAGGTTCACGCTGGGCGACGGGAACTGCAATCGAAGTGGTCGCAATGGCAACGCAGCCATTGGCATCGGAGACTGTGACTGCATAATTCCCCGGCGAGGTCACGGCGATGGACGGTTCAGGCACCATTGTTCCATTGATAGGTCAGGAATCCCGGTGAGGCAGTGATTGCCGCTGTGTCTCCGGGGCAAATGGTCTGCGGATTGGTGACCGTCAATTGTGCCATAGAATACTGCCCAATGACGATGGTATCGGCATCCACACAGCCCGAAACATTGCTCACGGTGACGCTGTAAGTGCCTGCAGTGACGGTGATGGAACTTGTGGTAGCGCCATTGCTCCAGAGGTAGCTTGCAAATCCTGGTCCCGGACCGATGTTGGCGAGTCCGCCTGGGCAAATTGTCGCATCTGGACCGAGGCTCGCAGTTGGGGCAGGGAGCAAAATGAGTGTGGTGCTGCTGGAGGCAGTGCAGCCGTGGCTATCCGTCCCTGTCACCGAATAGGTGCCCGGCGCAGCGACGGTGATGGAGGCCGTGGTCGCGCCTTTGTTCCAGAGGTAGGACACAAACCCCGCTGAGGCAGTGAAAGTAGCGCCATTGCCCGGACAGATTGATTGGGACGGCCCCGCACTCATCGGAGCGACAGTCCATTGCGAAATGACAATGGTATCGGCATCTGCGCAGCCATTGGAATTGGTCACGGTGACACGGTAGGTGCCGGGATTCGAGACATTGATGGAGGAGGAAAATGCCCCCGTGCTCCAGAGGTAGGAGGTGAAGCCGCCGCCGGGATTCAAGTTGGTGGTGGTGCCAGGGCAAATGGTGCGGTCCGGCCCGAGATTGGCATTGGGTTGGGGGTGCAGGCCCACGGTGATGGTGTCGGCGGCGGTGCATCCATTGGCGGCGGTGACGGTGACGGAAAATGTACCCGCGCCAGCGACGGTGATCGTTTGCGTGGTTGCGCCTGTGCTCCAGAGGTAGGCCGCATAACCCGCGCCCGCGTTCAGATTGGCATTCGTGCCGGGGCAATGGCTGAAGTTGGCACCCAGTGCGGGGGCTGTGATGCTGCCTTGGGATACCGTCGCAGTGTCGGTGTAGTAGCAACCGGACGGCGACAGGACGCGGACCGTCACCTGCCCTGTGCCTGTGATGGATGTGGATGGCGTGGTCGCGCCGTTGCTCCAGAGGTAGGCGCTGTAGCCTGAGGGAGCAGTGAGGGTGACCGGAGAGGTGCCGCAGCGGACGGTGTCACGGATCAGGGTGGTCAGGGAAAATGGATTGGTGATGCCGCCGAGGGGCGTGATGGTCTGCGTCTCGGTGTCCATGTCGCAGCCATTGGAGGCGGTGAGGGTCACGGTGAAGGGCGGCGTATTGCAATTGGGCACGGTGAAGCTGACTGGGTTGCCGATGAGGCAGGATTGGCCGGGGACGCTCCAATTCAGGTTCGCTCCGGGCGTGGAGATGGAGGTCAGGGTGATCGTGTTGCCGGATTGGGTGACGGTGAAGGCGACATTGACCAGTGTGGAGCAAGGGGCGTGGCAGGCCAGTGTGCCTTGTCCAGGCAGTACCTGCGGCGTTGCCGAGATGCTGTATTGACCGCCATAAGTCACTCCCGGACTGGGCGTGAATGCCGTGAAGGTGCTGCCTGCCGTGTTTTGCATCAAGGAAATGAAGAAAAACGAACCCACCCGGCAATCGGTGCTGCTGTAGAATTTGCGCATTTCCAAGGCCCCGTCCACATCGCCCGCAGTGAGGAAGCTGCCATTGGGCAGGACCGAAACCGCCGCCAATCGGTCCTGGGTTGCATTCGTTCCGGCGGCGTACATGGTCATGCTGAGGTTCGTAGGATTGATGTTGGCCACCCATTGTTCCCGGCGTGGGCTTGCATTGGGATTGCCTCGCGGATAGACCTCCCCCACCCCGATCAGGTTTCCATCCGGGCGCATCGCCAGGTCGTGGGGAAACAGCTCATGCGTCGGCGGAAAGCTGGTGTTTTGGTTCAATGCGAGGGTCCGGTATTGGCCGGCATGGGTATTGGTATTGAAGGACAGCAGGCCCAGGTCGTTCACGTTGCCAGCCCCGAGGTAAAAGTCCTGAATCCTGAACATCAGATGGATCATCCCATTGCAATCCATCAGCGCCGTCCCACCAGCCTGAATGTCCAAATTGGGAGTTCTCCAGCCCTCAAATTCAAGCCCATTTGTCTTGTCCAGATGCACCACCTCCCAATTCAAGGCACCTTGCCTCACCATCCAATAACTGCTGTCCGCCGCCTGAAACCCTGCAACCGCCGCCAATGTCCCCTGCCGATTCCATACGACTTGGAGGTTTGCATCCACCTTGGCGTACATGGTTCCGCTATAACCAGTAAGGAAATAGCCGCCGTACCGCAGCGGATGCGCGGTAGCGAAAGCCTCTGCGTTTGCTCCCCCGATCACGGTCTGGTTCACGATGCTGCCGCTGGGGCTCACCTCCATACAAAAGCCATTCATTTGGGCAGGGCCAGCAGCCGTGGTACCGCCCACCACGATGAAGTTGCCGCTGGGAGTGACGCAGGCATCGTTCAGGAGGTAGCTCGAACTGGGAAAACTGAGCTCCGCCAATTCCGCCCCGGTGCTGTCGATGACCAAGACAAACTCCTGCGAAGTCCCCGCCCCTACGATGACCGTCTGCCCATTGGCATTGGTGGCGCTGCCGCGAGGAATTGCCGTCCCCAAGCCCGTGTAGTTGCGCCTCCAGAAGACATTGCCGTTGGTGACCATGGCTACGTTGGTGCAAAATGTATCGGTCGCGCAGGCAGAGGTGGCATACTGGCAAACGGTGTAGGTGCCGGAATTGGCGTAGGCATGGCTGACATTGGCCCCGGTTGCGGTGCCGCCATCCCCAAAGCTCCAAGTGATGCCATTGGCGCCCGTGGCGGTGCTTTGGCAGGTGATGGTGCTGGCTGAGAGGCTGTAGGTGAAGTTGGCAACCGGAAAGGTGCAGGTCCAGGTGCTGCATTGTTGGACGCTGCCGCAGGTATTGGTCGCGGTCAGGCAAATGGTGAAAGTGCCGGAATTCGCATAGACATGGCTGGGATGCGTGGCGGTGCTCGTCTGCCCGTCGCCGAAGTCCCAGAGGTAGGAATTCGCGTTGCTGCTGAGGTTGGTGAAATAGACCGTGTTGTTGGACCCGGGATTGAAGGTGAACGCGGCGAGCGGGGCCGTCCCCGACACGATGAAGGCCTGGGTGGTGGTATCATGGCAAGGCGATTCGTGCAGGATGATGCTCACCTGATAGGTTCCCACGGCTGTCGGCATCAAAGTGTAGGAGTTCCCAGAACCCACGGAGACGCCGTTCACCAGCCATTCGATGCTCCCAGAGGGAAAGGCGGTCGTCTGGACAAAGGTCGTCGCCAATCCCACACAACCGCTTGGCGGCATGTTCATGACAGCAGAGCGGCAGGGTTCCACTGGATAGGTCGAGGTGTCCGAGCCGCATTCGTTGGTAGCGATCAACGTCAGATTGTAGCCTCCTGGCGCGGAATAGGCATGGATTGGGTCGGCCGAGTTGCCAAACGATCCATCCCCAAAGGCATACAACAACTGGTTATGGCCACTGATGCTGTCGAGGATCTGGACCTGACCTGCTCCGAGTTGCTGCACGCCAGCGATGAAGGCGCAAGGTTTCTTGCACATGTTCGACGGCGGATAGACCGTCCCATTCACCACGAAATTCAGGACATCGGGTGAAAGGGTGGGATTGAACGCCGTAGCTGTGAACAGCGTGCCGGAGGTCCCAGCCGGAACGGTGATCGTATGCCAATTCAGCAACCTCGCATCACTGTTGCCGCTTTGTCCACGCACTGCCCGAAATCGGGTCAAACTGGTTGAAACTCACACTCGGCGGCGACAATGCCCCGAATGTGCAGCCCCTGTCCAGCGCCACCCCAATGGGCTCGCCATAAGGGGACGTGAAGAGCGCAGGCAGGTTCACGCCCTTCTGGAACACGGGATCGTAATTCTTCGAACCACCCAAGCTGCCATCGGGCCGCACAACGTAGTCCCGCAGCACGTAGCCATTTTGCACCGCCGCACAGGGTTGCCCGACCACGGACATCTTGCGGGAAATGGATCCGACGAGAAAAATCTCCTGCGAATGCCGCACCATCACCGCATCCAGCGCCGAAAGCAAGGAATCGGTCGAATTGGGCAGGGAAAAGTCAAACTCCACCGCCCATCGCGGCACCATGAAGGAATCCAGCCGCGCGACCTGAATCCGTGGCCCAGCCACCCTGCGGAACATCGACCGGTCCCCGTCAGGATAGACAGGCCCCTCCTCCCAGCCAGCAGGCGCATCGGTGAACCGCCCGACATTGCCATTGCGGTCCATGGCCAGCAGCCCGGTGGAGAGCATCAGGTAAAATTTCCCGTCCACCCCATAGCGCACCGGCTTGACATGCGTCGCCATGCTGCCATTCACCCATTTGCCAAAATCCAAAGTCCCTGCATTGTCAAATCGCAGCATGCCCACCCCATTCGCGTCCTTCAGGAAGAGGAACACCTTGCCCAGGGTGTCGGCGTACATTCCCGCGAGGCTATAGCCACTGATCGCGAATTGATTCAGAACCGTGCCCTGCTCCGTCATGCGGGTGCAGCGGACTTGAGAGCCGAAATCGCCAGCGTACCACAGCTGCTTGCTGCTGCTGATCACCACATTTTGGTTGGTCGGTGTGGGGGAAATATCGGGTTGGAAATGCAGTTTGGGATTGAACACCGAGTCCACGAGATAGTTGTCCGCACTGTTGAACCCGGTGACGCTGCTTGCCATCCACCTGTCCTTGCCCATCGCCGCCGTGGGGATAGATGACGGATCATGGTAGAAATAGTTCGCGCACCACTGCCGCCGCCAATGTGAATAGTTGGACAGTGCCTGCCCCACCTGCCCTGCCACGGAAGCAGCCCAGCCCATCATTGCCAAGAACAAGGGCAAAGCAAGCCAACGATGCGCAAGTGAAACCCTCGACATGAGAATGTTCAGAGATTGAAATTGGAAGTCCCGAATAGTCCGATCCTACGCGAAAGTGAGTGAAGGTCAATGCTCGATCCTCCCGAATTAAGCCATTCTCCGTCACAATTCCAAGCCTGCGAAACCGGGCATGGCCGCAGGTCCATTTCGGCGGATGTGCGGGCAGGATTTCGCCGAATGCCCTATATTCGCTTCAAAATCTGGATCGATATGGAATGGAGAGGCCGTCAAGGCAGTACGAATGTGGAAGACCGTCGCGGTAGCGGCGGCGGCGGTGGAGGCGGCGGGTTCCGTGGCCGTCGTGGCGCAGCAATCGGTGGACTCGGCATCGGCGGCATCATCATCGCAGTGGTGATCATGTTCATGGGCGGCGACCCCAATCAGGTGCTGAACAATATGCCCTCCGGCGGCTCCCAAACCGATCGCGGCCCCGCACCCACCAAAGGCAAGGGCCGTAGCGCCAAGGAGGACGAGTACGCCGAGTTTGTCAAGGTCGTCCTCAAGGACACCGAGGATGCCTGGCACAAAATCTTCAAGGACCAGGTGGGCCGGGAATACGAGGAGCCGATCCTGGTCTTGTTCACGGACTATGTCGAAAGCGCCTGCGGCGAGGCATCCTCAGCAACCGGCCCCTTCTATTGCTCTGGCGATCAGCGGCTCTACATCGACCTGAGCTTCTATGACGACCTCAAGAACAAATTCAGCGCCCCCGGCGACTTTGCCATGGCCTACGTCGTCGCACATGAAGTCGGTCACCACGTGCAGTACCTCCTCGGCAAGTCACAGTGGGTGCATCAGCAGCGCTCCAGCCTCAGCGAAGCCGAGTACAACAAGCTCAGCGTCAAGCTCGAACTCCAAGCCGACTTCTACGCCGGAGTATGGGCGCATTACGCAGAGAAGATGAAGGACGTCCTCGAAAGCGGCGACATCGAAGAAGCACTCAACGCCGCCAACGCCATCGGCGACGACCGGTTGCAGAAAAATGCCCGCGGCTACGTCGTCCCCGAGAGCTTCACCCACGGCACAAGCGCGCAGCGCATGAAATGGTACAAGCTGGGATATGAGACGGGCGACATGAAGAAAGGGGATACGTTCAACGCCAGGAATTTGTGAGGGGCAGGTGGAATGTCGTTTGCCATGTACAAGAATACCGTTTGCCAACCCTAACACCCAGCGTGTTAGGTTGGCAAACGACATCGGACACGTACCGCAACCAACATTCGGACACATTCAGCAAAACGAACAGGCGTCGCTCATACATGGCACGGCATTTGCCACCGAACAATCGTTGTGAAATCCTCCATGAAACACATCGATACCGACAAGATCGATCAAGCTGTCCTCGCACTGCTGTACCTGACGAGTGAAAATAACGCTTCGGGAATGTCCACGCATGGAAAGGCCATGACTGGGATGCTCCCTGAATCGGCTACATGTGCGAGGGTTCATCGACGACACTATCAACAAGAACAAATCCGTCAACTTCACCCTGAAGGCTTCGAACTGGCAAAAGAGGCATTTGAGCGACTACGGTGGAGGAGTGAGGACGGATGCGCCGATTGAGGCAAGTTCTTATTAGCCGACAGAAAAAGCCACTCCGCTACCTTGCCGAAAATCTGTGTTTTCTTCAGGGCATGGGAATCGTGAATCTTAAATAGGATTTCAATGAAGTCCTTCGGTTTCATTCACTTTACTCCTGAACCTAATCTCATGAAGAAAATCATTCTACTTCCCCTCTTCTTCCTTGCCATTGCGATCTGTGGATGGTCGCAGGTTGAATTCGAACCCAACAATACCATCATCCAAAACACGCCAACAATACTTTCACAGCCCCGGTTACTGTATCTGCCAACATCACGACCTCAAGCCCTGACGACCGCGACTTTCAAAATCGTCTTGCCGCATTGTGGGACTTGGGCATTCAACATTGTAAACCCCAACGGGTCTCCATGTGTTCTGAAAATGTACATCTACAATGCCCAGAACACCAACAACTGGATCATCAACTCAGGTGGTGCAACGTTTGACTTCAACAATGGTCTGCCTGAGCCTGTGCGTGTGAATTGCGGCCAAGTGATGTATGTACAGATCGATCAAGCTTCTGGCACCAACTTGGGAGCATACAGTCTGACGAAAGACGGAGGAACTCTATCCGGTTACACCTGCACCGAAAACCCGCTCACTGCGCCACTAGTGCTCACTGGACACCTCCTTTGTAGATCGGCTTTGGGGTTACGACTGTGACGGCAATCCGCATAAGAGTTTACTTCTAAAGTCAGCCCTACCCATTGCGGTGTCCTGAAACTGAACCTCACCAATGTTCCCAACACTCAAAATATGGTTGCGAGAATCTATGACAGTTCAAACAAACTGTAAGTCAGGGCTACAGCTTCCGGTTTCGGAACAAATCTGGAGCTAGCGACCTTGCTCTCCGCAGGCGACTATTACATCCAGTTGTCGAATACGATGGTGGCTGCTGCGCACAAGGTTGGGGCAATTACACACTCGCCAGCATCCACATACAGTTACCTTGCATTTGATGACACAGATCCAAGGCGAATGCAACAATACTTTTGCCACAGCCTGCCTGCTACCCGTTGACACCAGCATTGACATCAAAATCTGGGGATGGAACTACCTCATCAGTAACAATTCTAGCCATGATTTGAACGAAGATCAAGACTTCTTCAAGATTCAACCCAATCAATGCGGGGTTTACAACCTGAGCATCACGGGAGTCAATTCCAGCCAAGGTATATGGGTGAGATTTTTGATGATCAGTACAATATAGCAACCACGTTCGCTCATTATCGCACTTGAGCAAACTTGAGTTTTGCCACACAACTGAGTGCAGGGACACATTATATTCGAATAACAGAATTTAAGGGAGTTGCTGTGCGACAGGTTGGGATGAATATGTCATGGCTGACGATCCATTCACAGTTACTACAAACTTTGATGTGAGCGATTTTGCTGGAATGCAAATGCCTTCCTATCATTTACCCTGCCAGCCATGCTGCTGCTTTTAAACAATTGCTACAACTCCGCGTTCCCAATCTCTGAGGATCAGGACTTCTTTTTGATCCATCCACAACGTGATGGTGTGCTGAATATGCACGTAACTGGCATAAATACCACACAACAACTATATGTCCAAATTTATGATTCTGTTCCTCGGTTAGTCAATAAGTCCTTGGCATCCAACCTCGCTGCAAACTTGAATTTTTCAACACTTTTGCCCTCAGGCAAATATCATCCGGATGCCTGAAAACAATGGGATTTGTTGTGTCAGTGGATGGGATACATACGCTTTGGCAGACGACCCTTTCACGTAAGCTTGACTTTGACACCACTGAATTAAAAGAATGCAACAATAGCTTTGCAACAGCCAAACCTATTCCACTCAACTGGGTCTCAGATCTTAAAATTTGGGGAGAAAACTTCCTGATCTCCGACTCGAATCTTATCGACATGGATGAAGACCAAGACTACTACTTGCTCAATCCGTCGAGTTGTGGTAACCTTACCCTCAAAATTTCAAGTATCTCGCTAAATCAACGAATGCGAGTCCAAATATACGACACACTCGGAAAACCTGCTCCAGACTCCGCCTCCTCATCAACAAATGGTGCCAACCTCTACCGACACCCTTGCACTTGCGGCAGGTGAATTATTATATGCGTTACTGAATGGCACCGGACAGTGCTGTGCAAGCGGATGGGATCAATGTCCAATCCGACGACCCATTTCGAGATACTTCATCCCGGATGCATTGATCGTGTTGTTGGTGCCGACACCATCTGCCAGGGAGGAAGCGCTTCCTTCACCTCCGCTGGCATCGGGGCGACTTTTGGCAATGGACTGTGCAGGCGCCACCCCCAACACGAGTACGCTGCAACCCTTTTGGCGTCACATTCAATACACCTGGCACCCAAATGGTCACACTTTCAGTGAAGGTTGCGCGCAGACACGATGTACCTGACTGTCCTACCCTGCCGCCTCCCCTACAGTGACTGTGCTGGTCTCTTGTTAATCTCTTCAGCCACGACCTATCAGTGGTTCATAAACGGCTCTCCGATCTTTGGTGCTACTAATCAGGCATATACTGCAACACAAAACGGTAGCTACTTTGTTTGTATTACTGACCCATCTTTCTTGTGACAGCATGTTCTGCACCGACTAACGTATCGTCGTTGGCACGGGATGGCAAACCCTTGGACAGTTCACCTCAAGCATATCCCAACCCTAGTAGTGGCAGATTCCAAATCTCCATTCTGGAGTCTATGAAATCCCCTGTAAATGGGAAGCACAGGGCAGTCTTAAGGAAGACTTGTCAATGGTATCCCTTCTGTTGGAGTGGAACTCCTCAATGCTGGAATCTATTTTTCTGCATGTAAATGCAGCAGAAAATAGTTGTACCAGAGTGGTTGTTGTTCCACGATAGAGCTTTGCCCCTGATATTTGTCAATGAAATGCCTACCGTCGGATACCGTGCTTGGCGATCGACTCAGATTCGAACCTGCCTCCCTCACCCTGCACACCCACAATCCGCTACTACGCTCCTGCCTCACAAATCTGCACACTTAAGCAGTCAGTCCACACGTCTGCTCTTTTTGAATATTTCTTGGCAAAGTATTGTCTTAGGTTTGAGCCGAGGAATGGATGCTCGCACGCATTGATTTTGCGTCGGGAACTGGCTCAGGATGATTTCGTCACTTCTCATTTGATTATCGATAAAGCTATTTCCTATGAAAAATTTTCTGCACTCTATGATGCGAACATGCGCTATGATGTCGCTATTGCTGCTTGCAGCGATCAGTCAACCTGCCAATGCGCAATTGTGTCAATTGAAGTATTACGTAGGCACCAACCTGTCTATGAACAACTTCTCGGTATGTCCTCCGATCACAACGAAAAACTTCCGAGTAGAATTTGACTGCAATCCGATGGTTGTCGGGGTGAATTGCGTTTACGGATTTGGAACCAATCCGTATCGATTCACAGTCACTTTGTTACGAGATGGCTCTCAGATTCCTGGCTTCAACCCAGTGATCGTCCAACTTAACAATACGTGGTGCAATACTCCAATCTATTCAGTCCCTGCCGAGATTGGCTATTACTCGGCCACGGTCAAGTTTGAAAGGAGAACGGCACCTTTCACATGGCAAACGGTAGGCACATACGTCACCAATGCGATTCAAGCCCAGCAAACCACCGCGTCGCCGTCCTTCACGATCAATGGCATTGCACCAACTCAGGGTGTGCCCATCACGACTTGTGCATCCTCGGTGATCATGAACGCGAGTGCGACGAGCTGCGAGTACAACTATTTCCTCGAAGTCGTGGAAACCGATCAATGGGGCAATCTGACAAACGCCTTCGGTTGGTCACACTGGTATGCTGGGCAGGCTCCTGCAAGCATTGACCTACAGCAATTGTCATTGTCCTTCGCCAACCAGAAGATGATTTCAGGCAACCTCCCCAATGGCACCCCTCGGTATTACAGGGTCAAATTGGCTACCAATGATCCCGTATGGATCAGCATGGAGACCTTTTTGCGCATAGAAAACTCCAATCCCGAATTCAATATCAACGGGGTTCCTACTGCAAACGGCCAAACCTTCAGCAACCTCTGCCAATACGATATCATCATGAATGCAGCCGCTACTTCTTGCGAGGACTCCTTTCAAGTGGAGATCGTCGAAACCAATCAAGCCGGCACCGCAACAGGGCAATATGGATGGTCGAAGGCATTCCCCGGGCAGGCTCCCGACAATCTCGACTTGCAATCGCTATGCGTACAGTACAGCATCCCGCCCTACTACACCGGAATCAGCGGCAGGCAAGGCACCACGATGATCAGTGGCAATCTGGCCAACGGGTCACCTAGATACTACAAGGCGACACTGAGCACCAGCTTGCCCGCCAACGCCGCGAAGTACGTGATGTTGAGGGTCTCCACCACCCCTTGTCGCGTCGCCAATCCGGAATTGTACGCGAACCATTCTCTCCAGCTTCCCCAGTCTCAAGCGACCGCAGATGAGATTGCCATCTTCCCGAACCCCGCTCATGCGCAATTCACGCTTCAAATCCGCAGTGCAATTGGGGGACAGGGAAGCATCACGATCCTCGATGCGACCGGCAAGGAGATGCTCCACCGTGATGTCGAGTTGACTGAAGGACAACTGTCCGAGTGGCAATTGGATCGCACGGAAGGTATGGCAACCGGAATGTACTTCGTGAGGATACAATCCCCGAAGGCTACTACCACCAAGAAACTCGTCCTGGAATAGCCAATTGTTGATTGCCCCTGACGGAATATACAATTCCCTCAAGCGGCATGTCGTTTGCCAACCCAAACCAATGAATGGTGTTAGGGTTGGCAAACGAAGTGCTTTCGCCGACCGGAACGAAAGATGACCTGCAACGCCTACAAAATCGGAAGGTGCACGGCATCGAGGGAATTGGAAAGGTAGCTCATGCTGGAGTAAAGGGCTCCAGCCCCTGCCCCCTTCACCCCCCACGCGCATACCCCTTAACCTTTCCAGGAAGCTGTCGCGTTTCCTGGAGCTGGACTTCCACGGCCTTGCCGTTGGCCATTTCGATCCAGCCGCCGCGGCCGCGGTGATAGCCCTTGATGTGCTGCAGGTTCACGAGGAACTTGTTGTGGACGCGATAGAAGGCCTTGTCGGCGAAGAGTTCCTCGTAATATCCCAGCGTGCTGGCGACCATGAAGGTGGTGCCGTTCACGAAGTGGAAGATGGTGTAATTGGAGTCGGCCTCGCAATATACGATCTCGGGGAGTTGCACCAGTTTGAAGCCGTCCACGGAGTGCAGGGCCACGCTCTCGCCGATATTGTGTCCGGTGGAGGCGGTGCGGGAGGCATCGGGGGACGCAGGCAGGCTCACGCGGGAGATCGCGGTGCGCAGGTCGCGGATGTCGATGGGCTTCACCAAGTAGTGCGCGACGGCATAACGGAATGCCCGGACGCTGTGCTCGGGGAAGGCGGAGATGACCACGACCTTCAGCTGTGGGTCGTTCAGGATGTCCAGGAAGTCAAAGGCGCTCCCGTCCGGCAGCATGATGTCGAGGAAGACCAGCATGGGCTTGTGCTCACGGGCCATGGAGATGCCCTCCGCGACGGAAGCGGCCTCGGCGACCACCTCGATCTGAGGAAAATTGTGCTCCAAGACCATGCGCAGCGAGGCACGAGAACGGAACTCGTCGTCGATGATGAGCGTGGTGATCTTGGGTTCAGCGGTTTCTTGAAACATAGCTTGAAGTGGGAAGATAAAGTCTGACCAATGTGCCCCTGGGATGGCCCGAGGCGTCCAAAAGGTCGTCAATGTACAATGAAATATGGGTAGAATGGGTGACGTTGATCAGGCGGATGCGCTCGTGGATGTTGGTGAGGGCCAATGAGGGGCCGAGGTGCTTGCGCGCAATCTGCGATGCAGCCTCCCTCCCGATGCCATTGTCCTCGACCTCGATGCAGATCGTGCCATCCAGTGACCGCCCGATGCGCAGCCAGAGTGTGGGACGATCCCTCTGCATTTGCAGGCCGTGCCAGATGGCATTTTCCAGCAGGGGTTGCAGCAGCATTGGCGGCACCTGACAGGCATCCCAATTCACCCCCGGCTGCAATTCCACATGGTAGGTGAACTCCGGGCCAAATCGCAGCTTTTCCAGGTCCAGGTAGTCCCAGAGGATCTCCACCTCGCGCGAAATGGGAATGGTCTCGTGGTTGCTCGCCTCCAAAACAGCGCGCATGAGCTTGGAAAATCCCACGAGGTGCCGCTCGGCCGTCTCGTGGTCCCTCAGCTTGAGGAGGTGTTGGATGGAATTGAGGACATTGAAAATGAAATGCGGGCGCATTTGAGAGCGCAGGGCCTTGATCTCGGCTTGCAGGAGTTGCAGGTTGGTCTCAGTGCGGCGTTGCTTGCTGCGCATGCCCAGCCAAGTCAGCACTCCCACAAAGAGCAGCACCGCCAATCCGGCGAGGACTCGGAACCACCAGCGTTCGTGGAGCTTGGGCGGCAGATCAACCTCCATCCGGGCCAGGTTGGCGTTGGGTGCGGCAGAGGGATAGATCGCGGACACCTCGAAGGTATAGCTACCCGGCGGCAGATTGTAATAGTAGGCGCTCCTCCCCTCGCTCATCCGCCAATCGCGGTCATAGCCCTGCAGGCGGTAGCGGTAGCGCACATCGCCCAGCGCAGGCAGCAGCCGGCCTTGGAACCGGAATTCGAGGTTGTCCTGATCCGTGTCCAATGCCTGTCCCGGCGCGACGACCTCCCCCTCGGCCAGCAATTGGGTGATCTTGGTCGATTGCGGTAGCCGGGAGCGGCCCCTGTCCTCCACCTCCAGCGCCACAATGCCCACATCCGTCGCGATATAGGCCTTGCCCTCGTATTCGAAGATGTCGTTCACCTTGTTGGAAGGTAGGCCGTCCAGCATGTTGTAATTGAGGATGGAGACATGCGAATGCCCCTTCAAGCCATTCGCGGACCTGCGCACCAGGCTCAGGCCCCGGTTCGTGCAGACCCAGAGACCCGAGGGCCCCTCGTAGAGGCGGTTGCACATGTCGGAGACCAAGCCCTGACGCTCCCGGAGATTCCAGACTTGGTCCCCCCAGATGCCATAGATGCCCGCGCCCCGGGTCGCCACCACGATCATGCCATTGCCCAACTCTGCGATATCCGTCACACGGTTCCTGAAGATCGGATTTTCAGGATGAAATGGGATCAGCGTGTCCGGGTCGTACAGGTACAGGCCCTCCGTCGATCCCAGCCATATCCGCCCCTTGCTGTCAGGAAACATGGCGGTATGGAAACGCAGTCTCCTCGATCGATTGTTGGGATTGACCAGCTTTCCAGCCACCAGGTCCCAGATGACGTAGCCATAGCTTGCCGCCATGTAGAGCAGGTTGCCCCGCCTGAACATGGACCGCGCCGGGAATCCCGACTCCGGCCATTTTGGAGTATGGGTGACCTTTCCTGTGGCCATGTCAAACGAACGCCTACCCGCCAGCAACTGCCCGTATTCCGGCAGCGGCATGAAATCGTGGTTGCCCTCGCCCGACATGAGCACGAAGCGTTTGTCCAGCCAGAACCAGCCCGACTCGTTCAGATTCGCCGCGAGGATGGAATCATGGCCGCAGAGCATGTACAGCGTGGAGTCCACGCGCCGCATCCGGTTCACATTCAGCAGCGGTTCGCCGTGCACCTTGGCATAGACCCGGTTGGAAAGGTTGCGCACGAGCAGCACCCCATTGATGGTACAGATCCAATAGCTCCGGTTGGAGTCGTGCAGGACCTCAAACACCGTTTCATCATGGAACAGTGTCGCCTCCGGCCGCAGGTCCGCACCGAGGCATTGCAATCCCTGACTTGTGGCGATCCAGACCTTGCCGTCATGGTCCAACTCCAAGGCATTGAACCCATTGGGCAGGGCTAACGGCGCGCTGACCTTGCAACCCCGGATTTCAAACAACTGATGGGCCATCGCCGCGACCCAGTGATCGGGTCCCAATGTAACACCCATGACCCGCGACATGTGGAAGCGCCGCTTCAGATCGTAATGGAGCTGCCAGGAGATGCGCTCACCCTCACACCGCTGTCCCAGGTCGGCATCTGGCGAATCATCCTGCCCGAAGATGGAGGGTGCCGCCACGAATACCGTCTTTCCAGATGCTGGCAACCGGATCAATCCCGCATTCGTGCTGTCCGGGAACCGCACCGTATCTAGCCTGCCCGTGTACAGGTCCAGCAGGAAGGTCTGCGGCGCAGCCGGCGCCAGGGTCAGGTACATCTTGCCCACCTCGGGGCAGGTCATGGTGTTGATGAATGTGCCATGGAGTTGTTCCCGGAGGCGGTCATTGAAGGGATAGGGCCGCACCCGGCCATGGTCCAGGATGCTCAGCGTCCCGTCCAGTCCCCGCATCCACACCAGCCCAGTGGGGTCCTCCGCAAATCCAAAAATGGTATTGCAAGCCAGCCCATCCGCCTGACTGAAATTCTGGAAGGCATAGCCATCGAACATCGAGATGCCATGATCCGTCGCGAACCAGATATTGCCGTCGTGGTCCTCGTAGGCATCATAGACCTCATTGCTCGGCAGCCCATCGTCCACGGTGTAGCGGATCGCCACAGGGTTCTGCGCCTGCAAGAACCCGCAGCCGATGACCACCAAGCAACATATCCAATAGACCCTGAGCATCTCCTATTACCTCGTCCCTGTGGCCGCGAGGGCAACCTGAACGCAGATCAAATGTATCGATTGGACGACGATTTCGGATGCATTTGCCCTCGTGGAGTGAGAAAATTGGCAGAAATGAGGCTGGGGAGGCCGAGTTTGTCCGAAGACTCGTGAGGGAGTTTGGCGGAATTTGATCGACTGCCGCTCCGATGCTCAACGCAGGATGCAAACAATCCCAAAACTTGCGTAACTTACATTCAGGGTATTGGTCTATCAACTACAGTGCTATCCCTCAGCGCCTTATGAAGAACCTTGTCATCACCAAAACTTGGTTGGCTTTCGGGACGACCTGCCTGCTGCTCTTGTCCATGGCGCATGCCCAGAACTCGGGCAAGTTCCTCGACCGATTTGACGCCCGCAGTTTCATCGAAAACCAGGGGCAGTTTGATCAGCGCATCCAAAAGGACCCGATTCTCTATGGATTTGAAAAAGGCGGGCAACACATCTACCTCAGCCGCAACAAGGCCTATTTCCATCTCTTCGAGGTCCAGATTCACCCAGAATCGGAGGAGGAGGAGCGGGAGGAACCCGATCGTGAGCGCAGGCACCGTGATCCTGATGGGCCGGAGGCCTACAGCGCCATCGATGAGCCGGACCACAAGCGGGTGAACTTCAAGGACGATTTGCTGGAGGCTGAGTGGATCGGCGCCAACCCGTCGGCAGAAATCTTGCCTTCGGAAATGGATTCCTATACCCATACCTTTGAATTGGGCCGCTACCACAACACCAAGACCAAGGAGGGCCTGCATTCTTACAAGAAGGTCACCTACCAGAACCTCTACCCCCACATCGATGTCGAATACACCCTGCATCCTGAGTCGGGGGTGAAATACAGCCTCATCGTACACCCCGGCGCCGACCTGCGCCAAGTCAAGTTGAGGTATTCGAAGCGGCCTGTGCTGCAAAAAGACGGCACCATCAAGACAGCCACACGGTTCGGCGATGTGGTGGACCATACCCCGGTTTCCTTCCTGCAAGGCTCCGGCAAAAGCGTCGATTCCCGGTATGTGGTCTCTGGAAATGAGATCTCATTTGAAGTCGGCCCTTACGACGCCAATCAGACCCTCGTGATCGATCCCTGGACCAACCTCCCCAATGATGTGAACACGAACTGGGACTGTGCCTGGGAATGCGAGACGGACAATCTGGGCAACGTTTATGCCATCTATGGCTGCATGCCCATGCAATTGCGGAAGTACAATGCCGCCGGTGCTGTGCAATGGACCTACAATACCACTTATGACACGACCTCCTGGCTCGGCACGTTCGTCACCGACAATGCTGGCAATTCCTATGTGACCCTGGGTTCTACTGCTGCCATCCGCAAGGTGAGCCCGGCGGGGGCACTGTTGTGGAGCCAAGGCAATATCACGGGCATGTTGCTGGGCGAATTCTGGAGCATCGCTTTCAACTGTGACCAATCGCGGCTGATCGTGGGTGGCACGGGCGGCACACTTCCTCCCCTGCCCTACATTTACGGGGTGAATCCAGCGACAGGGGCATTGGCGGGCAGCATTCAGGTCCATGCGAGCACAGGCGTTTTCAATTCCTCCGAAGTCAGGGGCATCACCGCCACCGACAATGCCAAGTATTATTGGCTGTCGCATGACTCCATTGGCTACATCACACAGAACTTCTCCGCCTGTCCCGGTGCGCATTCGACCCTGATCGCCTACAACAATTACCACCTCGGCTACAAATGCGAAAACTGGCGCTACGACAATACGGGGATCGAGGCACTGGCCTACTATGGCGGATTTGTCTATGTGAACCGCGGCGACCGCTTGGACAAGCGCAATTTCGCAACCGGGGCGATTGTGGCCTCAGCGGCCATTCCCGGCGGGGGATATACCACCTCATTGGGCCTCGGGCAGGTGCAAAACAGCGGCATCATCATCGACAATACCGGGCGCATTTTCGTGGGATCAAAGGGCTCTGTGTCGCAGTTCAATACCGCCCTCACCCTCCTCAGCACCACGGCCGTCACAGGTGGATTCAATGTCTATGACGTGGCCCTCACCTCAACTGGACAACTGATCGCCTGTGGCGCCTCAGGCACTTCCGCGACCGCGTCCCGGACAGGAACGGTGGAATCCTTGGGAGTATTGGGGGCCGCGCCCTATGTGATGCCCTGCTGCGATGCGACGATTTGCCCGATCGGGCCATTTTGCTCCACCCAAGGTCCCGTGACCCTGACGGCAGCCGCGGGAGGCGCAGTTTGGAGTTCATCGGCACCGGGCTTCAATGCCGCTACCGGACCTTCACCCCATCCATCGCGGGCGTGGGAACTTATACCTTTACAATACCCAAGCCTGCGGGGTGGACTCCCTGCGCATCCAAGTGATTCCTTGCGCTGGACTAACCGTGTGCCGCATGCCCAATGGCGGACCTCCAAGTCACAGGCGGCACTGGGACCTACCAATGGCAAACGGGAACCATGGTCTCCACTCTGCCCATTGGGCATCGGCCCAGGTTGCGCGGCCTTCACACAGACATTGAACACCCTGACCTGGACCAATTACACCACTGGCAGCGTCATCACCCCACCCGTGGGCGCGGACACCATGCAAGTGACCGGCAATTCCATCACCAATACCTCCTGGAACATCAGCACCCTCCCACCCTGCACGATCTTGCCCCTCAGCCTCACGACATTTGAAGGGGAAGCCAAGGCACCGCAGGTCAATGCCCTCACTTGGAAACATCGAGCGAGGAAAATAGCCGCTACTTCACCTTGGAGCGTTCGGGGGATGCCAAGGAATGGAAGTTTGTGGCCCAAGTCCCCGCTGCGGGCACGTCCACCGAGCCCACGCAATATGCGCAGATGGACCGGGAGGCGTTTGCGCCACTCACCTGCTACCGCCCGGCCATACAGACCAAGATGGCCATTACCACTACCCTCAGCACGATCGCAGTAGCCGCAGCCGGCAGCGACAACCTCATCATCGACCTCCATCCCAATCCGGCTGATGATGCCTTCAGCTTCACCACCCGACGGCGGTCAGCGCAAGCCTCGGCACCAAGGCGCGACCGCGCCATTGAACCCTGCAGATTGTCAGCCATGGGCAGGTCGGGTAGAGCGGAGCTGGACGGCCCTATCGCAGTTGCAGACGGCAGGTGGATATCGGCATTGGCTTCCGGTCAGCGATGATGGTTTCCGGCAAGGGATGCGGTCGTGGGCGTTCCGGAAGGTGGTGGTGGCGCATGGGGGTGATGGGGAATCCATCCGCACGCTTGCGCTGGCCTGCCTGGTGTCTGGTGTACTCGTTCTGAATGTTGTTATTGACCGGGGTGAACATCGTGATGCACCTCCACCACGACTGACCTCGTGGATGAAGTGATCGACACCGCCCATGGATTTCGTCTCGAACCCGGATTATCCAGCATTCTTACCGCTGCCGGGAACCGAGATTCAGTTTGCCGATGCCTCACAGGGGCGAAAGCGAGCTGGTTTTGGGGATTTCGGAGATGGCTATCTGGCGAAGGGCATCATATTGCGCACCCTTCACCGAGGAGGAGTTTACTGCGCGTCACCATCGGCGGGAAATCGTGCCAGCGGAACGTGACGCTTTGCGTGCGGTGAGGGTTTGCTCGCATTAGTGGAGTACCAGGCCATCCTGACCCCAGCCCCAACTTCCTCATTTGGCCTGTCAGGTCAGCCATTGGCCCAAAGGCCAGTGTGGAGCAATGCCTCGCTGGTGGAGCGTCGTGGACATCACCTGCTTTGCCTTCGATGAGGCAGGGTTGCATCAGCGGGGATGATGCCTCGCCTGACGCCCACGGGCCAACATCCTCATTGATGAGCGAAGGTTTTCCCGACGGTCCGGCTTTTTTGCGAGAATAAAATATATTGCTCATAACCAATGCCTTACAGATGCATTTTTGTAGTTTTGTCGCACTAACAGGTGTTTTTGGTGTTCATCCGGGTAGTCGATACCGCCTCTGGTTCCAGGGCCGTTCAGTTGGTTTACTACCGGAACAGGAAGCGTGTGATCTACAAGCACGTTGGCAGCGCGAGGACCGACGAGGAGCTGTCCGAGCTGAGGCGGCTTGCACAAGAGATCCTGGACGGCTTGATGCCGCCGCTCCCGTTCCAGGGCGAGGCGGGGCCGGCTAACGTTCTTGACCTGGGGCGGAGCGAGTTCATAGGTGTCTATTATGGCTATTTCCACGAGACCGTGGGCGCTGTGGCGGCGCAGGTCGGGTTTGACAGCATCCTGAGTCCGCTGCTGCTGGACCTGGCGATCATCCGGATTTTCGAGCCTGCGTCCAAGCTGCGCTCCATCGAGTTGCTGCATGAGTACTTCGGCATCCGGCACCGCAGGCAGGCTTACTACGAGTCGGCCCCGCTGTGGCTTGACCTCCAAGGCAAGGCCCAGTCAGCCGCAGTTGGATTCGCAAAGGCACGCTATTCGTTCCAATACGACCTGGTCTTCTACGACGTGACAACCCTCTACTTCGAGTCCTTCACCGAGGACGGCCTGAGGAGGAACGGCTTCTCGAAGGACAGCAAGTCCCAGCAGCCGCAGGTCCTGGTGGCCTTGATGGTGACCCGGGAGGGGCTGCCGCTCGCTTACGAGGTATTCCCGGGCAACACGTTCGAGGGCCACACCATCATCCCCGTGATCAAGGAGTTCATCAAGCGGAACAAGGTCGTCAACTTCACGGTGGTGGCCGACGCCGCCATGCTGAGCGCCTCCAACATCGAGCAACTGGAGGCCGAGGGGATCAACTACATCGTCGGGGCGCGGATGGGCAGCATCAGCGCCGACCTCTGCGGCCTGGTCGATGCAAGCCTGCAGAGGGAGGACGGCAGGTCCATCAGGCTGAAGACCCCTGTCGGCGACCTCATTTGCAGCTACTCAAAGGACCGCCATGCAAAGGACCGGCACGAGATGGAGAAACAGCTGCAGAAGGCAAGGCAGGTGGTCGACACGCCCTCAAAGAACAGGAAGCTGAGGTTCACCAAGGTCAACGGGCAGGCATTGGAGCTGAACCAGGAGCTTGTTGAGAGGGCCACCAAGATGCTCGGGATCAAGGGCTACTACACAAACCTTGATGAGCGCGTCGCGGACAACCAGGACGTCATCGCCACGTACCACGAGCTCTACAAGGGATGCGGTCCGCATTCCGGAAGGTGGTGGTGGCGCATGGGGGGTGATGGAGAATCCATCCACATGGGCTTGGTGTCAGCCTGCCTGGTGTTCAGGACGGATTTGTTCTGAATGTTTTTATTGACCGGGGTGAACATCGGATGTTGCACCTCCACCACGGACGACCTCGTGGTTGAAGTGATCGACACCGCCCATGCGGATTTCGTCTCGAACCCGGATTATCCAGCATTCCTACCGCTGCCGGGAACCGAGATTCAGTTTGCCGATGCCTCACAGGGCGCAGCGAGCTGGTATTGGGATTTCGGAGATGGCATTTCCGGTGAAGGGCATCATATTGCGCACTCCTTCACCGAGGTGGGTGTTTACTATGTCACCATCGGCAGGAAATCGTACAGCGGAAACGTGACGCTGGTGCGGTGAGGGTTTGCTTGCATTAGTGGAGTACCGCGGGCTATCCTTGACCCAGCCCCAATTTCCTCATTTGGCCTGTCAGGTCAGCCATTGGCCCAAAGGCCAGTGTGGAGCAATGCCTCGCTGGTATGTCGTGGGACATCACTCAGCTTTGCTCGATGAGGCAGGGTTGCATCAGCGGGATGATGCCCGCCTCCACGCCCACGGGCCAATATCCTCATTGAGCGAGGCGAAGGTTTTTGAAACACTTTTTTTGTAGTACTCTCGTGCTGTATGGCCTACATCGATGTGTGTCGGGATCATGGTTCCAATTTGGGGAGGCTGTTTCTCAATTTTGGAAGCTCTTTATCACACCAATCACTTACCGACATGCCACCCACTATCGTCACTAGCGGGAGTAATGCGTCAAGTTCAGGCTGGCAAACCGGGAAGATTCCCTTTCGGATCTCCTGGAGCAAGTGCCGAAACTCTTCGTCGGTCCATTCCTGAAGTGCCATGTTGAACTGCTGCAAATTCAATTCATTTGAGATGAGAAGGTGGTTGAGTCCGAGGTACAGCACTTCCAACTCTCCGAGAATCGAAGAGGACCGAAACGAATCAAGATACTCCACTTGCAGAGGGACATCAAGTCCAAGCGGCTGATCATGATCGATTTCATAGAGATTTGCGACGTTGCCAAAGACCCCTCTCAGGAATCCACCGTTGATGGCGATTGGGTCTTGGTGTATGAATTCAGAATGTGACATTGAGCCGAGCGGTTGGGAGATATGAATTGGTGGCGAAGTCGAAGTCGGTCGCATCGGGAAGGTGCTGGAATGTGATTGATCAGTTGACATCGGATGCCCATCCAATCTTGGTGTATGTGTGATTAAATGCTACACGAGAAAGCAGCTAGATTGGATGAAATTATGTCAACAGTTTGGGAAGTCCAGCCCTTAATTTCGGTAGGTCATTTTCAATCCATTGATTCAAAGTCTGGTTCACAGAAATTATTGACACAAAGGGCAACAAAGCATCAAGTTCTGGCTGAGGAAGTGGAAACCATGAGGCCTTGAGTTCACGAAGTAGATGCCTCATTTCCGCATCCGAATATTCTACCTCTGACATGCTAAATTCTCCTGCGTTGTTATTCTCGGAGGCCAAAATGAATTGAATACCCAAATATAGCACCTCCAAACTTCCGATATCCGCTAGCCATTGGTATCCCTTAAGATACTCTGAAGGTAGAGGAGAGCCAACGGGGAGAACATCCCCATGATCGATGTGGTACAAATCTGGTATTTCACCAAGTGCTCGTTGGAGGAATCCTCTAGAAATTCTGATCTTTTCCATCCGAGTCAATCATAAGAATAAATTTACATCATCGTCCCTCAAATATCTTCCCAATGTATCATCAAAATCAGTCGCATCGGGAAAGTGCTGGACTGTGATCCATTTCTGGACATCAGCAGCCCACCGTATTCTGGTGCGCACTCGATTGATGCCCGTGCCAAGTCTCACAGTCGTCGAATAAGTCCCCGCTGTTGCCGCTCCGGTTCCGCGGAAACCTTCCACAAGATCTGTTCGAGATGAATACTCAATCAGGATAACATAGGTATCGCCAAGTGGATTTCCATTCACACCGGGTGGGTACCTCAAATCAACTCCATGGTTTGGAACACCCCTTCCTTCCATTATCTTCTGAATTGCTGTTTGCTTCATTTCATACTGGTCTCGATAGGACCTGAATCTAGAGGATGTTTTGGTCTTGCTTAGTGAGCCATCCGGAGCATAACCAGTTTTTACCCTACGATCCAGCTTTGTGTCAGTGACATCCACGCCGTGTCGGGACAATGAATGAGCCCCAATATTTCCAGCCACCTCATCCGCCTCCTCACGCGCCATCCGCAACGCGTACACCATTTCCTCGTCGCTCCGTGCCACGAAGGTTTGCAGGCAGGCGGGGTCGCCGTGGAAGAAGCCCTTCAGGTCGAGCCATTCCTGATTGGTGAGGGCGTGGGTGGCTCCGTGGCGGCGGATGACTTGGTCCACATAGAGGTCGATGTGGGGCTCGGTCATCGGCTGGGCGTTGGCGACGTAGAGGTGCCGGCGGATGCGCACCGCGGGGTCCAGGCCCACCTCGGCTTGGATCTTGGCGAGGGCTGCCTCGGCGTCGTCGATGTGTCCTCCGGCGAGGAGGCTGTTCATGTCCGTGACGAGGCGGCGACGCTCAAATGCGAGCTTGGCGAGGTCGTCCATGTCGATGCCGACCCGCCCGGCAAAGTCCTCGAGTTTTCCGATGCCCTTGACAGCCATCTTGCCGCCCAGGGCGCCCATGGTGCCGCCGCCGATACCGGCCATGGCCACGCCTGCGAGCATGGACATGCCAAAGGTGCTCAGGGTGTCCCATATCCCCTGACGCCAGGCGTTCTCATCGGTGGCGGTGAGGACTGCGTTGCCGATGGCTCCGGAGATGATGCCGTCTATGGTGCCCCGGGTGAAGCCTGCCAATGCGTCATGGCCGATGAGCTTGAGGCTGTGGTTGCTTGCGGTCAGCACCTCTCCCACCATCATCTCTCCTGCCATCCTCGCCTCCAAGCCGATGGATTTGAAAAATGCCACCTGCAAGCCCTTGGCCAACCCCGATGTGAGTGCAGTGAGTGCCCCATCCACACCGCCCAATGCAAAACTCCGCGCACCCTCGTCCGAGACGCTGAAATGCTCCTGCCCGATGGCCTCGCTCACGCCCACCTTGTAACCGCCTGCTGCGACGGTCGCTCCCACCACGGTGGCCGCCGATGTGCCGCCCAGATAGGAACTCAATGCCACGGCCGCTTCCGGCGCAGCCGCCCCATAAGTCGCAGCCACGATCACCACTGCCACGGCGATGGCTGCCACGGTGGAGGCGATGTCAGTGACGGAATCACAGGCGGCGACGTGCTCCAGGTATGCCCCGTCAAATTGCTCGTAGCCTGCGACCATCTTGGCGAGGTCGAGATCGTCGGCGGTGCCATCCATCATGGCTTGGTGGTACTGCCCCAGGGCACTCATCGCTGCCATGTCAGCGACGCCGCCACTGTTGGAGAAGAGGTCGATGAACCCATCCTCGATGCCGCCGTCGCGGGTGGCGATCTTGTCCCGGATGCGCTGCTGCAGGATGAAGAGGCTCATGTCCAAGCCCCCGGGCTGCTGCAACTCGGTGAGGGACGGCGCCTTGAGGAAAAGATCGGTCGTGGCATTGAGTTCGTCAAATCCCATTTCGCCGCCCAACTCGTCCATGACCATCCGGTAGCGGTTGCGGGCTGCCTGTTGCATATATTGTGGGACCGCGGATTCTGGCACCTGGAAGCCGCTTTCCAGCGCATAACCCAGGCGAAGGGAAGCGTAGTCTTGGTCGTTGAGCTTATTGAGCTTGGCGGTGATGAGTTCCTCGGAGGTTCCTGCGCCCTCGCCTGCTGCGCGGAGCACGAGCGTGAGGTCCACATCACCTGTCGCCGCCGCGCGGTTCACTGCCTCGCCCAGGAGGCCTCCATTGAACTTGCGGATCAGGTCGCCTTGTGTGGCCACGAGTTGCCGCCTGTCCTCGTCGCTGATCTCCATGAGCAGTTGGATGACCTTGACATGGTCGGCGTCTGAGTAATAGAAGGCATCGGCGATGGTCCGTAGCTTGTCCTCCGCGATGCGGTAGCTGTCTGCTTCCCGGTAGGGAATGAGCTGCTCTATCTCGGACCAGTTGAGGTTGGAGCGGAGGGCGGCCTGGACCTGCGGGTCGGCCCACAATTGGCGCCGGGTGGTTTCGTCGGCAACTGACGCGAAGGCATCCTTGATGGCTTGCTCGTCATCGTTGGCGCCCATGGCGTTCAGGATCTTGATCTTGGCCCGATGGTAGGGCGAGACTCGCAAGGTTTGCTGATGTGCCGCGAATTCTGAGGCATCCAAGTCACCATCCAAGTCGCCGAGGAAGTTGCTTTCATCCAATTCACCATCCGTGTAGCGAGGGGCTAGGAGGCCGTTGATGTCGCCGATTTGCCGGAGCTCGCCATTCACCGATTCATCTCCTGCGGCCTTCTTCTTGTCTAGTTCTGCCTTGCGTGCTTGCTTTTCCCGGCGTAGTTTACTGTCTTGTTCAAGTAGGTTGTCATAGGTGCCCGCGCCATCTTCGTGGCCAAGTCCATGGTGGTGGCGAGGCGCTGAGCGTCCGTGCCCAGGCACAGGGTCCGCAGCTGATCCTTGGTGGCGCTCACGAAGTCGAGCTTGCTCAGGCGGTGGTTCCAAAGGGCGGCCCGCTGCTGCGGATCCATTCATATCACCATATAGACATGGTCGTCATCGTCCCAGAAGAGATTGTCTGCCTGGTCGATCACTTTCATGGCCATCTTGTAATGCTCGGGCCGGAACTGTGCGGGCGGAAACACCAGCTTGTGGGCCTCATATAGCTGCATGTCGCTGAGCTGCTCGAAGAGGAACTCTTGGATGCCCTGCCCTTGCGCAACAGTCCGCTCCTGCACACTGGCATTTTGGATCAGCCACACCATGGCCTCCTCATTGTCATCGAAGGTGTTGAGCTGAATGCTGAGCCGCTCCATGAGGCTCAGAGCTGGGAAGAGGTAGGCCATGGCGGCCCGGTAATTGGTGGCACTGAGCCAGGACTCCATGTGCTCCTCCAAGACCTTCCCATAAGCCGCCTTGTAATAAAGCCTGAGGCCACGGAGGTGTTCTACAGACTTGCCGCGCAGGACTGCGACCACATCCGCCCCGTCTGTGAACCAACCGCTGATGCAGTCATAAATGGCCTTGGCATCCTGTGCGACCTGCGAGGGGCTCACGGGTGGTTGTCGGTCGCCGCTTGTTTGGAGCTGTGCGGGATTGGACTTGGAGGACAGGCCATTGTTGGGGGGTGGCAGGCTTGCTGTCCCCTTCCCGTCAAATCCGGAGGCCCATGCCTGGTCTTGATCCGCAGTCTCCGGGCGCTGTTGTTGCTTGAGTTTTTCGTTGTCCACGATGTTTCACTTGAAAATATGGAAATGATGAAACGTTGTCGGTTAAGAACCCTAGAGGAGCCATGGACTGTTTGTATTTGGCTCATCGAGCGGCAAGATAGGGGTTTCTTGGGAGAATGCAAGGGGCTTTTCTGTTTGACGACCATTGCACTGCTCTTTTGCTAGGCTGGTAAACGGCATTCAAGTCGGTAAGTCATCAGTCGCAAACCGCTTCCATGTTATTGTGTACGTCAGATGTACTCGGTTTGTGCAACAGGGCAGGGTTGCAAAAGTGGGTTGATGCCCGCATGCAGAATACAATACTGCACCCATGAAGTACGATGAGCTTCTCTACAAGGTGCTTTTGCCGATCAATATGGGCGTTTGCGGCCCATCATCATCCAACTGTAGGCCCACCTCACCCAACTGTAGGCAAACCCTCACCCAGGTGTAGGCTGCGGTCACCCGAATGTAGGCTGGCATTCACCCCGGATGTAGGTTGGCCGTCACCAAAGTCTAGCCTGCATTGTCACGCTGGCGCTTGCCATCTCCCAAGTGTAGGCTGGTTGGCCCCCAAGCGATGGCTGGCATTCACCCAAGTGATGACTGGCTGTCACGCTGGTAATGGCTGGCATTCACACAAGTGTAGGCTGGCGCCACCCAAGTGTAGGCTGGCATTCACCTGCGTAGGCTGGCGCCACCCAAGTGTAGGCTGGCATTCATCCAAGTGTAGGCTGGCCTTCACTCAAGTGATGGCTGGCCTTCACTCAAGTAATGGTTGGCCCTTCACCAAGTGATGGCTAACTGTCACCCAAGTGATGGCTGCCATCACCCCAGTGGAGGCTGGCCATCATCCAAGTGTAGGTCGGCCTTCACCTGGGTGATCGATGGCCAATTTTTGCGATTGCCTTTGCCACGAAGGCACCAAGACACTACGCCGATGAGGCAAGTAGGTAGCCAGGTGGAAGCCCGAAAAATGCGGCTTTTGGCGATGAAGTTCCATCACCTGTTTTTCGCCTTCGTCCTGAAAAACGGGCCTTTCGTCCTTCCAGGGTCACGGTTGGGACAATGCGTTGAAAATCGTGTAACAGATTGCGCCGACTTGGCGTACCTTCGAGCATATTGATCCGTGGCACCTCCTGCCGGACAGCGCAACCAAACGGAGACCACAAACAATGTCAGCTGACTTACACTTGGTCACAGATGCCAAGACACGTTCTTTCGGCTAATTTCTGGACGGATGAATCCGTCCCATTATTGAACATTCATCACTAAGATTATGAAAGACATTTCAACGGGCTTGACGGCCCAAGAAGTCGCCATGCTCCAAGGGTCCATTGACGCCATGGATGCGGTCATCAGTCGCTTTGCGATCAACTTCACCGAAAAGCAGCGAAGTGCCGTCCCCGCGATGGCGAAAAATAGGCTTGCATTCAGCAACAAGTCCTATGGCCACGCCGAGACCTTTCGTGACCTCATGGGCGGCCGCAGGAAGTTTGCCGACTTCATGCGCATCCGTCAGGATTGGTTGTGGATGGATGCCTTGCTGCGCCGCCTGAACACCCTGCGTCAGAAGCTGGACGACACGACCCTGCAGATCAGTGCCAACTACTACACCTACGCACTGGCATTCTACAACCGAGCCAAGGAGGCGCAGGAGGACGAAGTGCCCGGCATCACCTCCGCCCTCGCTGAGCTCAGCGAACAGTTTGAAGCGCAGCGCGGCAACAGGAATGGCAACGAAGGAAGTGGCACCGATGGCAATTCCACCGATCAGCCCAAAGATGGCGGCAACGGCGGTGCAAACCCCGGCCCCATCCCCGGCAACGAGCCGGTGGCCTGAGCCCATGCCATCAGGATGATGAGGCGCCGGGGGACTTGCTCCCGGCGCTTTCTTTTCCACTGCGTGGCGGCCCGATCAGGGCGACAGCGAGCTTACTTGCAGAATTCACAGGTTTCTCCTAGCTTCGAAATACATTCATTGACCTCTTGCGAAACCTTCAATCCTAACAGAATGATCAAAGTCGGAATCGTAGATGATGAGCGCCATGCCCGGGAGAACATTCAAATGATCCTGAAGAACCATTGCCCTGGCACCATAGTGGTATGGATGGCCGGGACATTCATGGAGGCGCAGCAGTTGATCAAGGAAAAGCCGCCTGGGTTGCTGTTTCTGGACATTGAATTGCCGGACGGCAGCGGATTTGACCTGATGCCTTGCATCTCGCCGCAGCGGACAAGGGTCGTATTTGTCTCCGCCCACGAGGACCGGGGCGCGGAGACATACGAGCACCGGGCACTTTCCTACATCACCAAGCCCATCCGCATCGTGAGCATGCAGAAAGCCGTGGAGCTCTACAAGGAGACCATTGCCATGCATGAGCCGATCGACCAAATCAATTCCATGAAACCTAGCATTTCGGATGATTTCCTGGTCGCCAACGAATCCGATGGCTACCGCTTGGTGAGCCTGGACCACATCGTCTTTGTTCGCGCCAACCGCAATTGCAGCGAGGTGCACCTCGTCAACGATACACATCAGGTCTTCACCCTACCGATCAAGGAGATCGAGGACAGGCTGCCCTTCCCGGAGTTTCTGCGCACGCACCGGTCCTACATCGTGAACTGTCGCTTCATTTCCAAGGTCTGCAAGGGCAAACGCGGCGACATTGAACTCTACGACGGCAAGATCATCCCCATGAGTGAGGACTACGCCGAGGACATCCGATTGCATGTGCTGCAGCAGGCGCCTCATTCGTAATCGTCAAAGAACTCCACGTTGTCGAGGATGACGCCGTCAAAGCCTGCCGCGGTGATCCGATCGATGTAGGAATCGCTGCCTGCATAAATGATGTCGTGCCATGCAGGGTCCCAGAATTTGACCTTGTATTCCCCCTTGAACCCACGGTACTCACCAATGAACCAATCTGGTTGATCTTTCTTATTTTTCAGGCATCTGGGAAATAATAACGCCAACTTTCCGCCGCACCCAGATTCAAATAAGCAATCACAAGCCGAGTCCCCCATTTGCTTTTGTCTTCAAGGTGGTGACATCGTGGGAATCCAGCGGTTCATCTTTGTCGCCCGGGTCAATGATCAGGATGTCAAAATCAGTATCGTCCAAACGATTGATCCGTTCGGCCTTTGGCTTGAGATCAGGATTGTAGCAAACGAGGGCATTTTGCACGTCCGACAATTGGGTGATGTTGTTTGTATTTGCATAAAGCGTCTGATCAGGGATCACCTTATATTCTGCCGTCTTGCAACTGCGGGAAAACCGATCGCCCCGTGTTGCTTACAAGCCTGCGTAAAGGCGGCAATGTCATTCGGACATACTTGGTCGAGCACAAGCTTCCACTCGCTGGCAGGCAACCATCAAGCGATTGCAATTGGCTCGTCATTGGCTCAATCTTCCCTTTGCAGTCGTACAAAGCCTCTTCGACCGTGAACCCATCGACCGTGTCCAAAAATAGGGTATCTAAAATCCCTCCGAGTTCATACGCCACAGCCGGCGCATTTGCACAATCACCAGAAGTCTGGATCTGACTGCTTCGCCTTCCTGGAAATCTCCGCGATCAGCTGTGCCATGTCACTCCCATCATTCACACCATACACAGGCACAATCGCCTCTTTCTTGCAGGCAGCAAGTTGGATGAGGAGGAAGAGAAGCAGGAATGACCAAGGTAGAGGGTTGATCTTTTTCATCGATGTAATGTACGAGGAAAATGGGTGTATCGAGTTGCGAGTCTTTAGTTGCGAGTTGCCAGTCTGTATGCAATGCCTCAGCACACCGACTGGCAATTCCTGACTCATAACTGGCAACTGTCTTGTCTCAGTCCTCATTTAGTGGAACGGTATCTCTGACAACGGGACGAATACAAAAACGAAAAAGAGTTCTAGTCTCAGTCCTCATTTAATTAGAACGGCCTCTCTGACAACCAAGCTACGGCATTTCTATTCGCGACAGTGTCTCAGTCCTCATTTAGTGGAACGGCCTCTCTGACACCCCAGCAGCCCGGTGGGTTCGGTCAACCCCAAGTCTCAGTCCTCATTTAGTGGAACGGCCTCTCTGACTTTTGTGGCCTTTGTTTTCCTGGCCTTGCACTGTCGCAGTCCTCATATAGTGGAACGGCCTCTTAGACTCTCCCACTTACCGGTTAACTATGGGCCCTGCAGTCTAAGTCCTCATCTAGCGGAACGGCCTCTCTGACAAGGCGAATGAAACCCGAAAGGTGGCCTTGATGTCACAGTCCTCATTTAGTGGAACGGCCTCCTTGAGATTTGCCAGTCATTTACCCCACTCGTAGCGACAATGGTAGGAGTCTGGATCTTGACCAATATGTCTCAGTCCTGCTTTAGCTGGTACCCCACTCAGAGTTGGTCACCCCCTTCAAGGGGACAATAACCATCACGTCTCAGTCCTGCTTTAGCTGGTACCCCACCTAAACCGGCCCCGGGATGTTCCGGCGAAGATACCCTGTCTCAGTCCTGCTTTAGCTGGTACCCCACTCGGAGGAAGCAGATGGTTTTTCCTGCATCGGCACCGCTCGTCTCAGTCCTGCTACAGCTGGTACGCCACTCGGAGGGCTAGAGGCAAGAGGCATGGGACAAGGGGCAAGTCTGGACGCATCAAAGCACCGCAATATATGACCACGCAGAGTTGCCCCTTGCCTATTGTCCCATGCCCCTCGTTTGGCTCATTCCTGCTTTAGCTGGTACCCCTCGGAGGTATAATTGGGAAGATTACTATATCCAATATTAGTCTCAGTCCTGCTTTAGCTGATACCCTCGGAGACCGGGAAACTACAAATTCATTCCGTATTTCAAGTCTCAGTCCTGCTTTAGCTGGTACCCCACTCGGAGACTACAACAGCATCGGCCAAAGAGCCTACGCAACGTCTCAGTCCTGCTTTAGCTGGTACCCCACTCGGAGACATTACCTTATTTTATTTGGTTTGTTCATGGTGTCTCAGTCCTGCTTTAGCTGGTACCCCACTCGGAGAGCTCTTGTGGCATGCCTGGCTATCTTTTTGCTGTCTCAGTCCTGCTTTAGCTGGTACCCCACTCGGAGCTCAAGGAAACGTCAGAATATCAGGTCATGCTTGTCTCAGTCCTGCTTTAGCTGGTACCCCACTCGGGTGTTCACAATTAGGTGACAACTACTTGTCCTCAGTCTCCAGTCCTGCTTTAGCTGGTACCTCGGAGGTCGTCGGGTATCTTTGGAAGGACAAAAAAGTCTCAGTCCTGCCTTAGCTGGTACCCCACTCGGAGAAATCGAAAGACTCGAATCTTAAAACAATTGTTTGTCTCAGTCCTGCTTTAGCTGGTACCCCACTCGGAGCTGCGCGTCGGTAGTGATTGTGCCGCCCAAATGTCTCAGTCCTGCTTTAGCTGGTACCCCACTCGGAGAGATTACAATAAATTTGAATCATTTGATGAAAGTCTCAGTCCTGCTTTAGCTGGTACCCCACTCGGAGAGATTACTGTATACCAGATACTCCAATGTTTGAATGTCTCAGTCCTGCTTTAGCGGTACCCCACTCGGAGCAATCGCGCAGAACCTCCAGAAGGTTTCAAAATGTCTCAGTCCTGCTTTAGCTGGTACCCCACTCGGAGAGAACGCATTCAATGCGGAACACCTTGCTAATTCTCAGTCCTGCTTTAGCTGGTACCCCACTCGGAGGGACATTACTTGAGTATGCGACATGCCAGAAGACGTCTTAGTCCTGCTTTAGCTGGTACCCCAATCGAAAGCGAAAACTCATTTTTTTGCGGCGCTCTGCGGGTCTCAGTCCTGCTTTAGCTGGCACCCCACTCGGAGACTTTAATTCTAAGAAACAAAAACAAAAAAGTGTCTCAGTCCTGCTTTAGCTGGCACCCCACTCGGAGATATAAGACGATGCAACGAATCGTCAACGACTGTCTCAGTCCTGCTTAGCTGGTACCCCACTCGGAGAATGGTGGAACGGTAGACACGAGGGACTTAAAGTCTCAGTCCTGCTTTAGCTGGTACCCCACTCGGAGAGAAAGCTGGGCTTCAAGGCCCAATCACCTATGTGTCTCAGTCCTGCTTTAGCTGGTACCCCACTCGGAGTTTGGGGTTTCGTCTCCGATGTCTCTTTACAGTCTCAGTCCTGCTTTAGCTGGTACACTCGGAGTGTACATAGGATGTATTTCCTCCATTGCATTTATGTCTCAGTCCTGCTTTAGCTGGTACCCCACTCGGAGAGTACAGTACGGTATGCGTCACCGTGGCAAAGTCTCAGTCCTGCTTTAGCTGGTACCCCACTCGGAGTGTGGTAGGCCTGGCCACCTTCTTGTTTTACTGTCTCAGTCCTGCTTCAGCTGGTACCCCACTCGGAGAGACAAAGACTCCTGTGGAGGTCGTTTACTCAGAGTCTCAGTCCTGCTTTAGCTGGTACCCCACTCGGAGTCAGCATTTAGTATTAACCAATCTCAGCATTATGTCTCAGTCCTGCTTTGGCTGGTACCCCACTCGGAGGGCGGCATATACTGCGACTTCTCTATTAGCACGTCTCAGTCCTGCTTTAGCTGGTACCTCGGAGACCAAAGGCGGCCGTTAAGGCAACGTTCTTTCTGTCTCAGTCCTGCTTTAGCTGGTACCCCACTCGGAGACCAGGATCCCCCTCAAGAGGGTGAATTTGAGGTCTCAGTCCTGCTTTAGCTGGTACCCCACTCGGAGGGCAGCGGGCTCGTTGGGGTTTACCCCGAGTCTGTCTCAGTCCTGCTTTAGCTGGTACCCACTCGGAGAATGCTCTGCTTGGTCATGGGCGGACTTACCATGTCTCAGTCCTGCTTTAGCTGGTACCCCACTCGGAGTCTGGACAAATGCTGAGGTATGCAATCGGGAATGTCTCAGTCCTGCTTTAGCTGGCACCCCACTCGGAGGAACAAAAGGAGTGCAAACTTCTTGACCTGGTGTCTCAGTCCTGCTTTAGCTGGTACCCCACTCGGAGCTCGGAGAAGAATTTCTGACGGAAGCCAAAGGTCTCAGTCCTGCTTTAGCTGGCACCCCACTCGGAGCCAGTGAGTACTAAGAAAATTGTGTAGTTGGAGTCTCAGTCCTGCTTTAGCTGGCACCCCACTCGGAGAAGGGAACCTTCTGGGTATGCTGGCTCCATCCTGTCTCAGTCCTGCTTTAGCTGGCACCCCACTCGGAGAAGAAGTAGCGTATACAAATGCAATAGATTTTCTGTCTCAGTCCTGCTTTAGCTGGCACCCCACTGGGAGTGAAACTGCCCCCGACCTGCGTGACAATTGCCTGTCTCAGTCCTGCTTTAGCTGGTACCCCACTCGGAGATAGTCGTCAACCTGGCTATGTCCATCACCGTGTCTCAGTCCTGCTTTAGCTGGTACCCCACTCGGAGGGGCACGTGGAGCATGTTCAAAAAACACCCGATGTCTCAGTCCTGCTTTAGCTGGTACCCCACTCGGAGCGCACTGCCCCCAACGGCGGCGCGGGTCAGTCGTGTCTCAGTCCTGCTTTAGCTGGTACCCCACTCGGAGTGGCGGCGTTTGCTGCCCAGTACGTCCCATTCAGTCTCAGTCCTGCTTTAGCTGGTGCCCCACTCGGAGACCCTCCTCGGGCGACGAGATTTTGTCATCGTGTCTCAGTCCTGCTTTAGCTGGTACCCACTCGGAGAATTCATGAAAAAGCAGAATTGGTTCATTTTGGGTCTCCAGTCCTGCTTTAGCTGGTACCCCACTCGGAGAAGAAGGGGGCATCATCGCCCTCTACCGACACAAGTCTCAGTCCTGCTTTAGCTGGTACCCCACTCGGAGGACCCTATTTCATCCAAGGGATTGAGAGACAATTGATTGACCTCACATTTGCTGGAACCCAAATCGGCCTTTTGCCGAAATCCTCGGCAAAACAGCGGCTTGCCCTGCCTGCCATTTCAAACAAAGAACACCGGAACCTCTTGCAATATCCAAGCGCGGTCAAGATCATGTCCCAAGATACTCATTTTGTCGAAATGATCACGCTCAACCACCACCGAAAATATCTTGTCGGCGGGTTGACAATGCTTTGCGAACAACTTGCCCAACTGCCCCCAGACCAGTTTCCAACGGTAGGGGTCCAGCGTGCCCAAAAATACCGAATACTGAACCCGCTCAAAGCCCTGTGCCTCAAGGTAGTCCGAAATGCGGGTCCGGGAGGCATTGTCGGTGATGTCATAACTCACAAGTCGGATCATGCGTCACCGCCTTTCTCCCCCTTCAGGAATCCTTGTGCGAGGGCGGTGAGCCGAGCCTGCACTTGGTCGCGTCGCTTGATCTTCTTCCCGCCAAACAGCGTCTGCTCCTGCATCATCGCCACCCAAGCGGGGATGAAGGCCCGCTTGCCCTCCCGAGAGAGCCAAAAGCTCACTTTTTAAATGGCACCTGGAAATGGCAGACAAGGCTCACACCCCGCAAGAAACACTCCTGCAGGATGCAAGCCTCTGCTCAAATCGAGACATCACATGTTGTTGGCTGAACCGCTGCGGTCCACTTGAATCGCGACCTTGGCCCCGGTGAGCTTCTGCTTGGTCGCATCATACGATCCCGGCTCGAGCAGCGCATACAATTTCTCGTTGGCCTCCAAACTGTTGCCCAACGGAATCACCCGGCCTGCCAGCACAATGCACAGGCCATTGAGCAGGCCGGGTGATCCATCGGAAAAGAACGTCTCATACGTCAAACAACCCACCCTGCATCTCCCAGCATGATGGCGCGCTGGGTTCCTCTGGTCAGCAGAGCCCGCGGAATTCGATGGCACGGATGCGGCCCGTGCGTTGGTCGAGGTCGGTGATGCGGACCTTGCAGCGTTGACCGGGTGGGAGGTCGGTGCGGTAGCTGAGTGGCACGAGTTGCTCCTGTCCGGGGCCGCTGATCAAGAGCCGGAAGGTCTTGATCGGGGAAATTGTCATTGGGTTGCGGTGCGTATTCGGCGATGAGTTCCTGCCCTCGGCGGAGGCGATCCTTGGCGGGGTTGCGGAGGGCTTCGGTTTCGGTTGGGGAGCTGTGTGGGGGGAACTGCGGCTCTTGAGTCGGCAATGCGGATGTTGCATCCATGATGGCGCTTTCCAATGCGGCCGGAGGGTCAATCGTCTGATTTTGCTCCGATATTGGGGTGTCAGCCTTTAGCGCTTGTGCCTTCGGGAAATGCCGCCTGTCTTCCTCCACATGCCGCAAGCAGAGGTAGCCGAAGGGGATATAGCGTTTGGCGAGCTTGCGGGTCTTGGGATAGGGCAAGTCTCCCGCGCTTGCGGCTCCCCTCCATGAGCTTGTCAAAATCCCCATAGCCCATGCAAGATTCCTGCCATCCGCCTGTGATGCTCGTCCAGCCGGTCGCGAAGCCGACCCGGACGAGGGCTTCATTCTCGGGGTTGAATTTCGCGGCCCGCCCCAAGATGCCCTTGAGGTATTCGCAATACTCGGCCGCCTCGGCTGGGTTCCGCTCTTTATTCTCCCAGAAATCTAGCTCCTGTTGCAGCAAGCGGAGGTTGTGCTCGTGCAAAGTGTGTAGCATCATCGCATGGCCATAAGCACGCTGCACCTTCACCCCGTGGCCCGCATAGCGGGGATCCTGCATCACCTCAAACAACCTCTTGGGATAAAGAATCCGGGTATGGCTGCGCTGTCCCTTGGGACGACCTCAAAAAATTGCTGCTCGTCTTGCCGCTTCCAAGTCCAGCCTTTGTGTGTTTTGTTCAGGAGGTCCACGGGCAAGCAACGGGTTTTGGAAAACAGGGCATCACTCGGGGCCAAAAACCTGCTCCAGGTCGGAGTTCATGTCTTGGCCAAAGAACTTGCCGACTTTTCCTTTTTCCATTTGTCCAATCCCCAATCATGACAAAGGTTCTCAGGAGCGGTGCGCAAGCCCGTGGCGAGCAAAGCCGTCGAATCGCCCCCTTAAGAGGCTACTGCCGGGCAGGTAGGGCAGGCCGTGGGCATCGGTGATCATGGTCTTGAATTCGGGCATGTTTTCTGGCTCGCGGTACTCGATCTCCCTCAGGCTTACAAGTGTCGAATTGAGGTTGGATTGGTAGCGGCTCAACCATTTCAGGGTGGGATAGCCGGCATTGATCTGCTGCACCCACTCCCCTATCCGGCCCTCGCCCACGATTCGCAATACCTTCTCATGGTCGAGCAGGGCGATGGTCTTGCTGTTGCCCCCTGCATTGGAGAACTCCAGATAATCAAAATCCCGGCGCAGGCTGTCCCCGCTGCCGATATGGAGGGGGCTGAGGGTTTCGATCTCGTAATGGTGGATGATGTTGAAGTCGTCGCGTTCCATATTGGGATGGATTAGAAGGTGGAGAACAGAAAGGGAAGGCTGATGGGGCGGCCCTCGCGATGGAGCAGGACAGGGTTTCAAGTCTCTGCCGCAACGGATTTGCAGGTCCACGGTGCGTCCTACGATACAGTGCGCCGCAGGGAACACACTGCCCTCCGCAAGCATGAAAACCGACTTCTTGCGCAGCCGCATGGCATCGGGCTGATCGGTGATGGCGATGTAGCCGCCCCGCTTGAGGAGGCTCCATGCGCTTGCCTCAAGGGTCGGCGCATCCAACTCCTGTGGGCCGGGACAGTAGAGCGAAAGCGTGAGCTGATGGGTGGCTGCATCGAGACGCTCAGGCTCAGGCTGCGCTCCTCCAAGGTGAATTGGCCCATGCCCCGGCTCTTGGCGAGGCCGAGCCCCTCGTCTTGGAGGAGCTTCATGCAGGCGTTGAGATGGGTCTTCTGTTCCCTTGGCAGCCGAGGAATCCCATTCCACCAAGAGTACCATCCGGAGCTTGCGTCGGGAAAAACTTGCTCAAGGAAAAAGGGTTCGGGATCGTAGCCGCCTTCCCGGTCAACGAGCCCGCATTGATGTTCACGCGCTGCGCCGTCGCCCGTTGGATTCGCGGGTCCTCTTCGGCGACAGCAGGAACGGTGGCATAAGCCATGCTGCCATCCTTCGAAATTTGTTGCGGATCGATATGCAGGAGCTCGCCCTTGAGAGCTTTCTCAAACAAGGACAGGCTCAGGTAACGCAGCCGCGCGAGCCGCTTGCGGTATTTGGTGGCTTCTTCGCCTCCGCCGACTTCGATGCGAAATCCCCGTAGCGGGATGGGCAGGCCGTGGTCCTCGTTCACGAAGAAATGCCGAGGATACCCGGAACACGTTCAAAATTCCATGAGCCCTGCATCCCCCTTCAGCTTGACATAAGCAGATGCGATGGCGGACTTAATCGTATCGCTGTAAAGGTGGTCCTGCCCTCGCGAGGTGTCAGGCTTACCAGTGGGAAAAGGTCACGGCGGACTGGAATTTCAGCCGGATGGCCGTGAATGTTCGGGTGCCCATGCTTATGCCTTGAGGCTTGCTGGAATGGGATAACCGTCTTCGGTGTCGAGTGCGACTTGTTCACCGCTGCCGGGAGTAGTAATTGGCATCGCGCCCCCTACACCAGTCGATCACCGAATTTTGACTTCGCCATAGCCGCGAGAGCCGTTGCCGCCGAGGTAATCGTCTTGCAGCGGGCATAGCTGATAGACGAGGTGGACGAGTTCGCTTTCATCGTCGCCTTCGAATACATTCAAGACCATGCTCAGGGCAAAGGTCGCACCCTGCGGCACCCGCTCAATGGTGCAGGGCATGGCGCCAACATTAGGAGCGGTCGAGCACGACCTCGGTTTTGGCTTGTGCGAAATACAGGTCGCTGTGCTTGAAGTCTTCCACAGTCAGCAACATGCCGTCCCGCACGAGGATGCGTGAAGCACGCTGCGGCACCTTGTCATCATCGCTGATGGTTCCGAAGAGTTTGCCCCCATTGCTGTCGGGTTCCATACAGGGGCCGTTGTTGATCTTTTGGCCCATTTTCTCCTTGCCGATGCGGCCCTCAGCAAGTTCCAGCAGGGAACGCATCTTGCTGATCGAGGAGCCAGGGGATATAGGGCTTGTTGTCGGCAGGATTGCGGACAATGAAGCTCGTGACACCGCCGATGTCCATTCCTGAGTCCGTGCCACCGCAATGTGCAGGCCAAAGCGGGTCTCGATGCGGCCTGTGAAGATGATTTTGTGAGGAGTTTCATGTTTTTTAGAATTGATTTTGAGTGAAGTGAATTGATGGTCAATGCTTCCCTTTGTCGGTTTCCTTCTCAGGTGCATTGTAGCGGTGATAAGCAAGCAAGGCTTCCATGAGGTCCACGAAGTTGGAAAAAGCGGCGACCTGCTCAGCTTCCGTTCCCTTGACTTCCGAATATGCCTTGAGGAAAATTTGCTCAAATTGATAGAGCGCAGAATCCTCCATGCGGATCTTCTGTCCGTCGCGCCTGGGTTCCTTTTCGTAGTTCCGGCGCACGGTGTAGGCGATCTTGGGGGCGAGCAGGAGGAATCGGGTACGGGCATCCTTGTAGCCCACGGACTCGATGATCTTCACCTCCCCGAAAAGTTGCGGAGCTGTGTTTTGGTGAGGCCCTTCTTGGCCAATTCGCTGCCTTCTTGCTCGGCGAATGCGATCATTTGGTCGGAGATCGTTTCACGTATCCATTTCGGATCAAATGTGATTTTCTGTGACATATTGGATTGGAATTAGCCGTGATTCAATGCTGAGGTGGTTGATGAAGAACGCTCCTGCCGCTGAGCAAGCTCTGCCCAGCGGGCGGCGACATTGACAATGCTGAGATAGTGGTGTTGGGAGCCGGTCGCCCGGCCGGTATGGGAGTTGGAATTGATATCCGTGAAGAGCCGGCGGAGGAAATCCTTGGCTTTGGAGTCCCCCCTTCCCTCCCGCTCGATCATTCTTGCAAAGTCCCAGCAAGGTTCCACCGCCAGCTTTCGGCGACCTTGTCACGAAGCTGCTGACGGTATTGCGCATGGTGGGTCTTCACCTTGTTGATGAGGCTGTTCTGTATCTGATTCTCATCGGCGATATGGTGCTTGATCTCCAGCATCAGGTCACGCACAATGGGGAACTCTACCTCCCAGTTCAGGGGCACACCGAAGAGGGTGATGGCATTCTTTTCGCGCCGCTCCTTCTCTCCTTCCCGCAGGGGCAGAAAATGCCCTTTTGCGATCCGCTCCTGCTCATCGGCAAGTAATGCAGCCCTTGCGATGGGGAATTTGGGCCCGACCATGGTGATGCCTCCCGAGAGCCCCAAATGTGGATTGCCACAGGTCCATTTGCGAAAGCCTTGGTAAATGCGATCGGCCATGTCAAAGAGCAGGTCCACCGCCCGACGAGAGAGGTCCCCCGCCCGCATAGATGATGTATGTGCCTGTGAGATAGGCATCATTGGACGCGCGCAGGGTATTCAGCCAACCCTTGAAGATGTCCAGGCTGCGGCTGAGGCAGGCATAATGCGCCAATACGGCGTCAGGGACCGCAAACCGCTCGCAAACTGATGCCAGGTTGTCCACGTCCATCCGCAAGATGGCGAGGCGCTTGAGTTCGCCCTCCGTTCTTCCCCGCCGCCCACAAGGTCCTCGAAAGTGAGCGGAACACCCTCCTCGTCCGCCGGGGAAACTGTTGCCGCCATAAAAGACGAAGCCCAGCGCATCTGCTTGCCTTGTGGCAGCAGTGAGGAAGAAAAGGTGCTGTTCATGCAATGAAGCGCTTCCCTCGATTTGCGGCAGGGCTTGCTGCAATTCCTCGTTGCTCAGGAAGTAATTCCGCACCCTTTTCCCACAAGGTTTCACAGGACGCATTTCGTAGGGCAGGTTGAGTTTGCGGTCCGACCGGAGCCACCACTTGGCATTGCGCAGCCGCTTTGCGGGTAAATCTGATCATGGGTGCTCTGCTTCAGGTCCAGAGCTTTATCCCCTGATCCGAAGCGGGCTTTTCATTCAGGCCAAATTCCTCGTTGGTGATGGGGTCGCGACCTTGGTCCCCTCCGATTTCACAGGGGGCAAAGAAGTCCTCTGTCGCAAGCATTTGCCGGGAGAATTTCTGCTTCTTCTTGGCATTGCCTGCTTGGATGAGCTGTTCCCAAATCTTGGCGATGCCGCCATTCTGCAAGTCCTTTTCCCCGAAAGCCAGGGAAGCCAGGAAAACGTGAGCTGAATCTGGTGCACCGCAAATATCCGCTCTGCCAAGGAGGCCTCTACTTTATGCAGTATCTCGAGATGGTGATCGGTATGTGGCACAAGCAGGAAAAATCCGCCCCCACTCGCATACACGACATGCAGGCTCGACAAGTTGAGGGCAGCGAGCAACTCGTCCAAAACGCTGTCAATCAACAACTGCAGGTAGAAGGACCGACCCTTGAGCAGCTTGGAGGCATTTTTAGAAATGATGTCGTAGAGGAAGGTCTGAATGCCTGACAAGTCTCCGCCAACGAGCAAGAAGGGCTTTTCGTTTTTGCTTTCGGCCTCATGGAGGCAAGAGGCCATTGCTGCCACCACCTTGGCATGGTCCGGGAGGGCCACGATGCCGCCTTGAATGGCTGCTGCCGGCAAAAAAGCTGCATGTCGCAAGACCAAATGGTAGGCTGTTTCCAGCAGTCCCTCAGCAGAAGAAGTCGGGAGCATCGCCCAATCCGTCACGAATGCCCTCCAAAGCGCCCTGTGATCTGGGGCTGATACCTGCTCCCTGGGGAAAATGTCCTCTGTGGCACTCAGGCTTACTACGGGGAATCGGTATTTGGGTGTGGTCATGCCCTGACCAAGCACTTCCAAAATGGGTCGAAGTGTGCCGGAATCCTGGTTCGTGGAGGCATTGGAGGCCATCCTTTGGGCATCTGCAAGGGTTTTCCCTGGTCGGGAATCGGCGTCGAGCAATGCCTCTGCAATCATCTCCGACGTGATGCCGACCGCCTTCAATGGCATTTCCAGCTCCGCAAGGCAGGCACGTACTTGTTGCTCCCGGTTCGACGGCAGGTTGTGGGCAGCGGCATACCATGGCAAGATCTCCCCGATGATCGCGGCCGATTGCAGGACATGGATGGCGTTATTTTCCATGGTCTTGGGCTTGGATGGATTTCACGACGCCAAATCCGAATGCCACGCCCTTGCCCAGTCCGATGTAGTCCGGCAGGAAGACGTTGGTGCTGAATTCGGCATTGAAGGCGAGGAAGCGGACATCCTTGTGACGGATGCTGCGCCCCTCCCAATACTGTGCAATGCTCACCTCGATGGGTTCCGCAACCCACCAATCCAAGCCCCGCGCCATGGTGAGGATGGTGTTCGTGAGCCGCTTCTCCAGGATGGTCGCCCGCCGCGCAAGGCTGTTCGTGGCAAGGTATTCCTTGTAAGGTTCGTCCTGCAATGCCAACCAATTCTGAATGCGGTAATGGAATTGTTGGTTCCAAGTCCGCAATACCACTTGGTTCATGCGCAAGTCGTCCACAGTCATCTCATGGGTTTTCCCATCCACCGTGAGGCGGCGCTCAGGCTGGGAGAAATACCGTTGCATGGCATCTGCCCCCTCGTTCAAGGCGACGATGGCCGCCTTGCCCCGGATGGACTTGTACTGGATGAGCGGGTACCTGTAAATCTCGGCCCCATCGGCGTCGTGGTTGTGGAATAGGTGCTCGGCATGCCCCATTCGCTCGCCCATAGCACCACGGAATAGCGGGATATCGGGTGGGCTGAGTTCCATGCCAAACTCGACACGGAGATACCGTGCGCGGGTGATGGAGGGAAGAGGATGCTCCTCGCTGGGCCGCTGGGCGGCTAGAGTGGGTGGGTGTTGCATAATTGAATCCTTTATTGATCTATCAAATCGAGTGGAGAACAGGTTCTGTTGGATGTGGGCTGAATTGCGATCCCCTCTCCTGCCGGATTGCGTCCACCTGATTGTCCAAGGCAACCGATTTGTCGTGGAATGCAGCTTCTTGGATCTGCTTGTGGGCTTGGAGAAGGGTCAGGTCAGTGCGCAATGCAGTGAGGGTGGAGTGCAAGCTGTCCTGTGGGGAGGCGGCTTTGAACGCAAAGCAACCGAGGAGTATGATTGCCAGTATATGGATTCTAATCACGATCATGGTATTCACTTTTGATTTTTGAACTAAAGGTATATGGGTTCATCACATCCCCCCGATCTCCTTCAGCACACGCTTCAGGGACTCGGGATGATTGGGGTCATAGTGCCAATTGTGGTCAAACTCCTTTACCACTCCAGCGTTGGCGCTGTGGCCGATCACGAGGCTGTGGAACTTGGTTTGCGCCTCCTTGGCGGATGTGATTCTTGCCATCAGCTCCTTGGGGAGGCCATCCATGACGAAATCGCTGATCATGAGGACATCCGACTTGCGGTAGGCTTCTGTTTCGATCATGCGGAGGCTCTCCACCAGGGCCGGACTTGCATCGGTGCCGCCGTGGAAGGACATTCCAAGGAAGTCTAGGAGCAGTGGAAGGCTATTGCGGAATTCCGTCAGGTCCATGGTGTGGATGCCCGTGCTGAAGTTGATGAGGTAGCACTTGCGTTGCTCGTTGAGGGCGATCTTGAGCAGGGCAAAGCACAATACCTTGGCGACTTGCTCGGGCGCGCCGTGCATGGAACCGCTGGTGTCCACACAGATGATGATCGGGCCCTTTTTGTCTTCCTTTGACTTGAGCCGTTGTCGCTCGACTTCCTCTTCCTCTACGTCCATTGCGCGGCCCTTGAATTCGTATATCTGCAATCGCTTCTCCGCAAATCGTTTGTAAAACAACACCTCCAACTCAGGGTCGCTGAGCAGCGCCGTCTCGCCCGGCAGCAGGTGATTGAGGTCGTCGCCCTCTCGGACACCCACCAATTCGGACTTCTGTGCATGGTCCACCCGCCATACGGTCTTGAATTCGATGTCGCGATAGGTCTCCTCCTCCAATTCGGTTTCTGCCTTGCGCATCCGCCCCAGCATCTCGGCTAGCTGTTGCAGAACCTCGCTCCTCTGCAGGAGGTCGGCATATTGGCGCAGCAGGTTGAAGTTGAGTTTGTGCAGGTTGCCCCTGGACATGTCCCATAGCCGTCCGAGCTGATCGGTGAAGGGTTGCAAGGCATCCTTGAGCTTCTTCAGTTCCTCGATGCGGGCATAGAGGTCCTTGACGAATTTGGCGCGCTCCTGCTCGATGATGTGGAGTTGCCATGCGAGGTCCTTTTTGGTGAGGAGGGCCTGCCATTTTTCGGTGAGGTGGGCTCGGATGGATTCGAAAGATTTCTTGTCCTTTCCCTGAGTTTTCGGATCAAGGGATTTGGCAAACTGTTCGGTATAGAACGCTGGATCAATCTCGCGCTGCGGGTAAGTCTTTGCAAGAAATTCATCCATTGACTTCCATACCTTGGGATACGTTGAAGGCAACAAGAAATTCAACTGACCAAGCAAATCGAACTCGGAAGCATGTGGCTTCTGTTTGGATTGAATCTGTTTCTTGGTTGAGTTGATAAACCCCAAGATTTCACCTGTAACCTGAGAGGCAAACTCCTCATCTGAACCTGTGAGTTCGAGAAGTGTTGGATTCGAGGAGATCTGTTGGATCGAGTCGGCGAATTGCTCGGTTTGGTCTTTTCTGAGATCCAAGGCGATCTTTCCGCCTGATTTTAGATGCTGCTTGATTGCACCAACAATCCTTGAACGGCCTTCCGCATTCCCAATCAATCCCAACCTTTCGAATCTAGCAAATTCGCTATCCATGTCTGCCTTCTATTTGGATTGATCCTCAACAGTTTCATAATATCTCTTGATTCGATCCGCCTCAATATCCAATTGACGAATCTCTTTCTCGGAAGCATTCAGATTGCTTTCCACAATCTCTGCAAGTTCTGGAGTGACGAATACGTTCACTCGAAGGTGCTTCAAGTCTTTTGATCGGAAGATTGAAATCTCCTGAAAGAGATCTTGTACATACTTCTTGCATTTTGCGATCTGTTCGTCGAAATGCTTCTTTGTTGAAGAATGGGGTTTCCTTGTAGCCTTGATTTGCTCTTGATAGGACTCCACAAGAATATCATATTGGGTTCCGGTATCGTGGTAATAATTCCCAGCCTTAATCACGATTGAATTTTTCTTGTTCCCTTTACGACATTTACGGCTACTTTCGTGACGATAATGTCCACCATTGTTTGAGTAAAACTTGATGGTCGATTCACTCGTTGGGGAGAGAGAATCAAATTCCAAAATTTCGATCAGCGCGGCACCGGAATAGCCATCGACCAAATAGTATTTCCCTTCAAATACTCTTAATCTCTCCTTCTGAATCGGCTTCAGAAAGCTTGTTTCTTCCAAGACATCCGCGTCAATCTCCTTCAACTCCTCTCGAAGCTCATTAAGATCCAAACTGAGTTTGTATCCATGCCTTTGAATTGCACCCTTGACCTCACGGTTGCAGATATCGAGCATCACCTCACTGTCCCAAACACAATGCCCAATCAAAAAGCAGTCCATCAAGTCCACCTCCGTGCGGTCGTTGAGAAAGGCGGAGGTGCGCAGCAACCGAACAATTTTTCGCCAACGGCGATCGGATACATAAATTTGATTGGCTTTATCCTTATGCTTGTTGGAATGTGCTTGGAACGCTGCTCGGAGGATTTGGATCACTTGCAGGACATTCTTCGGCACCTTGATCTCGTCGATGGCCTTGCTCCATTCGAGATAATCTTTCTCGGAGATTTTCTGGTCCTCGGCGATGGTATCCTTGTAGGGATCGCCCGTAACGGTGATCATCTCGTTGAATTGCGCCTTGTCTTGAATGCCCTCGACCACAAGCCTCACCAGGAAACGGTCCCATAATGCTTCCAAACCTTCGCCTTGCGCGGGCAATTCATTGGAGGCTGAAATGAGGGCCTTCATGTTTACCTCAACCTCTTGCGCGCCGTTGCGATAGACCCGCTCGTTCAGGACAGTGAGCAGGGCATTTTGGATGCTTGGCCCTGCTTTCCAGATTTCATCGAGGAAGACCACTGTGGCCCATGGCAGGTAGTGATCGGTTTTGCGTTCGTATTTGTCCACCTTCAAACCGCTGATCGACACCGGTCCGAAAATCTCGTCCGGTGTGCTAAAGCGGTTCATAAGGTATTCGAAGGATTTGCCATCCTTGAATGCATACTTGAGCCGTCGCGCTATGAGGCTCTTGGCGACGCCGGGTGCGCCGAGCAGGAAGATGCTCTCGCCCGCGATTGCTGAGAGGAGGGCAAGGCCCATGGCCTGCTCCTTTTCGTAGAGGCCCTGATTGAGGGATTTCAGCAGTGCAGAAATTCTATCCTTGATATTCATTTTCTTTCGGTTTCACTTTCAGTACACATCCCCCGACCAGCGGCGCCAAGGCGCCGCCTAGCCGGGAGCAAAAAATCGAGCAACGCCCCGAGGCTCCGCCTCAGGGGAAGAAAGAACGCAGTAGTGACATGTCTTTGCCGTCCAATGCGGCGAGGAGTTTCTTCCAGAGTCCGGCGAGTTGGGTCTTGGCGCCGGGCTTGAGGTAGTCGGGCCATTTGTAGTTGGCGCCGATGTCTTGGAGTTCGCCGTCCTTTTCGAGGAAGGGGATGCTTTGCTTCAGGACGTGACGAAGCAGGACATCATGGGAGCCGTTTTTGGGGGCGTCGGGCAACTTGCTGGCGCGGTACACGAGCAGTTCCAGTGCGTAGGAGCCCAGGATGTGGTCGTGCTTGTGCCGCCATGCCTTGAGCAGGCGCACGGTGTCGCGGTACTGGGTCATCTCGTTCTTGATGAGGCGGATTTGCCGGGCGACGTTGGTGGTGCGCTCCTTGGAGCTTTCGCGGTCGTAGAGGATGAGGTTCTTGTCCTCTTCCTTGTCGGAATTGTGCTGGTAGGGATGCTTTTCCAGTTCCATGCCGGGCACCACATCGATCTGCAAGGTGAACATGCCTGTGAGCTTGCGCAGGCCGACGGAAACCCGCTGATCGCGCACCTCGACGCCGGTTTGGGCGAAGCGGGCCCGCAGGGTGTTCAGCAAATCGGCCTTGATGGCCTGCGGCTTGCCGCGAAAGCCGTGCTTGAAGGGGACGAAGAGGTCCAGATCGTAGCCCAGCGCGATGTCAGTCCCTTTGGCTTGGCTGCCGCCTGCGAAGGGGTCGCCCACGCGCTCGTCCCGGAGCCGGTAGTGCTGCTGCAGGAAGACGGTTACTTCTTGTTTGAAGGTGTTCAGGGCGTCCTTTTGCGGCTGTGGCACCTTGTTGGGATGGATCTGGAGCAGGACCTCGTTGAGGATTTGATGGGTGGTGTTCATGATGGAGTGGTGGATTGAATGTTGAGTCGATGATCACGAATGGCTTCGATCAGGTTGGTGTCCACGGTGAAGCCACGGTTGGAATGTGCCAGGAAGGGATGGATCCTCTTGGACTCATGAGAGACCTTGCGTTCGCTCACGAAAAAGAAAAACAAGGACTGATGGTGGTGGTCATCGTCAATCCATTTCTGGAGATTGGGATCGGTGAGGTGCTGCCAACCCTCGTCCGGGGCACGCCTGAACAAGTTGAAGAAATAGGCTGTGCTAGGGGGAAGGCGCTTCTCGGTAGGGACGTAGGGCTTGAGCCGGGCATATCCCAGTCTGCTCAGTCGTTCCACCCCAGCCTCAGCGTCCTCCTTGGTCTCCCCTATGCAAAGGATTTCCGTCTCCAGGCGAAACTGTTCGTTTTCTCGCTCACGTGCCAACATTCGATTCAGCGGAGCGACCTCGGCCGATACGGCCTCCTTCATCACCCCTTCGGTCATGCCTGGCAGTCGCTGCCTCACCTCGCCCTCCACGATGCCTTCGGCTTGGAGGAGAATCGTCTGCTTCGCCTTGCGGATGCCGACCCAAAATGAGACCAAGGTGGAGACTGTGCCGAACAAGGCCATGCAGGCTGCTACCCAAAAGACAAGTGTATTGTGGTCCGCTCGCTCATCCACTTGCAGGGACAGTTCTTGCTTGTGGAGGTTCAGTTCTCGCACCATGTTTTCGTGCTGCTGCTCCAGGTTTTGCAACCGACCCTGCATGAGGATCGAGTCACTGGGCGATGCCATGACGGATGCGCCAGCAAGCAGCAAGCAGAGCACTACGGCCATCCATCGATTTCTCGGTGTATTCATTTTAAACGTGTTGTGCGTTGAATCAGTATGGATTCGTCAATAATTGCCGCGCCGAAGGACCTTGGTGAGGCAATGCAAGCCCCCACGACGCTTGGCAAACTGTTCCATGTCATAGACGATGTACTCCACGCGGCTGAAGCCCAGCCCCTGAAGGTTCTCTCGGAGCTTGTCCTCAAGCGTTCGTCTCAGGGGGAAGGATGGCAGGTAGATCCGGCTGATGCCGTGGTACCATTCGACCTGCGCATTGTTGTAGGAATAAGGCGTGAAGCTGATCTCGGCTGCGGCTCCAGCGATCGTGCCTGACATGGGGATTTCGACGATTTCAAACCTTGGCCCGGGATGCTTCGCGCTGTACTGCATCAGTTGCGTCCTGACTTGTTTCAGCAATCCGTTCAGCAGGGACAATGCTGCCTCCTGCTCCGGAGTCGGGGCTGCATCGAATGACCCTGTGTCGATTTCAGCGAGCAGCACGATCTCGTCGCCTGCCTTGCTCTTGCCACCCAATGTCAGGAACAGGTCGATGTGGTAGAAGGGTTGTAGCCCCTCCGGCCCTGCCCATTGCTCCCGCAAGGGATGATCCACTTCCTCCTCCGTCCCGATCCAGAACAGGTACCGCAGACCGAAGCTTCGCTTCAGGTCGTTGGTGATGATGCTCTCGGCTTCCTCTCGCGGCATGTCGGGGTAAAACTTGCGGCGGTTGCGCTCCAGCAGATTTCTCCCGATCAAGGCATAGTCGTCGCCGACCAAGATGTTCCCGCCCTCGAGCAGGTATCGCGTCGGCAGCAAGGCATATCCGGTGGCATCCGCAAACTGCTCGGCAACGAAGGCATTTTGCTCCAAGTACGCCCGGTAGGGTTCGAGCAGCAAAGTTTCTCCATGCCCTGACTCCATGACGATGAATGGATCCTGCACGAACACGCCCTGCTCCCGGTGAAGGTCGATCTCTGCCGGGTCGGCGAGCGGGGTATGGACCTGCACCAAATCCGGGTCGAGGCCGTTTTGGCGAAGTGTGCGTCGCAGTGCCTCCTCCGAACCAGAGCCAAAGTGTCCCATGACGACAAAGGAGACCCGGTCGGAAAACTTCTGGAACAGCTCCTGGTAAAACAGGTCGAGCCGCTCGAATTCGAAGTTTTTGTAGTCCCCGCCTATGGCGACCAAGATTTGCTCGATCTTGCCATAGACGGAGGACAGCGCCCGGGACTGCTGTGCGATCGGAAGTGGATGGCGGGGCATGGACTTAGGCGTTGTTTTCGCTGTAGTCCCAGCAACCAGACTCCCCGGGCTTGATCCAGAGGGTGTAGGTTCCACTCTTGCCATCGAGCCGGACGCCACTGCAAGACAGGTCGTAGGTGACGGTGAAACTGCCGACCTTTCCCATATCGCGGAGGTCCATCAACCCGATTCCGACCAGGGTGCCATCCGTGATGCTCTGCGAGTTGCTGCCGCCGACTTGGTGCTTGTGGGGAAGTTCTTCGTCTGTGATGGCTGTCGCTGTCCCAATCACATAGTCAGTCCCACTCACGGCAAGGGTGATGGAAGTGCTCGCCGTCATGAGGTCGTACTCTGCCTGAACCGCGTTGTTGCTGTCCAAGACCCGGAGCTTGTAAGCGGACCCGCTTTGATACAAGTCGAGGTGGTAGGTGGTCATCGAATAATTGGCCATAAATCCATTGTGTCATTTCCTCGACAGCACCGCGCCGCCGATTTCAAGACAAAGCTGATGCTGACGGCCCGCGAAAGTGGTACCACGAAAGGCCCGAAAAGGGAAAACGGTTTTGGTTAAAGTGGGTCCTAGAATTGCCCAAAAAGTTCGAAATCGTTAGTATTGGCGGTTCATGGGAGCCACACTGGCAGAAAAGCGACCGCTCTCAATTCCTGAAAATGAAAGGGACAGAACTCCATCAGTTGGTAAGGAGCCTGGACAAGGCAGAGCGTGACCGGGTACTGCAAAATGCCCGACGCGCTGACAAGGATGGCGAACAGTTTTACGTGGCACTCTACCGTGACCTGCTGAATACCAACACCTACCATTCCGACGCAGCATTCTTGAGCACGCATCCCAAGGCCCCTTACGCGAAGTCGTTCGGGAAGATGCGCGATTACCTTGAGGACGCGATACTGGATGCGCTGAGGAGTCATCGCCGACGAGGAGGCGGGGAAAAGGCTCCGGAATCCCGGATCAGGGAATTGATCGAGGAGTCCCAAATCCTGCGCAGCAAGCAACTGTATGAGGGCAGCTATGAAAGGTTGACCGAGGCCAAGCAACTCGCCACCAATCATCAGTACCAGGAGCTGCTGCTGGAAATCCTCAAACTGGAACGGACCTATTTGAGTGAATTGGGTGAGCAGCGGGTCTTGGAACAACTGATGTCAGTGGTGGAAGAGATTCGCACACTGGGGCAACACATCCATGCCGCTTGCACCACCATGGCTGTTCGGGAAAGGCTATTCCATGGGATCCGCTTTCAAAGCATGGACGATGAGAATGCCAAGGTCTTCCTGGCACAGATGGAATCGGAGTTGGATGCCGTGAAAGAGGCGATCACAGGCTCCATGGAGGCACAAACAAATTATCACCTCGCCCGCTCTCTCATCTCGCTGCAACGGGAGCAATACCTGGATGCCTGGGAGCATCAACATGCTGCCTTCTTGCTTTGGAAATCGCACCCTGAGTTTGCCTCGGTGCGCCGGACCCAACACTTGAAACTCCTGAGCAATTTCCTGACTCTGAGCATACGGGTGGGACAGGTAGAGGACTTCATCGATGCGATCGAGACCCTGGAGCGCTATCCGGGCAACACGCCGGATGAGCAGGCGGAGTCCAAGCAGAACTCGACTTATATCCGGTTGCAGTATTTCCTGTCGCGTGCGGAGTGGGAAGATGCCTTGGAGATCGAACGCGCGTTCAACCGGAAGCCGAACTGGGCGACGATCAAGTCACGTAAGCCCCGGTTGGTGGCGTTTCATATCTGCTTTGCGCGGTTGCACTTTGTCTTGGGTAAGATGCAGCTGGCGGAATCGGCACTGAAGCGGTTTGACTCGGAACGGAATGGGAAAGGGCACGAGGAATTGTTGGTGGAGGCGGAAGTGATGCGGTTGCTGATGGCCCTGGACGGGTACCGAGGCGGCCCCAAACGAAATGTGGCGGAAGACCACGATACAAGGAACAGGGTGCGGTCTATCAAGCGCATCCTTCAAAAACTCAAACGCCCTCCCTCCTACCTGGCGCCGATGCTGAATGGCATCTTGCGGATCGATCGGCTCCCGCTCGCACAGCAGGCGACGGGGTGGCCCAAGTTGTGGACACAGGTGAGCAAGACGGTACAGAACCTGGAATTTGACAATGCCGGGCAGATGTTTCTTGCATGGTTGCAGGCGCGTGCCGAAGAGCAGGCGGTGAATGATATCCTGGAGCGGAACTTTCCACGGTTCTCGGCGCAGTTGCCGGAAGGGTGATGGGTGATGTTGGGATTACCCCCTCCTCATCACCACCTCCCCAACCGACTTCCTCGTCCTCGGCGTGACCTCGCGGGTCTTGAACGGCTCCTCCAGTTTCTCGGGGCTGTCCAGGTAGCCCAACGCGATCATGGCCACAGAATCCACTGACTCCGGCAGTTCCAGCTCGGTGACGGCGCGTGCCTTGTCGTAGCCGGCCATGACGTGGGTGTAGATGCCCATGGAGTTGGCTTGGAGGGTGAGGGCGAAGTTGGCGGCGCCCAGGTCGTGCTGCGCCCAGGTGTTGGGTTTGCCGGAGGCGGTATGGGTCTCGATGAGGGTCAGCACGAGGACGGCGGCCTTGTCGCACCATGCTTGGTTGCCGGGGGCGAGCAGGCCCCAGAGCTGTTGGAACAATGCGCTGTCCCGATGGGCGATGATGAACCGCCACGGTTGTTCATTGAATGCGCTGAATGCCCAGGTGCCTGCCTCGATGATGGTGTCGATGTCGGCGGTGGATATCGCGCGGTCGGTGAAGCTCCGGGCGCTCCAGCGGTTGCGGAGGAGGTCGATCACGGGACCGGAGGTGGTGGCGGCTTTGATGGTTTGAGATTCTTGATTCACTGCTTTTGATCGAGTTCGATGATGAATGATGAAGGATGAAAGATGAAAGATGAAAGATGAAAGATGAAAGATGAAGGTTCAATTTCTGAATCAAGATTGGAACTTTCATCTTTCATCCTTCCACTTTCATCCAAAATGCAACCGTGGGGTTCAGCCTTCGATCAGCCATGCCGACCACGGATGGGGAGGATTGTTCACTGACGGAGCAACTGCAGGTCGATGTGCAACTTGACATCTTCGCTCACGAGCAGTCCGCCTGCTTCGGTCGGCGCGTTCCATGTGAGTCCCCAATGCTTGCGGTTGATCTTGCCGCTGATGGTGAAGCCTGCCTTGGTATTGCCCCAGGGATCTTTGGCGACGCCGCCGAATTCGACATCGAGGGTCACGGGATGGGCTTGGCCGCGGATGGTCAGGTCGCCGTGGACTTGGAAGTCGCTGCTGCCGTCGAAGCCGCTCACGCTCGTGCTGCGGAAGGTCATGTGCGGATGGTTTTCGCTGTCGAAAAAGTCGCCGCTGCGCAGGTGTCCGTCGCGCTGCTCATTGCCAGTGGTGATGCTCGCGGTGTCGGCGGAGAAGTTGATCTCGGCCTTGCCAAAGTCGTTCTCCTCGGTGGTCACGTTGGCGGTATAGTTCGCGAAGTTGCCCTTCACGTTGGTGATCATGAGGTGCTTCACGCGGAAGCCAACTTCACTGTGCGCTGCGTCTGCAATCCAATTCACTTTTGCCATAAGACATTCTGTGTTAAGTGTGATTATTTTCAGTTTTTATTTTGAGACTATTTAAAACCAATTCCTTCTAGGACAATGACATAGGCACTTCCATGATCAATATTTCAGCGTTTTCGGATTTCGCCTCGATATTGAGCGATGGGATGTCCCAAATGCCGAGTCCATCGCGGTCTCCGAGCGCCTGTCCATCGACCGTGAAGGCCCCCGAGAGGACGAAAAGATAGACCCCGTTGCCGGGCCGCTTGAGGGTGTAGGTCGCCCCTTTGCCATTGTCAAATCGGCCCATGTGGAACCATGCATCTTGGTGGATCCACACCCCGTCGTCGTCGGGATTTGGGGAGAGGACTTGCTGCAATCTGTTGTGCCGCTGCGCCACGTCGAGGCTGAGCTGATCGTACCGGGGCTTCACGCCGCGCTTGTTCGGGAAGACCCAAATCTGCAGGAACTTGACCTCGGCATCCTTGTTCTTGTTGAACTCCGAATGCGTGATCCCCGTGCCGGCGCTCATGACTTGGATGTCGCCATTGCGGATCACCGAGACGTTGCCCATGCTGTCCTTGTGTTCCAGGTCGCCCGCGAGGGGGATGGAGATGATCTCCATGTTGTCGTGGGGATGCGTGCCGAAGCCCATTCCAGGTGCGACGCGGTCATCGTTGAGGACGCGCAGCACGCCGAAGTGCATCCTTTCGGGGTTGTAGTAGTTCGCAAAGCTGAACGTGTGGCGGGAATGCAGCCAACCGTGGTCGGCGAGCCCGCGCGTTGCGGCGGGGTGAAATACGCTGTTGCTCATAACATTGGAAGAGGTTGATGGGATGTGGTTGAACCCGACAATGTCCAGGGGCTTGAGTTCATCGTTGTCATTGGCGAGGAGCTGAGCCGCGGCGCCAGTGGCAGCGAGGATGCCAGTTCCCAAAAGACCACGTCGAAGAAATTCACCACGTTTCATACGCTTTTCAAATCTGATGAAGCAAAGGTACGGGGGTCAAATGCCCGATTCCATTGAACTAGGTTAATAAAACATGTAGATACATGCAATTGTTTCGGAATCTTGCAGAGGCGAGGGGCGAAAGCGAAAATGAGGCGAGAGGCGAACATTGAGTCGAGAGGCGAAAATTGAGGCAAGGGGCCGGAGCCTGTCCTGAGGGACTCGAAGGGGCCTAATGCCGACCCGACCGCGCGCCTCTGGCGCGTGTAAATGGGGTGAGATCGGGCACATGAAAAGTGAGACGACGATGCAGTCAATTCTTGTTTGCCAGTATTGCTTTAACCAATCATCATTAAATCGTTCATAGACAATGAAGTAAATTCGACCAGAAGACACATGCCGTCCGAATTTCGGGGTCCCTACACAGAAGCTCCCGATCTATTTCATCACTCTGATCAACGGGGAAAAGTGCGGCAAGGCTGACTGGAACGACCTTGTTCTTCATTTGGGCTTGAAGGGTTGCGGGCTTCGAGAGCCTCAGCCCCCAACATGGAGTCTCAGCTACCAACATGGCACCATCAACCCTTGGACGAGGCTAAGCGTGGCGCTTTCCTCTGTCAACTGTCCCTTGTCAACTATCCACTTTTCAGTGGTTCATCCGCCCCCTGATCTTGCTCAGGAACTCCGGCGACACGCCGAGATAGCTCGCGATGTAATGCTGCGCGACGCGCTGTGGGATATGCGGGTAGCGCTCCAGAAATTCCTGGTAACGCTCCTGCGCGGGTTTGCTGAGGGTGGATAGCAGGCGCTCTTGCATCACACCCAGGCTCCGTTGCAGCATGAGGCGGTACATCCGCTCAAATTTCGGATACCGCTCCAGCAGCAACTCCTTGTTGGGGCGATTGAGCATCAGGAGCTCTGTCGGTTCCAATGTCTCCAAGGTGATTTTGGCGGGCTTGCCTTCATGGAAACTCGCGAGGTCGCTCACCCACCAATCCTCGACCGCGAAGAGCAGGGTGACCTCAAATCCATTTTCATTCGTGAAATAGGCCCTGACGCAGCCCTTGATGATATAGGATTCGTATTCGCAGATGTCGCCCTCATGGAGCAGGATCGACTTTTTCTCAAACCGTTTGAAAGTGAGCAGGGAATCGAAAAATGCCAACTCCTCATCGGTCGGCTCCAGACAGCGCCGGATGTAGGCATTGATCCCCGCGTGGATGTCCGGCTGAGTGGTCACGACCTCCCTCCCAATGCCTGGAACACAGCGGCAATCACCCGGTCCTGCACCTCATCGGTCATGCTATGGTAGATCGGCAGGCGCACGAGGCGGTCGCTCCATGCTTGGCAATGCGGCAAGTCAGGGCCGTTGTATTCGGGCAGGTGATGCGGGCTGCTGTGCAGGGGCACGTAATGGAAAACCGCCATCACGCCAACTGCGGCAAGGTCGGCGATGAACCGATCCCGGGTCGCCCGGTCCGCCAAGCGGAGATAGAAAATATGCCCATTGCCGATGGCGCCCGCAGGCACCTGTGGCAATTCGATCCGTCCGGGCCTGGCAAGGGGTTGCAAAGCAGCATTGTACCTGTTCCACAGCCGATTCCGCTGGTCTAGAATCGCATCTCGATCCTGCAACTGCGCGAAGAGATAGGCCGCAGCCATGTCGCCAAGGGTATAGCAGCCGCCCCGGTCCACCCAGGTGTATTGATTGACCTCGCCCCGGAAAAATGCCGCCCGGTTCGTGCCATTCTCCCAATGGATCGCCGCCTGTTCCGCGAACCGCTTGTTGTTGACCACGAGCATGCCGCCTTGGCCGCAGGTGATGTTTTTGGTCTCGTGGAATGAAAACGCGGCAAAATCCCCAAAGCTGCCCAGCCATTCGCCGTGATATGACGCGCCCAGTCCATGAGCCGCATCCTCGATCAGCAGCAGCCGATGCGCATCCGCCAATGACCGAATCGCGCCCATGTCGCAACCCATGCCCGCATAATGCACCACCACGACCGCCCGGGTGACGGGGGCCGATCTGCGCCGCAATGGAGGCAGGATCCACATTCGGATGATCGGGGCTGCTGTCCGCGAAGACCAAAGTCGCGCCTGCCCGTTCGAAGGCATTGGCGGTGCCCACATGCGTGAAGCTCGGCAAGATGACCTCGTCCCCGGGCTGGAATTCGCAGCAGAGCGCCGCAAGCTCCAAGGCCCCCGTGCAAGAATGCGTGAGCATCACCCGCTGAAAGCCATAAGCCCGGCGCAGCAAATCCGTCACCCGGTGCCCAAAAGGGCCATTGCCAGAGATATGCCCGCTGCCGATCGCAGCGCGGACATGGCGCATCTCATTGCCGGTGACGCAGGGTATGTTGAAAGGGATCATGGAGCAAAGCGCAAAAGATACCATTTTTCCCCACGCTTGACCAATTCCAATGTATCCCTCCGGTCACCGCGCGGCCCGAACAAGATGGGAACCAATGCATTGGATCCATTAACAATCGCCGCTCCGTCCACCTTCCCACTGCCCCAAAACATCGGGAATTCCCCGTCCGGGTCAAATCCATTCGCGTAGTCGCAGATGCGCCGCGTCTCGATGTCGCCCTGCCCCTCAGGGTCGCAGAGGTCGGCGAGGAGCTTGGGATCGCCGCCCTTCGCCACTGCGAATATCCCCTCCACCACCGCCTCCGGCGTCGATTCCGGCCCAGAATTATCGGGGGATGTTTTGTCTGACACCTCAGCCCCACAACTGGTAATCAGGGTAATAGAGAGAATAATTATCAGCAAGGTCGGGATTCGGCCCATCAGTTCACTAGAACCTGCCCTCAGCGCACCCCAACCCAAGCGATTTCCCGCTGCCCAGCTGCTTCCCGACCCCAGAGGGGTCGCAGGTTTGTAGCCCACGACGTCCCATTTCCCATCGACCCCAGAGGGGTCGCACCGTACAACACCATTCACCATCGCGACACCATTCACGATTGCAACTCCGCACGCCCGCACCAAGCGCCAGAGAGCCAAGGCACCCACACCGCATCCCAATCGCCGTTGCACCTCACCTGCCATCACCCACCTCCTTTTTGAAATCCCCCAAGTCCTTCAACCGCACCAACCGGATATCCGCCCGGCGGTTTTGCGCATGGAGTTCCTCGCTGCATTCCACACCCTCACGGCAATTGTTGAACGGATCCTCCTCCCCTTTCCCGATTGCCAGCAACCTGTTCCGGTCGATGCCCTGCCGTGCAATCGCATCCGCCAACAGATCAGCCCGCGATTGGCTCAACTTTAGATTGAACTCCGACCGCCCCCGCCAGTCCGTATGCGCCGTGAGCACCAGCCCCATGTCCGGATTCGCCCGCAACATGTGGATGATCTCGATCAAATCTTGCTGCCCAGCAGAGTCCACCATGTCGCTGCGGTAGGCAAAATGCACCGTCTTGACCACCTTGTCGGGCATGATTGGCACAAGCGGCATGTCGTTCAGCGTGGTATCCGTCTTGTCGGCGTCCGGCGTGATGTCGATGCGGGTGCTGAGGTACTTGGGTTTCGATGCGACGATGGTATAGGGCTTGCCGCCGTCCAGCACCTTGTAAAAGGTGCCGTCCGGCCCCAGATGTTGTTCCGATTTGACCTTCTGTGTTTTGCCATCGAGGAATGCCACGTCAGCCCCGCCCACCACGATGTCCCGCTCCGTGTCGATGGTCCGCCCTTCGAGGTAATGGAAACCGCCCTTTTTCAATACTATCTGATGCTCATAGACCTGCGGAAACGCCTCGGCTCCCGTGGTGAACTCGATGATCTCCGGCAGGTAGCCCGGCTGGAAAAAGATGGCCCGGTACTGCGTCTCGGCTTGGATGGGCTGGGAAAATGCGCCTTTGGCATCGGCAAATGACCTACCATCCCGCCCGCCGATCAAGCGTACCACCGCCCCCGGAATGGGCTTGCGGGTCTTGGCATCCACGATGGTGCCCCGGATTTCGTACCGCAGCTCCTCCTCCATCGCGATTTCAAGTTCGAGGTCGCCATTCGCGCCCACAAAACGGGCAGAGAAGTTCCGGCTTTGGTCGTGGTATTGCGGGTGGAAGAATTTGGCGAAGACGTCATTTCCCGAGCGAATGACATGGGCAAACCGCCCCGAGGAGTCCGTGCGGTAGTAGTGGATGCCCTGGTTGATGTCCACGACCTCGACCTTCACCCCTATGAGCGGCGCCCCGGTCCGGGAGTCCACCACCCGACCCAAAAGCTGCTTGAACCGCTTACAGCTGTAAATGTCCATGCCGCCCGCGCCACCGGGCCGGTTGCTGGCAAAGTACCCCATCGGTTTGCCGGGTACCATGGACAGACCATATTCATCCGCAGGGCTGTTCAGCGGCGCGCCCAGGTGGACCACCTCGGTCCCCATCCAGTTGGCATCGAGGCGGGCGCGGTAGATGTCCCAGCCACCAAATCCCTCCGCCCGGTTGGAGGCGAAGTAGAGCGTGCTGTCGTTGGCGAGGAAAGGATACGCGTCGTCGCTGCTGCCATTCACGGATGCGATCGCCTGAATGCCCTCCCATTTCGCTCCGCGGCGGCTCGCGAAGGACAATCCCAGCCCATCGATGCCCAAACTCGTCTCCGCCATGGTAAAGATCATCCTGCGGCGGTCGGCCGAATAGGTCACCTGATGCGCTGGCACCAAGAATTCGCCGACTTGGACGCTGTCAGCATTGCCTCGTTGCCGTTCCAGGTTGCGCATGACCGGAGACGGGTGCCCGACGTTGGTGATGGCGACGGATGGCAGGTCATAGAAAAATGCCCCTTTGGGACGGCCCTTCATGGCTGGCTGCCGCGCAGGCTTGGGCTTGCGAAACTGGCCATCGAGGGTGCCGGCCGCGAAGAAGAGGCGATCTTCCTGCTTCACCCTCCGCACCAGCGCCATGTCGCCCGCATGGACCATGGGCAGCAATTCATCGGCGGCGGAATTCAATGAGGGAACAGCCTGCACGATGTAGCCGAGGGTATCCGCCTTGGCGGCCATGGCAGAGGAGCAGGCTGCAAGCATCTGCCTGGCGCGGGGATCGAGGCCGCCATCGCGGAGGTACTTGACCAGCCACACCTTGGCGGCATCGTACTTGCCTTGGCGGAGGAGTGAATTTGCGAGGGAAAGGGGGGCGTGGGAAGGGCCGCCGGGCTTGAAGGCGAGACTCGCCCAGCATTTTTCGGCTTGGTCCCATCGTTGGAGGGCCTCATGGCAGCGCGCCAGTCGTTCCAATGCGACGAGGTCAGAGTCGGCTTTGGCGAGGTGGATTTGGTAGGCTTTCGCTGCGCGGTCGTATTGCCCGGCGGCCATCCATGCATCGGCGCGGTCGGTCTGGGACTTGGCTTCAAATGGGACAAAGAGGAGCAGCAACAAGGCAACCGTCCACCACTTCCAACCCGCATTTTCCTTCGCCTTCCAATCCCGATTCATGACGCGAACTTGACCTGCCTAGAATCTGATGGGTTCGTCCTGACTGGACTTGTGGACATTCAAATCCACCCCCAAGATCAGCTCATGACCACCTGAGTTGAATGACTTCAATGTATTGGTCATGAGGTCATAAGAGTATCCCAATTGAAGTCTTTCTGTAATGTAGGCTTGGGCATGGAAAGCCAGCGAATTGCCGGGTCTCCAGATCGCTCCTGCCATGAACCGGTCGATGAACATGGCACCGATTCCGAGGTCGAGCAGGCGCTGTTGCGGATTGGAATAACGCAGCAGGACGGAGGGACGGAGCTTGACGGAACCGCCCAATGGGATCGCGCCGCCTGCCATCACGTAGAGGGTCCGGGGCTGCTTGTCCGTGCTGATGAAGAAGCCATGGAGCTTGCTGATCGGCGTGGGCAGGATGTTGGGCATGGAGATGCCCGCGTAAGCGTATTGGTTCTGAAAATAGAATCCGGGGCCGACCATGAGCAGTACGGTGCTTGCGCGGTTGTTGGGTAGCATGGGGTCGGGGCCGGGGATGTCCACGCCCGCCAGGTTCAAGCCAAATTGCCGGAGGCCGAGGTCCAGGCCCATGCCGAGGTGACCGCCCGCCATGGGTATGCGGTAGGCGTAGCCGAAGTTGAGCATGAAGCGGCTGGAGTGCCCGTATTGGTCGAGTTGGAGGTTCATGCCTACGCCATGGCGCTCGTCGGGCGTGGGCATGTGGGCGCTGAGTGTCTGCGTGCGCGGTGCATTTTCCATGCCCACCCATTGCCAGCGGGCGGACATCCTCGCAGAGAGCTGCCCTGTACTGCCGAGGTATCCGGGATTGAACAGGGACTTGTTCAGGAAGTACTGCGTCTGCAAGGGATCCAACTGCGCCCGCAGGCCGGGTGCGAAGCCCAGTCCAATTGCGATGAGGATGAGGGTCAGGCGAGCTTTCATCGGGCGATATAGAGGTTGCCTTGGAGGGTTTCGCGGCTCGGGCCGAAGTTCAGGATGAAGTAGTAGTCGCCGCCGGGCAGCTCCTTGCCGCCCTTGCCCACGCCCTCCCAGTCATTGAGGTAAGGCTTGGAGTAAAACAGCTCCGTCCCATTCCGGTCAAAGACGATCAGTTCGAGGTCGGGGTAGCGCTCTCTGCCTTCAACATAGAAGTAGTCGTTGTAGGCATCGGCATTCGGAGACATGAACCGGGAGACGTAGTCGCCCACAGGCGCGTCCACCACCCGGAGTGTATCGGATTCGCGGCTGCAGCCATAGGCATTGGTCACGATGACAGAATATAGGCCCGGAGCGGGATTGGGCAGGTCTTGGGCGTTTTCGCCGGGGATGGTGTCGCCGTCCAGGATCCAAGTGTAGGAATTGGAGAGGCTGGAGTGCAGGCTTGTGGGCAATTCTTGGATGATCGGCTGACTCGGAACGGGGTAAAACCCGTAGGTCACCGTGTCCGAGCGTTGGTCGCAGCCATTGGTGTCGGTCACAAACAGCCATACCGTCGCCGTCGCCGTGAGCGTGTCCAGTTGCGTGGAACTGTTGTCGCTCCAGAGGAAATTCTGGAATCCCGGCCCCGCGTCCAGCACCACGGTGTCCCCGGCGCAGAGGCTGTCCCCCGTGCCGATGTTCAGCGGCGGCAAGGGAAAGACCACGAGGTTGAAGCTGTCCCGGACTTCGCAGCCGGATGTGCTGATGATATGCACCCAGTATTGGCCGGATTGGGTGAGGGTGTCCTTGGGGCCTGTCTGCCCTGTGGACCATTCGTAGGTGCTGTAAAATGGCGGCAGGTCGAATTCGTAGGGATCGTTGGCGCAGGTCTCGTAGTCGTCGAGCAGGCCGGACGTGGGGACGATCCCGTTCACCACCAAGACCGATGCCGTCGCCACGCAGTTGTTGACGTCCACGACGGTGACGGTGTAAATCCCGGTATTATTGACATAAATCGTGGAGGCGGTCTGTCCATCGCTCCAAGCGTAGGAGACGTAGCCGCTCTGCACGCCAAATGAAATCGGCACCCCCGGACAAAGCAGGGGCTGCTGCGGGCTCACGTTGAGGTTGAAGGAGCAGTTGTCACCCTCGACATGGATCGCCATGGACCGGGTCACGAGCTGCTGCCAGTTGTTGCCGCCGTCGGTGCTGAAGCGCATGGACTCGCCTGTGTCGGTATAGGAATTCGAGAGGCCGACCTCCGCATAGCCGGAGCCTTGCAGATTGTTGTACCCATCGATCACGATCCAATAGCGCTGAAATGGTGTGAGAACAGCGGAGAATGTGCTGTCCCAAACCCAGCCGCCCGCTGTATCCGGTTGGATCAGGGTCGATGCATGGAGGACGAAGTTCATGTCCGGAAAACCGAATCCATTGTCCTTGACCAACATGAGGCTCACCTCACCCGTCCCCGCAGCCCGGTCCAGCCATACGCCGATCTTGCGGACGCGCTTGATGTCGGATTCGAAACTCTGCGCCACGAAGTCCACACTGTCCGGCCCCACTCCCACCCAAGTCGTGTCCTTGGGCGTGGACTCGTCCACCACTTGTGCCATTGAGGCCAAGGGCAGCAGCCCGAACAACACCAATGCAAGCAAGTATGTCCTGAAAATGGATGTCATGCTCATTTTTCCACAGGTCGCTTCGAAGGCTCCTCGGCGGCGACAGGCCCCGGGAACTTGGGATTGCGGAAGGATTGCACGATGAAGTACGCCCCCGCCAGCACAAATGGCACACTCAAGAGTTGTCCCATGTTCAAGACACCGCCTTCCATGAACGCCGCCTGCTCTTCTTTTGCAAACTCAATCAATATCCGCATTCCGAACACCAAAACCAAGAACATGCCGAACAATCTGCCGAGCGGCACCTTGGCGTCGAGGCGGTCATAGTACCACCAGAGGAAGAGGAAAATGATCGTATAGGCGACTGCCTCATAGATCTGCGCGGGATGCCGCGCGACCAGCAGGCTCTCGTCCTCCTTGATCACCAACCGATAGTGCGGCTCCGCCAATGCCCCAGGCGTGTCCAGCGTGTCCAATACCAGCATGGAGGGGTTGCCGCTGAGCACACCGCGATGGATCACCGTCCATTCCCCCTTGCCATCGCCGCGCAGCAACACCGTGCCATGCGAGCTATTGGCATTCACCAAGCCACGCATGTCAAAGCGCAGGTGCACCTTGTCACCTTCCCAGCGACCCGCGAATCCGACCTTATCAGCAGGGAACGGATCCTCAAAATAGGCCTTCCGGGGATGGAGGGAATCGGCATTTTCAGCCACGAGGGGCGCCTTGGCGGAATGCTCGGCGCTCATGTAGTGGAGATGCCCCTTGGTGCCGGGCGCGGTATCGCGGACCTTGGCGGCGAGGTCCTCGCGGAGTTCGCCAGCAGGCACCCGCACCGGTTCCACAGGGAGGAGATGGTAAATGGAGTCGTCGGTGCTACGGTAGAAGTCAAATGACCGCTCAATGGGCATTCCGACAGGATGATAGGCAAGTTCCACCTGATCGCCATCCCATTTGGCACGGATTGCCTCGCCTTGGTCAGCCCTCGGGAACACGAATCCGATGGCCGAAGTCGTCTCCTTGCCCAGAATCTCGGAGTTCATGAGGTTGCCAGCGCGGATCGTCAGGCCAGAGAGGGCAACCGTGATGACAATGCGATCCAGGATCCACAGGACATTCCGATGGCTGACGAATCGCGTCCAGAGCGCCAGACCCGTGATGATCCCAATCGCGGCACCGTGGCTAGCAAGCCCACCTTCCCAGATTTTCAGGATCTCGATGGGGTTGCTGAGGTAATGCTGCGGATCGTAAAACAGGCAGTGCCCGAGCCTCGCCCCGATCACCGTGCTCAGCGCCATGTAGATCGTGAGCGATTCCAGCCATTTGTCCGGCACACCCTCGCGCTTGAACCAGCGGCTCATGAGGATATACCCAAAGAAAAACGAGGAAGCGAACAGGAGACCGTACCAACGGAACGGCAAGCCGAAAATGGAAGGATCCGGATCCCAGTGGATGAAATACGCCAGGTGCATCACGGCGAAATTAGGAAAAATCCCCAGATGAGGCGAGAGGCGATAGAGGCGAGAGGGCTCTAGCCTAATTTGGAGGGAAACCCAATCTCGGTGTACTTAAAACCGCAAAGGCGCAAAGGTCCGCAAAGCTGCCCACAAACCTCAAACCCTCCTCCTCACCACTGAAATCTCCCGTCCTTGCAACCCATACCCCTGTTCCTGACTGTGCCGGAAATTGAACACCTGACCCTCCCGACGCACCCGCGCAATCGCCTCGAAGTCAATGCTGCACACCAGCCACCCCGGGTCATTCACGTCCAATGTCCCCAGAATCCCATCCTCCGGCAAGCCCGCATCCGGCGTGGAATACACCGCAGCGTAGCCATAGTTCACATCCACCACCGGGCTCCAGGGCGCATCGCCCACCGTCTGCGCGACGGCGACCCAGCATTGATTTTCCAGCGCCCTCGCCCGAGCTCCCACATGCACCCGTGTAGCGCCACGCACCGTTTCCGTGCAACTCGGCACCACGATCAATTCCGCACCCGCACCGCAGAGCAGCCCACTGCCCAGCGGAAACTCCACATCGTAGCAGGTCTGAATCCCGAAGCTCCCCCACTCCGCTTCGAACAAGGTCAGTTCCAAATCCGCAGGCGACGCCACCCCCCAATCCTCGTCCTCGAACCGCGTCATGAAAAACTTGTCCTGCCAGCCGACCATTCCACGCGGACTGAAAACAAAAGCCCTGTTCACATACCTGTCCTCCACCCAAACCGGAATGCTCGGCGCAACGATCAGCTTCCCCGCTTGGGCGGCAGCCAGGGCGAAGGTCTCCAAATAGGAATCGAGCAGTTCTTGCAAAGTGCTCAAGTTGCGCCCCATGTCCTGCTGCACATCGGGCGGAAAGGCAGCGAGCATCTCCAGCGACGCGTACTCCGGGAACACGATCAGGTCTGCCCCGAGGTCGGCTGCATGTTGCACCCACGCATTTGCCAGCATCCGCCAGTCCTCAACAGTTGGGACCGAGTTGAAGGCATAGCTCGCAACCGCGACCCGGATGTCTCTCGATGTACTCATAATTCTCGCATCCAAAATACCATGGGCTTGGCGGTGGACTCCGACTCCCCGATGTCCGGCCAGGAAAACGTCGTGCTCAATTCCGGCACCTTCCGATACCCGCGCTTCATCCAGAACTCATCCAATGGCCGATAGTCCAATGGACGCAAGGGATGGTCCAAAGGCCGCTGCACCCCGCAGAAACAGGTCACGCGGTACGTACCAAAGCTCGCCGCATGGGCCTCACGGGCATTGAAGAAGACATTTCCGATACCTTGACCACGGTATTCCGGCAGCAGGATGCTCTCCCCGAAGTAGAAAATTTCCTCCACCCGCATTCCTGCTTCGAGAAAGGGTTTTTGCACGTCCCCCGTCTCATCCGCCAAAGGGATGCAGGTCGTCGCGCCCACCATTTCTCCCCGATAAAATGCTGCATGGAGCAAGGAATTCGGGGCTTCGGAATAGGTCTTGAGGTAGTCCATCTCGTAGTCCAAGCTGCCCTCATACAGGTAGGGCCAATCCCGGAACACGGCGATCCTCAACCGCGCAAGCGGCTCGAACACCTCCGCTATTTCCGCTCCTCGGTAGGACTTGTAGCTGATTTCCATCTCAGGATTCAGAGACTTGGCGCAGCCAATCTTGGGCATTGTAATAGGTGGTGACGCGGCAGACTTTGCCATCACGCACCTCCAAGAATGCACCCGCAGGAAGGACATACCGCTGCCCATGCGCCGGGGGCATGTCCGGTTCGCCATGCAGGTATTCGCCGTTGACCACGAACTCGACCGCGACCCGCTGACCGCTCGGCTCGGTGAAAAACACCATGTCTGTGAGCGTCTCTCGGTAGGCGCGGTCCATCATGTGCACAAACTCCTGGAAGCGCGCCTTGCCCCTACGGACCTCGCCTTGGTTCACGTCGTGGCGGATGTCCTCGGCGACCTCGGCGAGCATGGCAGTGTAATCCTTGGCATTGAAGGCGGCATAGTAGCGCCGCACGGTGGATTCAGCAGTATTCATTTTCGTTCCATTCTTTCGATCCAATCCCCTTCCCAACTCCTGCCGCGAAGCATCAAACAGTGGGAAGAGTGAATTGAATGTTGATACATATTTCAAGGCAAAACTAATCCTACGAGGAAGTTTTCCCTAATTTCAAACCTCAAATTGATATCAGGATGAGTCAAAAAGACGCATTTTTAAGGGATTACATTCAGGAAGGACAGAAGACGCGCCGCATGTTGGAGCGCCTGCCTTTCGACCAGGCCGCCTGGAAGCCCCATGAGAAATCATCGAGCATGGGTGCCCTGGCGCAGCACATCGCGAACCTGTGCCACTGGGCGCACATCACCTTGGAGACCGACGAGCTGGATTTTGCCAAACCCATCGAGCGCACCAAGCCCGCCGAGAGCAAGGAGGAATTGATGGCGTTTTTTGAGCGGCGGTATGCTGAGGGGCTTGCAGTGATCGAAAACACCACGGAC
>JAXLVK010000120.1:0-15137 GCA_046329055.1 Bacteroidia bacterium
ATCGGTGCTGGTCGCCATCGGTGGGGGAGAGGTCTGGCACGAGGTGGTGATGCGCTGCATTGAGCAAGGTTGGGGCGGCATTGAGAACCTGTCGCTCATTCCAGGCAGTGTCGGTGCGGCTCCCATTCAAAACATCGGTGCCTACGGCGTCGAACTCAAGGATGTCTTCGAACGGCTGACGGCCATGGACTTGGCGAACGGCGAAGCCCATGAATTTGGCCTTGCGGACTGCCAATTTGGCTACCGCGACTCGGTATTTAAGCGTGAGCACAAGGGGCGGTACATCATCACGGAGGTGGTGCTGCGCTTGCAGAAGGCACCCCATACCCTGCACCTGGAATATGGAGCTATCCGGGACGAGTTGAATCTCGCTGGCATTTCGGATCCCACCATTGGTGATGTCAGCCGCGCGGTCATGGCGATCAGGAGGAGCAAACTGCCCGACCCCGCCCAAATCGGAAATGCGGGCAGCTTTTTCAAGAACCCTGAGATCCCCAAGGCCCAATTCGAAGCGCTGAAATCTGAATACCCCAACATGCCCGGCTATGTCGTGGATGAATCCATCATGAAACTGCCCGCAGGTTGGCTCATCGAGCAGGCGGGATGGAAGGGCAAGCGATTGGGGAATTATGGAGTCCACGCTGCCCAGGCATTGGTGTTGGTGAACCATGGCGGTGCCAACGGAAGCGACATCTTGGCCCTGTCCCAAGCCATCATGGACGACATTCTGTCCAAGTTCGGCGTCCAGTTGGAGCGGGAAGTGAACATCATCGGCGGATAATCCACTCCAATGGCGAGCATCGATCAATTTTCCTTTAATGTCTTGCTGGGGCTCTACCCGGAGGATATCCAGCAACGTTTCCTCATGACCAGGGCATGGCTCCTCGACAATTGCCCAGACCTGCAAGAAGAGGCTGACGCCACCTCCAACGTGGTAGGCTACCTCCTCGGCCCGGGTTACAAAGGCTCGGTCTGCACCCTCATCCTCTCCAAGCTGGAAATCAAGCTCGGACTCGCCTATTCCGCGAATTTCGACGACCCCAATGGCCTCCTCCAAGGCAAGGGCAAGGTTCACCGCCACGTTCCCATTCCTGCGGGCGGTCATGCTACTGTCATCGGCTTGGCCGAACTCCTGGAGCAGGCGATCGATGCCTGCCGCGCCCGCCTGTCCCAATGAATCCGCCTACGGCGGTTCGTCTTCCGTTCGGTCGATCATGGCTTTGTAGAGCCTCACAAGCGCCCGCAGGGCATTCACCTCCTCCATGGCCCGCTCGAGTTCGGCGAGCCTTTGGCTTTGTTGCGTCAGCAATGCATGAAGCCGCCGCTGGGTCTGGTCGAGTTGCCGCGCCCATTTCCGCCTCCACATCCTGTCGTCTTGAAAATTATCCATGATTCCTGCCCGCAACCGGGGTTGTTTTTCGGTTGGGACGGCGCGGGATGGGCATGAAATGGGGGGTGTGGTAGAAGCTTTTTTCGGCGCAAATGGCTCTGCCGCGCCGAAAAAAGTTCTACCATGCCTCCCATTTTGTGCCCACCTTGGTGCCGCCTGACCGAAAAACGGCCCCGGTTGCAGCGCCAGCATGGTTTTCAAGAGGGCGGATGTGGAGCATGGTGCGGCTCCGGCCGGGCCTAGCATGCTGCCTTGCAGCCGTTGAAAAATTGCCGAAGGACAGCAGGGTTCTCGAGCGCCCCGAAGGCACCTCAACCGCCATCTGCGGCTTGCCGTTGTTCGAATCGGAATTATCTTCGTGCATGACCGCGTTGCCACCTCGATCCTTCCAACCGAAAGGCGAAAGCCATCCTGTGGGCGGGCTAGCCATGGCTGAAATCGATTCGAAACAGGCCCGTCGCATTCTTCTTCACACCCTCCAATCCGCATGAATACCGAAAACGTGACCTCGGCCCAGCAACCTGGCGGTAAATGGGACATCCCAGTTTCCAAATGGGCATTGTGGATCGCGGCCTTCGTGGTGTTCCTGATTGTGATGACAGGCAAGGTGCGCTACACGGAAGGCGATGCCCGGTACTCCCTCTTTTCGACAAAAGCCCTGATCGAAAATGGCAGCCTGCGCCTTGACGATTACATGCAGGAACTGGACCTGAGCGCTCTCAATAATGACCACAACTGGATGATATTCAGGGCTGGCGACGCGGGCCATTATTACTACGACTACCCCATCGGCACCCAGATTTTCTCCGCGCCATTTGTCTGGATCAGTTGCCGATTCGGGATGGATCCGGTGCAGATTCCCGACGATACCTCGATGCAGATTGGGTTATCGGCATTGATTTGTGTGGCGATATTCTTGTTGCTGTACCGATTGAGCAGGCATTTCCTCGGCGAATGGGCAGCTTTGTTGTTCAGCATTACTTTCTTCCTAGGATCCACCTTCACCAGTACGCTCGGGACGGCACTGTGGAGCCACAATTTCCAGACCCTCTTCATCATGTTGGCCATCCTGGAATTGGTGGATTTCGAGCGAGGTGTCCGGTCACGGATACGTGGGCCATTGCTGGGGTTCCTACTCTTTTCGGCCTACCTCTGCCGTCCCACTAGTGCGGCCTTCATCCTGCCTGTCTTCGCCTACCTGGCTTGGCGCGAGCGAAATGCCTTGATCTGGGCTGGTGCAGTTGCCGGAGGATTTTTCGCTTGGTTCCTGATCTGGTCCTGGCTCGAATTGGGGATGCTGCTGCCCCGCTATTACGACCCCACCCAGTGGCGCACAACCAATGAATTCTGGGCGCACCTGATGCCAGTTTGGTTCGGCCCGGCCCGTGGCCTTTGGAGTTTCACGCCCTTGCTGCTGCTTGCTTTCGGTGTCTGGGCGGTGCGAAAACTGAGGTTCCATCCCTTGAATTTGTTGGTTTGGGTGTGGCTGCTGCTGCACACTTACCTCCTGCTCGGGTCGCAGAGTCCTTGGGCGGGTTGGAGTTTCGGGCCTCGGTTTTTTACCGAGGTGCTGCCGGGCTTGGCGCTGCTGCTCCTGATGCTGTCAGAGCAGGCTTCGGGCTTTCACAGGCGGGTTCAGGCCGGACTCGCTGTGGCGTTCTTGGTCCTTGGCGGCTTTGGAATCTATGTCCACACATTCCAGGGCCTGCACAATGTCCAGACCATGTCCTGGAATGACAGCCCCAACATCGATCAACGGTGGGCGGACAGGCGCTGGGATTGGCGGCATCCTCAATTCCTGGCATCGGAGAATCAGCGCCGAAAGCTCGCCCTCGAATCCAGTACCTCCTTGCTCATGCAGCAGCTCAGCCCACGATTCCCAGCCAGCTCCAACTTGCTCTACCTCCCGCAGGAGCCGACCATTCGCGAAGCCTTCCACCAATGGAACCGCGAGGACAAGTTTGGCCGGAAGCAGCAGCTCTGCAACTCCCTCTACGCCGTCCACAAGACGGGAAACCCCGAATTCTACTTCACCTCCTCGCAACTGCCGGACTTGCGGGGCATACCGGGCATCTACCTCGACACGCTTTCCGCCACCCGCCTCACGATGGGCGCCTTCCTCAAGGCCCATGAGCAATACGAGATCTTCATCGCTGCCAAGGACGATGCGACCACAAGCCTGGCATTGGAATCCCGTCAATACATGAACAGCATCGGCTCGAAGCTGGACAGTGTGAAGCTCCGGGACAGCTACATCGCACACATCTACAAGGGGAAACTGGTACACGAGGAGTGGGGGCAGCGCGACATCACCTACCTCGCCCGTGCCAAAGTCACCGTGAAGGTGCATTCTGCGGGACTATTCGTGGGCAACGGCGCAAGCATCCTCCTCAATGGCCAGGAATGCAGCCTCAATCAGCGGGGGATGAATGTCCTCGTCCTGAATGACAGCCGCGAGATTGTCTGGAACACAAGCTTCGACACCCACGCCGACGACCATGAGCGGGTCGTGTTGATGAAAGGCAAACTTTTGCCATCCCCGCAACCCTGAATTCAAATCTTGGGAAATACAAAACGAAACGATCCGTTCCGGATGACCGAAACGGATCGTTTCCATTCAGTGGGGAGGCGATTACCTCACCACCTTCACCGATTTGAGGAAGCCATTCTCGCCACTCAGATAGCCAATGTAGGTGCCAGCCGGAAGGTCGAGGTTCAAGTCGAACTGCCCAGCGGTCTTGGAAAGGCCCTTTTGGAAAACCTGCTTGCCGAGCATGTCCCGGAGTTCAAAAGTGCCAGTTTCGTTGCCCTTGAGGTCGTAATAGACCACTGAGCGGGCATTGATCGGATTGGGATACACCGTGAGCAGGCTGCCATTTTCAAATGGGTCTTTGACCGCAACTGCACCGTGATCCACCACATCGAATCCATCCACTGCGGCTTCAACCACGTGCCCCTGCGGATAATCTCCAGCGATGAAGCGAACGTGCATATTCTGCGTGACCGTGATGAAGTTGCTGACCACAAAGGAATCCTGCTGCCAGAAATTCGAGAAGATGCCGAAGACCCTGCGCAGCACCACGGTGGAGAGTCCGTTGTCAATCTCGATGATGAGGCTGTCGTTGGGGTTGCCGCTGCCGCCGCCATTGGCGAACCAGCGATGGTAGCGCAGCACAGGCGTCTGGTAGGTGGTGAGGTCCATGGCCGGAGAGATCAAGGTGACCTCGCCTGCATCCACATCGTCGTCTCCGATATTGCCGCCGCCGTTTCCGGTGACGTAGCATTTGTCGCTGATGTCGCCGGGGATATCGTCCTCAGGATTGAATTCCTGATTCCCGAACCCGCCAAATGTCCCAATCGGCTCATCACGCACCCAGTCGCCGGAGTTGGCGTTGCTTTGTGTGCTCCAGCCCATGTCCAATGCGAAGTCATCGTAGTAGCCGACTGGCAAAGCAATCGTGATCGAGTTGGTGGTGTTGGTGGCGTTGATGGTGACTTCTTTCGTCACCCAGCTCCCATTTGCCCGCGATCACGTTGTAGGAGCCCGCGATGAAGTTCGGGTCCACGACTTGGCCGCTGCCGTTAGCGGTGTAGGGAGCCTGGAGGCTGCCAGAGGACTCGATGAACAGGACGGAAGCACTCGGAATCGGAGTGTTGGAGCCTTGCTCGACGACATTCACGGTCATGCTCACGCGGTTCAGCGGACGCAATGGGATGTTGCGGGTCACGAGGACGCCGTTGCTCAGGTTCACCGTGATCGTGGAGTCGGCATAGCCAAACTTGCTGTAGGTCACCGTGTAGGTACCTGCATCGGCTGTGCCAGTGGCGTAGTTGCCGTTCGCGTCGCTTTGGTCGGTGATGGAGGTGGATTGCAAGGTGATCGTCGCGCCATTGATGGGTTGGCTGGAGTTGAGGTCGGTGACCTGCCCTTCGAGGTAGCAAGCGCGGACGTAGGTCGGGCCGAGCACGAAGAGGCCCTGGCTGATGTCACTCGCGACGATCAGACCGCTCGGCAGGTAGCAATCCAAGCCCCAGACGCCGTCGAATCCGCCGCCGCTAGCGGTGTTGGTATCGTAGTAGCCAGTTTCGATCACGTTGTGCGGACGCGACGCATCGGCAATGTTCACGCCATCCTTGTAATAGGCCGTGACGAGGTATTCGTTCAGGACCTTCACGTTGTGGGGGATGGCTGCGCCAGCGCTCAGGCTGCTCCTGAACCTGCAGATTTCGGTCGGAGAGGCTGGGTTGCTGATGTCGTAGGCGGTGACATAGGCAGCATTGACTTCGTCGGTGGTGAAGCAAACGTCGCCAGCGGCATTGAGCCAGGTATTGTGGGTGAAGTTGCTCGGGGTCGTGGTGATGCCCAGGCTCACGGGGTTGTTGGGATTCGCGAGGTTCACGATTTCCATGAAACCGTCATTGATCTCACCCAAGTAGCCGATGCCGTTGCGGACATAGGCGTCATGGACGTAGCGTTGGGTGAATTGTCCGATGTGTTGCGGGCGCCACGGATCAGCGAGGGAGAAGATGCTCACGCCACCATTGTCGATGTTCGCGCCGAAGATATACATCAGGTTGCCCTCAATGTAGAGGGTATGCCCGGTGTTCATGCCGTTGATGACGGTGTCTTTGTAGGTGACGTTGCCGGGCAAGTTGGCGAGATTCACGATCCGCAGGCCGTCACCACCCTCGTTCACGATGTAGCAATAGTTCTGATAGACATCCAGTTCCCGCCAAATGGTGGAAATCCCGGGCAAGTCTTGGAGCAATGTCGGATTGTTCGGATTTGCCAAGGACACGATGCCCACGCCACTCTCATGGCCGATGATCGCGTACTCAGTTCCATTGGGTGCGGCATAACCCACCACGTCGGCACAGTCGTTCGAAAACGTCAAATGCCCAAGCAGGTTCATGTTTTTGGAGGCTTGGCCATAGCCACTCAGGAAGGCAGCGCATAGCAAGCAGATTCCTAACCAGATTTTTCTCATACAGAAGTGCGTAAAAAAGACCCTATTTCAACAGCGAATCTACTGAATGGCAGCCCCACTTGGCGAATGCGGCAAGGAAATTGTCCGCCTTGCGACGGATTCCGAAAACGCTGAAGGGCCGGTTCCCGCAGAAACCAGCCCTTCTTGGTATCAATCAACGATCAAACTTTAGCTTTCAGTACCGGACCAGTTTCTGGGTCGCGAGACGCTGTCCGCCAGCCTCCAAGACTGCAAAATACATGCCAGAGGGCAGGCTCAGGTTCACGGTTTGGACTCCTTTAGCACCATTCAGTGCGGAAGTCGCGACTTCTCTGCCTTCGAGGTTCAAGATGCGAAGTTGTCCTCCCTCAATCCCTTGCAGATCGTAGGCAAACGAGACTTGGCCATTGGACGGGTTCGGATAGGCTCTGAGGGAGTAGCTTGGGCTGTGGCTAGGATCCTCCGCAGTGAAGCTCTGATCCTCGATCCGGAATTTGTCAATCGCGCCTTCGACGATCTGGTCCAGGAGATTGTCATGGCAACGGATGATCACCCGAGTGGTGCTGGTGAAGGGGATGAACGACGCGATTTGGATGGTATCCCGTTGCCAGACTGGGAATTGTTGGTCTTTCAGGTACCACACACGTTGTTTCGCGCTGCCATTGTCGATCTCCACGACCAAGCTGTCTTTGAATCCGGGCTGGCCAGAACCTGCGACGGTGATGAACCAGTAATCGAAGATCAGCCAGGGGTTCGTGTAGCCACTCAAGTCCATGACAGGCGAGACCAGTTCGGTGAAGCCGGCATCCACATCGTCGTCAAATGGGTCGGTGCTCTGGTTTCCAGTCACGAAGCACTGGTTGCCATGGTCATCGGTCACATCTTCCTCAGGGTTGCAGAAAATGCCATAGAAGGGTGTGCCCAGCGGCTCTCCACGTTCCCACATGCCGCCATTTGAATTGCCGTTCACCTGCCATCCAAAGTCGAAGGTGTAGTCGTCATAGTAGCCCTGTGGGATGGCGATGGTGATGACGTTGGTGTTGGAGGTGATGTTGGTATCTATGCTGGACGTGACGTATCCCCATTTGCCCGCGATCAGGTGGTAGTTGCTGGACATGAAGTTGGGATCGATCACTTGGCCGTTGGCATTGGCGGTGTAGTTGGTCGGGATGCCGCTTGTGATTTCTTGGAAGGTAACGCCAGCGTTGGGGATGGGGTTGTTGGTGCCTTGCTCCACGACGTTCACGACCATGCTCACGATGGGATTCGGTCGCAGGGCGATGTTGCGGATGGTGAGGACGCCATTGTCCAGCACCACGTTGATGATGGTGTCCTGGTAGCCGTACTTGGAGTAGCGCACGGTGTAGGAGCCAGAGTCTGCCACACCTGTGGCGTAGGTGCCACTGTTGTCGCTCAAGTCGTTGTGGGGTGTGGAGAGGATGGAGACAGATGCATTCACGATCGGGCTGCCGTTGGTCACGTCAGTGACTTCGCCTTCGAGGTAGCAGCCGCGCTGGTAATTGGGATCCAATACCCAGAAGCCTTCGTTCATGTCTGCGGCATAGATGCGGCCGCTAGGGGAGAAGCATTCCAGTCCCCAAACTCCATCAAAACCAGCCCCGCTCAAGGGATTGGTGTCGTAGTAGCCCACCTCGATCAGGTTGTGTGGGCGAGCGGCATCCACGATGTTCACGCCGTCGCGGTAGTAGGCGATCACGAGGAAGTCGTTGAGCACCTTGACGTTGTGGGGGATGGATTGGCCTTGGCTCAGGCTGCTTTTGTAGCGCGCGATTTCTGTGATATTGGCAGGATTGCTGATGTCGTAAGCCGCAACCCAAGCGCCATCCACTTCGTCGGTCGTGAAGCAGACATTGCCGGCATCGTTCAGCCAGGTGTTGTGGGTGAAGGCCATGGGGGTCACCACGGAGCCTAGGGAAACTGGGTTCGCGGGGTTGGTGAAGTCCACGATGTCCATCAGGCCGTTGTAGATGCGGCCGAGGTAGGCAGTGTCGTTGCGGACATAGGCGTCGTGGATGTAATCCTGGCTGTAAAGGCCGATGCTGACCGGGTGCCATGGGTCGGACAAGGAATAGACCCTGGCGCCGTAGTCGGGGTTGCTGCCGTAGAGGTAGAGCCGATCGTTGTCCACTTGCAGCGTATGGCTCGTGGCATTGCCGTCCATGATGGTGTCCTTGTAGGCGACGTTGTTCGGGAGATTGCCGAGGTCGATGATCCGCAGGCCGCCACCTTGCTCATTGGTGATGTAGGCATAGTGGTCATAGACTGCGACCTCGTGCCACATGATCGGGCTGGCCACAGGCAATTCAAACAAGAGGGTAGGGTTGGTGGGGTTGGCCATCGAGATGATGCTCGTGCCTCCTTCGTGCCCGAGAACGGCATATTCCACGCCGCCGGGTGCGGTATAGACCTCCACATCCGAGCAAATGTCGGTGTAGGGTACGTGGGCCAGCAGGGAGACATTCTTTATGGATTGTGTCCAGCCTGTGAGGGTGAGGCAACACAACAAGAGGGTCCAAGTCAACGTTTTTACCATAGGATCATCAATAATTCAGAAGTGCGTTTTGCCAAAGACGATTTGAGTCGAGCAAAGGTTGCACAATGATCGCGAGGGAAATTGTCGGCTGCAAGGCAATTTCAAGCCCACTTCGCGGTATCCCTGCTTGTAAGCGAGAAATCGGCATTCTGGTTCAGGCACCAATTTTTTCGATAACACTATTTAGCAATTTCTTTACCACCTAGATTTGACAAGTGCCAACATCATTCAACACTGGGTCATGATAGATAGGTCATGGTGGATTCTGATAGGGCTTGTTTTTCTGCTCGGCTGCAAGCCGAAGGCTGTCGAGCATGCGCCGATTTCTGAGGTCGTTCCCCCAACGGGATTGCGCGCAGCGGTTGATTCAGTGCTTGGAAGGATGGGAACGTTGGGGCATGGCGAATCTGTGCGGCTTATTTCCGCGGGAACCTCCCAAGCGTGGTACATGGACAGTCTGGTGCTCAGGCTGCAGGAGTTCCATGCATTGGACTTTGATTCGCTGGCAGGTGTTCGCTACTCAGTACCGAGGCCGGGCTTTATCGTAGAGGAGGAGTATTGGAGCAAATTTGGCGCAACAGTGCAGGAGATGCGCACCATCTGCAAGAGGAAATTGGACATCCACATCCCGCTGAAAGAGGACTTAAATCCGAGGATCATCCTTACGGAGTTTGAGGTAGGCTTAGGTTTCCCACCGAAGTACCAGCGCTTGCTGCTCTTGGAGGATCGCCTATGGTTTGAAAAGCTGGTCATTGGGAAGGAGACTTTGCGCATTCGGAAAGAATTTAGGCTCATGGGGCTGGACGAGGCCATCGCCATCTTGGATGCCTACCGGGAGGCGCGATAAGCCACCTCACAACTGGGTAATCCCCGTGAAAATTTGCACCACTTTTCGAGCCGGAATCTTCACCTATTTCGCACATCAGCCTCGTCAACGTGAAACAGTTTATTTCCCTCATTCTCCTGCTCCTGGGACTTCGCCTTTCGGCACAATGGAGCCCATTCGGCACTGGAATCGCCACCAACGACTTCGTGATCGGCATGGTGGACTACCAGGGCAGCCTCCTTGCCTACACCTATCCGAATCCCACTCTGTATGAATGGGAGCGGCGTCGGACACGGAACACTCCCATGCCTCCCGTGCCCAATGGCGGCGGCATCCACAAGTTGGCTGTGGTCGATTCAGTCCCTCTGGGCGGCGACCTATGCCACAGTGGCCCTACAACCTGCGTCCATCGCTGGGACGGCAGCCAATGGGTGCAGGTCGGGCGCAGCTTTCTGCAACTGGGGATCGAATGCGCCGTGCCATCCATGTATGACTTGGTCACATTCCGCGACACGCTGTATGTAGCGTGGCGACTTTGCCTACATGGCACCGACACCATCAACGGCATCGCCAAGCTGGTGGACAGCATCTGCGCTCCTCGCGGCGGCATCACAGGCGGCATGCTCTACACGCAAGTTCCGTCCTATCCCCATCAAATGCTGGTGCTCAACAATGAACTCGGTGGTGCTCGGCAATTTCCAAATGGGCGGATGGACAGGTGGTACCGCCCGCTGGGATGGCACCCAGTGGCAGGGATTCGGCAACGGATTCAATGGCTCATTGTATGGAGCAGTGAAAGCGTCGTAATGGCGAGCTGTACGTGGGTGGCGAAGTCTCACGCAGGCGGATGGCAATCCTGTGAAATGCATCGCGAAATGGAACGGAAGTACTTGGGTGGATCCCGGAATTGGGGGTGGAGACTGTGAACATTTCAGGAGTCCACGCCTTCTGGTGCACACCTGCAAGCTTCGCACCTATGCAAGGTTGGTCCCTCGCGGGAGGGCTCCAACCGGGTCCATCTCAATGGCAACATTCGAACGGCAGGGGGACCGCTCATCTGGGACGGAGTGAATAGGGACCTGATGGACGGCGGCGTGGGTGGAGATGCGGAAAGGCGATTTTATCCTATCAAACTGGCTTGCTCGTCGGTGAAGGCGAGTTCACGCAGGCAGGCAATGGCGTCACAGTGGACCATGTGGCTTAGCCATTGAGCCTCGGCGGTCACCAAGCGCTTTGAAACCGATTTCAAAGGAATCGAGGGTAATGACACGGTTTCAGGATCAGGTGCATGCGCCGGCAGCTCAAAAGGATCCCGCCGCTTTGCGCTACGAGGTCATGGATTTGCAGGCAGGTGTGCGCGGAAATGTAGCAAGCCCCATCCGCTCTTGACATTTACCCAATGGCTGGTACCTGATGGGTCCTGACGATGACCAAGGAAGCCTCATTGCCAAGTTGCAGCGCGTAGGGATTGATCGGGGTGGATCACCTCGAAGCCTTCGGAGCGCCGCTCAGTTGATTTGCCCGTATTGCCGGGCGATTGCCGTAAAATGGAGAATCTGAGCCCAAATCAATCGGTCTGAAGGCGCGCTTGCCACAGTTGTGCATCAAGCAAAGCGGGACGGGGGCCTTTACCTACAAGCGCCGTTTCAGGGGTGAAGTACCGACCCTTATCCCGGACCAGCAACCTCCCGGGACTGCATTTGTCCTGATGAGCCTGCTCGCAATTGGCACGATGGTGGTTGAATGCCCGGCAATTGCTTACTACCTACTGATGCACATTTTCTACTGGGATCCGGCACGGCGGTGTTGCTCTCTTGGTCTTCGTGCCGACTTCGGCCCGGTCGGCGTGGGCAGCGATTCATGGTTCAGCACGGCCATGATCGTCAAGTTCAAACGGCATTGGGTGAGCCAAGACTTTGGCTGCTAAGGATTGCATGCGTTTTACCCCTCGCTTTACCATTGGCTGGTGGGAAATTTGCTTGGTTGTCGGGTACCTCGGCGGTGCGGTCGGTGAAGGCGGCTTGTACTGACGGCGTTCTTGCTGCCGCTGGCGAGCTATGCGCTTGGCGACGTGGCCCAAGAAATGCCATCCATCTTGATGGTGGTTTTTGCGTTGTACATCACCCGGAATCACCTCGCATTCAAGCCATTTGAGGTTGCCCCTGCCTGTCTTTTCTTGCCTTGGGCACTGTATTTCATCATCGGTGTGCGGCAGGAAGCCACTGCGGAAGGGCCTCGGTACAGTTTGGAGGCATTGACGCGGCGGGACATGATCGTCGGAGGATTGATCGGTGGGTTCATTTTCATGACCTACTACTACTATTTCTTCCTCTTCGTCCTCTGGATCCCCATCCAATTCGCGGTGATGCGGCGGACAGGGCGTGGATGGAAGGAGATTTTGGCATGGGTCAAGGGCTTTGCAGCAGTTTTCGGGATCGCGATGGCGGTTTCGGCGGTCTATTGGGCGCCTTTGCTCATGGACATGGCCCGGTACGGCGGCCAAAGCTTCCAAAACCGCTGGTTCCAACCCAACATGTTCGGTCTGCCGCTGGACATCTCCAACCAATGGCGGCCCCTCCTCGGCATGATGGCGCTGCTGCTGTTGGCGCGACGGGATGCCTTGGCTCGGGTTGCTTTGGCGGGTGCCGTCGCGGTGCTCGCATTCATGATTTTGGGGCATTGGGGGATGTACACAGGGTTTCCCATCCTGCATTTCCGCATGGTCGGCATCGATGAGCAACTGATGCACCTCGGCCTCGTCTTGGGAGGGATGGAGGTGCTGCGCAGATACACGGGCTTGCTCGGCAGCGTCTGGGAAAAGGCCCTTCCTGTCTCCGTCATTGCCATTTTCTGCATCGGCATCGGCATGGTCTATACCTGGGAAAAGGGCAACGAGATCTCCCAACTCGCCGCCCATACGGAGACCCCCGTGATGGTCCGCATCCCCGATTTCGACCAAGTCGCCAAGGACAAAGTCTTCCTCACCAACCGGACAGAACTCGTGGCCTTCAAGCCCATGTTCCTCTTCCTCGTCCCCAATGCCCACTACAATCACCCCGCTGCGCGCTACCGTGAGCGCCTGAAAATGCTCCTGCTGCTCTCCAGCACTGAGGACTTCCGCTTCCTCGCCTGGATGCTGCAACACAACCGCTACGATGCCGTGGACCGCGTCCTCCTCGACCGCAACACCCTCACCGCCTTCGACGACAACTTCCCCGAGGGCGACAACCACCTGCGCGTGGACGTCACCTTTGCCGACAGCGCCTTCACCGCGCCCTATTTCCCGCCCGACCCCTACTTCGGCGAAATCCGCCAAGTCCAGCCCCAACCCGCCGAGCTCTGGAAGGAATTCACCCCTGGACAGCGCCTCCTTGTCGCCCTCTTCACCGACGTGGACCCCGAAGCCGTCCGCGCCACCCTCGACCCCAGCACCGTGAAAGCCGTCCAAGACGAAATCCGCATCCGCACGAAGGATTATCCGATGTGGCGGCGGGTTTTTGCAGCGCGGTACTTGGGGGAAAACTGAGGTCCATTAAACTCAAGGACTTGCATCCCACCTGACCAAACTCACCTCCCCTCGTGTACAACTTGTGGACAAGGCATCCCATAACCCGGAGTAATTTTGCGTGAAGCAGTAGTCGGGTGAACACCGGCCCCCCTTTTCTCTGAAGCAGAATTCACGGAATTTTCAGAATCTGGGCGCAGAAAGGTGAAGCACCCAGAATGCTGTAATTCTGCTCATTCTGTGAATCCTGATCCCGATGCCCGAGTTTGTACACCTGCACAACCACACTGAGTTCAGCCTCCTCGACGGGGCGGCGAAGATCAGTGACATGATCCAAAAGACCTGTGACTGCGGCATGAAGGCGGTCGCGATCACGGACCATGGCAATATGTACGGCGTGCCCAAGTTCGTCTTGGAGGCCAAGGGCAAGGGCATCAAGCCCATCGTGGGTTGCGAATTCTACATGGCGGCCGACCACACGGTCAAGAGCCGTCAGGAGGCTGAGGACGATGGCGGCGAAAAGAAAAAGCTCAAGACCAATTTCCACCAAATCCTCTGGGCAAAGAACCTGCAGGGCTACCAGAACCTGATCAAGCTCTGCTCCATCGGCTTCGTGGAGGGCTTCTATTACAAGCCTCGGATCGACCGGAAACTGCTCAGGAACCATGCGGAGGGCCTTATCGGCTCGACTTGCTGCTTGGGAAGCGAGGTGAATCAGGCACTCCTCAGCTATGGCGAGGATGCGGCGGAGGCGGTGCTGCGCGACTACTTGGACATTTTCCCCAAGGGCGACTACTACGTGGAGGTGCAGCGCCACGGCCTGGGTGATCAGGACAAATGCAACGAATGGTTGCTCCGCATGGCCAAGAAGTACGAACTCAAGGTCATCGCCTCCAATGACGTGCACTACGTGAACGAGGAGGATAGCGACGCCCATGACCTGCTCCTCGCCTTGCAGACCGCGAGCGACTACAGCAACCCCAACCGCTTCCGCTTCACGGACGACAGGGGCAACCTCAACAGGAATTTCTACTTCAAGTCCCCGGCGGAAATGGAGCGGCTCTTCGCCGACATGCCCTACGCCCTGGACAATACCATGGAAGTCGCCGACAAATGCGACTTCAAGATGAACCTCGCAGGGGACATGCTCCTGCCGCAGTTCAAGGTGCCGCCCGGCTTCAATGACATGGACGATTACCTGCGCTTCCTCACCTACGAGGGGGCCAAGAAGCGGTATCCCGTCCTCACTCAGGACATCCAAGACCGGATCGAACTGGAACTGAGGGTCATGGCCAAGATGAAATATGCTGGCTACTTCCTCATCGTCCAGTCATTTACCACGGAGGCCCGCAACCGGGGTGTGTACGTGGGGCCGGGACGGGGTTCTGCGGCAGGGTCTGTGGTCGCATATTGCTTGGGTATCATCAACGTGGACCCGCTCGAGTACCAATTGCTCTTCGAACGTTTCCTCAACCCGGACCGGGTAAGCCCTCCGGATATCGACATCGACTTCGACGACGAGGGCCGGCAGGAGGTCATCGACTTCGTGGTCGAGGAATACGGCCGCAAATCTGTGAGTCAGGTGATCACCTACGGAACCATGGGCGCGAAGACGGCGCTCAGGGACGTGGGCCGCACACTGGGAATCCCGCTTGCGGAGGTGAACCGCATCGCCAAATTTGTCCCGGAAAAGCCCGGCATGACCTTCAAGAAGGCCCTGATGCAGGACGAGAACCCGGACTTCCACGATGAGCTTGCCAAGTCATTTGAAAGCCCCGATCCCGAGGTGCGGAAGATGATGAAGTTCGCGAAGACCCTGGAAGGCACGGCCCGGCACACGGGTGTCCACGCCTGCGCGGTCATCATCGCCCCCGGCGAGGTCAGCAACTTCGTCC
>JAXLVK010000121.1:0-14983 GCA_046329055.1 Bacteroidia bacterium
TTCGCCTGCCGCTCTGGGGCGCAAGTGATGAGCTGTTCACCAAGCTACGCGCTGAACTTCAGGTGCTTGGTGCGATTTGAGGTCCCCGTTGAGTACAAAAGGAAAGGGGCAGCACCATGGTGTTGCCCCTTTCTGATTCTTTCGGGTAATTCTCAGTCAGCGTTCTTGCTGTCTTGAACTTCCTTGCGGATGTCTTGGGCGAGGACTTTGAGATCCTGCATGCCCTTACGGATGCGGGTACCGGCAGCCTTGTTGCCCTTGGCATAGAACTTGTCGAAGTCAGCCTCCAGGCCCAGAACCAGACTCTTCAGTTGTTCAAATCTATTCATCTCTTTAAAAATGTGTTGGTATAATGGCGAATTTAGGCATTAGAGCCGTACGAAGCATCGAAGCCACTTCACAAATTTTGCACATCGCAGCAACGAAATGTTTACAAACCATTGAAAAAGAAGCGACCGACGTGGGTCGGCCGCTATTCTTAATCCGGTATTAATCTCGAAGTCTATCAGAGCGAGCCGACAGAAAGGGGTGCACCTTGACGGTAAACTCCAGCTTCGTTTTTCGCACGAATTTCCTCGAACGCCTTCAAGGTGTACTCGACATCCTCCATGCTATGGGTGGCAGTAGGGATGATCCGCAGCATGAGTTCGCCACGTTCCACCACTGGGTAGGTCACCACAGACACGAAGAGGTTGTAGTTCTCACGCAGGTCGATGATCATGCGGCCGGCTTCCTCGTAGGAGCCCTTCAGGTACACCGGAGTGACCGGAGACTCAGTGATGCCGATGTCGAAATTGCGGGCGCGGAGGCCGCTTTGGATCGCATTCACGATGTCCCAGAGCTTGGTGCGGATCTCGGGGGCGTTCTTGAGCAGTTCCAGGCGCTTGAGCGCTCCCACGGCCAGCGGCATCGGGAGGGTCTTGGCGTAGATCTGCGAACGCATGTTGTAGCGCAGGTAGTTGATCACCCGGCGCTCACCACACACGAAAGCACCGATGCTCGCCATGGACTTGGCGAAGGTGCAGAAGAGCACGTCGATCTTGTCTTGGCAGCCAAGGTGCTCGCCAGTGCCGCGGCCGCGCTCGCCCATCACGCCGAAGCCGTGAGCGTCGTCCACCAAGAGGCGGAACTTGTAGCGGTCCTTGAAGGCAGCGAGTTTGTCCAGCTTGCCCAAGTCGCCCTTCATGCCAAAGACGCCTTCCGTGATGACCAAGATGCCGCCGCCCGTCTTCTCGACGATCGCAGTGGCCTTCTTGAGGCGGTCTTCGAATTGCTCCATGTCATTGTGCTTGAACACGAAGCGCTTGGCCAGGGTCATCATCATGCCATCCATGATGCAGGCGTGGCTCAACTGATCGTACACGATCACGTCGTGGCGATCGACCAAGGTCTGAATGATCGAAATCATGCCTTGGTAGCCAAAGTTCATGAGGTAGGCGTCCTCCTTTTGCATGAACTCAGCCGCCTCACGCTCAAACTGCTCGTGGATGTCGGTGTTGCCAGTGAGCATGCGGGAACCCATCGGGTAGCCCAAGCCATACTTCACAGCAGACTCACCGTCGGCCTTGCGGACCTCGGGGTGATTGCAGAGACCGAGGTAGTTGTTCAGGGACCAGTTCAGAACCTTCTTGCCGCGGAAGGTCATCCAGGGTCCGACTTCGCCCTCCAGCTTGGGGAAGGTGAAATATCCATGGCCCATCCCGGCAAACTGCCCGAGGTCGGCCTTCATCATCTTGTCGATCTTATTGAAAATGTCCAAGTCTCTAAAAGTTTAGGTTGAACTCAGTACGCCCAAAAGGGCGCGCAAAACTACAATGAAATGCTGAAACTCAAAAAACTGCGGGCAAAGCCCAGTCTTTCAAGGCACAAAATTCGGACTTTGTGGCGTTACCGCGGAGGGCAGTTATGCACCGATATGGATAACCCCGGGCTCCGGGATCGAATTTCAGTCAGATAAAATGTTGCAGCGGATTGACCGTTTCCCTCTCAAAACGGATTCAAAATTTGCCGCGCTCGGATCGAATGGAAAATCGTACCTTTGCCGCCTATATGCGAAAAACCACAGTCCTCTTTCTTACGGTGTCGGCCCTCGTGCTTGGGATAGCCTTTTCAGGCTGCGACCCCTATAAGAAATTGGCCAAGAGCGATGCCATCGCCGACAAGGACAGCGCGGCCACGGCGTATTACAATCACAAGAAATACGATCAGGCTGTATTCCTTTTTGAGGAGTTGATGGCGGTCTATCGTGGGCATCCCCGTATGGAGGAGATGTACTACTACTACGCCTACTGCCGCTACTTCATGGGTGAGTTGGTCACGGCCGCCTTCTATTTTGACGATTACAGCCAGAAATATCCGGGTAGCAAGCATGCCGAAGAATTCGAGTTCATGACCGCCAAATGCTACTATCAGATATCCGATCCCTACTACTTGGATCAGAAATACACTGATAAAGCGATCAATCAGTTTCAGCTATTCCTGAGTCGTCACCCCAACACGGTGCACAAGGAGGAGAGCATGAAATACCTCACGGAGTTGCGCGAGCGCCTCGCCAAGAAGGCATTTGAGCAAGCGAAACTCTACCACAAAATCGGCTACCATAAGGCTGGTGTTGAGGCATTTGAGGTGATGATCAACGAATTCCCAGACTCGAAATTCCGTGAAGAGTCGCAGTTCCTCTTGCTCAAATCGGCTGTGTCCCTCGCCGGATCGAGCATTGCGACCCGGAAGCTTGAGCGCTATGACCAAGCGATGGAATTTCACGAAAAGTTTGTGGAGAAATTTCCTTCGAGTAAATTTGGCAACGAAGCTGAAAATCTGCGCAATGAAATCGAGCGCAACCAAAAGCGGTTGAAGGTAGAGAAGGCGCAGGAAGAGGAGAAGTCGGCCTATGAGGTTTTCCGGAGGTCAATGGCAGCAGCAATGGATGCCCCTGACTCGGAAGCTCGGAGGACGGCCTACGAGGATGCGATGGAAGCGTACAGATCCTTTCAGGAAAAGTACAGCAGCAGCGCCTTCCTCCAAGATGCCGACCGGCTCTTCAAGCAGTACGAGGAGAAGTTCGACAGTGACGAGACTCCTCGTAAAAACGAAAAAGAAGAAATTGATAATCAATAAGATTAGATAGTCAATGGAGCAAGATTTCCTTCCACTCGACCTCGATCAGATGAGCGCCCCCACCGGCAACATCTACAAGTCCGTTTCCATCATCGGCGGTCGTTCCAATCAGTTCACCATCGCCATCAAGGAAGAACTTGGCCGCAAATTGGCTGAGTTTGCTCCGGCGCATGACAACCTGGACGAGATCACCGAGAACCGCGAGCAGATCGAGATCTCCAAGCACTATGAACGCCTTCCCAAGCCTACCCAAGTGGCAGTGGGAGAGTTCATGGCTCACCGCGTTTACTGGCGTCACAAGGACAATCCCGCCGACACCAACGCCCCCGAATTGAATCCCTGATCTGCCCATGCTTGCCGGCAAGAAGATCATTGTAGGCATCACGGGTAGCATCGCAGCATACAAGGCCGCACTTCTGGTGCGGCTTTTTATTCAACAGGGTGCCCAGGTTCGCGTCGTGATGACCGAGGCCGCAAAGCAATTTGTGGGCGAGCTCACGTTTTCTAACCTGAGCCAGGCGCCAGTCTTCTCAGGGCTCTGGGACGGCACTTGGACCGAGCATGTCCACCTCGGCATGTGGGGCGACCTCATGGTCATAGCCCCCGCCAGCGCGAATACCCTCGCCAAGATGGCCTCCGGACAATGCGACAATGCCCTCACGGCAGTCTATCTCAGCGCTAAGTGCCCTGTGATGGTAGCGCCAGCGATGGATGCGGACATGTACGTGCACCCCAGCACACGCCGGAACCTCGCTCAACTGAGCACTGATGGCGTGACAGTCCTTGCCTCGGGCAAGGGCTTCTTGGCCAGCGGCCTAGTCGGGGAGGGGCGCATAGCGGAGCCACAGGAGATCGTGGATGCCGTGATCGCGCATTTCGGGCCACGCCCGCTCGCTGGCAAGCGCGTACTCGTCTCCGCAGGACCCACCCGCGAAGCCATCGACCCAGTCCGATTCATCAGCAATGGCTCGACGGGCACCATGGGCTACGCCCTGGCAAGGCGCGCTGCCGAGCTGGGTGCAGAGGTGACACTGGTTTCTGGCCCCGTGGCGTTGCCGTCTGAGGGGCCATGGAGCTTCATCTCGGTGACATCGGCCGAGGAAATGTTCGAGGCGATGACCAGCCGCAGTGGAGCGCAGGACATCGTGGTCATGACCGCTGCCGTGGGCGATTATGCCCCTGTGGAGGTGAGCTCTACCAAAATCAAAAAAGGTGATGAAAATTTGGTATTGGAGCTGGGGCGGACCCGCGATATCTTGAAGCACCTTGGCCAAACCAAGCCCGAGGGGCAGACCTTGGTGGGATTTGCGTTGGAAACCAACGATGAAGAACGCCATGCGCTGGACAAATTGCAGCGCAAGAACCTCGATTTCATCGTGCTGAATTCGCTCCGCGACTCTGGCGCGGGATTTGGTAGGGCTACGAACCGGGTCACCATCTACGACCGCCAAGGCGGCAAGGTGGAGGTCCCACTCAAATCAAAAGAAGAAGTAGCGGCCGACATCTGGGAGGCCGTCTGCAATGGGATAAGAAAATGAAGAAGGCAAGGATCATCTTTTTCGCACTGGGGCTGATGCTGTTCGTGGGCACACAGGGAGTATCAGCGCAGGAGCTTCAATGCGTGGTGAAGGTTTCGGCTCCCACCGTGGGCAGCGATCAGACGGTCTATCCGCAAATGGAGGACGCTATCACGAAATACGTGAACTTCCGCCGCTGGACGGACCTCAAGTACGATCCAAACGAGCGCATCAAGTGCCGTATCCAGATCATCATCAGCGATCGTCCAGAAGTCGATCAGTTCCGCGGCACCATGCAGGTGCAATTGATCCGTCCCGTCCTCAATTCAACTTATGAATCCATGGTTCTGAACATCCAGGACCCGGACATCAACTTCAAGTTCGTGCCCTTCACCCCCTTGGAATTCTCCGAGAACAACTACATCGACGAGCTGACCTCGCTGCTGAACTTCTATTGTTACACGATCGTCGGCTACGACATGGAGACCTTCGAGAACAACGGCGGCGCGCCCTATTTCCAGAAGGCCATGAACATCGTGAACCTCGCCAACACAAGCGGCGGCCCCGGATGGCGGAACTTTGACGGAACCCGGAACCGCTTTTGGATCGCGACCGAGATGCTGGACAACTCCATGCGCCAAATTCACAGTATCCTCTACCAGTATCACCGCCAAGGCCTCGACCAAATGGAGAAAAACCTCCAAACAGGTCGCACTGCGGTCCTCGCGGCATTGCGTGAACTTCAGAAGCTGAATCAGCGCTTCCCCGCGAAGTACGTCACCCGTATCTTCTACACCGCGAAGACGAACGAGATCATCGAGATTTTCTCCAAGGCCAACATGCAAGAGAAATCCGAAGTCGTGCGCATCATGAGTGAGGTCGATCCCGGCAATGCCCAGGACTACGAGAAGATCAAGGACGAGAAGTAGAGCCTTTCCAATTAGTAATTCGTGATCATTGATTAGCAATTTCCTATCCCTGATTGCTAATTTCTGATTTCTAATTGCTCATTTGTACAGCGGATTGTCTAGATTTGCACCATGGGAAAACGAACGATCCGTATCCCCGGAAACGACCTTGGGGCGCAAATGGAGCGGCTTCAGGGGGCTGTGGCTCAGGTTGTGACCAAGGCTGGGATCACACATGCTGGGACGGTTTTGTCGGTGAATGCCAGCGAATTGGTGATCCAGGATGTGAACGCGGCCTGGACCAGCAAGAAGCGGCATCAGCAACAAATCGCGGTGGATGAGATCGATTATGTGGCCCTGGACATTGTTACTGCCTGGTAAGCCATGCTGCGATCCCTCTACATTTCGAATTACGCCCTGATCGATGAGACCGATATGGAATTGGGGCGTGGCCTCAATATCCTCACTGGTGAAACTGGGGCAGGAAAATCCTTGCTCCTTGGCGCCATCGGACTGATTTTGGGCCGCCGCGTGGACTACGGATTCATCTTCAATCCCGAGAAAAAATGCGTCGTCGAGGCGGTGTTCCAATCCTTGCCGGAGGGCATCGTTGCGGAATTGAAGCGGATGGAGGACTTTGACTGGGACGATGAATTCCTGGTGGTCCGCCGTGAAGCTGCTGCCGATGGCAAATCTCGTGCCTTCATCAACGATACGCCCGTCAACCTGAATGTACTGAAGGAAGTCACCGGGATGCTGGTGGACCTGCACGGGCAGCATCAAAACCAGATGTTGCTGGATCAGGATTTTCAATTGAAGCTCCTGGATCAGTACGCTGGGACTTCCAATGAGGCGCGCGAATTCGGGAGGTTGCTGGGGCAAATGTCCAAGCTGCGAAAGCAGATAGAGGATCTGCGTCAGGAAGAGGCATCGGCCAAGCAGCAGCAGGATTATTTTGCGTTTTTGGCGGAGGAGCTGACGAATGCGAACCTGAACCTTGAGGAAGGCGAGACCCTCGGCGAGGAGTTGGAGCTGATGGAGCATGCTGGTGAGATCAAGGAGACGCTGGCCTATGTCCAGAATTCACTCTATGACGACGAGGCCTCGGCCTACAGTCAGCTGAGCGCGGCAATCGATCTGCTGGATCGCGCTGGACGGATCAATTCCGCCATCGGGCAGCATCGGCAGAGCCTGCAAGAGGTGCGGATAGTCCTGGAAGATGCGGTGCGGGAACTGGGCAGGATAGGAGACAAGATCGACTTGGATCCGGCAGTGCTGCAAGCCATGCAGGAGCGCTCGGATTTCCTGAATCGGCTCAAGAAGAAATACAACGCCAAGGACATCGCGGAATTGATCGCGATTCGGGATGACTATGCGGCCAAGCTGGGGCATTTTTCCTCACTGGGCGAGCAAATTGAGGCATTGGAGGGAGAGATTGTGCAATTGCAAGGGCAGTTGGCAAAGTCGGGACTGGAGCTCGAAGGCAAGCGCAAGCGCGTTGCGGCTACGCTGAATGCGGCGGTGGACGACCTGCTACGGCAAGTGGGGCTGGAAACGGCGCGATTTGAGGTGGCGATTGACCGGATTGTCGATCCCCATGGCTTCCTCACCCTTGATGGCGAGTCCGTGCAACCTCACGCCACGGGATTGAACAAGGTGGACTTCCGGATCCGGACGAATTCGGGCATGCCCATGGGTTCGCTCGGGCAAGTTGCGTCTGGCGGTGAGGTCTCCCGGGTGATGCTAGCCATCAAATCCGCCCTCGCCGAAAAGGCTGAACTCTCCGTGCTCATCTTCGACGAGATCGACACGGGCATCAGCGGCGAAATCGCCAACAAGGTGGGCCGGGTCATGGCGCAACTCGCCAACCGCTACCAAATCATCGCCATCACGCACCTCCCGCAGATCGCCGCGAAGGGGAGCCATCACTTCAAGATTTACAAGGAATCCACGCAAGACAAGACTGTGAGTCGGGTGTCGAGCTTGGATGAGGATGGCCGTATCATGGAGCTCGCCCACATGCTCAGCGGCGCGGATCCGAGCGAAAGCGCGATTCGGAATGCGAAAGAATTGATAACTTCGGCCAAGGCCTGAGGCTTTGGGTTCAAGGCCGTTTCATTGATATTCAACCTGCTAGGAAAACAAGATATGGGTTACAACCTGCTCAAAGGAAAAAAGGGAATCATTTTCGGGGCCCTCGACGAGTCTTCCATCGCTTGGAAAGTCGCTGAAAAAGCACACGCCGAAGGCGCAGAAGTCCTCCTGACCAATGCTCCCGTCGCCCTGCGGATGGGCTCCATCAATCAACTCGCTGAGCGCCTCGGCACCATCGTGGTGCCCGCCGACGCGACCGAGATGGCCGACCTCAACAACCTGTTTGATGTCGCGACCGAGCGGTTCGGCAAGATCGACTTCATCCTGCACTCCATCGGCATGTCCCCCAACGTCCGCAAGAACAAGGGATACACCGACTTGAACTACGACTGGTACCACAAGACGCTGGACATCAGTGGGATGTCGTTCCACCGGGTGATGCAAGTCGCCTACGAAAAGGACGTGATGAATGAGTGGGGAAGCATCCTCGCCCTGAGCTACATCGCCGCGCAGCGCACTTTTGCCAAGTACAATGACATGGCTGAGGCCAAGGCATTGCTCGAAAGCATCGCCCGCAGCTTCGGTTACCACTTCGGCAAGCACCGCAAGGTCCGCGTCAACACCATCTCCCAAAGCCCGACCCCGACAACGGCCGGTTCTGGCGTGAAAGGCTTCGACAAAATGCTCGACTTCGGTGAAAAGCTGAGCCCCCTCGGCAATGCGACCGCCGATGAGTGCGCCGACTACTGCATCTCGCTCTTCAGCGACCTGACCCGCAAGGTCACCATGCAGAACCTCTTCCACGACGGCGGCTTCAGCAGCGTGGGCATCTCCGAGGACCTGCTGGAAGCGCTTTGAGGAATGAATAGTTGATAATTAACAATGGATAATGACCTCTGAACCCTCGATCTGGGAGGGCATTGTTCATTATCCATTGTTAATTATTCATTGATTGAATAGATTGGGGTATGAAGTCGATCCTGAGCATTGCCGGGCGGATTGCGCCTGTTTTGTTGCCGCTGATTTTAGGTGGTTGCGCCGCTGACTTGGAGGGGCCTACGCCTGACCCCGGTCGCGCCAATTTTGCGCGGGTGGCGACCTTTGGCGGGACATCCATGTCGGGCATGCAGGATGGCGCCTTGTATGCTGAGGGGCAGCAGCAATCGATTCCGGCTCTCATTTCCCAGAAACTCGTGGCAGCAGGCGGGCATGTGCTTTCGCAGGCATTGGTGCCGGATGGGCTTTCGCTGGGATTGAATCCCTATCCTTGGGACTCCCCCTATCAGAGCAAGAGTCATCTCGGCGACCGAACCGATTGCAATGGCGTGGTCAGCCTGGGTCCGGTGAAGGACACCTTGAGTGAGGCTGATTTTGCTGGAACCACGATGTGGGATCGCATCACTGGCACGGTCAATGACTTCTCCGTCCCCGGTTCCAACCTCTGGGACCTGGATCGGAGGGACATCGGGGACGATCACTTGAATGGTGGCGTCTCTGTTTTTGCGTCGCGATTGCCGTTTGCCGGGACCAACAAGAGCATTTTGGAGGCGATGGTGGAGCAGGATGCTACTTTCATCATTGCATGGCCGGGAATGGACGAGGTGTGGAACTGGGCTGGCAAGGGTGGCACGACCTACCTGCCGGATGCGGCGACTTTCCGCGCAAGGCTAGACTCCGTATTGGGTGCGCTTACTGTCAACGGCGCAAAAGGCGTGATCGCCACGGTTCCCGATGTGGACAATATTCCGTTTTTCACCACGATTCCGCCCCGCGCGCTCACGCTATCCCAAGGTGCGGCAGACAGCCTGAATGACCTGTACGCATTTGGCAACATCAACTTGAATTTCCAAGCCGGGGAGAATGGATTTGTGGTGGAGGACAGCGCCGCGCAAGGTGGCATCCGGCAAATGACGAATGACGACGACATCCTGCTCACGGTTCCATTGGATTCGATGAAGTGCTTCAAGATGGGCATCCTCTTCAAAATGATCCCCGACCGTTGTTCATTGATGGCGAGTGAGTTGGCATTCCTACGGGCCACTGTTGCTGGCTACAATGCCGCTATCCGGGACCTGGCAACGAAGTATGATTTTGCAGTGGCGGACATGGAGGGCTTCTATGCAAGTGTGGCAGCTGGCATCCGCTACGAGGCTGTGGATTTTGATGCCGAATTCGCAGCGGGCGGCTTTTTCTCGTTGGATGGCTTTGGCCCTAACCCCAAAGGCGCGGGCCTCATCGCCAATGAGTTCATCAAGGCCATCAATGCACAGTATGGCGCGGTCATCCCCTTTGTTCAGATCGATGACTTGAACGGGGTGCTGTTTCCCTAATATCCTTTCATTTGATTTTCCCCCAAAAAAGAACCGGCCCCCAATTGCTTGGAGGCCGGGTGAATTCATTCTTGATCCAGCTTCAAATGTCTCAGGGAACGAGGAGCCTGGCTTGGGTGGACCAGCCTTCGGAGCTCACTTTCACCATGTAGATGCCGGAAGCGAGGTTGGAGGTATGGACGCGTTGATGGTCCACGCCACTGGCATGGCCTTGTTGGAGCAGGCGTCCGGTCACGTCCATCACTTGGAAGTCCCATTCCGTGGGAGCGCCTTCGCCGAGTTGGATGGTGAAATCGCTGCCAGCCATCGGGTTCGGGACGAGCGTGAGTTCAGTGGCGCTGACTGCCTCTTCCACATCAGCCAAGGTGCTACAAACCGTGGGGGTGCCGCAGGTGAGGTGATGCAAGAAATTGGCGATGAAGTTGACCGTGGTTTCGAGGTCGGCGCCACCGTTGATGTGCGGAGTATGTCCGCCGCCGGGGTAGGTGTGGAAGCAGTTGTCAACCCCGAGTTGGTTGAGTTTCTGGGTAATGGTCGCGCTACCGTCCACCACAAAGATGGGGTAGAAGCCGCCGACTGTGATCATGTCGGTGCCATAGGGAACGACGTCGTCCAGGTCGCCATGAAGGCTCACGATGGGTTCGTCATCGGCTTTGATCCAAGCTGTATCAGCGATCATGCCGCAGACATTGACCACACCATGGGCCTTGCTGGAGTATCCGGGATTGCCACTGTTGCCCTCGATACCGCCGCCTGTGCCTGCCAGGGTGGTGTCGATGTAGCTCGGCATCTCGTTGATGTCGTCGAGAAATGCGTAATGGACTGCCGAAACCGCACCAGCGGACACGCCGCCGATGTAGAGGCGATTGGTGTCAATGCGGTAGGGGTTGCCATTCTGTGCGCTCTTGTACAGGAAGCGAACGGCGGCCTTGAAGTCGGCCACAGCGCGCCATACAGCGGTGGAGGCATCGATCGAGTCTGGTCCAGGAAAGGGAAGGCCTGCCATGCCCAGCCGGTATTCCACTGATGCAATCACGAAGCCACGCTTGGCAAGCGGTTCTGCAAGAGTGGTGATGTCCACGGCGCCCTTGTCACCGCTGATGAAGCTGCCGCCATGCTCCATGACGAGGATGGGGCGCAGGGGCTCGGTGTCACCGCTGGGTTCCCAGATGTCCATTTCCAGGGACTGGGTCTGGTTCTGCAGGTTGATGTTGGAGCCGTAGGTGATATTGTTGGTGCGATCATAGCTGCTGAAGACCTCCGAGACATATCGTCCAAAGGTGCAGTCGCTCTGGGCGGATACTCCCAATGCAGCTACCATTGCCACTCCGAATAGTGTAGATCTAATTCTCATTTCCCTCTAAGGTATTTTCTGAATGGAAAGTTAAGAAAGGTTGAAGGAAAGTCAATTCCTCCTGGGTCTGCTCGCGGACGGACTGTGATTCAGGGAAATGCTCTCAATTCTCCTCGGACCACCCCTGCTTCCCCACCAATGGGACAAACTGGAAGTAGCCTCGTTTCTCGATCTGCCATTCCGTTTCGGAAATGCGGGTCACGACCGTCATCTGCTGCTTATCCAGGTCGCCGACAGGAATGACGAGCTTGCCTCCGATGGCGAGCTGTTTTTTTAGCGCCTCAGGGATCGACGGACTGGCCGCAGTGACGAGAATGCGATCAAAAGGTGCGAATTGGCCCCATCCCATCGTGCCGTCACCCCATTTCAGGCGAACCTTGTAACCGAGCTCCTCCAGGATGGTGGAGGCTTTTTGATGGTGGATTCTGATGCGCTCGACACTGAAGACTTTGGCGCCCATTTCGCAAAGCACAGCTGCCTGGTATCCTGAACCGGTCCCGATTTCCAGCACCTTCATCCCCGGCTTGACATCGAGCATGGAGCTCTGCAATCCCACGGTCAGGGGTTGGCTGATCGTCTGTCCGTCCCCGATGGGCAGTGGGCGGTCCTCGTAGGCGGCTTCTTGGAATGCACTTTCCACAAATCCATGGCGGGGCACCTTGCGCATGGCAGCAAGCACGGCTTCATCTGTCAGGCCCTTTTCCATCATGGCCTTGATGAGCTTTTCCCGCATTCCCTTGTGCTTATAGCTGTCGATCATCGGGGCAAATCTAGCAAGAATTGCGCGGCTGTCCACAATCCTGCATACCCTGAGTAATCCGTTGGGGGATTTGGATTTTCAATTGATGGTGGATATGATAATTTTGCAGAAATACATAGATAGGGAAGTATGATCAAAATCGGCGTGATCGGCGTGGGCCACCTGGGAAGCATCCACCTGCGGCTTTTGAAGGAGATTCCGAGCTATGAAGTGGTCGGAATCTATGATCAAGACCCGGTTCGCGCTGCTGCCATGGCCGAGGAGCATGAGGTGAAGGCCTGGGACAGCATGACCGACCTGGTCGATGCCTGCGACGCTGTGGACATCGTGACGCCGACCATTTCACTAAGTGAATGCGCCAAGGCTGCCCTCAAGCGCTTCAAGCACGTTCATCGAAAAGCCCATCACCCACACGGTGGAGGAGGCCAAGTCCCTGCAACGGCTTGCCCGAGGCTGGCGTGAAGGCGATGGTCGGACATGTGGAGCGGTTCAATCCTGCCTTCCTCACCATCAGGGATCAGGAATTGCGGCCATTGTTCATTGAGAGTCACCGCCTTTCGCAGTGGAATCCCAAAGGGACGGACGTGTCGGTGGTGCTGGACTTGATGATCCACGACATCGACATCGTGCTGTGCCTGGTGGGTGCGGGGGTGAAAAAAGTGAGCGCAAGCGGTGTTTCCGTGATCAGCGAAACCCCCGACATCGCCAATGCCCGGATCGAGTTTGACAATGGCGCGACGGCGAACCTGACCGCTAGCCGCATCTCCTTCCGGAACATGCGCAAGATGCGCCTCTTCCAGCGGAAGATGTACCTCTCGGTGGACTTCCTGAACAAGACCTGCGAGGTGATCCACATGAACGATCAGGACAGCACGCCCGACTCGACGAAGAACAAGATCGAGTTCCAGTCCGGCGATTCGGTGAAGACACTGACGTTTGAAACTCCCAAGGTGGTGCCTGTGAACTCGATCCGAATGGAGTTTGAAGAGTTTGCGAAGTCCATCATCAACGACACTGAGCCTCCGGTGACCTTGGAGCAAGCGACGGCTGCATTGGACACTGCCTTCATGATCATGGACAAAATCAACCAGCTATGCATCGTCTGAGCCGGACCTTGCCCTCTTGCTTGCTGCCTCACTGCTGTTTCCCGCCCAGTCATCAATCCTGCGGAGGAGTTGCCGGCTCACATTTCATTTCAGGATCCGGTGGTCGAAGCTCCTGACGACTCCAGCTTCACCTCCAACAGTGGCATCCGCAACCTGTGGCTTTATCACGACGGTTTCTCCAAGGTGCCTACCAACTCGACCCCGAGGTGGACACCAATGGCCGGGTTGTTCTTTCCTGCAACTTGCGGCGAGTGACTTCTTCATCGATGGCGGCATCTACGAAAGTGGGCAATCCGCTTTCCAGATTGTTTATCCATTCTGGGACAGGATCCATTTCGATTGGGCGGCGACGGTCGGGGATACCTTGGTGGTGACTCCGCGGTTCAAGTACATCCAATCAGATCTGTATGACATGCCCGTCTCGGTGACTTTTGAAGGGGGCGGCTTCGATTTTGATCCATTCGGTTCAGGTTTCAATACCGACAATACCTTCATCAACATTCAGAGCAACGATGTCTATCGCGGCAATGGCTCTGGGCGCATCGATTTCAGCAATGGACATCGGTACTTCGAGGTGATCAACACTGAGCCATTCAATTCGATCCAAGCGGCGAACATCTTCGCAGAAATCACCTACAAGAGCAACATCCCCTTCACTGTGGGATTGATTTATGGGTCCACCACCGACCCGAACCGGTATCCCATCCTCACGGTGAGTCCGAGCGGCAAGTGGAATACGGTTTATGTCCACATGATCACGGAGGTCCGCGCAATTCTCAATCAATTGGGAACCGATACTGATCTTTGGCTCTGGATCAAGGCGGATGGCGAAAATCAAGACGGGTACATCCTGCTGGATGATGTCCGCGTGATCAAGGAGAAGGCATAATTGGATGAACCGCCTCGCGAAATCGCTTCTGTACTTCGGGTTGGATGTGATTGCCTCATTTGGGGTGTGGATGCTGTTTTTTCTGGTTCGTAGGTACGTGTTCGAGAGCGACACCTTTTCCTACTCGGACAAGAAGGCCATCCTGCAACTGAGGAGCGCGGCCATCATCGCGACTTATTGGGTGATCCTGTATGCGATCGGGGGCCTTTACTCGGATCCCTACCGGAAATCCCGCCTTCGTGAGTTCCTTCAGGTCTTCCAAACGACCGCCGTCGGGGTGTTGATCCTGTTTTTCACTATTTTCTTGGACGATCCCAAGCCGGTGACGACCTCTTGGCGGTTCTATTTCATCTATTTCCTGCTGCAATTCCTCACCATTGCGATCCTGCACTTCATCGTCTCCACGAGTACCAACAGCCGTATTCGCAGACGAAAAATTGGATTTGCGACCTTGATCATCGGATGCGGACCCACGGCTCACAGGCTCTGGAACGACCTCGAATCCCGTCGGCGGTCATTGGGGTACGCCTTTCAAGGCTTTCTGAGCCTCCCAAATCGGACAGAGAACCTGTTCCTGGGGAAATTGAAGCATTTCGGGGACATCAGCCGGGTTTACGACGTGATCCAAAACCGGAAGATCGAAGAGGTGATCATAGCCTTGGAAAAGGACGACCGCGAGCGCATCGTAGAGGTGGTGGACATGCTGGAGACGACGAATGCACGCATCAAGGTGGTCCCAGAGATCCATGACTTGCTCCTCGGCCGGGTGAAGACGACGCACATGTTGGGGTCGCCCTTGATCGAGATCAACCCCAAGTTGCTGTCGAATGCAGAGGCTTTCTTCAAACGTGCATTTGATATCTCCGCATCGATTTTTGCATTGATGTGCTTGGCTCCGGTATTCTTGG
>JAXLVK010000122.1:0-14767 GCA_046329055.1 Bacteroidia bacterium
TTGTTCACGATCTCAGTGATTTCTTCTCTGATAGTATGCGTTTTCATGAGGATGATGACCAAAATTTAGCTCCATCAATGTACAACCGAAGTCGGTTGGTGAACCAAGTTATGCAATCTGATCAGAAGGTTCAAGAGGCATTTACTGCGAGCGAATTGCCTTGCTTCAAAAGGCACCAAAATTTCAGAAATCGATGCCCAAGCCCCAACCCAATCCTCCATCTCCTCCCGCCTGACGAAGCACCACCTCCCTACGGAATGATGCCTCAATTGCTGGAAACACCACCCCGAAAATCCGTCACCCCTACCCCATCATACCGAAACACACCCCTCCCGGCCCCGAACCAAATGTCCCCATTTCGTGCCTCCACGATCCCGCAGAGCATGTTTTCGATGGAAAATACCTGCGTTGCAGTCGGGTTCTCGCCGCTCAAGGAGGCTGCGTCGTACCGCACGAGCTCCCATGGGCCAGACCCGAAAGGATTGACGGCACCTGTCGTCCAAATGTTTCCAGATTTGTCAGTGGTGATCGCAGAGGCGCTCCTGTCCGAGACTTTTGTAACGGCATTGCCATCGTATCGCCACAGGCCGGTTTCCAGGATCAATTGACTGCCTCTTTTCTCCTTGACGATCGATCCGCCGAACCAAATATTGCCCTGCTGATCCTCGGTGATGCCCCAGACATTGTAAAAGGCGTCCCCCTTTTCGTTTCTGAGGACCGTGAACTTTTCCCCGTCAAAGTAGCAGGCATCACCCCTCGTGCCGATCCACAATCTCCCGGATTTGTCCTCCATGAAGGTATTGATGTCATCATTGGGCAGCCCGTCCTTCGTGGTAAATGTCCGCAGGGATTTCCCATCGTAACGGCTCGCTCCGAACCGTGTACCCAACCAAATATTGCCCGTTCTGTCTTCATACAGGTGCAAGACCATATTGGAGGGCAGGCCGTCCCTTTTCGTAAAATGCCGGAAGGATTTCCCATCATATACATAGATCCCGGATTCCTTGGTGCCGAACCAAAGGTTGCCCTTTTGGTCTTCCAGGACATCCCAAAAGCTGGACGAGCGCGGCGGAATCGCCTTATGGGTGAGATTGGTGAATGCCGAGCCATTATGCCGATACACCCCCAAGTACGACGCAACCAAAAGGTCACCATTTCGGGCATTCCGCACGTTGCGGACCATGCTGACCGGCACCCGAGCAGTGTCAGCCTCCAACAGCTGGGCCTCAGTGAAATTGGCCGTGCGAGGCTTGGGATTATTCTGCGGAACGGTTGTGATTTCCTGCTCATTGCAGGCCGTGCAACAAATGAACAAGACGAGCAATCCCGCAATGTATTTCATCCAATTTTTGGTTTGGCAATCCATACCTATAAAGGTAGCTGCCTATGTCATCCGATTTAGTTAAGTGGTTGTTAATAAGTCTAAAGGAAATGTAAAGGGTAGGCGGAGCGGTTTCGCGGTCGAATGTGCGACAATGGGTTTTGGGTGACTACCATTAAGGACCTTTTCCACCATGTCATGTCGAGTCCCGATGAGTCGGGAAGACATCTAGCTAACACAGTAACACGCTCTGTGTGCGCTAGATGAGGTCATGTCTGTTCACATCTAGCGGCCTTCGTGATGTGCTGCGCAGTTCTCGGCTGCGGCCCCTTGGGCCTTCGCTCGACATGACAAATAGAAGAAGGGGTTATCCCCGCGCTCAGTATCATCTCACCACTCCTCAGCCCCAACACATCAGGACTATTTTCTCATCATCTTTTTTGTCGGATTCTCAATGAAATGCTTCCCGTCCTTGTCGAAAGCCCAAACATTCGAGACTTCGCGGGTATTTTCTCGGGTAGAATTTCCTTGCCTAGCTCCACTTTGTTTTTGGAGGTCTGAAACTCGATTGGCAATTCGTTTGCATTCCTTTTCCGTATCGGCGGTGGTGACGCCGATCTTTGGAGTTTTTCGTTGACCTACTCATTCAAGCTATGTTTTGCCGCGATCATTGTCACGAGCCTGCTGAGATATTCGATAATTCTGAGCAAAAGTTATATGCTTATCGTGCAATTTACAAAAGCCTAGCCACTTCGAGCGGAGGCCATAAGCTACAGTCGAGACATTTAGCGCGCACAGCAAGTGTATTACTGTGTATGCCAGATGTCTCGACTTCGCTCCCCGACTTCGCCGGGACCCCGCAAGCGGGCGCAGCAGGCGACATGACAAGGGTAATTGATACCCCTCGTCCTTAATCCGCTTGTGCTTCATATTGTACACGGCAGGCGCGGGGCCTCCGGTTGTCTCTTCCGAATGCTCGATCGGCAACTGGATACGGGGCAGGCGCTGGGAGGCCGGGATGTCACGCTCGCGGCGCAGCGTATTCACTTGGATATGCGGCCATTGGGTGGTGCCGCCGTTGGAGCCAAATTGGAATTCAAAGTCCACGATCTGCTGGTACTGCAACTGATCGATGATGCGTCCGGTCTCCTCGTCAACGATTTCCTCGAGCCACATCTTGAATTGCATCCGGACGACGCGGCAGTAGCGGTGGATCATGACGTTGTTGGCGGTAACACCTTGCAGACCGGTGTCTTGCCGCGAGTCCAATTGGATCAGGTCGAACCGCTTGAATTTCAATCCTGCATTGGCATCGGTCAATTTCAGGTTCGGCTGCACAGTGTAAGGGAATTTGGCGCCGAATTGGTCGTAATTGAAGACCTTCAGGAAATAGGCGCGTCCGCTGTTGACGCCGGTGTTTCCGGGGCCGCCGTCGGGGCTTTGTTGCTTCGCGGGAGTTCGGTCCACTTTGGCTTTTCGCGGGAGCCGGGGATGAGGTCATTGGGCACGTCGATCCCCATGGTCGGCGAAACGGAGAGCTGAACTCGGGTCCCACAGCGGGGCTATGAGCGGCGCGTTGCCTGTTTCGTCGGGGGTGGTGGTGCCCATCAAGTGGATAGTGGTGCCGTGCGGGATCACACCGGAGCGCGAGATCGAATAAGGCGGCACGAACTGCGGACCGGTTGACCGGGGCCCAATACAGGTTCAGCGCCGTCAATTCGCACGGATTCCTCATCTGAGGGGTGGCTGAACAGGTTACGAGGATTGTTGTAAGGGCTGTCGGGGTTCCATGGCATGGTATTGTCGCCGAGCCAGAGGTACATGCCGTTTTCGAAGTGCTGCAGGTCACCGTTGTTGTCGATGATCGCCGTATCGTACTTCACCGCCCCATTGAACTGCTCGGTGGATCCGGCGCGGTTGCGAACAGGGGCATTGACCTGCAAAAACCTGAGCTGCTCGGTATATTCCTGGGACTTGAAGTGGAATACACCAAAAATGGTCTCCGCAGAGGTACCCGGCGAGGGCATCGGCGTGGTATGCATCCCTTTCGGGCCGCCTTTCCAATTCACCCATGTGCCATGCAACTTCGACAAAACGCCGAATTGCGGTCCCGTGGGCAGCCCCTCCTCCCACTTGGGGTAGGGCGTTACAGAAGATTTCTGTTCCATAATTGATTCAGTTAATATGAATGACTTAAATAGAAGTATTGACGCAACGTAAACTGTGGCCCGGTTGGTAGCAAGCCTTACAGTTGATGGACTACGACTCTGTGAATGAAGTCCATCATTATGACAAGCTAAGCATTCTCGTGATAAGATGCACGAAATTTTTGATGGGGATCGGTGTTGATGGGTATGGCGCTGGGATTTTGGGTGTTCGCTGTCAGTTTTGGGTGTTTATGTCATGGTGAGTCATCTTGTCATGTCGCCCCTCACTGTCATGTCGAGTCCCGAGGAAGTCGGGAAGACATCTAGCGCACACAGTAACACGCTCTGTGTGCGCAAGATGCCGCGACTCCGCCTCGGCGGACTCCACTCCCCGACTTCGCCGGGACAGGCGACATGACAAACCAATATGGGAATAAAATCCGATGCAGGTAGGTTTTGACCGTGCAGACCATTGTGCTGATGCTGCGGGTGTTACAATCCGTTGAGATCTTATCATGGTCTGCATTGGGTGCTACTATGCTCAGAGATTTCTCCCTGCGGTCGAAATGACAACGTGCGCCCAGCGATTCGCAATATTTCTCACCGCGCTCGCATCAATTCAAGCCCTTGCTCAATCGTTACGATTTGCTTGTAGCCGATTTCTTTTCTTGCTTTTGTGTCATTCGTGATGAACTCCAAGCCGAATGCAATTACCAGGCCTCTGTAAAGTGGGGGGTGCCCCTTGAGTCGGAAGGTTTTCCAGACAAATTCCATCATGGTGGCCATTGTTTTTGCGACTCGGAGGGATACGTCTTTATCGGGAATAGATACCCCTTGGGTGGCGACATATTTCGTGATAAACTCCTTGAATACAGGCGTTTCTCCATCCGTAATAAAATACGTCTTGCCACTTTGAGCTGATTGGTCGGCCAATATCAATGCATGGCAAACATTGAGCACATGGCAAGTGACGAAGCGGTGCCTGCCTCCGTCGATGTACTGCATCCTGCCCTTCTTATTTGCTTCAATGATACCGGCCAATGCATTCGGATCACCCTTGCCCCAAATCAATGGCGGCCTCACCGCAATGGTCTGAAATCCATTGGCATTGGCCCGCAATACCAGGTTCTCCGCCTGCAATTTTGTTCGGGAATAACCGTCGATGATGTTGTCAGATACAAAACTCTCGTCGGCATTTGCAATGGGCTTTCCGTTCATGATCACAGAGGCAGCACCCAGATATACAAACCTTTGGACATTGGCACGCTTCGCAACTGCCAACAGCAATTCCGTCGCCTCCACATGCAGTTCGCGGAGCTTCTTTTCGGATGCGAAAAAATCCACCGAAGCTGCCAAATGAAACACCGTGGAGCAGTCCTTGACGCCCAGAGCCAAGGCTTGCTCATTGTTCAGGTCTCCTTTGATTGCGGTTGCGCCCAATTGTTCCACCTTTTGAATGGCTTGTGCGGAACGTGCCAGTGCATTTACTTGATAGCCGTTTTGGATGAGCATGGGGATGAGGTTTTGCCCAACAAATCCCGATCCGCCCGTTACAAATACCTGTTTCATACTTTACAATGTTGAAGAATTACACTGCAAAGCTGCCAAGCGGCTAAGGCGAAAAACGTTTACAAAAGACAAGAAATGTCAGGCCTTCTCGGAAATCCGTTTCCTGATGCGGCTCAGAGAAGTCGCCGTGATGCCCAGATAGGTTGCGAGCATGTGTTGTGGCACCCGTTGCAGGATTTCCGGGTTTCTTGCCAGCATTTTTTTGTATCGCTCCTCGGGGTTGTCCAAAATAAACGATGTCAATGCCTGCTGAAACTGAATCAGGGTCCGCTCCAACACCTTTCTTACAAATTCATTCATCAATGGACTTTGTTGGTAGAGCCGCTCAAGGTCTGCCTTCTTGAGGACGAGCAATTCGCAGGGTTCGAGGCATTCGATCACTTCCTTGCTTTTGCTGCCTGTCATCAGACTATCGAACGCACTTACGAGGTTGTTTTCGGTCAATAGGTAAATCGTAATTTGCTCGCCATCCTTCAGATAATATTTCCTGAGACAGCCCTTGAGCAAGAAGAACAATTCGTCCGTCTGTTGGTCAAAGGACACCAATTCCGCCTTCGCATCCACCTTCCGAAACGTCAAAACCGAAGCTAGCATGGCCTTCTCCGCCTCCGAAAACCCCACAAACGTGTCTGTGTAAGCAAAGAACTGTTCCACCATTTTTCCTGTCATTGCTGTCCGAATTGAGTCCTCTCGCGCGTTTCAGTGCCCAAATTCCTTCCGCGACCCAGCGCATCCATTGCACCATTTCCGACCCATTGGCGAAAGTTCCATCTCATATTCCAACCAAGATAGTCACTTTCTGCCTCCAAACGCAAGGCTGAATCCGGCCAAAACCCCGCTACCACTTCCGAAGTGATATGCAAGCACACTAAAGTACTCCGGCCCACTTCCGAAGTACCTCCGCCCACTGAAGTACCCCCGACCCACTTCCGAAGTACCCCCGACCACTTCCGAAGTACTCCCGACCCACTTCCGAAGTACCCCGACCACTTCCGAAGTACCCTGACCACTTCCGAAGTACCTCCGACCACTTCTGAAGTATTCTTCCGCCCACTTCCGAAGTACCTCCATATTACCGAAGTAGGCTGACCCAGTCTCGAAGTGCAACGACCCACTTCCGAAGTAGGAGACCCCACTCGAAGTAGGATGACCGACTTCCTAGCGGGACGGACCCACTTCCGAAGTAGGGTAAGGTCTGGAAAATGTGTTTTGTAATGATTAGATGCCGACAAAAAACAGAATCCACTCTGGGCATTCCAGGCAATTTTGAAAAATTACTTGGTTAGAATGGCGATTTCAGACAGATTCATTCGAATCAATCCTCAAAAATCAATCCAAATCGAGCGACATCCGAGCTAAATGCATTCCAATCGGTTCATTTCCCACCTTGCTACCCATCCCATCCATGGCCTGTTGCAAGAGCGCATTGAACCTTTCGGGGGCTTCTCTGCCTCCGCGAACATCCCCGAGCCGCAAGCTGCGCAGAATGTTGCCGATGACAGGGTATCCATCTTGCGACGGAAGCACCTCCGCTAACTCTTACCCCGATACATCTTTAGAATCGGCATGACTGCATAAATCATTGCCATTGACGGCTTGCCAGTCTCAATCCAAAATTCCAGTTGCGTACCAAGCCTGCCTTTCAGCTGCATCCGAGTCCGGTCGGAATTGGGATCCTTGAAAAAGCCCCACCTGCAATTCTCTAATTCCCGGAACTCCACTTCGCGAATCTCCCCATCGATCGCCCCCACGACCCTCCTTGTCGTCACCTGCGTCCAATTGAACTCATCCAAAATGAGCTGCACGACAGGAAGTTCACCGATGGAAGTGTCTGTTGACGGCATCAACAAGGCTTGAGAAATTGCAGTGCGCGTCCATGTCTCCATGTCCATCGAGTGACGACGGACAGAGGCCAATGCGATGCTTTGTATGGACTGATCGGTTTTCATGGGAGTGATTCCGAGTGAAACTTACAAATTGAATTCTCTACGCTACGCAATCCGTTTTGTAACCCAAAACCCATCCCAATGACGATCCGATGAATCATTTCCTACCCATCCCATCCATGGCCTGTTGCAAGAGCTCGTTGAACTTTTCGGGGGCTTCGATCATCGGGTAATGCCCGGTCGGTCCCATGTCCAAGTGGTGGCACTCGACATTGCTCTTCGGAAATGCCAATGTATCCGTGGGCATGTAGCTGCTATTGATGAGGTAGAGCGGCTTTTTGAGCGATTTCAGCTTCTCAGCGAAGGGATATTTGTCCAGATTTTCGAGACAGTCCACGGCAATCGTCGAATCGGAGCTCAGGATGTCAGCCGTCACCCGGTTCCGCACAAGCGTGTCCGTGGAGTCAGAAAACAGTTGCTGAATGCCCTCCGAAACAGTCTCCCGGAAATGCACGCGCATCGTGTCATAATATGCGGCCCATTCGCTTTCGATCTCAGGCGTCAGCTCAAAATCAATGTCCTTCAAATTGTCGATGCCCACCACTCCAAGCACCCGCGACGGATGCATCAGCGCAGTTTCCACCACAATCGCCCCGCTCATCGAATGCCCCACGAGCACGACATCCTTCAAGTCCAGCCCCGACAATACAGCGGCAACATCCCGCGCATAATCCTCCACCGTCCAGGAATTCCGGTTCTTCCCCGACTTCCCAAAGCCAGGCAAGTCCACCGTGACCACCCTGTACCGGGGAGCGAAATGCGCCACCTGATCCGCCCAATAAGTTTGATCGATGCCCCATCCGTGGAGGAACAGCAGCACCGTGTCCCCGACCTTGGAGTCGGTGTAGTCGATGCGGACGCCTTGGTTTTGGATTTCGGTGTTATGAGGCACGGCAATTTGGGGCTTATCGCTCTTGGAGCAGGAGCAGATGGAGAGGGCCAGCACAAGAATTTTTAGCACAATTCTAATTTTCATTGCTCCATCGTTTATATCGTATCCTTGTAAAGTGCAAGAAAGAAATCGATCAAGACCTCATTTGATGCCCCCTCCGCCGCTTATTAGGTCCGACCGGAATTGCGAAAGTTACTGGGGAAATTTTCAATATTGACCACCTCCATTCCAAATACCTTACTCAATGCCGCGCAATTGGATTCGTTGACTTCCGTCAAGACCATTACCGAATGCCTTGCATCCAATCTTAGTATCTTTTGCCATTTTCGAATACTTATCAACATAAGCTTGATACTTCAGTCTTCGCCTCAAACCAAAAACACTTCGTTTCCAATGGATACTAACAGGTCCAGTTCGAAATCGTCGCCATTTGGGAGAGTAATTTTGAGGTTACTCATGAGAGAAAATTTTACCGCACCATCTAAATTCTGGACCGCCCTCTTAATTACCGCCCTAATGAACCTCTCTAGCCATTGACCAGTAAAAAAATTAATTGCCTGTGGAATTCTATTTGGCCTTGCACTTAGCAAGAACTATGGACTCAGGTACTTATAATCCGACAGGAAGGCGATCTTATGCAGAGAATCGCAGAGTTGGCAAGAATAACCAACCTCTTCTTGTGTGGTGCTCTTGAGGTCAAGCTTTATCCAAGAACCTGAATTCAACTTACTTTGATTGAATTATACACTTTTCTAATCCGGTCATACTTATTCCCTATGAATAAGGCAATGTTGTCCAACACTTCATCACCTTGTTGCTCCTCAATTCTGGGTATGACTTAAGCCGGATATTTCGGTCAGCTAAAACCCAAGTATCGGTTCAGGATCATTGCGCGGCTTCCTCAAGACTGCTAATTTCAATTGCATCCAAGGGCAAACTAATTTCATTATTTGAGCCAACACTATTGCACGATTGCTGACTATGAGGCCTTCGATCCGGCTATTTTTCAAGGGCAATTGCAATTCGTTCGCTATCATGAGTCTATCATTATCCATCGGCACAACATTAGAGAAGACATGGAACATATACAATTCACCGAATCCAATGACCCGCAAAAAAATCGAAGCGAAAAACAATCATTACATATCAACCTCGACCCCCGAAAGCCATTTATTTGCAAACATCAACACAAATACGCGAAAATGAAACAGCAAGTGTCGTCGCCCGGCACACTACCGGGCGACTCCAGATTGTTGACTCGATACCAGAAACCGAATTGATGTAAGAAATATTGCCGGATGTGACAGAAACCGCAAGCCAAAAGATAGAAGTTTTTGGCAATGCGAGGGAATTCATGTATCGACAGCATTTGACACTTCGACATCCATCAGCAAATATTATCAACAAATCATCAAACATTCATTACAAACGCCCACAAACCATACATGAATCCACTGATCCTATTCCTAGGTGTCATTTGGACAACAAGGGCGAATCAAGGGGCTTACTGGCCTCGTAAGAAATCAAGCGGATTTGCAGGCTGACTGGGGAAGCGTCCGGGGTAGCCATTGAGGTCTATTTCATTGGATTTCATGCCCTTGCTGATCGGCGGATCCAGGGCCAAACCCCATGCTGTGAAGGCAGAAGCGACCAACAAGGAAATGATCAGCGTGGGCAGGTGAAACCGGATGCGGAACCGCCGACCGTTCCAGAGCCATATCCCGAACAGGATGAGGATCCACAGCGGACACCAAATGATCAGCGGATTCAGGAAAATTCGCTCGTAATAGTGCCCAAAGAAGTCGGATTCACTGATCGATTGCCATCGCTGGGCAAAGAAGATGACAATCTGCACGACTGCCACGAGGGCTGCGACCACGACCAACAGGTGCGCAAGCATCTGCTTCCCGGCATCCGGGGTGAACGTTTCTTCTATTTTTCGCTCTTCCATGGGCAAGAAAAAAGGCGACCGAGGTCGCCTGATTTCGCGGAGGCTGAGGGATTCGAACCCCCGGTGAGTTGCCCCACAACGGTTTTCAAGACCGCCGCATTCGACCGCTCTGCCAAACCTCCGGGGCAAAATTAACAAGAAATCAATGATGCCCAAGCGATTTTTGAAGCGGATCGGCGGTCAATTTCCTCCAGCACTCATCAACCGAATCGACTGACGGCCTCCGGCATACTGCAATTCCAGCATGTACATACCCGCTGCGATCTTGGCGATCTTCCAATTCACCTCTGATTCACCGACTTGCAATGCCCGCTCCGCTACCACTCTCCCGCCGAGATCAAGTAGCCGGAGGACGCCGCCCTCGGTCACATCGCTGGTGATGCGCACATTCAGGCGATCCGAAAATGGATTTGGGCTGCACTGAAGGGCATTTGGGGCGGCAGAGGGATCGACGGCGACGGAGGTGCAGACGATTTGGCCGGGGGTCGTGATGTTTTGGGTGCTGTAGTTGATCGAGCTTGCTGTGGCGGTGCCGGCGATCGGGGACGCGATCAAGGGCGTGACGGTCGGGAAATGGGCGGCAGGTGATAGCTGAATGCTGCCCTCGGCGCACAAACCCTGCCCGGATTGCTCGGACATGAGTGCGATGAAGGCCTTTTCGGTGAAGGCATGCCCCGCGAGGTAAAACATGCCATTCGCGGCGGGCGCCAACCCAGTGCCGGACTGTGTGACGCTGCCGTTGCCGACCTTTTGCCACTGGATATTGCCCGTCGCATCTGTCTTGATGACCAATGTCTCCAAGGAATAGGTCGATCCCGTGATCGCATAGCCGCCATCGGATGTCTGGATGATCGCGGAGGGCTGCAGCTGCTCGGTGTAATCATACACCCTGTAAGCGAGGATGGTACCGTTGCTGTCGATCACGGTCAGGGTCATCTTGTTCTCGTTGTTGGGGGCTTGGTAGTTCGTGGTCGTGCCGAGGACTGCGATGCCTCCGGCTTGGGTTGCGGTCGAGCCCACCACCTCGTCACGCTCTGCGCCCTCGTCGATGAGCTTGGCCCAGACCGGGTTGCTGCTGCCGTCGAGCTTCACAAATCCCCAATCGATGTCGCCATTCGTGAGGGTGCTGAAGGTGCCCATGAAACTGCTCGGCGATGCCTTCTGCATGGAGGAATAGAATCCGGTCGCGGCGCCGCCTTGCAGACCATAGTACTGCTTTTGCCAGACGATGTCGCCGTTCATGTCACAGCGGACCACGTAGGTGGCCATGGCGCATTCTCCCCCGCCAAAGATGAATCCGCCATCGCCCTCAGTCGGGCAAATCCAGGCAATGGTGAGGTTTTGGCTCGGCGGGTCATAGCGCTTTTGCCAGAGCACGTTGCCATTTTCATCGAATTTGAACACCACAGAATAGGCCCAGCCATTGCCAGCACCATAAGCCACGATCCCATGGTCGGAGGTCTCTGTCAGGCCGCGCAGGTATTGCAGGCCCGTGGTATCGATTTCAGCGTTCCAGGCAACGCTGCCATTGGCATCCACCTTCAGGACGTGGTTCACGAATTGGGTGATCATGACGGCGCCACCATCATAAGTCGGCGCGCATTTGTCCCCAAAATCGGTTCCGGGCAGGTCCAAAAGCCATGTGGATTGTGAAAAACAGAGCAAAGGGAAGAGAAGAGCAAGGAATACAAGGTTCTTTTTCATACAAATGTCCAAGTTGACGGGACGAATATTGTGAGCTGCAAATTGCCGTCCCGTAGTGCCCCGCCGGACTGCGAGAATGAATGCCCGAACCGTCCACACGCCTGCGTTGTCTGCACCGCATTTGCGCGATTCTGCGCAAACAGTTACCTTGAGGCATGAATCGAATGCTGCGCTATCTCTTGACCAGCGGGGCGATTTGCCTCGGCGGTTCCTTGCTTGCCCAAAACTCCATCCCCTCGATCACCAACCTCTCCATTTCCGCCGACACGGCCAACCATCAGGTGACCGCGAACTTCGACCTCGCGGATGTGGACGGCGACCCCATGGAGGTGTGGATCCAAGTCTCGGCGGACAGCGGACGGACCTGGCGCGTGGCCATCGATTCACTCAGCGGGGACCATGGCTTTCCCATCACGGCAGGCACGGGCAAATCCCTGACCTGGCATTATCAACCGAGCACATTGATCCCTTATGGCTCGGGCCTCGTTGGTTATCAGCTCCGTGTGATCGCCGACGACCGCCAAACGATCGACCTCCAAGAAATCGCGGACGGGGTGGACAGCGCGCGCCTGCACCATGACCTGCTCGCGCTCGAAGGGGTGAAGCACCGGACATCGGCCCTCCAAAAGCTGGAGGACACCAAGGACAGCTTGGAGCTGTTCATGGACAACCATGGCCTCCACCCCTATCGCCAAGGGTCGGCATTTGGCCAATACACCTGCGAGAATGTGATCGGCCGCCGCTCCGGCACCCGCCGGGACAGCGCGACTTGGATGATCTCCGGCCACTTTGACACCGTGAACAATGCCCCCGGCGGCGACGACAATGCCACTGCGGTCGCTTGCGTCTCCGAAGCCATCCGCGTCCTCTCCAATTACCAGACCAAGGAGAGCCTGCGGTTTTTCTACTTCGACCTGGAGGAGGCCGGACTCATCGGCAGCTACCAATACATCACCTCGGCCCGCCCGGCTTGGGAGGACGAAAAGGGCCTGCTGAACATGGACTGCGTGGGTTACTACAGCAATGATGTGAATTCGCAGCAAATGCCGACCGGGTTCAACATCCTCTTCCCCGCCGCTTACAATGCCGTTCAGGCCGATTCCTTCCGTGGCAATTTCCTCACGGCTGTCACCAACACCGCGAGCTCATGGATGGACACCGTGTTCACCAGCACGGCCGCTGCCCATGTTCCGAACCTGAAGGTCGTATCCCTGGTGACACCCGGAACGGGATTGTTGACCGTGGACCTGCGCCGCAGCGACCATGCCCCCTTCTGGGACGTGAGCATCCCCGCGATGTTCTTCAGCGACGGGGCCGACTTCCGCAACCCGAACTACCACACGCCCACCGACTCGGTGAACAAGATCAACCTGAACTTCTATGTCATGAATGTCCGGGCGATCATCACCACCCTGGCGCGCCTCGCGCAGTTGGAGCACAGCAGGGTGGCGAGCAGCGGCTACTTCGACATCCAAGTCCCCGTCAGCAACAACCCCATCGTCGCCAAGCCCCAAGCCAAGTTGCAGGTGCTCCCCACCCCGACCGACGGCCGCGTGACCTTCCGCACCGAACTACCCCAATCCGGCAATGTCCGCATCGAAGTCTGGGACCACCACGGACACCTCCTCGTCAAGGCCCACGAAGGCTGGATGAATGCCGGCACCAACAACCTGAATTGGATGTGCCACCTGCCCGCCGGGCAGTATGCCGTCGCATTGATCACAGAAAACAGCCGCGACTACCAGCCGCTGGTGATTGTGAAGTGAGTTAGTTTCGATTGAGTTGCTTTTGAATCGCAGTGGGTCCACGCTTCTCGTGAATCACTGCATAGACAAGAATCTCTGTATCGAAAACCTTGTAATAGACCAGATAGGGGAATCTTCCGATTCGCATCCTTCGGAAGTCCTTTTTCCAAACACCACGGCTCAGTGGGTATTTCTCGATCTTGTGCAATGAAGCCTCCGCAGTGGAAAGAAACGCTTCCGCCAAGCCTTCATGGAATTGTCCGTAATAAAAGTTGATGTCCATCAAGTCTGCCCTGGCCCCGAGCAGAAGTCGAACCTCCCTCATCTCCTATGGGATCGAATTTCCTCGAATGATGCGCTTATGCTCAATGCCGAATCTTTGTTCCTGAGATAATCGGCCTCCCTTTGATCCAAAAGCATCAAAATGTCCTCGTCATGAATGGAATCGCGAACACCAGCATACTCGCTGGAACCAAGCAGCGCAATCGCCAATTCGACCTTTTCGGCATCGTTCAACTTCTTGATTTCCTCGATGAGCTTACCCATACTCGAATATACGAATACCCACCCCAAAAGGCAATCCCCATCCAGCTCTCCGAACCAGCCTCGACATGGCTTCGACAAGCTCAGCCCGACAGCACACAGCACAGCCCGACAGCACAGCCCAACAGCTAAGTGCCCCCTCAAGGCAGCGCTCTCAACTGTCAACTGTCAACTATCACCTATCAACTGCCCTCTATCCTCTCGCCATCCAGCCGTCTTGCCGGGGTTGCTGAGCTTCCTTTTCCCTCCGCGCACGCGCCTCACGCACGGGCTCCATCAAATCCATTGCATCCGTGACCTTGGTCTTCGCGAGGGCATGCTCCAGCACCTCCTCCATGCGCTCGACATAGATCACGCTCAGGTCTTGCAGGTATTCCGCGTTGATTTCGGAGATGTCCTTCTTGTTGTCCTTGCAAAGGATCACCGTCTTGATGCCAGCACGACGTGCTGCCAGGACCTTTTCCTTGATCCCACCGACGGGAAGCACCTTGCCACGGAGCGTGATCTCGCCTGTCATGGCGAGGCGCTCGGCAACTTTGCGCTGCGAGTAGGCACTCGCCATCGCGGACAGGATCGCGATGCCTGCACTAGGCCCGTCCTTGGGCACCGCGCCCGCCGGGAAGTGCAGGTGCAAGTCCCAGTGGTTGAACACCTCGTAGTCGATGCCCAGGCGCTTGTGGTGTGTCTTGAGGTATTTGTGTGCCAATACAGCGGATTCCCGCATCACGTCGCCGAGTTGTCCGGTCGTGGTGAGTTGCCCGTTGCCGCGGCTGAGGCTCGTCTCGATGAAGAGGATGTCCCCTCCGACCGGCGTCCACGCCAAGCCAATCGCAACCCCAGGGCTCAAGATCCGCTGATAGCTATCATTCTCGAGGTGCGAGATGCCCAACATCGCCTCCACGTCGGCTGCCTTGACCGAAACCGACGCCAGTTCATCCACGACCACCTT
>JAXLVK010000123.1:0-14473 GCA_046329055.1 Bacteroidia bacterium
GGCGTATTGCGGAATCCCGGGCTGAATGGGGACGGATTCGAAATCGGTGGTGCTGCAAAACCGCTTCCCGGAGTAGCCCAATATGGCCCGGAGCGCCTTGTTGGTGCTGGTAAAGTGCTCCTTGGGGATGTAGCGGGACAGGTCCCAGGTCGTGGCATCCCATTCGGGATTGGGCATGAGTCCATGCAAGAGCCGCCAACCCTCGGGGGTGGATCGCTCTGCGAATATGAACAGTGTGAGGCCCAATCGCGGCGCTAGCCTCGGCTCACTCGCCTTCGCCGGGATTGTCGATGTGGTCGATCATCCAGTTGCCGCCGACCTTGGTGAGGGAAAAGCGCAGGGGCATCCCGATGTCGGCTGTGACCTCGGCCTTGTCGCCGGATTCCTTGGCGTGGCTGACCTTGGTCTGATCGAGGTCGTTCCAATCCTGGGCCAGCAGCACCCGGTCGTAGTCAAAGCCTGTGGGCGGGCCGTCCGTCTGCGGATTGGCGGCATAGTCGGCGGCGAGTCGCTTGAACTCGGCCCGCTCGGCATCCAGATAGACGTCGGAAATGAAGCCGCTGGACTTCAGCTTGGTCAGGTATTCCTCGGTGCCTGCGGTGAGGATTTCGTAGGGTTCGCCCTCCACCTGCTTCACCTTCTGGATCTTGTCAAATGCCTGCTCGTTTTGCTTGTACCACTTGAGGAAGTCCAGGACGCGGGTTTCCGGGGCGGAGGCTGCGGTTTCGGCAGTTGCGCCAGAGGCCGTGGAGTCTTGGGTGCCCCCATCGGTCGTGGAGGTTTTGCTTTCACAGGCGACCAACCCCATCAGCACCGCGATGAGGTAAAGCAGGATCAGGATCTTTCCCTTGTTCATGAATTCAGGATCAAATTGGTAGGCAAATGTGGGAAGAATTCTCATCCGAATCTTAATTTGCAGTCCCAACCTGTGCAACCCATGAAAATCCAGCGAATTGCATCCCTACTCCTCACGGGCATGTTGCTCTGCCTTCTTGGTTCCGCCTGCAAACCGCAGGACGGCAAGGACTCCAAGCCCAAGGTGGACCGCATCGTGGAGGGCGAACTCACAGACGAGCAACTCCGCGAACTGATCGCAGAGGAGGGCAGGCTCAGCGACCTCAGCCATGGCAAATCCTCCACGGCCATCGACGTGATCGAGGATGCGGGGGAACTCGGCCGCATCCGCAAGGAATATCCGAACCTGGGTACCGTCTCCTTGGAACGGGGACTGGTCGCGGGCGATCCCGTGGCCCTCGCGCAGCTCAAGGAGCGCTTGCGCAACAGCAACCCGGAAGTGCAGCGGAGCGGATTGGAGGAGCTCGACCCCTTCTGGGACACTGTCCGGATCAGTGTGGATGCCGAGGTGCGCAAGCTCGTGTACGAACTGAGCGAAAAGCCTGCGACTCGTGGCGCCGCCATTGCAGCCCTCCGCACTGCTGATCCTCAAAACGCCGCCGCCAAGCTCGAAGGGATGCTCAAGGGGGGCAACCTTTCCGCCAATGACCGTGAGGAGGCCATTTCCAGCCTCGGGCAGACCAATCCGCGGACGTCCACCGTGCAGTTGCTCGGGTCCATGCTCCAAGACAGCCGCAAAAAGGGCAACCCGGACAAGCTGAGCCGCAGCCTGGTGTTTGCCCTCATTGACCAGTACGAACATGCCGATCTCGAACTCCGGAAAAGCATCAGCGGCTACCTCTTGCCTGTCGCGAACGACCCCAAGGAGGACAGGTTTTGGGAGGATAGAATCTTGAATGCATTTGCGGAGCATCCCTGCCCCGACCAATTGCAGTTTTTCATGGACCGCCTGAAAAACAAGGACTACAAGGAGGATTGCCTCATGGGAATCGCGATCCTCAAAGGCAAGAATGCCCGCGCGACGGTGGAAATGTCCCTGGATTCTCCCGGGGAGGCTTCCTTGGCGATGAAGGCGATACCATTTGCCTGGAAGGGGGACACCAAGGCGGCGGTGAAGGCATTGCTCACTGCTTACAAGAACATCTCCGATGAATACAATCAGCGAAAGCTCCTCGACATCGCCTGGCAAACGGGGGGCGCTGCCTGTGCCAAGGATTTCATGAATGCCATCCCTGATGCCAAGTCCAAAGCTGCTTTCCAAGAGGCTTACCACCTCATGTACGAACCCATCGGGAAGGACCATCCCCTGCAAGTGCAGGCGGACAAGTTGGCGGCATCGGGAATGCTCACCCGCCCGGTGACGATGAAGGAAATGGAGGACATCCGTCAGGGAAACCGTGGGTACGGAATCTGGTCCTGGGACGAGCAATTCATGGACCACGTGGGCAATATTGCTTGGTTCGATGCGGAGACGGGCATGTTCCCCAATCCTTATGATGACTTGCTGCTGAATACATTCGTCCCGGCGGCCCAAGGCAAGTTGGCGGGATTGGAATGCTATATGAAATGGAGCGATGAGGACGAGGACAATCCGGAGGAGGAGGTTTGGGTCATTTTCCGGGGCAAAGGCTACCATTTTGCGCCGGAGTATTATGGCGACTGGTACGACCTGGGTGCGGTGGAGTCAGTGCTGACCAAGGTGCTGGAGGATGCCGGCATGGAGGAGCGGTTCGTGAGCTGGAACACAGGGGATCAGACAGCGGGATATGTGTTTGCGACTCCAGCGAGGGCGCGCGAGGTGATCAAGGCGCTGGATTTGGATCGGGGGGAGTGAGCGGCTGAGGTTGCCTGTACAAGGAATTGCGATTTCTCCGCGCTGACGTTTTGAGTGCGATCTCAAAACGCTACATCCGATATCCGCACATTGTCCAGCAGCAGGGTAGTGCCCACGTCCGTGGCGGAGATGCCGACCTCCAATGAACTTTGCACGGAGTGGTAGGTGGGGAGGTTGCGGCCCTGCACGTCGAGCACTTGCAGGCCGCCCTGCCAGACCTCGAAGCGGCCGTCATCGGTATTGCTGAGGTAGAGGTGCACCTTGATGGTCACCCAGTTGTTGAGGGAGAGGGGCCGGGGATTGGCTTGGTGGAATTTGAGCTTCTCCCCAAACTTGTTTTCCATCGCCAATGCGCCGTCTCCATCGATGACGAGCCGGGGGCCGGGGCTGCTTTCGAAGAAGGGGTTTTCGAAGTCCACAAGGCTGTAGGGGTATGCGCCCTCAATCTTGTAATCGGCTTGGAACCACAGGTCCATCCCCTTCACGAAGTAGGGCAGGGGGGAGTCATCTTGGAGGTGACCATATTGCGCTTGGGTTCCACGGCGGTGAACCGCAGCACATGGTTGCCGGATTTGCCGGGTTCGGGGATGAGCTCCATCCTGTTGTCGGTGAAATCGCAGGTGTAGAAGCCGCGGAAGCATTGGCCTGGTGCCATAGTCCTCGATTTCAGGATTGTCGGGGCTCTGAGCTGTAAAGGTGACCAATACTTGCCTGTGTCCTGCACGCTCGTCGCAAGCCGTCCCGGAGGTCGGTGTAGCCCTCGAAGTCGTCGAAATATCCGTTCGGGTCAGGCCATCGTCGGTGCGGATGAGGCCGTTGCTGTCAATGCGGTAATGGGTCGCGAGGAAATCTGGCTCGAAATACTGCTCCTCGAGCCGGCATTCGTCTCGCTTGACCAAGTAGGCCCTGCCATCCGCATAGATCGCGACCTCCTTGCCATCGATGGTATAGGATTCAAGCAAGTCCACATCCGACGGGCAATCGGTAAAGCGCTCCTTGCGGCAGGAGGCGAGGAGCAGGACAGTCAAAACAAGGAGTCCATCTGATGGCGCATGGAGTGAATATCGGGATTTTGGGGGGAATGTGGCTGGGGGATAGTGCAGGACATGAGTCGTGACAGAGAATCGCTATATTTGCCTAAACCTTAACGAAATGTCTCATAGGATTCATTTTCTGCTCTTGCTTACTTTGATCGGCTGCCTGGCAGTGGGTTGTGGATCGGGGGATTCTCTGTCACGCCTTGGCACCATGTCACGCTCTGCGGATTCTGTGCTGATCCATGTGATCCCGGAGGATGTCTTCAATGCACGGCTGAATGCGCAGATCAGCAAGATCCATCCGGATTCGATCAAGGCCGGGCATTGGTTGGTGCGGATCGATGACCCACGGGACTTGGAGGCGATGCAGGTGTACCTTGGGGATGAATACCTCTTCCGCCGCTATCGGGGCAGTTGGGCGAGGCAACAGGCGCTGATGCGGCAGGATCTGCGGTCGGAGTCGATTGACCAGTTTCGGGAGACGAACGCTGACCTAATCCTGCTGCGCAACCCTCCTGATGGGCCATGGGATGCTGAACTCTTGCAGGTCATGTATGCAGCCCTGCATGTGCCTGAACGGGCGAGGTATGCGACCATGAATCTTGGGCACCTCGACCCGGACCATGCTGCGGATTCCATCCTTCAATACATTGAGACATTGAAAAAGGTGGGCACGCTGTATGAGGATGCCCTTGAGGATCTGTCATACGCGACTCCCAACCTTGCTGCCATCGATCTGCAGGCAAAGGAGTTGCGTCGGGTGGCCATGGAGCCGGATGCAAAAGAGAACATTGGGATTCCACTGAGACGCTTTTGGATAATGCATTCGCGGGCGGACAGCACCCTGAAACGACGGATTGAGCAGGTGTTGGTGAATGCCATTACATGCAGCACCCTGGATTGGGCGCTCCCGATTACCTGCAGATCTCCCTGCTGGTGGACGGTGATCCGCTTCCGGGATACATGCCTCTGCTCGAACAATCCCTCCAAGACTCGCAAGTGCGTGCTCAGGCAGTGCTCGGCGTCGCGAAGATCAAGGGGCCGGCTGCGAAGCAGGTGGTGCTCGACTACCTCGCGGACCTCATTTATGCGCCGCATAGTCCGGAAGCCATCCCCTATGCATGGGCGGATTCTCCTTTTGCGGCGTTGGTATTGGTCCTGGGCTATGAGGGCGGTACAGCCCTGCGTCGCCAGTGGCTCAGCGTCGTCTGGCAGCTCGGAGGCAGGCAACTCGCGGATGCATTCCTAGCCCAACTCAAGGATAGCAGACAGCGTGAGACGGACAGGGAGTACTATCACCTGGTCTATGATCCCATCAGTGCCGACCATCCCTTGATGCAGCAGGCATTGGCATTGCAGGCTGCGGGACTCATCGGGGATTCCTTCCCTTGGCGCTTTTGGACAGCATTCAGGTGGCAACTCGGGAAAGGGAATGGCCTGATTTTGATGAGGCACTGCTGAATGTTACCAACTGCAGACCTGGATCGATGATGGGTTGGAAATGCCTGCGGATTTGGATCGGTTTTATCACTTCATGAGCTTGTACTTCCGATTGGGGGCCGGACATCACCTGGACGGGATGGTATGTGTGGGCGGCTTGCGCAGGTACACCGAGGGCAGAGCCGGGCGGGTAGGTGTCGTCTTCCGAGGCCGGGGATATTACGCCGGGCGCCCAACTACGATTTCGAATCTCAATTGGAGACCGCGCGGTACCTGCTGCACCAAGTCCTCGCCGACATCGGCGTCGCCGAGCGGTTCATTCCCTTCCCCTACGCCCCCAAAGGTAAGCGGCGTTTCCTCTTCGTAAGGCCCGAATTGGCGGAGCAAGCCTTCAAGGCATTGGAGAAGCTGCCAATCCACCCACTGAATGAAGGGATGTCGGAGTAGCCTTGAAATAGAGGAATCAAGGACGTTAATTGAATAGGCATCGGCGTCCCGCCGAATGCCGACCCTGCTCAAGCCTCCGGCGTAGTCCTTCGAGAATGCTCATTTTGACGCACGAAAGCTTATGCGCCAGAGTCTTGAGAAAGCTGGCTCTGTGGTCAGAGGCAATGGGATCAGCCTAATTGAATGATATTGAATGGGTCAATAGCGCGCGCCAAAGCTCCTTGGCGGTTTCAAAATCTTGCTGAATCGGCTGAGGCAATGCGGCGCGCTGACGGATCATTTCTTGCCAGACTGTAGGGTGGTAGGAGTCTTGGATGCTTTTGGCAATGTATCCAAAATAGCTTTGCTTTTTCCTTGTCGATGGATTGCCGTTGATCGATTGGAGAATCCCTCTTGTTGCATCTGACAACTCTTCGAATGATGTCGCGCAGTCACAGCCGCATACTGCGACGGGAGCTTGATTTACGAAGGCGTTGAATGCATGTTGGCGGTCATAATCCAATGATCTTTCCTCGTCCATCGCCAAAATTTCCAGTGTGTTGACAACCTTGGCATGCTCGCGGGTATTTTGCGGGTGCCTGGGATAGAAGAGAAAATCCCCGAAATCCCGGTCCTCCCAGATATTGAGCTGCATCATGTCCATGGGATCGTCGAAGCGTGGGTGGATGTAGGCGAGGTCTTTGGATTTAGAACGACTGCCGTCATGAGGAGCAGCTTGTGCCGGTCAGTCGTGGTAAGAATTGCGGGTGAGAACACATACATCTTGTCCAGCTTGTGTATTGCACTCCTTGCAGGCCAGGATGTAGTTCGTCCAGACAAATGCCAGTTCAGAAACAGACTTTTGGGCGCAATATGCTCGATGTCCGCCGCCTCGTTGTGCTCGCGGTAATTGCATTTCGCCTTGCCCACGCACATGTCCTTCAATAAACGATGGATCACCTCGAATACTCATTGCTGGTACGGTTGTCCCAAAGTACTTTCGCCTTGGCAACCCGCTCCTTTTCGGGAAGGCTGTCGATCTCCTGCTGCAATTCCTTTAGGAAATCGGCGGCATGTTGCGGAAGTCCCCTTTCAATCAGCTTCAACATGGCTTTTGAAAATGGCTTTCAGGCGTTCGTATTGCTTTGTTTCTTCCTCGGTGAGTTTCCACCCCAAACCTGCGTTTGTAGGCAAGGTCGCGGTATTCCTTTTGCAGGTCGCGGCCCTCTTGTCCCCATTCGACCTTGTCCCCGAATGCGTCGGTTTCATACTTCAGCGAGTATGTCGCCATAGACCAAGCGGTCGCGGTTTGCAATAGAGGTGATCTCTCCGCGCCGCTCGGAGCCTGGTGCAGCAAGACGGAAGATTTTCCCATGCTCGCCACAAGCCCTGCAGATCAGGGGGCTATGAGTGGTCACAATGAATTGCAGTTTTGGAAAGTATTTCGTGAACCATTGTCCGATTTGCGTCTGCCAAGTTGGGTGCAGGTGTGCGTCCACCTCGTCGATGATGACCACGCCTGGGACAGGGATGTTCATTTCGCCCCTTCTTCACGTTGGCGAAGACCTTTTCTTCGCCGTATCTGCGAAGGTTGCCGAATGGTTCGAAGGTGAGGGAGAGGACGGAGCGGTAACCGTCGCTGAGGTCGTGGAGGCTTACGCGCGTCTTTGTACTGTCCTCGAAGAATATGCCATCGCTTGAGACTTTCACCAACCGGATTCCATTTGGAAGAAGGTTCCCGTCATTGAGGAAGTGCTGGATGTGATTTAGGGTCCTATTTTTCCTTTCGAGACTTTGGGTATGTAGCCTTTCGAGCCATGGCTCGACTTCTGAAAAGGAGGCATCAGCCCAGAAAAGACTAGACACGGAATCAGCCCTGCCAGTCAATGAGATTCGACCTCCGTTTGCAGAATTTCCTGGGCCAAATCGACGAATTGGACCAAATCCAGAGAAATGCCAGCCCTGAAATCCAACGAGTTCTACCAATTCAAAGTCATCATCAGCTATCGGCTCCTTGGTGTCCTGTGCAGATATTGCAGTTGGTCTACGAATATCTCGATCAAATGAAACTCGTCCGATTGGATACTGGACTACTTCTACTACATCTGCAAAGGGCATTCCATTATCGTCCTGAAACACAACATTGCCCCTAAGCTGATCATGCCCTTCACTTGCGACCAGTTTTACTTCAATTGCAGCAGTTCTTTCGTTTTGGCGGATGAGATTCCGCCCATCTATTAACATATTATGCTCGCTCCTCGGCACCAACCCCAATGCAATCGCTCGCGCCACCGTCGTCTTCCCGCTGCCATTCTCCCCGATCAAAACATGCCATCCCGCCTCATGCCCCTCCTCAAATGCCAAGTCCAGCCGCTCGATGCAGCGTATGTTCTCCAAATGGACGCTCTTGATGTACATGCCCCAAAGATAAGCCTCTCCTGCAATTGACCATCGCCCCCGTCAGGCTTTTTGGTGAGTCCCTGAGAGGGCATCCCAGAATAAAAGCGTGCGAATATCCCCCTTGCCTTCTGGCGGCGGATGATTTTTGCCCACATCGGGGAAGCATTCCTGCTGGATTCTACTGAAAGTGATCCATGAGGTAGCTCGGAACAGTCACTGGGTAGTCCGGAACAACCACTCGTCCTGAATCCAACTGACCCGCCTGGCTGAATTAAGGACTGGAAAACGGCGGTGTAGTCGCTGGCGCGCATGCAGGTGGTAATCCCCAAGCGAGGTATAGCAAAATTCCAACATGGGCGCCCGTTCCGGCACTGTCATCGGGCCATCATGAACTGCGGAGAACTTCCTGACGACGGCCCCCTACAGTTTGACGAGGCGGGTTTGGGTGACGGCATCCTCCGTCCTTAGCTGAACGACATAGACTCCCGACGGAATTGCAGTCAGCAGTGTCTTGAACGAATGCCGACCATGAGGGAGCAATTCTTCAACCACAAGGGAACGGACAAGCCGCTGTTGGGTATCGTAGATAGACAATGTAATCCGAGTCTCTGACGGGAGTCGAACTAGGATCTCGACTTCATCATGGGATGGATTGGGAGCAATGGAAAGCTGTGGTCCTCCCGTCCTCTCGATAGCTGTTGCGGCACTGGGCTTCAAATTTCCTGTGGATAGCAGCGTTGGCACGGATTCTACCGTGGCAACCGAATCCAAGTCGAACTAACAGGAATCCAGTTGCACCAATAGTAGCAGAGAGCCGCCACCACATTCCGGTCCTGAGCGCATCGCTGCGGACAAGGAACTTCAGGAATCTCCGGGCTACTCTCGCTCCCGTCGAATTCAGCACTTTGTCGATCTCTGTGACATTGCCAGCTTGCAGAATGACGTTGCTGCCCGGCGCAATGCTCACGCCGCTCTGGACGGTGATCTGGTCACGGACGATGTAGCTGACGTTGCCACGGAGGGTGATGTTGCGCAAGCTGAGGCTATCGAGGCAGCAGGGGATGGGCATCGGGGACCAGTTGGCGGTGCTGTCGGTCCAGGGTGGGGTGAGGGTGTAGAGGGCGGTGTCTGCGACACGGATGGTGCCTGCGTGCTTGGTGGCGCCACAGTCGTTGCTCAGGGTGAGGGTGTAGGGGTAGTTGCCTGTGGCCATCTGGGCCGGGAGATTGGTGCGGGCGAGGCGGAACTCTGTGAAGCCGTTGGCGTTGTGCCAGGTGGTGTCGAGGAGGGACTGCTGCAGGGTGTTGCTGATGACGAGGTGGACATCGAGAACGTTGTCGATGTCGTGGACTGCGAGGAGGTCGTCGGGCGGCAGCATGGTGGCGATGGTGGGGCAAATCTGGCCGTGGGTGCGGTTGCAGCGGAGCAGGTCGTCGCAGGGACGGTAGAGGCGGACGTCGTCGAAGTATGTGTATTCTCGGTAAAATGAACTGACAGAGGTTTTTCCTGTGATACTGAACCAAGTGTTTCCAATATCATCGGGATTGTTTGGGTCGAGTGTAAAAACGGTGCTGTAGAGGTTCCATTCACCAGCAGTGTGATCGTTTTCTGTAATCCCATGGTCAGCAACAATGCGACGCCTGTTGCTTGCTTGATCGGAAAGTGAAAGATAGAATCGAACATCATTTCGTTGATATGCCCTAGCCCACCAAAGATCGACTGCGTAAAGCCCAGTATTTAGGGGACAATCACTATTGGTTTGTGTTTGTATTCCCTCCCTTGTAAACCAGTCTGATTCCAGATCTATGCCAACAAAGCCGTGACCACTATGCGCCGCCTGCATGGTGGCAATGTTGAATGAGTCACCTGATACCCATGGCTCTCCGTTGTTGTCCAGCCAGCCCCGAAAGTAGCCTTGCTGGTACATGGGGTCAGGCAGATTGGAGTTGGGTGGGGCAACGGTATCAACATACCAGCGCTCATTGTCGCCAGGATTGAAATCCATCCAAGGCATTGGGCAGCGATCAAAGAGCCCCTCCTGGAATCGAGGGTAGTAATCCAACAGCCATACTGGTTCAAATGCACCGTTATCCAGAAGATTGGACTGTGATCGAGTGCTGCTAAAAGCACACATTATGAGAATGGTCAATGCCATTCCATTCAAATTTGAACGCATAAGATTTAGAATTTGTATCCCAGACAAAACGAAAGGTAAAATGACAAGGGCTGAGGGTCGGCATAATCACCAGCAAGTGTTCCGGTTTTCCAGAAGTACCTTGAATAGATGGTGCCGCTGTATCCGCCCTTGATGCCTACACCAGCTAGCCAGTGGCTCCAGAAGGAATATTGAAATCCAACTGATGCACCAGCCTGTCCCCACCATCCTTTGGAGTTCTTGATGGGGCTATTGGCGTATCGAAAATATAGGTTGTAGTTTCCCCCAAGGTGGGGGCCGATGTAGAATCCGGCTAATGGGTGCTTTCGAAGTGCGAAGTAATACCTCGCCTCTCCAAAGAGACCCGCTGCGAAGAAGGATGCGTATTGGCTTCCGCTGTAGTTGAAGGGCAGGCAACCGAGGTCCACCTGCACCGACCAGTTTCGTTTGATCTCACGCTCCACCGACAGACTCAGGTATCCGAAGTATAGATGTCCCTTCAGGAGGCCGACTTTCAGTGCAGTTGCACGCCTGACGGGGGATTCGCTGTAAATGGGCGATGACTTCTGAATGGAAACGTTACCAGAATCTGGCTGCTGGGCAAGAGATCCCGATTTCATGAAGGTGCAAACCATCAGAATCAAAAACCGGAACCATACGCTGATGCTCTTCACTTCTGTGCCTCCATGCGGTTCCTAAGTTCGACATTTTCGCGCTCCAAGCGAATGAGATGCAGCGTAAGCTCCTCGATTTTCTCCAAAAGCAATGCCTGTGTCTCGCCAACGTCCATGCCATTTTGGGCGACTGTGGTCGCACTGGGCAGGCCGGGGAGGTGACCGTGCGTGGCGATGTAGGACTCCACTTCACTCAGAGGGAGTAGCTTGTAATCCGGCGAAAATACGTGGTCCGCCCATCCAGAGTAGATCTTGATCTCGGTGCAGCGGATGCGGCCGTCCACGCTGAGGCGATAGTCCTTGCCTGTGGCGTTGTCATTGAAGTTGGTGGTGCCGATGCCGAGGCGGTCGTTGGCTACAACGAGGCCTCCGAAGTCGGTGCGGCCTCCGCCGCCATTGATGAGGAGTCGGTCGCTGCCGTTGCTGTTGGCTGTGCCTGTGCGGTGTTCGAGGAAGGCTGTGGTGCCGTTGTGGCCAATGCGGATGTAGCTGGCGGGGTTGTTGGCCTCTGTCAGGATCAGACTGCCGTTGATCCCGGCGAAGTCGTTGGCGGGTGCAGCCATTCCAACTCCTAGCCTTGTGTTGATCTCCGTGCGGTTGCGGTCCATGGTGATGACCTTGCGCATGGTAGCCGGGCCGCTGCCGTCATTGATGGAAATGTGGGCCTCTGCATCTAGGTTCTGGCTGAGGCCTGCGCTGAGGCTGGCGAGCTTGACTACGACTTGGCCGTTGCCGACTGCGAGGCCGAGCTGGGGCTGGGCGGCGACGGTAGTGCCCTGGATGCGGAGTTCGGCATTGGTGCTGCTCTGGATGTGTAGCGGTGTCTGCGGGGTGGTGGTGCCAATGCCGACGTTGCCGGATTCGGTGACGCGAATACGCTCCGTACCATTGCTGATGATGCGCACTGGGGCGGAGTTCAGGCTGCCGATGCGGCAATTGGGGGTGAGCCAGTTGCCATCGGCGGAGTAGAACCGGGTGGCGCAGGAGAATGCGGTGTCGGTGCCGGGATTGTCGAGGCGGTAGAGGCTACCATCGGGCTTGACGGCGAGGACTGCGGGGCCGCTTCCGCTGAGGGCCGTGACCTTCATGTCGCCGCTGGGTTGGATGCGGAGACGCTCTGCGTTGGCGGTTTTCAAGATGAGCGGGGACTGGTCGGTGGTGCCGACAAATTGTCCTGTGGTGTTGGCATTGCCATTGGTGCGCCACATGCCATTGTTTTGGGCAAGGGCAGGTAGGGTGCCCACGAGCAGGAACGCCGCAGCGGCCAATACGATCATTGAAAAACGGGGTGTTTCCATATCTGTGATTGAATTTGATTCTCTGCCTAGGAGATAGCCGTGCGGGCTTGTGGCTCTGGCACGGTCTGGTGAACTCCTTTGCTAATGTAACGAGCTGTTTGGACATCTTGTGTCAAATCAGAGAAGAATTACATTCGATCACCTCGAATTCAACAGGATTACCCCTTTGCATACGTTCGCTTTTTCTCCATTGAAACAACTTTCTTCAACTGTCCCTCGACTCAAGGCTCCCTATTTGATCGCGTTTGGTACATAGTGGACATTTCCAATAAGAACAACGTGGAAATCCGATTTTGACATGAAGTATGGATTTCCACGACATCTTTCTCCAAGTTGCCAACGTAAGAATCCAGCTTTCGCACCCAATTCGCATCGCTTCCATGAACAGCTGCAGTTTGGGAAATGCCCCTGCGATTGGCTATCTTGGCTCTGTCTTCATCTTCAATTCCAACCAAAAAGCACTGTGCTTATGAAAAAGATATTCTTACTGTTTTCCTTCCTCCTCATCTCCATCACGGCAATCCACGCCCAAGGAAATGGAAACGGCAATGGGAACGGAAACGGCAATGGAAACTCATACGGTAACGGAAACGGCTGGGCTTGGGGCAATGGCGGCGGGTTCAATGCGCTGGTGACCTATCTGGAAAACGGCGGACAGGTTCCTCATGTCGTCGCGCTCGCATCCATCTACAAGGCCCGCGAGTGGGGGCAGCAGATGTTCAGCATGAACTACGGGCAGATGGTCGCCAAGTATGCGCAGGGGCAGCTTACTGTTACCTACGTGTCGGTGGCACCGCCGTCGTTGGTGTTCAGGGTGAGCTATGGGGGGGGCAACATCCAAGTCATTTTGGATAACATCTAAATACGCTTTGCTCTCAACCACTGGAGAAATGGCTCATAAAAAAGCCGAATCGCTCCCCTGTCACCACGCCTGAAGCCTTCCAATTCCTGAAAGCCTTCCAAAAGCTGAATAATTTTCTCAAGATCAGTCCTGTAGGCATGGACGACCTTGGGTGTGGCTTTTGGAGTGGCATACCTTCTGGCATTCTTTTGAAGAAATCCCAATAGGTGGATAGCGGGAATTGAAAACTCGCCTTTTTCCAGCATCAGTTCACGATGATTCTTTGCATGGTGCTTGAGTTCTGCAATTTCACGGGCTTCAAACAGGATCATCAGGTGGCAGATCAACCCGGAGATGCGATACAGGAGTGGGGGCTTTTGATCCTTTTCCCGATACAGGTGGTCAAAAAGTTGTTTGGCCCTTGCCACCTCCAACTTTCCGAGATAGGCGACCATCATCGTGATCAAGACCAATGATCGGTTGCCGCTGACAGGCAGGGCAAGAATAAACTCCTCGTTCCGCTCAAATACGCCTTGAGCTGTTTCGAGAAACTCCGAACCAGCGTTTTCCGATGCCCATTCCAGCATGACGACCAAAAACCGAAGCAGGTAGGTCATCCGGTTTTGAGGTGCCTCCGGGGCAAACGCAGAAAACTGAGCGATCAATTCTCGTCCCTTTTCCCGGTTTCCAAAGGCGACATAGTATTCATTGAGTCGTACCATGAGCATGACGCGCCGGATGGGACTCAAGAAGGGGGATTCTTGATCCAGATTCCAGACAGACTCTGCCAACTGACAAGCAGCCTCCCCATTTCCGTTCAAGGCGTGGAAACCCTCATCCAGAGTTGTCTTCTCGCTCATCAGCAACGGCGGGTAGGCAGAGACATCGAGTCTTGCAAAATCGGATTCAAGGTAGCCTCTGATTAGTCCCTTGTCCAGTATGCCTGCCTTTGCCTGCATTTCGATCACTTTGTCCAGGTACTCCGAACGGTAGTGGGTAATCTGTGGGGCAAGAACGAGGTTGGCTTGGGCCTGCCTCAGTTCCACCTCACAGACTTGCAGGGCTGCGGCACGCTCCTCCCCCGAATAAACGAGCTGGATGATCCTTGACTCCAATCCAAGTAGCTTCACGAGCCTCTCCAAATAGCACCGCCGTATGGCTTGGGTTTTGGTGACCTGTATCATCTTGAGGGTTTGGAGGAGAGTGTCCCGTGGTGTGGTGTCGAGGTCGCTGGCGATCGCCTCCATATCCGCTGGCAAGCCTGACCTCAACTCTGCAATCGCCGAGTCCAGTTTCCGCAAGGCTATCACGCGCAGTGAATTGAGGTCATAGCCCTCGAACTGTGCCTTCTCCCCTGCGGTGGGATAGGGTTGTTTGCCCCTGTGGAAGGTGATCAGTTCGAACCACTTTGGCAGCCTTCCCTCTGGCATCAGCAGACCGATGACATCCTCATATTCCCCCTCCGGCAACTGGTTCACAGTGTCGTTCAGTCGCGTGGCGGGCGACCTCTTAC
>JAXLVK010000124.1:0-14355 GCA_046329055.1 Bacteroidia bacterium
CCTGACCATCGACTGGTACCTCGCGAATCAGGACTGGATCGACCACGTCAAAAGCGGCAGCTACCAAGCCTACTACGACAAGATGTACGGCCAGCGCCTCGGCGCCTGATCCATGGAAGGCATCCTGACCCTGTCACTGTGCGTCATCAGCACTTGCCTGCTGCTCACGGGCTTGCGTTTCGTGCAGCGATTTCCCATTGACCTGCCGCTTTTGGTTGGGGTGAACTATGCGAGTGCCGCCCTGGTCGGGTGGATACAGCATCCCGCCGCGTTCAGCCATGTTTTCGCGCACCCGGTCATGGGCGTTTTCGCCTGCTTGCAGGGGTTTGCATTTTTCGGATTGTTCACGCTGATGGGGTGGATGAGCCGGACAGTAGGCGTGGGGTACATGACCATCGTCGCCAAGATGTCGCTGGTGATGCCCGTGGTCTTCGCTTGGCTCTACTATGGCGATGCCATGCCCTGGCTGCGGTTCGTCGGTGTCGGGCTGGCCTTGGTTGCGATTTTCCTCATCAACTTCGGAGAAAAAGGCAAATCCGCCGATCAACGCGCCTCGGCGGGAATGCTCATTTTGCTGTCCATCGTGCTGTTCCTAGGCAGCGGAGCGAGCGACATCCTCTTCAAAATCCTGAAAATGGACTACAATGGCCTGGTTGGCGACGAGGAGTATGTGATTGTGCTGTTCGCTGCCGCCGCAATCGCCAGCCTTCCCGTTTTTGTAATGCGCCTCGCGAAAGGCAACTTGAAACTTGGCGCCCCTACCCTGCTCGGTGGATTGGTGCTCGGCATTCCGAACTACTATTCGATCGCATTCCTGGTCGGCTCGCTGAAATTCTTCGATGCCACTGTCTTTTACCCCATTAACAACACCGCGATCCTGCTCGTGATGGCCTTGGTTGGGGTTGTCATTTTCCGGGAAAAGCTGAATAAATGGAAGGCGATTGGGCTGCTGCTCGCGACGGCGGCGGTCGTGATGCTGGGCTAAATTCCCCCATCTTTGCAGCATGGCCAAGGACTCCAAGGAAATCAAGGACACCTATACTACCCTCTCCGCTTCCGGCGAGGGCAATTTCCGCGACAAAGGAAGCAAGTTCCTGGCCTTTGCCTACCCTGTCCGTGACGAGGAAGAGATCCAGTTCCACCTCGATGCCTTGCAGGAAACCTACTACGATGCCCGTCATCACTGCTACGCTTGGCGGCTTGGCCCGGAAGGGAATCCCTACCGCGCCAACGACGCTGGAGAACCCAACCACAGCGCTGGAACGCCGATCCTCAACGAAATTCGCAGCCGGGACTTGAGTGATGTCTTGGTCGTGGTCGTTCGCTATTTCGGGGGCACCAAACTTGGCATCCCCGGCCTAATCGAGGCCTACGGCGCATCTGCCGGGGAGGCATTGGATGCAGCGCCGCGCATTTCGCGCACGCTGACGGAGCCTGTGAGCATCGTTTTTACATACCCGCAGACTTCCGAAGTCGGGCGCGTCCTCCAAAAATTCGCGCTCAAGCCCAGCCATCAAGAATTCGGCGCCGATTGCCGACAGACCTTCGAAGTGCGACTCCGCGACCATGCCGCAGTGGTGGAAGTATTCCGGGAAATGGGTATCTTGGCAGGAGATTGATATCAGATGAAGACGATTCTGCTCACTGCCCTCCTGCTTGCTTCAGGCACGCTCGTTTTTGGACAGAAAATGGGGGCCAATCCCGCCGCCAAGCCTGAGCCAAGCACCGGGGTTTACCGCAAGTTTTCCCAGCAACTCCCGCCCAATTCCAGCCCAGATGCCGTCAAGGCGGCGATCCTGAGCCAGCGACCCAACGTCACCGAGCTCGGTTGCGACCTCCAGATGGCGCACCATATCACGAGTCCCGGCGGGCACCATTTCACATTCCTGCAAACGCTGAACGGCATCCCCATCGAAGGGGCAGAAATCCGCGCGACTCTCACCCAGCAAATGCGCTTCATGAACCTGTTGGACAACCTTCGCGCATTTTCCAACGCACCTGCGCCGTTCACCCGCACCGATGCCGCCGTCAAGCCCCTGCTCAATGCGTTGCTGAACGAAGGCTATGCCGATTTCCAGCTGTTTCCGAATGAGCGCCGCTACCTGCTCCGCGACGGCAACCTGATCCCAACGCACCACGTCACCTACACCGCCAACACGCAGACATGGGAGGTGTGGCTTGCCGACAGCGACCTGAGCATCCTCGACCGCCGCGATGTCGCCGCCTACTGCCGCCCGCTTGGCACGACGACCGACACCACGGGCAATGGCATGGTCTTCTTCCCTGACCCGCTCACGAGCTCCGGCCACAACTACAGCGGCACCTACGTGGACAATGGTGACGCCGACAATGCCGACCTGAACGCCCAGCGCATTGCCGTCACCCTCAAAAACATCAATTGGAATGGGACGGCCTTCGAACTGAAAGGTCCCTATATCGAATTGGCAGACAGGGAATCGCCGACATTTGATCCGGTCACGAGCCCCGATGGCAACTTCATCTTCACACGCTCGCAGGACGGCTTCGAGGACGTGATGGTCTATTACCACATCGACACATTCCAGCGCTACCTCCAAACCCTGGGATTCCTCACCCTCCAAAACAACAAGGTCTATGCCGACCCCCACGGCCTGAACGGCACCGACAATTCCCACTACGTATCGACCGACAACCGCCTGGCATTTGGAGAAGGTGGCGTGGACGATGCCGAAGATGCGGACGTGGTCATCCACGAGTATGGCCATGCCTTGTCCCATGGCGGGTCTCCCTTCAGCAACTCCGGCCTTGAGCGTCAAGGACTTGACGAAGGCATCGGCGACTATGTGGCCACCACCTATTCGCGCGGCATCAGTTACAATTTCTGGAAAAACGTCTTCACTTGGGATGGGCACAATGAGTTCTGGCCGGGCCGCAGCGCCTCAGACCCAGAGCTTTATCCGCCTTCGAACAGCTCCGACATCTACCGCTTTGGCACCATCTGGGTATCGACCCTGATGGAGGTTTGGGGACAAATCGGGAAGAATGCCTGCGACCGCGTCTTCTTCCAAAGCCTCTACGGCCACGCCCCGAACATGACCTTGACCGATGCAGCCTTGGTGCACATCGATGCGGACAGCCTGGTTTTCAACGGCGCCCACACCGCCCAGTACCAAGATGCCTTCTGCTCCCGAGCCATCCTCGGCGGCGTGATGCCCGGCCAACCATGCTACGTCGGCGTGGAAGATGCCCAAACCACCTGGCTTGACTGGGGCCTGCATCCCAATCCCAGCAATGGCACCGCCTACCTCAGTGTCCGCGGCCTACAACCCCGCCACCACCTGCAATACCGCATCGTGGACCTGCTCGGCCGTGAAATCCAATCGGGCTCAGTCCAATCGGAAACGACCCCAATCGACCTCTCCACCCAACCCAAGGGCCTCTACCTCGTCCAACTCCAAGGCAACGGCACGAGCGAGACGAAACAACTCCTGCTCAATTGACAATTGATAATGAATAATGAACAATGACGGCTTGCACGAAGTCGCTCATTATCAATTGTTAATTCTTAATTATTCATTGCTCAGGCGATTCCTGCTGGGCCGCCGGGGAATCCGGGGGGAAAGGAAGGACCGTGTCCTGGAGGATTGTCATGGAGTTGGATGCGGCCGAAATTGCTTTCGAAGCGACCGATGTTCTCTTCCAAGGTCTGGAGCAGGCGCTTGGCATGTTGTGGGGTCATGATCACGCGGGAGCGGAGTTTGCCTTGGGGCATGCCGGGGATGATCTGGACGAAGTCCAAGACAAACTCCGATGGCGTATGCCCGACGATGGCAAAATTGCAGTAGGCACCTCCTGCGAGTTCGTTCGGAATCTCGATGTTGAACTGATTATTCTTGTTCTTGTCGTCCATTGGGATCAATTTTTGGCGAATTTATGTAAAGCCTTGGGAACAGGGCAGTCTCCGCATATATTTGTTTGAGCTCGACTTGAGCATCAAATTTCAACCCATTCTATTACACTATGCTACGCAAATTCATTTTACCACTGTTTCTGTTCGTTGGCGTTTTGGCCACTGGTCTTGGAACCAAGGTTCGCGCGCAGGCAGTCGAGCAAGGCGATTTCATCATCGACGGCTACTATGGTTTCCCTAATCTGATGACGGGTATCCTCAGAACCATCGCCGTCAACACGAACACCGATCTCTTTGATTTGAAAGTGACGAGCCTAGGCCCCTTCGGCGGACGGTTGAGTTATATGGCGACCGAGAACATCGGCGTGGGCCTCGACGTCTATTATGCAAAGTCGGCATTCGAATACTCCGATACCCTGATTTCTGGCAATGGAACGAGATATTACTACCGCCTTTCCAATCCTCGCCCCCGCTTCCTTGCCCGTGTGGATTACCACTTCAACATCGCCGACAAGGTGGATATGTATGCTGGAGCTGGCATTGGATACAGTGGCTCCAGGTACATCCTTGATACCAACGATCCCAACTTCATCATCGACCGATACTCCACCCGGACGCTCGTGCCTGTCGCCTACCGTCTCGCATTCGGAACCAAGTTTTACTTCGTGAAATTCCTAGGCGCAGGCGTGGAAATCGCCATGGGCGGCCCCTTGGTCACTGTGGGCCTGAGCGGGAAATTCTGAGGAATTGCTTCGAATTTGGATTGGGACTTTGGCAGCCGGGAGACCGCGTCAGAGTCCCAATTCTTTTTTGAGGAAACGGCCCGTATGTGAGGCTTCATGCGCTGCGACCGTCTCGGGAGTGCCTTGGACGAGGATTTGTCCGCCGCCCGCGCCACCCTCTGGACCGAGGTCGATCACCCAGTCGGCAACCTTGATCACGTCCAGGTTGTGCTCGATGACCACGACGGTATTTCCGCGATCCACCAGCCTTTGGAGCACCTTCAGCAGGACATCGATGTCCTGGAAATGCAGGCCCGTAGTCGGCTCATCCAAAATGTAGATCGTGCTGCCCGTGTCGCGCTTGCTGAGTTCTGTGGCGATCTTGACGCGCTGCGCCTCTCCCCCACTCAGGGTCGTGGCCTGTTGACCCAAGGTCAAATAACCAAGTCCGACCTCCTCCAATGTGATGAGCTTCCGCTTGATCCGCGGATGCGCTTCGAAAACTCAACCGCCGCTGAGATCGTCATGTTCAGCACGTCGCTGATGCTTTTGCCCCGGTACCGCACCTCCAAGGGTCTCGCGGTTGTAGCGGCGGCCTTGGCAGGATTCGCAGAGGACATAGACATCCGGCAGGAAGTTCATCTCGATGGTCTGCATGCCCGCGCCTTCGCAGGTTTCGCAGCGTCCACCCTTGACATTGAAGCTGAAACGACCGCTTTGGTAGCCTCTGATTTTGGCCTCCGGCAACTGCGTGAAGAAGTCCCGGATGAAGGTGAACACGCCCGTATAGGTCGCAGGATTGCTCCGAGGCGTCCGCCCGATGGGGCTTTGGTCGATCTCGATCACCTTGGTCACGCATTCCAATCCCTCGATGTCCCGGTAGGGCATCGGTTTCTTGCGGGAGTTGAAGAAATGCTGGTTCAGGATCGGATAGAGGGTCTCATTGATCAGGGTGGACTTCCCGGAGCCGGACACGCCGCTGATACAGACGAAAACGCCCAATGGCAGCCACAGGTCCACATTCTTGAGGTTGTTGCCAGTGGCACCGACCAAGACCAGCATGTTTTCCTTGCTGATGGGGCGGCGCTCCTTGGGGATCGCGATTTCGCGCTTGCCTCCGAGGAACTCGGCTGTGGCGCTGTTGGGGTGGTTGAGGATTTGCTCTGGGCTGCCCTGTGCGACGATCTCCCCGCCATGCACGCCCGCACCCGGGCCGAGGTCGATCACGTGGTCACTCGCGAGCATCATGTCCTTGTCATGCTCCACCACTAGGACGGAATTGCCAAGGTCACGAAGGCGAAGCAGGGAATTGATGAGACGCTCATTGTCCCGCTGATGCAGCCCGATGCTCGGCTCGTCCAAGATGTAGAGCACGCCGACGAGTTGCGAACCGATCTGTGTTGCCAATCGGATGCGCTGTGCCTCTCCCCCACTCAGTGTCCGCGCAGGGCGGTTCAGGTCCAAATAGCCCAAACCCACCTCCAATAGGAAGTCCAGTCGCTTGTTGATCTCCTTCATCACCTCGGTGCCGATGGTGACTTGGCGTTCGCTGAGGCGATGGGGCAGTTCGTCCATCCACGCCCGCAGGGTTTGGATGTCCATTTGCGCCACCTCCATGATGTTCTTTTCGTCGAGCTTGAAGTAGAGGCTCTCCTTTTTCAGGCGCATGCCATTGCAGGTGGTGCAGGGGGCGATACGCATGAATTCTTCGGCCCAGGCCTTGATCTTCTCGCTTTGGGAGCTGTGGTAGGACTCCGAGATGAGCGCGACCACGCCATCGTATTTGAATCCAGCCTTGGTGGGGACCTTGTCAGCCGGGATTGCCTCCGGGCCGCGCAGGATGTAATCCCGTGCCAGTTCTGGCAATTCCTTCCATGGTGTCGCCAGCGAAAAATCGAAATGCTTGGCAATCTTTCGCAACTGCTCAAACATCCAAATGTCCCGAAACTCACCTAGCGGGGCGATGGCGCCACGGTTGATGCTCAGGGTGTCATCCGGCACGAGGGCGTCCACGTCCACCTCATAGACAAACGCGAGACCCGTGCAGGTCGGACATGCGCCATAGGGTGAGTTGAAGGAAAAGGTATTCGGAGATGGCTCGTCGTAGCTGATGCCGCTATCTGGGTCCATCAAGTTGCGGCTGAACCATGCGACGTTCCCGGATTCATGGTCTTGGATGAGCATGGAACCCTCTCCAGTCGTCATGGCGAGGTGGATGCTCTCCTCCAGGCGCTTGGGGTCACTGCCTGCAAGCACCCGGTCGATCACGAGTTCGATGTCGTGGATCACGTAACGATCCACCTTCATGCCCTTCTTGATGTCCTGTATCTCGCCGTCCACACGGACCTTGGTATAGCCCTGCTTGGCGAGGGACTCGAAGAGCTCGCGGTAATGTCCCTTCCGACCTTTGACCAAGGGGGCGAGGATGACGATCTTCTTGCCGAGGAAGTTCTTTTCGATGGCCTTGACGATGTCCTGATCGGTCATCTTGATCATCTTCTTCCCGCTAGCGTGACTGTAAGCGTCAGCTGTGCGCGCAAAGAAGAGGCGGAACAAGTCGTACACCTCGGTCACCGTGCCCACTGTGGAGCGCGGGTTGCGGCTCGTGGTCTTTTGCTCAATGGCAATGACCGGGCTCAGGCCATCGATCTTGTCCACGTCGGGCGTGGTCAGGTTGCCGATGAACTGACGAGCATACGCGCTGAAGCTTTCTAGGTAGCGGCGTTGCCCCTCGGCGTGGATCGTGTCAAATGCAATGGAACTCTTGCCGGAGCCGCTCACACCCGTGATCACGACAAGCTTGTCGCGGGGAATTTGCAGGTCCAGATTTTTGAGATTGTGCTCGCGAGCACCCCAGATTTCAATCAATTCCTCTGCCATTGCTCAACACCGCGCTCAGCGCTTGCGGCTTTTTTTCTTGCCCTTCTTGGATTGGGAGGATTTCGTGGATTTCTCCTCAGCAGCTTTTGCAGGTGCGGTTTCGTGGGGGGACGGGGGCAGGCTGTCCACGGAGACACTGTCCATCACCATACGCGGCACAAGCTCAGCGCCTTGGTCCTCATTGGCTCCGGGCTTGGGAACCTTGATCTTATAGACCTTGGCGCCCTCACCTGCCTTTGCCTTCGGGATGTCCAACTTGTCACCGAGGATCCAAGGATTCAACACCTTGACCATCTTGTACGTGGTGCCTTGTACCAATGACCAAGTGATCAGGTCAGGAATCGTGGTGTCCACCGTCATCACATTGTATTGGAGCGGGGCGTAGAGTTGATAGGGCTTCAGGTCAAATCCATGCTTGGCCGGATCGGTGAGCACGGTCTTGATCGCCAAAATCGCGAAGACATAGGCTGCCGTTTCCCGATTCAGGTAGAGATCATAGTAGGTGCCGACGCGCTGCCGCTCCAATTGTTTCTTCACCCCGCCGATGCCCATGTTGTAGCTCGCAGCCACCAAGGTCCAGTTGTTGAAGATCTTGTAGGCGTCCTTCAAGTATTGGCAGGCGGCTTCCGTGCTCTTGATCGGATCGTAGCGCTCGTCCACTTGGTCTGTAATTTCCAAGCCGTAGAGCTTGCCGGTCCCCTCGATGAACTGCCAGAAGCCTTTTGCTCCTGCGGGCGAGGTGGCATTGCTCAAGTGGCTCTCCGCGATGCAAAGGAAGAAGAAGTCCTCCGGAATGCCCTCACGGCGCAAGATTTTGGAAATCTCAGGCTTCCAACGTGCGGCGCGCTTGATGTTCATGATGGTCGCCGAGTGCAGGAAGGTGTATTTCACCAATTCCTGCTCAAAGCGCTCCTTCACTTCGAAGTCCCGCAAAGGCACCGGCTCTCCAGCAAAGTTGAGGTCTGCCGGAGGATCCAGGGACACCATGGTCGCATGCGCACCCAGACGGCTGATGTCGGGCATGTTGGGATTGCCCACCGAACCGATCAGCATCAAGGCACCCACGGCAACCACCACAGAGCCCAAACCAATGAGTATCCTCTTGTGAATCTTCTTCATGCAGCCACCCGTTTTCGATTTCCGGCCAAAGATAACCTAGAAATTCGGGCGCAGCAGGTGCTGTTTATAAAATTCGGTGATATGGGACACAGCGTCCTCAGCAGTATCCACCACCGCGAAGAGGAACATGTCCTGCGGGCTGATGTTGCCGGCTTGCTTGAGGACGGTACCTTCGAGCCATTCCACGAGCCCCTTCCAAAATTCGCTGCCCACGAGCACCACCGGGAACCGGGTGATCTTGCGGGTTTGGATCAGGGTGAGCGCTTCAAACAGCTCGTCAAAGGTGCCAAAACCACCGGGCAGCACCACGAAACCCTGCGCATACTTCACGAACATCACCTTCCTCACGAAGAAGTAGTTGAAGTCGATGATCTTGTCGCGGTCCACGTAGGGGTTGCTGCCCTGCTCGAACGGCAACTCGATGTTCAGGCCCACGGAGGAGCCGCCACCTTCTTGGGCGCCCTTGTTCGCGGCTTCCATGATGCCAGGGCCGCCGCCAGTGATCACGCCGAAGCCCGCGTCGGTGAGCTTGTGGGCGATCTCCACACCTAGTTTATAATAGGGGTTCTCGGGTTGCGTCCGCGCGGAGCCGAACACGGACACACAGGGCCCGATTTCGCTCAGCGTCTCAAAGCCCTCGACAAACTCCGCCATGATGCGGAAAATGGTCCAAGTATCCTTGCCGCGCTTGTCCGTCCAATCGCGGGTTCTTTTCGAAAAATTTTGTTTCATCTGCATAACACTTCGTGCCGCCTTGAATCGTCCATGGACTGGGTCAACCGACCCTGTCCGAAAAGGCGGGCGTCAAATCTAGGGAATCTGATTGGGAAATGTAACTGTTGAATTTTGATCGTGTTCAAAACAATCGCAGTCGTCCGTCAGGCAGATACTCCTTATATTCAATGGCATGAATCGGAGCCTGCACCACAGCCTGTTGCGTCCATCGGCGACCATTTTGGGATGGCTGGCCATCCTTGGTGCCCTCATCGGCTGCCAATCCCCGAAGTCGAAGTTCGACGCCAAGGCACGGGAGCGGGTTGTCTCGGAGTCCCGGGAAGCCTTGTACGACTACCATGCCAACATCTGCAAAGAGGGCTTGCTGGCCGAGTTCGCCTACCTGGACAGCAGTGCCGATTTCCATTGGCGGCCGCCGGGAACTGAGGTTGAACTTGGGTATGATTCCGTATCCAAGGCGATCCGTCTCAATGCGAACGCCATCGACAGCACCTGCGGACATTGGGTTTCCTTAGAGGTGGAGGCGGTTGCCTGGGACACGGCACGTTACAGCGGGATTTTGGAGATTTGGACGAGAATGGCGAATGCAGAAACTAGCATGGTCCGATTGCTGGAAGAGGGCCTGATGGTCAAGCGGAAAGAGGGCTGGAAGCTGCAGTCCGGGAGGACGGAACTGGCTCCTGATTGAGACTCCAATTTTTCATTTTCGATCCTGATTACCAATACATTACAATTCAAAACAAAGGCAATTTCTACATGAGTTTTTGACATGAGATGTCAAGAGCGGGTCGTAATATTGATTCAAGGGATGAGGGAAAAATCACTTCGATTTGACCTCGCCTGGGAACAAAAAGTATCTGAAAAGTATGTATTTCGAAAGCATCACTCCGCGTGTATGGAACCGCTTTTCCCGTGCTCAACGTCAACTTCAGAAGACGATGATCAAAATGGCCGACCGCCTGCGCCTGTCGCTGCTCACGGTGGACATGATGTTTGTGATCCGGGAAAATGAGAAAGTGGCGATCGCCAACATTTTGCCGCACATTCGCCCTGTTCCGGGCCAATTGACTGATTTTGCGTTGCTGTATTTGGATTTGCCGAGCGCGTATTTGCCCGCAGGCTTCTACAAATTGCAGATTGCGCAAGACTCCTCGCAAGCCGTTTTGCTTGACAGCGACGGCAACCACGTTCAAAATGTGCGCTACATTGCGCTGGACATTTTCGCCGCAATCACTGGCCCGAAAAATGCTCCTGTCAAAAAGCTCCCCATTTTTGAAACCTTCCACAAATCCAACAACAGCTACGTCATCGGCGGCACACATGCTGATGGTCAAGCCTTTGTGATCGTCCTCGACTTCTGAAATCCAACATTCCTACTTCCACAATGCCCGGGGAAACTCGGGCATTGCTTTTTCCATTCCCCATACCAATTGAGAATTGACAATGGATAATTAACAATGGACAATGAACAATTAATAATTATTAATTATTAATTATTAATTGTTCATTAGACGTGGGTCATCCGTTTCGATGCCGTCCACGCCGATTTTCTTCAATTTCTGAATTCGTTTCGGTGAATTCACCGTCCACACCATGAGGGTTTGATTGCGGCCATGCAGTCTTCTCACCATCGGCTTGCGGACAAACTTATGGTGATAAATGAAGCCATCCACGAAATCAAGCTTCTTCGGATTGCCCCAATGAAGCCCTGTGTCCATGTACCACGGCAACAAAGTTAGGTTGCTCACCATCAGTTTTTGGACAACAATATTGGAGTCGAGGTCGTGGATTTTTTTCAATGCCTTGCCATCGAAGCTGATCACCTGTGCCCATGCCTCTGCCTTGTGCGCGTGGATCAAATCCACAATTCGTCCCTCAATGCCCTGATAATCGCCGCCGGCCTTGAGTTCTATCCAAAGTTTCGTTTTGCCATCCATGGCCGCAAGCACTTCATCCAAAGTCGGCATTTTCTCCCCTGCAAATTCCTTCCCGAACCATCCGCCAGCATCCAGACTCTGCATGTCCGCCCACCGCGTATGATCGATGCGTCCATGACCATTCGTGCAGCGGTCGAGCGTCTCGTCATGGCTGACAACCACCACAGAGTCAAGCGTTTGGTGGACATCAATTTCGATGATATCCGCCTTGAGGGCCAATCCATTGCGGAACAGCAGCGAGGGTGTTTTCTGGGGCCAGTGCACGGCCGCCACGGTGTGCGATGGTCACCTGCGCAGAAGCGGTCCAACCAAGGCATACAAAAAGTCCAATGATCGCCCATCGAAGCCCTTCGCCAATATGGTTCAATCGAATCATCTGCCTCATTTTCGCAACTCCAGCAATACCACATTTTCCACATGACTCGTCTGCGGGAACATGTCCACGGGCTGCGAAATCAATACTTCGTATTTCTCGCTGAGCCATTGAAGGTCACGGGCTTGCGTGGCAGGATTGCAACTGACATAGACAATCCGAGGGGCCGCAATCTCCAAGATTTGGCGCACGACGGGCTCATCCATCCCTGCACGGGGCGGGTCGGTGATGATCACATCCGGGCGGCCTTCACGTGCCACAAATTCCGGGTTCAAGATGTCCTTCAGATTCCCTGCATAGAAGCTCAGGTGGTTTAGGCCATTGAGTTTACAGTTTTCGTAGGCATCCTGAACCGCGGATTCGACATATTCGACGCCCACCACCTTGTCGGCGAGGTCATTGACGAAAATCCCAATGCTGCCCGCACCGCAATAGAGGTCATAAATTGTCCCCGTTTTCTCTCCGACGAAATCCCGCACGACATCGTAGAGGCGCTTCGCCTGTTTCGTATTCGTCTGGAAAAAGCTCGTGGGGCTGATCCGGTATTTCCATTCGCCCAAATGCTCCACGATATAGGGCCTCCCCTTGAACACGCTGGGAGTCAGCTCCGAATAGCTGTCATTGAACTTGGTGTTGAGCATCCAGAGCAGCGAGGTGATCTCGGGAAACTTGCCTTCCAGGTGCCGCAATACATCCAAAACAGGCGCCTCGTCCTCCTCGGCGACCAAGATCATCACCATCAGTTCACCCGTGCCGTCGCTCGTGCGGAACAGGACATTGCGGAAGTAGCCCGTATGCGCCTTGATGTCGTACCAAGTATATTCCTTTGCCCTGGTGTAGTCCCGGATTTCATTGCGGATGGCATTGATCACCGGCCAATGCAGGTGACACTCATCGATCGCGATGACCTTGTCGAAAAACCGCGCCACGTGGTAGCCCAATGCTCCATTCCAGTCCAGCGGCTCGCCGCGCTGCAATTGCTCGGCGGGCACCCAGCGCTTGTTGCTGAAGGTGAATTCCACCTTGTTGCGGTAACCCAACGGCTCCAAGCAACCCAAAATCGGGCGAGATTCCCCCACCTCGACATGTCCAATCCGCCGCAAGGCATCCGTGACCTGCTTTTCCTTGAAATACAGTTGCCGAGCGTAGCTGAGGTTCTGCCATTTGCATCCGCCACAATCCCCAAAGTGCTGACAGGCAGCCCCTACCCTATCCGGCGAGGCCGTCACCATCCGCTCGATCACGCCCACGGGCACCTTTTTTTCCTTGCCCATCACCCGCACATCCACCACATCGCCCGGCACCGCCCGCTCCACGAAGACCACCGTCTCATCCTTCCGACCGATTCCCTTCCCATCATGCGCACAATCCACAATCGGGACGGCCTCAAGGGAGTAGTGCTTTTGTTTTCTCTTTTTGGACATGAATCACCTGTATTGCAAAAGAGGTGCAAAGATGGGCAAACGGCGGGGATTCCCCCCTCACTCAGCCTCAAAATAGTTCAGGTCCTTCGAAAATGTCTCCTTTACCCGCGACACCGCGAAGAAGGCCAGCCCCATGCACACCCCTCCGACGATGAAGGCGCTCCACAGCGTCCCCACGCTGTGCGACAATGCCGTGAAGCTCAGGGTGATGGGCACCACGCTCCCGCGGACAAAGTTGGGAACGGTAGTCGTGACGGTGCTGCGGATGTTCGTGCCGAACTGCTCGCTTGCGATGGTGACGAAGATGGCCCAGTAGCCAGTCGCGGCCCCCACAAGGAAGCAAAGGAAGTAGTACATGCTCGGGCTGATGCCATTGCTCAAGAACAAATAGGCGATCATGAGCAGGAAACTCAATCCCAAGAAAATCATGACCACCTTGCGCCGGCTGCGGAGCACTTGGCTGAGTACGCCGCTGAGGAGATCGCCCGCGCTGAGACCCAAGTAACTGTACATCACCGCCGAACCTGTATTGATCAGGGCCTTGCCGTCGGCTCCAACGAGTCCCAATTCCTTGGCGAAGACCTCCTGCGACAAGGCGACGAGGACCCCGATCATGTACCAAATCGGCAAGCCAATGAGGATACAATAGATGTACTTGAGGAGGGTTTGTCCATTCCGGAAAAGCATGAAAAAGTCGCCCTTCTTGACATTGTCGCTGCCCTTCATCTCCTTGAACATGCCCGATTCCAGGGTTCCGGCCCTGAGCAGCAGCAGTGCAAGCCCCAATACGCCACCGACGATATAGACGACTTGCCAGTTTTGGAAGGCGTAACCCGTGAGATCGGTGAGTCCCTCCGCCATCGCCTGTCCCTTGCTGCCCACAATCGCTGCCAAGACAGCCCCCATCGCCCCAAAGGTCACGATCACCATGGTGCCCCAGCCGCGTTTTTCCTTGTGCATGGTCTCAGAAACGAGCGTGATCCCCGCCCCCAATTCGCCCGCCAAACCGATCCCGGCGATCACCCGCACCACCGCGTACAGCGTGAGGTCCATGGTGAAGGCATTGATGACATTCGCCAATGAATACAGGAGAATCGAGCCAAACAACACCGATTTCCGACCCTGCTTGTCGCCCCAGATTCCCCAGAGCAACCCGCCAATGAGCATCCCGGTCATCTGCATGTTGAAGAGGAAAATGCCAGTATCCTTGAGTTCCACCGGGCTCATGCCCAGCCCCTTGACGGCATTGATGTACTCCAGGCTCTCCTTCTTCACC
>JAXLVK010000125.1:0-14217 GCA_046329055.1 Bacteroidia bacterium
AGCGAAGCCATAGCCCAAGAGCTAGCCACCAAAAGGACAGCATGTCCCGCCCCCCTAAACCACCGGACTGTTTTTACCTAGATTGGGGGGAGGATTTATGGCACGAGAAAGAAGAAGATGGACCGCGGCTCAGAAGCTGGCGATCCTTCGGGAAGCAGAGACCAATGGCGTGGCGGCGACCTGCCGCCGCCATGAGTTGTCGGAGTCTATGATCGGGAAGTGGCGTGAGAAGCTTGAGAAGTTCGGCCCCGAGGGGCTCGAGCCTCGCGGCTTGCGTGTGAGCCCGGAGCTGGACAGGGTCGCCGAGGAGAACCGCCGGCTCAAGCAGCTGGTCGCCGAGCAGGCGCTGGAGCTGCAGCTGCTGCGCGAGGTTCAAAAAAAAATGGATGCCCGGTCCAAGTCAAGCGGGAGGTGATGGACCAGTTCCGGAGGCAGGGCCATGCGGTGGGCCTCTTGCTGCGGCTGCTGTGGCTCCCGCGCAGCACCTACTACCACAAGGGCGGCAAGGGCCTTCCCGGTCGCCGGGCGAGCGCGTCCACGGCCGTCAAGGACGGCACCCGGGTCGCGGACACGGTGGTCGTGCGCAGGATCACCACGCTGCTGGGCGGGGAGTTCGTGGATTACGGCTACCGCAAGGTCACCCATTGGCTGCGCTGGAGGTGCCAGTTCGCGATCAACCACAAGAAGGTCCTGCGGCTGATGCGCGCCCACAACCTGATGCTGCCGCCACGGCCCCCGGGAGGCCCCGCCGCCCGGCAGCGGGTCGTGGAGAAGGTGCCGCAACCCTCCCGGCCCAGGGAGGTCGTCGAGCTCGACATCATGTCCATCCGCGTCCAGGGGAGCTCCAGGAACGCGCTGCTGCTGAACTTCATCGACCTCTTCCACCGGGAGTGGCTGCCCTTCCGCCTGGGCTGGGGCATCCGGAAGGAGGATGTCATCGCCATGGTCCGGGAGGTCTTCGGGAAGGACCACAAGGGCACCCTCAGGCTGCGGTCCGACAACGGGGGGCAGTTCATCGCCAAGGAGCTGGCCGATGCGCTGGACGGGCTTGGGATCGAGCACGAGTTCATCCGCCCGGCATGCCCCGAGCAGAACGCACACGTCGAGTCCTTCCACTCAGCCCTGCAGCGGGCGGTCGTCCGCAGGCAGGAGTTCGAGACGATCGGGGAGCTGAGGGAGACGCTCGAGCGGTTCAGGCAGTTCTACAACCACGAGCGCCTTCACAGCGCGACATGCTACAGGCCGCCGATGGAGTTCCTCAGGCTCTACGAAGAGGGCCACGTCAGGGAGCAATTCGACGGCCGCAACCGCAGGAAATTCATCCTCAGCAAGGAAGGGCCGCTAAGCCCCCCCTTCTCTGAGCACAATAATGTTTCGCTCAACAGCGTTATTCACAATCAGCTATCTTTACAAACCAACGAATAGTTCAGCATGTTGGGGGCCAAGACATTGTCGGGGAGGAGAATTTGCCGGAGGGGCTGCCGCCTGACCGAGGAAGATGAGGATGGGGAGCAGGAGGAGGTGTTTCATGCGGGGTTTGGAATTTGGAGATCAAGGTAGGGAGAAATGCGATGGAATTGGGCGTCCATTGGGGAGGGCGGATAGCATAGTTGGCAACCTAGGCCAGAGGCCTTGTGCCCCCTTGAAAAATCCGGGGCTGTGGGGGCCCCCTCGCCTATCTGACCAAGGTCACGGTTCCGGTGTAGGCCTTCTCGCCGACGGTGACGGTAGTAGTACACGCCTTCGGTCACGGGTTGGCCGTCAGCATTTCTGCCGTCCCAGCCTGTGGTTTGTTGGCGGTGTTGAAGAGGAAATGCCCCAACGGTCATAGACGCGGAGGGTCAATGGTTGCGACCCGGTGTAGTTCAGGAGGAAGATGTCGTTCAAGCCATCGTCATTCGGGCTGAAGACATTGGGGATGAAAAGGTCGCTATGGCGAGGACGGTGTAGGGGCCGTGGTTGACCCGGCTCTGGCAACCTTCGGCGCTCCAAGCGGTGAGCGTGACCATGAACTCGCCGAGCTGGAGTATAGGTGTGGACGGGCTGGCTGCCTTCCCCGAATATGCCGTCTCCGAAGTCCCAAAGCAGCTGCGAGGCTCCGAAGGTCTGGTCGAAAAACGAAACCGTGGTCGCCGGGAAGCTGAGCATGGCAAGGAAATCGGGCGTGCTGATGAAGTCGGCTTGGACGGTGTCGCGCATGCACGGTCACGGTCGTGGCCACATCCTCGCAGGCGCCTTGGGTGACGGTGGTATGCGTGACCATAATCGCCGGGGCTGGTATAGGTATGGACGGGATGCTGCGAATTGCTCACTGGGGAGCCGTCGCCGAAAGTTCCAGATGTGCAGGGTCGCATTGTCGCTCAGGTCGGTGAAGCTCATTGGGTGTGGCGGGCAACCTTCCGCCTCGGAGCTTTGATACTCCGGCGTCCGTTGGTTCGATGACGTTGAGCTGGACGATGATCTCTTCGGTGCAACCGCCTTCGAAATGAGGGCGGTATAGGTGGTCGTGTCGCCGGGAGCTGCTGTCGGATTCCAGCTCGTAGGGTCGCTGGATCCTGTTGTCGGCACCCAGAGGATGGTGGCTGCCCCGTGCCCGCCGCCTGCATGGAACTGGACGGAGTCGCCGCCGCAGATGGTGGAGGTGTCTGCCTCCGCGAAACTGCCGAGGCTCGGATTCAGGATCACCAGTACGGAATCGTACGTTTCGCAGGTATTGGTGCGGACGGCGAAATGGTACATGGTGGACTGCGTTGGCCAAACGATGGGCTGCATCAGCGTGGTGTCGTTCATGCTCGTGCCGGGCGTCCACGAATAGAAGATGTCGGCGGGCAATGCCGTGTCGGTCGAGGAGGAGTAATAGCTGCCCTGCAACACCACGCTGTCGCCAGCACATTTATATTGTACAGGTCCGGCGTCGGCGATGGGGGTGGGCTTGACGCGGACGAGGACAGAATCGAGCGGACTTTCGCAGCCCCACGAGCTGGTGGCGGTGAGAAAATACCAGGTGGAGGTGTCCGGGCTAGCAGCGGGATTCTCCAAAGTCGGATTGTCCAATCCCAGGGTGGGCGTCCAGACGTAGGTGTAGGAGGCGGAGCTGTCCCCGGCCGCAAATGCATCCAAGAAAGCCGTGTCGCCCAAGCAAATCTCCCGGATATTGCCCGCACTCGGCGTCGGCAGGGTATGCACCCAGAGCGTCATGCTGTCGCCGTAGCTGGGGCAGCCATTGCTCCAAACCACGAGGGTATAGGTATGCGTGAACGGCGGCGAGGCAATCGGATTGGCCACGCTCGAGTCATTCAGCCCGATGAAGGGCGTCCATTGGTAACTGTAACTGGGCCCCGCGCCGAAGCCGAGTCCTTGGATCACCGTGGTGTCGTAGAGGCAGGTATGGATGTCCGGCCCGGCGTCGGCGATGGGACGGGGCTGGACATGAACGGTGACCGTGCTCAGGGTGTCCGTGGTCGTGGGATTGCTGGTGCAGCCATTGCTGGAGATGACCACGAGGGTGTAAATCGTCGTGGTATCTGGCCGGGCGAATGGATTCAGGATCGTAGTGTCGTTCAGTCCCGGGCTGTTGAGCCAGAAGTATTGATAGGGGCCGGGAGCATTGGTGACGCTGCCTTGGAGCAATGCCCCGGGTGACGGTGGCTGACAGATGAATTGATCGGGACCCGCATTCGCAATCGGTGTGGGCAGGATTTCCACGAAGGCGCTGTCAAATTCGGAGACGCAGCCGCGGCTGTCACTGACTTGGAGGTAGTACCATGCACTTTGGCTCGGATTCGCGATGGGGTCATCGTCAAATGTCGAGTCCAATCCACAGAAGGTCAGGTTTGAATCACAGGTCCAGGTATAGTAATAGGGCCCCGTTCCCCCGAAAATCTGCCCCGCGTGCAGCTGCGCACCGCCCGTTCCTTCACAAAACGCAGTTGGCGGCCCAGCATCGGCATAAAAATGCGTCACGAAGACATCCACATAGGCAGTGTCCACGCAGCCGTTGCTGTCCGTCACGATCACAGAGTAGGTGGTATTCGTCACTGGGCTTGCGAGCGGGTTGGCAATGGTGCTGTCGTCCACCGTCGCTCCCGGGGACCAGTCGTAGATCACACCCCCGCCGCTGGTGAGCTGGATATCGTTGCCCGCGCAGATGGTGTCGCTGCCGCCTGCCACTGCGATGGGGTTCGCATAGACCGTGATCGTGTATTGCACGCTGTCCACGATGTTGCAGGAATTCGAATCCAGGATCGTGAGCGTGGCGATGTAGGTGCCAGGCAGGACGTAGGTATGGCTGGCATTGAAGGTGGTGACATTCGGGCTGCCGTCGCCAAAATCCCAGTTGAAGCTCACGCCGCCTTGGCTGGTATTGGTGAAGTTCACCGGAAATGGCGAGCATGAATCAAGTGTCACTGCTTGGAAGTCGGCTCGGATGTCTTGCGGGTCGAATTGGAATTTGAAGACGCCGAGGTTGCAGTTGAAGCTGTTGTTGGTGGAGGAGACGCAGCCTGCCGTTGTGGGGAGGTCGGAATTGGAGCCACAGCCCGCGCAGATGGCCTCGTAGATGCGGAGGTTCCGGTCAAATCGGCTCGTTCCACCGTCCACGTGCTCGGCGCTGATGGCTCCGCCGTAGAAGGTCGCGTATTCCAAGGCCAGCACTCCCGGCGTGAAGATGACGATGTAGAAGTCGCTGCCATCGGTCGTCGTTTGGAAGGCGGCTGGCGTGGTAGGAAGCCCGGTCGTATAGCCGTTGGTGGTGGGGATGCTGAAGTTCAGGTTGTCCGCTCCGCCCCATCCCGCGACGTAGATGAACCCGCAGCGGTCCACGAGGAAGGCCGTCGGGGAGATGTCCACCACCGTGCCGCCATTGCCGAAGACGGTGGAGTAGATGCGGGTGGTGAGGGTGGGATTGAATTTGGCGACGAACTGCGCACCGTTGGGATTGCTGTAAACGCCGGGCGATACGGGGAATGGCCCCAGCGTTTGCCCGACAATGTAGATGTCCCCCGCATCGTCGATTTCGAGGAAATGGCTTTGGTCGTAATCGTTGGTGCCGATGTATGTGCCAGCGATCAATGCCGTGCCCGCCGCATTGAAATGGACGATGTAACCATCGATCGCGCCATTGTAGCCGGGGGAAACGGTGCCATTTGTCGTCGGGAAGTTGGGGCTTTCAGTGCCGCCGGTGACATAAGGGGTGCCGCCCGCATCGATCTTGACGGAGTAGCCTGCGTCATTGCCGGAGCCGCCGAGGTAGGTGGACCAGATGGTCGTGGTCAGGGTCGGGTTCAGCTTGAAGACCACGGCGTCTTGGAGGCCAGCGTTCGCGGATTGGAGGCAGCCCGGGCTCGTCGGGAAGTTGGGGCTTTGGCTGCAGGAGGCCACGAAAATATTGCCATTGGAGTCCAGCATCACCTCGCCGCGGGAGTCGTCGCCGTAGTTGTGGTAGAGGCCTTGGATGCCGGGGCCGTAGTTCGTGGTGATGTTGAGGCCATCGTCCGCGCTCCCACCCATGAAGGTCGATCCGATCAGGGCGGAGCCTGTGCTGTTCAGTTTGACGACCACGATGTCCGATGTGCCGCCGAAAATGGGTTGGATTGCTCCGGGGGTGATCGGGAAATTGTTGGACCAGGTGCGGCCGTAGATCACGAGTTCGCCAGCATCGTTCGCGATCATGGACTGCGGTTGCTCATTCAAGCTGCCCCCGATGTAGGTGCTCCAAATGATGGCCGTCCCGGTGGCATTGAACTTGGTGATGGACATGTCGAAGCCCAATCCGCCAAACGGAGGACCGCCACCGCCCGCATACGTGGTTTGGTACGCGCCGACCGTGGTCGGATAGCCGATGTCAAATGCAATCCCGCCGCCATAGAGGTTGCCCGCAGTGTCGAAGGTCGCCGTGTAGCCAAAATTGTCGGCGGTGCTGCCGGAATAGGTGCCGAAAACCCATGTCGGGTCGATGACCAGCACCTTGGATTCGTCGTAGCCCTGTGGGAAACGGAAGCTGACCTCGGAGCCATTGATCACAAATTCGCAGGGGACCCCCACACGCTCGCCGTCCACCTCTTGGTAGGCAAAAGGCCGCATTTCCCGGAACTCCCCAATCGAGGTCGGAAAAATCAGGTCGCCGTCCGTGCCGAGGTGGATGCCTTTCAGGCCCAGGTAATTCAGGCGAATTTTGTCCGTGGAAGCGCCAGGTTGCAGGATGAGGTCGTATTTGAGGGCATCCTTTTGTCCATAGAAGACCGCCTCCACGCCGGGATATAGGTCTTGATAATGCACCTCAGCGTAGATTTTCACCCCTCCAGCCCAGTATTGGGGATCGTTTCCGAGGAAATAGTTCCGCGTTTCCTCATAAGGAGCCTGCGCGCTGATCCTCGGCTGTGCATTTGCCCCGGGAAATGTCAGCTGAAACGCATGGCCTGAATACTGAATCGGCGTGAGGTCCCGGTTGGTCGGACAATGGAAGTACCAGTCGTGGAGCCCTGCGAGGGCCGCGAGGTTGTAAGTGAGCCTATCCTGCTCAAAGAAGACCTTGCCACCCGGAATGCCCGCCTCGAAGCGGATTTGGGATGCCCATTGCCCCTTGTTCTCCACAAACTTGACAATGGTCGGCAGGTCCGGCGCGACGGCAGGTTTGGGGTGTTGGGTTGCAAATGATGGAATCGACAGCGAAAGGAGGAACGACAACAACAGCAGGCCGAAAAAACGACGATGTCCAGACATCTTAACCAGAATGGCAGTCATTTAGCCAAGGTAAAGATGAGGTTTCAGAAAGGAAAAGAAAAGGGTATTTGATGATCGGTCAAAATGCGGGGGTGAGCGGTGAACATCCTGTCACTTCGAACGGACCAGAGGCCCGAGAGAAGTCTCTGAGAACGAAACAGGCAGAATTGGAAAAAGAGACTTTCCAGCGAGGCGCATCAGCAGCACCATTATGGTTCCCCAGAGACTTCTCCCCGGCTCCGCCGGCTCGAAGTGACAGGTGGGATGTCGCTTACACGAAGTGACAACGGGGCTCTGTCGCTCTCACCCTCCATGGTGCATTCAGAATTTCCCTTATGTCTCCCTTATCACAAGAAAAATAACCCTATTTTTGGCCGGATGTCGAAAAAACGCGCATTGGAGACGATTCAGGCGCCCATCGCGGAGGAACTCGAGCAATTCGAGAAGTACTTCAGGGGGGCGATGAAGGGCCGCGTGATGCTGCTGGATCAGATCATGCAGTACCTCATCAAGCGCAAGGGCAAGCAAATGCGGCCCATGTTTGTCTTGCTGAGCGCGAACCTCTGTGGCGGCATCACCCCGAGCACCTACCGTGGCGCGGCATTGATCGAGCTGCTGCACACGGCGACCCTCGTCCATGACGACGTGGTGGATGACAGCGACGAACGCCGGGGATTTTTCAGCATCAATGCCCTCTGGAAAAACAAGATCGCTGTCCTCATCGGCGACTTCCTCCTGAGCAAGGGCCTCCTGATGTCCCTCGAACACAACGATTTCCAGCTCCTCAAGATCACCAGCAATGCCGTCCGCCTCATGGCCGAAGGCGAATTGCTGCAAATCGAAAAGGCGCGGAAGCTCAACGTGGACGAGGCGGTGTATTTTGAGATCATCCGGCAGAAAACGGCCTCCCTCATCGCAAGCTGCACCGAAGTAGGCGCCGCAAGCGCCCGCCCGGAGGATGCGGACCTGATTGAGCGGATGCGGCTTATGGGTGAAAAGATCGGAATGGCCTTCCAAATCCGGGACGACCTCTTCGACTACGGCACCGACGATGTGGGCAAGCCCCTGGGCATCGACATCAAGGAGAAGAAGATGACCCTGCCCCTCATCCACGTCTTGAACAAGTCCAGTTGGGCACAGCGTCGCCGCATCATCAACGTCGTGCGCCGCCACAATACCGACAAGCAAGCGGTGGATTGGCTCATCCAACACGTCAAGGACCACGGCGGCATCTCTTACAGCGAGCAAGTCATGAACAACTTCCTTAAGGAAGCCATGGACATCCTCGACACCTTCCCCGACAGCCCCAGCAAGACCAGCATGCGGGCACTGGTGGATTACAGCGTTGCCAGAGAGAAATGAGGCGAGAGGCACAAGAGGCGAGAGGCGTCTCGCCCAAAGCCGAATGGCACAAGGCCGTAGCCTGCCCTGAGGCCCTCGAAGGGGCCAAGACTGAGAATAGCACCGTCAAAGAAACTCGAATCGAGGCGAGAGGCGTCCCGCCCAAAGCCGAATAGACCGCCCGCCTCCCGGCGGATACCTGCGAATTTTGCCAGAAGGTAAATCCCTGATCCTTGCCTACCTTTGCCCTCCCAATGGAAGCCCAGAAGATCATCGAGGCCCTCATCTTTGCTGCGGACAACCCCCTTCGTCCGGCGCAGATACTGGAATTGTTCCAGAATGAGGACTTTTTCGGGATCAAAATGGACGAGGAGTTGCTTGCCGATGCCCTCGCTGCAATCCGCGTGAAGTACGAATCGGACGAGCATGTCTTCGAGCTTCGGCAAATCGATGGCGGGTACCAATTCTTCACCAAGGTGGTCTATTACCCCTACCTGAAGCATGCGGTGATCGCCAAAAGCACCCGCCGCATGTCCCGGGCGAGCCTTGAGACCCTGTCCATCATCGCCTATAAGCAGCCCATCACCAAGACCGAGATCGAATTTATCCGGGGCGTCAACTGCGACTATGCTGTTGCCAAGCTCTTGGAAAAGAACTTGATCGAGATGAGGGGGCGTTCGGAGGCGGCAGGTCGGCCCTTGCTGTACGGCACCACATCTTATTTTATGGAGTACTTCGCCCTGAATGACATCGGCGACCTGCCCAAGCTGCAGGAGGTGCATTCGGACGAGAAGGACTTCCAGACACAATTCAAGGTGTACGTGAACGATGGGGAGGATGCCGCCGAAGAGGAGGCCATGGACCGGGTGGAGGAATTGGAGCGCAATGAGGAATTGCACCAAATCACCATCGCCCCCGACGACGAGGAATTGGAAGAGGTGACCACGGAGGATTTGGAGTCTGCCTTTCGGCGGATGGAGGGGGATTTTACCATCAAGGATTTGGAGGAAGAGTAACATGGAGCAGAATTCACTGAATTCACTGAATTCGCAGAATCTGGGTGCTGAGCCCAAGGGCCGTTCGGCTGTGCGCACTTTGTCGGCTAAGAAGAGTACGGCTGGGAAGGCTGTGAGCGCGGAGGTCCCGGCGTCGGCTGAGGCTCCCAAGGCAAAGGCTTCCCGCAAGAAGGCCGATGCGCCTGCTGCTGAGGCTGTTGCTCCCAAGGCAAAGGCATCTTCCAAGAAGGTTGCGTCTGCTGAGGCTGCTGCTCCCAAGGCAAAGGCATCTTCCAAGAAGGTTGCGTCTGCTGAGGCTGCTGCTCCCAAGGCGAAGGCATCTTCCAAGAAGGTTGTTGCCGCTGAAGTCGAGGCTTCTGCACCCAAGGCAAAGACATCTTCCAAGAAGGCTGCACCTGCCGAGGAGGCTGCTCCGGCTCCGAAGGCCAAGTCGCCCCGGGTCAAGGTGAATGCGGCGGCTGTGGTTGCTGCATCTGAGGCGGCTCCCAAGGCCAAATCCTCCAAGAAAAAGGCGGACGCGCCAGCCGCAGAACCAGCGCCTGCTCCCAAAGCAAAGTCCAGCTCCAAAAAGGCCGAGCCTACTGTGGAAGCCCCCAGGGCCAAAGCCAGCTCCAAGAAAAAGCCTGAAGCGGCGGTTGTGGAAGTGGAAGCTCCGAAAGCCAAATCCTCCAAGAAGAAGGTCGAAGCTGCTGCACCAGTGGTGGAGGCCCCCAAGGCAAAATCCAGCAAGAAGAAATCGGAGGCTGCGCCTGTTGAATCTGCCCCGGCAGCCAAGGAGGAGACTTCCCTTCCAAAGATCTCCAAGAGCTCGCCTGAATCGACGAAGCCCCGTCGCAGGGTGCTGAAGCGGATGGGATTGCTCAAGGAAAAGGAAAACAAGAAGGAAAAACGGCACGAGGAGAAGCGGCGCGAGGTCGAGAAACCCAAGCCGATGACGAAGGAGGAGCGCGACCGCGAGCGCCTGCGTGAGAAGCGCAAGCTCAAGAAGGAACAGCGCAAAGACGAAAAACGCAATCCCAAGAAGGAGATGCCTGAGGGATTTGAAACCTTCAAGAAGGTCATCAAACCCAAGACCGAGCTCAAAAACGAGCGCCGGATGGAGCGGATGGCGAAAGAAGAGCAAGCGGAGTCGGAGCGCCAAGGTGTATTTGAGGAGCCGATTCGTCTGAACCGTTTCGTTTCCCTCTCCGGGGTCTGCTCACGTCGCGACGCGGATGTCCTGATCGCCGATGGCAAGGTCCGGGTGAATGGCAAGGTCGTCAAGGAGATGGGCTTCAAAATCCGTCCCGGCAAGGACGTGGTGACCTACGAGGACCGCGAGCTCAAGATCAAGGTCTTCGTTTACCTGCTGATGAACAAGCCCAAGAACAAGATCACGACCACGGACGATGAGTTGGGCCGTGACACGGTCATGGAACTCGCGCAGCGGTACACCAAGGCGCGTGTCTATCCCGTGGGCCGCCTGGACCGGAACACGACCGGGCTGCTGCTGCTCACGAATGATGGCGACCTCACCCAGAAGTTGACCCACCCGAGCAGCAAAATCGCCAAGATTTACCACGTCCGGGCCGACCGCGATGTGGAGGAGCAGGACATCGTCGCCTTGAAAAAGGGCTTTGAGCTGGAAGACGGCTTCATCAAGGCGGACAAGGTGGACTTCATCGAAGGGGCCGCCGCCAATGAGATCGGGATTCAGATCCACAGCGGAGCGAACCACATCGTGAAGCGGATGATGGCGCACCTGGGCTACGAGGTCGTGGCGCTGGACCGCGTACAGTTTGGGCCGCTGACCAAGCGTGGCTTGCGCCGGGGTACGTGCAGGTTGCTTTCCGAAAAGGAGATCGGCTTCCTGAAGATGCTGTAGAGGGGAGCCCGCGGCATCTTGCCGCTGGGCTAAGGGACATTTGCCTCCGGCGAATGACCAGCAAGGCCTCACCAAAGCTGAATTTTGCCGGAGGCAAATGTTCGATACGCGTGCGGCGGGACGCCGCCACCTCAACAAAAGCAGTGCAAAATATTTTGCACCCTCCGGGTAATCAGGCAAAGTGATTGTCGCACTCCCGACAGAGGCATTTGGCCAATCCTACCCCAAACCCTGCATCAGAACTGTGTAATGCAACCCCGGAATTGCGCATGTGTGTGATCGGGAAAGGGTGGATTATTGTCTCAAGATTGCTTTGGGGAGTGCCTTGCCCCAAATTTTATCCAACAATCTTTGTGAATAAAAAAGATCGGACTAAATTGAGCGTTCATTTTTGGGGCAGTAAAATGGCCTCAAATGCTCCCAAAGCAAGATTTACTGGGTTCAGTTCTAAATAATTGATGAGTAAAAGCGTGATATGAAAACTGTAGGTACAGGTGCCGCAGACGGCGGCGTCACAATCAAAAAAAGCAATCCGCTGAAATCATGGTTCCCGGCTCTGGTGATCGTGGTTTGTATTGCGGTGGCTATGGTGGTTTTCTTCTTCGTCTTTGGTTCGCCTGACAACTTCGAGGGTGGCGATCCGGAAAAAGGACACCCCGTGGAAGGCAACCTGCCCGGCACCATCTACAAAGGTGGTATCGTCGTGCCGTTGGGTATGTCCCTCTTCCTGATGGTGTGGGTGTTCTTCATTGAGCGCTTGATCTCCATCTTCTTCATGGCCAAGGGTTCCGGCTCTGTGGACGTGTTCGTGGAGCGTGTCCGTCAGTCCCTGCGCAGCGGTGACATCGATGGCGCTATCCAAGCATGCGACCGTCAGAAAGGCTCCGTTGCCAACGTCGTGAAGGCTGGTCTGACCAAGTACAAGGACGTCGAGATCAATTCCTCCGCTGACAAGGAGAACAACCGCGAAGCCATCCAAAAGGAACTCGAAGAGGCTACCACCTTGGAGCTGCCGATGCTGGAGCGCAACCTGCCCATCATCGCAACCATCGCTTCCATCGGGGTGTTGGTTGGTCTGTTCGGTACCGTCTTGGGTATGATCAAGGCCTTCTCCGCTTTGGCAACTGCAGGTGCTCCTGACGCAACCGCACTCGCTACCGGTATCTCCGAGGCCCTTGTGAATACCGCTATCGGTATTATGACTTCGGCACTCGCGATCATTTTCTACAACTTCTTCACCGTCCAGATCGACTCCCTCACCTATCAGATCGATGAGGCGGGTTACAGCATCGTCCAAACCTACGAGACGGAGCACTGATTTTTTCGGCAAGTCACATATAATAAATGTGACCTCGCAGAAGTTGTATCTATAAAAGAAATGGTCTCATGCCGAAGGTAAAACCAAAGAGGAAAAACCCGTCGATCGACATGACGGCGATGGTGGATGTGGCGTTCCTGCTGCTTACCTTCTTCATCCTTACGACGAAGTTCAGGGCAGAGGATCGGGTTGTAGTGGACACTCCTACCTCCATCTCGGAGGTGAAGATTCCCACCACGGACCTTTTCGTCATCACTGTGGACAAGGACGGCCTCGTGGCCGTAGGGGTATCACAAGAAACGCGGTTGGCCATGTTGGAGAGCGTTGCCTCCACCTACAGCCTCGCGATCTCGGAACCTGGCAAAAACTTCTTTGTCAATACCCCAAGTTTCGCGGTGCCCATCCAAGAACTTCCGACGTGGCTCAATCAGCCGAACCAAGACAAGATGAAGGAATATCCCTTCCGCGGTATCCCAGTGGACAACCGCCGTGGTCAGCTGAACGAGCTCAAGGAGTGGATCAACGCAGCGCGTAGGGGATCCCCCAACCTGCAGAACCTTCGCTTCGCCATCAAAGGCGACCGCGATGTGAGCTACGAGAAGATGGCGGACGTGATCGAAACCTTGCAAGAGGCCAAGATCAACCGTTTCAACCTCATCACTGGACTCGAGGCCGACCCGAACGGCCCCGCAGCTAGCGCTGAGGCCCCGCACTGATACCCACATAAAAGTAGGAGGATAGCGACATGGCAGAAATGCAGCAAAATCCCGGCCCTCGCCAAGGCGCAAAGGCCCGGCAACGCAAGAAAAGCACCCGCATCGACATGACAGCGATGGTGGATGTCGCCTTCCTCCTGCTCACATTTTTCATCCTTACCACCACCCTTGCCCGGCCGAGCGGTCTCAAGCTGACCCTACCGGAAACCAAAGGGGATCCGATAGACATCCAATGCAGCCGCATGATGGAGATCTACCCCGGAGAAAACGGCAAGGTGTACTGGTACGCAGGTTGTGATCGGGAGACGATCAGCACCACGGGATATGGAGAGCAAGGCATCAGGAGCGTGATCCGCACCCGCCTCGCCGAAAATCCTGAACTGATCATCACCCTGAAGCCCACGGGCGCAGCGACCTACGCCAACTTGGTGGACATCTTGGATGAAATGAAGATTACAGGCGCTCCGCGGTATGCCCTGGCTCCGCTGGCAGATGCCGACCTAGAACTGTTGAATTCGAAAAACCTGAAATAGGTTAGAAAGCAATGGCAGAAGTAGATACAGGTGGAGGGGGCGGAGGTAAACACAAAGGTGCCCCCAAGCAGAAGAAGAAGTCCACGCGGATCGACATGACCGCGATGGTGGACGTCGCCTTCTTGTTGCTCACCTTCTTCATCCTTACCACGACCTTGGCCACACCACAAGCCCTGGAATTGATCAAGCCTCCGAAGCTTGACAATCCCGAGGATCAGTTGGAAGTGGCTGAATCAAAGGTGATGACGATCATCTTGGGCGAAAAGGACAAGGTCTATTACTACTTGGGTGTTACTGAACCCAAAGTATTGACCACTGACTTTTCAGCGGAGGGTGTCCGCAAGGAAATCGTCAACCACTTGAACAGATTCCCCAATCGTTGCCCCAAGGGCGCGACTGCGGATGACATCAAGAAGAGCCGGTGCTGGGACCCCATCATCGTTTTGAAGCCGAACAAATCCTGTCGGTACAAGAACATGGTGGACATCCTGGACGAAATGCGGATCAACAAGGTGCTGAAGTACGCGCTGGCGGAAGTCACGCCGCAGGACAGCATTTTGCTCCTCGATAATAATTTGAAATAGTCGATACGAAATCGATCGCATCGTTCGTTCTCTGGTTAGAAGTTTAGTCAACTATGAGTAAGACTGTTTACGCCGACCTTGACGAGATCGTCTTCGAAGGCCGAGAAAAAAGTTATGGGGCTTAT
>JAXLVK010000126.1:0-13946 GCA_046329055.1 Bacteroidia bacterium
GATCCGGTGGAATGGTACAGGGGGTTTGTCTCGGCCACGTTCCTGGGCTTGCCCATCAACAGGCTCATTCATCAGGAGCTCGCAACCCACCTGCAACGCATTGAACAGCAGCTCATCCAGCAACATGGTGGCATCGATTCAGCCGTCAACGCCTTCGGACTCACCGAGGAGCTCAAGGGCAGCCGCATCCAAAGCTCCACCGCAGAATATTCCTACCACATCTTCGGCCTTGGGCTTGACATCGAATACACCGAGAATCCCTACCTCGGCAGCTCCACTGGCGCAACCAGGTCCTCCACCAATGCAGTGTTCAACCGCATCGGCAACCTGCTCGATGGCCGCCCCTTCTCCTTCACCAACCAGCCCAATGGCCCAAGGCTTGCCGCCACCTATGACAGGATTCAGGGATGGAACCAAAAAGTCCAACGCTATTTCGCCCTGATCCCCACCGCCTCCGAGCCTGAACTCCAACGCCTTCTGAACGGCAACACAACCTCGGATTGGCGGGGAGTTTCGATCGCAGATGCAAGGCAACGGATACAAGCGGACTCACAGACCTTAGCGGACCTTTGGTCCAGACCTGCAAGGGCGGCGAGAATCCGCCGCGATGGCTTCCTCACCCATTCCAAGGATTTTGTCCTGGGCATGGAGCTCGACTGGGGGGGATGGTATGGCGACATGATGCACTTTGACATGCGCAATATAGGTGCAGTTGGCACAGCCATCGAATCCGCAAAGGTCGCGGTGATGACGGGAGCGGAGTCTGTGGATTCCTATGCGGACGCTGCTGAAAACCGATTCGATGAAGCCAGCGAAGCCTTTGATGATGAGGTGATTTTGGAGGCAATTGCTGAGACTTGCGAGCACTGTGACGGGGATGTAAAATGGGAGGACTGGAATGAAAGCACTGAGCCGAGAATGGGATGGCCGGACGCTTCACGGTCACCTGCCAAGGATGGCTCCGGCACCACCATCAGGTCCGACGGTTGGAACCAAAGGGAGGCGAGGGTAGGCACCATGCGGCGAATTCCCATCTCTGGCCTTGAAATCGGAAACCAAAGCGAGGGGCGCATGACTGACAGCTTCGGAGGGCAAACGGAGGAGATCGCCAAGGGAAGGGCGATCGTATGGGTCCCTACCAACTTTGACATCGACCGCCCGGCAACCATCCTCCTCCACCTGCATGGCATGACCATCGGATATCGCCAAGACCAGAACGGTCATGTGGAGGACGTGGTGGAAATGCAGATCGCAGGGCAATTGTCAAGCAACGATGCCAACTTGATCACCATCCTCCCCCAAGGGAGCACTGCAAGCCAAGGCTTTGGACCAGCCTTCCGAGCCCAGCCCTATGTAGATGAGGTGATTGCCGCCCTGATCCAACTGGGAATTTTGGCACACAACCCCCAAATCGGTCGGCGCATCCTCTCCGGCTACAGCGGCGGGGGCAATGTCATCTGGCGAATGCTGTACAACACCCCGGAGGTTGGCATGCCGCAGAAGGACCACCCCCACGAGCCTTTGAGCCGGCCATTTGATCTCTTCCTCTTCGATGCCATCCACGATGGACAGGCCGAACGGATTTGGAAATGGCTCAAAAAGCTGATCAACAAAGCCATCGATGACATCCTCCAAATGCCAGCCTGGGACATGCTGGGGATTGCAGGTCAAATCATGGCCATGCCGCAATTCACGGGATTCCATACCAACGGCTCCTACAAAGCGCATTACGAAACCCTCAAATCCCTGATCGATACGCATTTCGCGGCCGAGAAACGACGCAGACGCATCTCCGAACAAGTCTTGGATCTGTTGGCAGGAAATTTTCGGATCGCCGCCCTCGGCCATGGCGACCATTTGCAAGCCATAGGCCGGGACATCAAAACACCTGAATTCAAAAAGCAAAAACCTCTCAAAATGGCGATGGAAAGAGATTGGTCCAAACTGCAACTCGGGACAGAAGCAGAGTCATGGACAGAGCAAATCAGCTCTGGCACTGTGGCAATGGTGGTGGGTACAGCTGCGAACCTCCACAGTGCACCAACATCTGCGGGCGTAAGAAGGCTTCCGGGGAACCCTGTGCTGCCGCAATCCATCTTGGTCACCGTCGGCAACAGTGTCACCCACAGGGGAAGCACTTATGTAGAGGTCACCGAAATCGTGCCAGGCGGCAGCCGAACACCGATGACAGGATGGGTGCTGGAAAGCAAACTCAAGAGCAATGATGCCAGTGCCCTGAACTGGGCCAATGTAAAGGCAAGCCTTGTTGCCGTAGCAGTCAGGGAATTCAATGCCTGGTCTGCCACCGGATTGCGCTGCGAGCGCGTTGCGGGCTCACGCACGGCGCTCACAAACTATTGGGGGGTGGTGGGGAGTCGGCCCACCGCAAGCAACCTTGGCAGCCTCAGCTGGCAGGACGACCATCCTTGGAGCGCGGCCTTCATCTCCTTTGTCGTCAATGAGGCAGGAATCGGGGACCACTTCTTCCTGAGTGCCGGACATGCCTGCTACATCGCTTGGGCTCGGCAGAACCAGCTCACAGGTTACGCCAACAATCCTTTCAAGGCATTTGCGACCACTGAGCCCGATGCCGCCTGGCCAGCACCCGGGGACATCCTCTGCAAAAACCGCGAAGGCGGGCAGCTAACGGTGGACAACATTCGCTGTGGCAACGTCTCCCATTGCGATGTAGTCGTGGAGGTGGACCGGACCCTCAGACGCCTCATCACCATTGGAGGGAATGTGGACGACCGCGTGGCAAGACGCACGGTGCACCTTGATGCGAACGGATTCATCGATCCCAACCTTTCCTGGGCGATTGAGCCTGTGGGAGGTGCATTTTGCCAATCCAGCCACCAATGCGGTTCGCAGAGAGAATACCTCGGCGTGATCAAGGTCACCACCGTACAGCCTGCCGCGCCCGCTGTCACCGCCCCCCAACCTCCAGCCACCACTTCCACGCCCGTCACCCAACCTCCATCCACCTACCGGATGCAGCCAGAAAGCGAGAACCACTACGCATCCTCAGAATGTGGTTGCGGGGAATGCCAATCCCATGCCGTACGGGAGGAATGTGACTGCAACGAATGCCGGTCCCGCAGACAGCGCCGCCGCCCATCCATCGCCCATCTGGGTCAACATTCGGATTGCTACGAATGCGCCGAGCACATGCTCACCTCGTGGCAAGATTCCGGCCTTCCCAGTGATGCGGAAGCATTGGTGAGCCATCCAAAAGTGCATGCGCAGTGGGCCCGCGAAGCCTTTGACCAATTGGCACTCGGTCGCGGCCCTGTTTCTGCCTCGCAAAAACTGGGAGGATTCAAGGTGATGTTGCGTCCCGGTGAATCCATGAAAGGCGACCTGCTGCCGGGCGACCTCTTGATCGCCAGGAATTATGGAGCAGGAACCGCGGAGGCCTTTCTTCTCGAGTCAGGCGAGGTCTTCGAACCCCATCTCGACAGGCTCCAGCGACACACGGCAGCCATCCCTCTATGCCAGGAGTGCATCCGTTGCACGGAACAACACGACCTGCGCGTTTACAGGGGACAAACACATCGCGAACGGAGAGGGTATCTCAATCGCAATCTGATGGTACTGCGGCGAATGCCTGAATCGGCCTATCCCGTGGAGACGACAATTGCGACACTGACGGTAGAGGTCAGGACGGATTTTATGCGGCGGTCCGGCTCCACACTTCAGCACGATTGGGTCAATGGCCGGGGCATTCGCAATGCCACCGTTGAAATCGAGGGGCAGGAGCATCCAAGCTACCACGAATGCCCGTGGGGAAGCACAGCTTCCGATCGCCACACTGGCAGATGGAAACTTTGTGGTGATCGTGCAACACAGCGACCCCGCGCAGAGCTCCACAGAGGACGCCGGGCCGCTACTCGCGGAAAACCTCACCACTTTGCCGGAGCACATCTACAAGCCCTTGCGAGTGGAGATCCAGATCCAAGGCGGGCATTTGGTAGCGGCTTCCGTTCCAGCCGGCACCAAGCACGGTGGAGTCGGCAACAGGTTGCACCACAACATTTCTGGAAGCCGACTACCACTGGACTGGAAGCCATCATGGTCCCGCACACCCAACAAGCCTTATGAAACTGCGAGGACAGGCGGCATCACATCCGTCACGGGGATCATCGTTCACCACACAGCCGGCAGGGTGATCGGCACCGCCTACAACACATTCATGAACCCAGGGACTCCGGTGACCGCGCATTACCTGATCGACCTGAACGGTCATGTCATCAAATTGAAGCAGGACAAGCACCTGTCCAACCATGCAGGCTGCAGCAAGTGGCGCGGCTCCATGGGCATGAATGCCAGCACCATCGGCATCGAAATCGTCAACAGCTCAGGCCCTTATCCGCAAGGGCAGATGGATGGACTCTTGAGTCTCTTGCAAGCACTGACCAGCGCCTACGCCAGCCATCTGCCCGCTACGAACATCTTCGGCCATTCGGACATCGCCATCTTGAGGGCAAGGCAACCAATGTCGGCCAGGCTTGCCCGGCCGCAAAGGAGGGCGATCCGGGGATCGAGTTTGATTGGAGCCAAGTCGAGGCATTGCAATTGGGCATGGTTCCCAGCACTGTGGCAACACTCGGAACAGCCTATGGGGACATTTTCGCCAGCGCTGGGATGGAATTGCGGGTTGGAGACCGGGACTCGGGGCACCGATATGGCGGCCATCCTGGCCGTTGGTCAGCGCAATCCTTGATCCGGGAGCTGCAGTCCGACCTCAGCACTATCGGGTATGCCATCGACGTGAATGGATCATTTGACCAGAAGACCAGCAAGGCAGTGAGGATGTTCGCACCACTTCTTCTCGGCAGATCGCAGGATGGAGTGCATGGAGGAAGGACTTACGATGCCGCAGCATACAGGCGCCATCTTGGTCGCGTGAACCTCGCCGCCATCATGATAGGCGTGTCTTGGCCAATGTCCTGGCCGCCAACCACACCTCGACATCACCGGGAACCACACCCGCAACATCTCCTGCAACACCTCCCACACCCTGACTGAACGCAAGCCATCTTTTCCAAAGATTGGCTACTTTGGTCGGATGAGAATGAAGTATTGCCTTCTCCTGGTTTTGGTGATGATTTTCGGTGTGAGTGCCTCCGCCCAACCCGCCCCCACTCCCCCGCTCCGCGTCCTCTCCTGGAACATCTACATGCTCCCGAAGTTCGCGAAGATCACGGGGAAGCGGCAGCGGGCCCACCACATCGTCGAGCAAGTGGCCAAGGGCAATTACGATATCATCGTATTCCAGGAGGCATTTCTAGGTGATGCAAGACGGATCATCGGGCGGGGCTTGCGCAAAGATTTCCCGCATCAGTATGGCCCGGCAAATCGCAAATTCAGCATCAAGACCAACAGTGGCGTATGGGTGCTGAGCAGGAAGGCGTTGCAGCCGCTGGAGGAGGTGGATTATGTGGAATGCGAGGGCTTCGATGATTGTTTTGCGCGCAAGGGGGCATTCTTGCTGTCTGGCAACCATCAGGGCACACCGTTTCAAATCCTCGGCACCCACCTGCAAGCGGGCGGCCCGCAATCCATCCGCCACAGCCAATATGTGGAAATGCGACAATTGCTGGACAAGCACCTGAAACCCGGCATTCCGCAGCTCATCGTCGGCGACATGAACACGGGTTTGCAAGACACCGCAAACTACCATGACATGGTCTCGACCCTGGATGCCGAGGACGGCCCGCTCAATATCCAGCTCGATTCCATCGCGACCGGCTACCCCAATGACCTTCATAGCAATGGCGTTCGCAGCTTTCGCATCATCGACTTCGCATTTTACAAGGGAAATGGCCTGCCTCCCGCAACGATTCAACGGTTCATGCCCAGGATCGCAGCCGACTGGACAAAGAAACACCGGGACCTGAGTGACCATTTCCCGGTGATTCTGGAAGTGCGATGGTGAGCGCCGCACTTCGGGGACGACGAGATGGCTGTGCTGCTTCCTTGATCGTGGAATTTCAACTCCTCATCAGAGCCATAGACCAACCCTGGCGCCTGCGGTGAGGTTCCGTGCTGGAGCGAGGAAAAACCAATTGGCGTAGGCATTTCCATAGAGTTCCACGCTGAGGTCCGTGGCCGGAGTGAGCGGCATGCGGTGACCGAGACAGGCTTGCAGTGCGACCTTGGGCTCAGGGCGGTAACCGACATTCGAGACTTGCTCGACACTGCCGTTTCCACGGATCAATTCGCCGCTGCCTGAATGCCCGACTGCCAATGCAACCATGGGACCCGCCCCGATGTAAGGCCCCTTGTGGGTGGATTGCAGGTGGAATTTCAGCAACACAGGCAATTGAAACTCATGGTAGGATCCATCCACCACAAGTCTCGAGGTCGAGATCACACCCTGGTTCGGGTCGATGTCCGTGCTGAGAATGATCTCATCCGCCTGCAGATGATAGGGTCTGAACGCGTACCCCAGGCTCGCTTGCAGGCTCAGCTTTTCGATGATCGTGAGGCTGGACACACCATGGACGGAAAATCCCGGCCGAGGATGCACTTCCCCCACACCTGTGAGCATGGTGAAATCGAGTCCCGCATTGACACCAAATTGGAGCTTACCCTGGGCTGAGAGCCCAGCGGGAATCAGGATGGCAGAGATGCACAGCAAGAATGCGAATTGCTTCCAGAATGATTTTTGACGCTTTTCCATGAATCTAAGTGATTTTACTTTTCTCTATGGTAAAATTGACGAAGCCCCTGCCTGGAAAGTAGGCCAATATTCGTACACCCTCAGTTGTCCACATCCCATCGAGCGAACCCCTTTCTCTGTAACTTTAAGGCTATGCAGACCGTAGGCAAAATTGCTCCTGCATGAACTTTCAGCCAATGTTCCCTTAATCTCTAGTTCCAGTGATGAGCCTGATTGTATTTCGCCGCATGAACGCACGTAATCTCTTGGCAATGCTGCCAGTGATGCTGCTGATGCACACCATGCTCCTTGCCAATGCACCCGCCGAAATCCTCTCTCCTGCCCATCCTCTGACTCCCGACCTGCCGCAGACAGCTGCGCCACAGCCCGGCCCGGCGCTGAAGGTGCTCTCGTGGAACATCTACATGCTGCCCAAGGCGGTCAAGAATTCGGGCAAGGCGCAACGCGCCGCTCTCATTGCAGAGCTGCTCGGACAGAGCGAATACCAAATCCTCGTCTTCCAGGAGGCCTTCATGGCCGACGCCCGCCGCATCATCCAGGAAGCCCTTGCCCCGCATTACCCTTATGCCTACGGCCCCGCCAACAACCGACCCGGCCTTCGAATCAATTCCGGCATCTGGGTGCTGAGCAGGATCCCCCTCAAAGTCCTCGACGAAGTCACCTACTCCAAATGCAAGGGCATCGCCGACTGCATGGCGCGCAAAGGCGTGATGCTGCTCGAAGGCGAATTCGGCGGCACCACCTTCCAAATTGCCGGAACCCATCTGCAATCCATCGGCCCGCAAGCCGTGCGCAAGAGCCAATACACGGAAATCCGCTCCCTCCTCGACAAGCATCGGCGCAACAATGTCCCACAGATCATTTGCGGAGACATGAACACCGACCAAGCCGACACCAACTGCTACCACGACATGCTGCAAACCCTCGACGCGGAGGACGGCCCCCTCGACATCAACATCAGCTGCAATGACAAGGGCTGCTTCCTCAATGATTTCCATCCCGGCGGCGTCTATCAGTACAGCATCATCGATTACGCCCTCTACCGCGGAAATGGCCACAAAGCCCGGGGCATCCGGCGTTACATGCCCGAGTTCAAGCGCCGTTGGCACAGGGACAATCAGGACCTGAGCGATCACTTCCCGGTGGCGGTGGAGGTGCGGCTCTGAAATGAAAGGAGCAGCCTCGCAGCCGCTCCTCTCGTCTCCAAAGTCCATCAATTCCAGTTCAGATCTTCACCCAACGCAGGACATCCACCTGTCCCGAAGGCGCTCCGATTTCCAACCAATACACGCCTGCGGGCATTTCAGCCACATTCAGGGGGACATTTTCGATGACGCCACTCGCGTCCCAATCCAGTTCTTGCCATTCGCGGCCATCCACACCCAGGACGCGGATATGACGCGGCCCCTCGGCGACCATGCGGAGGTTCAGCAAGTCATGCGCAGGGTTGGGATGGAGGCTGTAGTAATCGCCATCCTGCTCCACGAAGACCTTGCGCACCTCTGAATAGGATTGGTCGCCGTTGCGGTCGAGGTTCTTGATGCGGTAGTAATGCCATCCGGGCGCGACATCGGTTTGGTCAAAGGCGTAGCTCCCACCTTGCTCGGGGCCGCCCTTGGCTCGTACTGTCCCGATGCGTTCGAAGTAGGGGAAGTCCATGCTGTGTTCGACTTCGAAATGATCGACATTCACCTCCTGCATGGTGCTCCAGGTCACATGGCTGCGCCCCTCGGCGTAGGCGACCTCCACCCCACCCCAGCTCACGGGCAGGGCTTGGACCGAGATGCCGCCTTGGAGGCGGAGGTTCCAGACGCATTGCGAGCCTGCCGTGCCGTCCACCATGAGGTAATACTGTGTATTGGGCATCAATCCCGACCAGGAGTAGTAGGCATTCGTCAGGGTGGAGGTGCCGCAGAATACCGGGCTGCCCCAAGAGCCGGGGCCAAGGCAGGGACCTCCGGCAGGCATTTGGAAGAGCGCGACTTGCACCCCGCAGGCACCGCCGCAGCTCAGGTTGCAGGCGATGTCCGTGAGGCTCGCGTGGACGGTCGCCCCGCTGTTGTCGGTGGTAAAGGTGTAGAAGATGAAGTTGTCGATGGAGCCGTTGCAGGTCATTTCCGAGGTGCCCGGAGCCTGCGGATTGCCGCCGGGGGCGCTGTAATTGTTGCCGGCGTACTCCCCGGTGCTGTTGATGTTGGTGGCGGTGAGGCAGTTGGGGCTGCCGTTGCGGCCCATGGCGATGCGCATGTCGTACACGCCGCCTTCGCCGCTGGTGGAGCTCACCACGATGTAGTAGTGCTTGCCGAGGGTGAGTGGCTGCGAGGTAATGTGCAGGATGTTTTCGGTGCTGCTAAACTGGATCTCCGTGGCGATGCAGTTCACGGGCTGCGCGAAGTTGGGGCAGGTGTCCAGCAGGCTCACGGTTGGGAAACCGCTGGGTGCGGAGAAGTCTTGAGCAATGTCGATGCTCAGGTATTCATCCGCCGTGGTGGGCGTATAGGCATAAACATATTCTGATCCATCGATGTGGTTGTTGCAGGCGCCATTGGTGTAGTCGTTGCCGGATCCGGCGAGGGTCATGCAGGGATTCTGGAAGGGCAGGCTCGTGAGCACGTAGGCGCTGCCGCAGTTGCGGCCGTTGGGTGAGGTGGGCATGGTGTTGCTGCCAAAGTCGAGCGACCAGTAATTGAGGGTGCCTGCACCGCCTGTGGCCGCGTCATCGTCCACGCGCAGGGTCCAAGTGCCATTGGCGTTTTGGCCATTGTTGAACGCAGCGATGCTTTGCTCGGGGAGATAGACGCCCTTGAAGTCGTTCGCGCCAATGATGGAGCCGCTCGGGCCGCATTCGCTGAAGCAGATGCCCGTGTGGTAGTCATTGCCGGAGCTGCCGCCGTTGTCGGTGCTGAGCATGACCGTGGTGCCTGCCGGGCTCGTGAGATAGACGTCGATGTCTCCCGCGACGGGCTGCGTGATGCTCAGGCAGACCCGCGTCAGCTTGTTGGAGCCGGTGAGGGCGCCCACGCCTGTCACATTCTGCGAGAAGAAGTTGTTGATGGTATTGTTGGGGACAGTGCCTCCCCAGGCGTGGAAGTTCTGGGCTTGGGCAGCGGCTCCCGCAGTCAATGCGGTGGCCAGGACCAATGTGCGGACGGTACGAGGCAGGAAGGAGTAGAATTGATGCATAGCGCTTTCAGTTTTGCGGCCCCAACACGGGCTTGATTTCCGAAACTGAAATTGCTGGACAGAAATTCCCGCCGCTCAAATCTGTGACGAACGGGGGCAAAATGTGGCGTTTGGAGGGGTTTGGGGGCGAATGGTTGGGCGATGGGGCGAATGGTTGGGAATCAAATCACCCGCAGCTGCTCCACATCGAATGACCGGGACACAGGCACTGGCTCCGGCACATGCCTGACTTTGAGGCGGTAGGCTTGGCTTTGGCCCTGGACGGCCTCGACCATGGCTGCATTCACCAAAAACGAGCGGTGGCATCGGTGGTAACCCGTCAATCCGCTGAGGGCAGCCTCGACATCGCGCATCGTGACACGCACCATCTTGGTCCGAGATTGGCCATCCACGAGGTAGTAGAGCTTGCAATAATTGTCCGCTGCCTCAGCGAGGATCAGGTCACGTGCCGGAATCTCGAATGTCGATTCCCCATGGCTGGGCTGCAAGCGGAAGCTCGGATGCGGGGAGGCTTCCTTTTCTTGCATCAGCAGGTCGGATTTCCCGAGAGATTCATCGCTGGCTAGGCTAGGACTTCTCTCCTGCGCTGCGTCGGGACCTTGATTTTGCCCAATTCCGGCATTTCCAGCATTCACTGTCTGACTCTGCCCCGAAACAGCATTCCTCGCATTGCCACCCTGAATTTGCGCGGTTCCTGCATCCACCGCATTCCCACGCCTCGGCCAACTCAGGAGCAGCAATTGCAGCGGCAGCAAGCCCACCAAGGCCACCACCCCCAGCAAGTTCCGTCCCAATGCCCCCAAATCGGCCCCATTGCCGGCATTTGCCCAGCCGTAAAGCCACAGCAGGGCCACCGTGACGGCATAGGCCCCGAGCGGCAACGCCACCCAGCGCAAGACGATGGCTCTGCGACCTTCCTGCCGATGCGCCCGGATTTGCAAGCGGAACAATGCCAGCGACACCACCACGAGCATCAAAGCCACTGGAAGGTAAAACCCCAATGTCGCTCCCATCCCTGCCCCGACCAGCTGCTCGCGGAAACCCTCCACATGGAACGGCTCGAAATACGCCACCGCCACTGTGTAATACAGGCCAAATGCCAGTGCCCCCAGCACCCAGCCCGGTCGCTTGATGGTGGTCGGTTCAGTTCCCATGGGCAGGCGGTTGAGGTCTGACAAGGCGCAACACGACCACCACCAAGGTCAGCAAGACACTGAACAAGAGATAGTTCCGCAATTTTCGCTCATAATGGGCCTCGGCGGCGGCCACCTGTTCCTGTTGCCGGGCAGCTGCTAGGGCGCGCTCCTTTTTGTCCAGTTCGTACCGCATCTGCAGCTCCCCGATGCGGCTGCTCACCTCGGCGCTGTTCAGTTTTTCCTGCAATGCATAGTACCGCTCCAGCTCTTGGATTGCCGCATTCAGGTCGCCTTGGGCCTTGCGCACCCGGTACATTGCCTCCAGTGCCTGCAAGAGGAGACCTTGGAACCCATGCTCCTCAGCCAGCGCCACAGCCGCCTCCAGTTCCACCGCGGCCTCCGGCAGCGTTCCCGCCGCCAAGTGCAATTCCCCGAGAGCGGTATGGGTCTCGCAGATGCCGGGCAAGTTGTTCAGGTGCTGCGCATAGACCATCGCCCGCTTCAATTCGGAGAGGGCATTGGCATGGTTGCCCTTGCGTGTCTCCACGCGACCAATCCCGATGCGGGCGTAGAACATCCCATCCTCGTTTTTCAGTTCCTCCTCGATCAGCAAGCTGTTGTAATAATAAGCTGCGGCCTTGTCCAGGCTGTCCATCTTGAAGTAAGCGTCCCCGATGTTCACGAGGCGGATGCTCGCCTGCCCCTTGTCGCGTCCCAGCCTGTTTTCGATGCCGAGCGACTGCTGGAAATGCGCCAATGCCTTGGGATAGTTCGCCTGCTGGAAATAGACCGAGCCGATGTTGTTCAGGCAGCTGGAAACGCGGAGGCTGTCGCCCTTGCGCTCGGCGACGTGCATGGCTTGCAAGTAATGCTCCACGGAGAGGCCGTAGTAGCCCTTGTCCTTGTTCAGGATGCCCAGGACGGTATGTGCATTGATGAGTCCCTTGGGGTAGCCGCCGATGCGCTCCGACCGGGTGACGGCCTCGCGGGCGTACCACTCCGCGCTGTCCGGGTGGGCATGGCTCAGCTCCCAAGCATGGTCATTGATGAGGTCGATGCGGGCAGAGTCCGGCAATCCACGCGCATCCAGCCGGAGCAGATAATCCGTCTGTCCATAGAGTGACCCGGCCAGGGCCATCGCCACCCATCCGATTGCCATCCACCACGAGCGCATTGCGTGGAATGAAGGTAGGCAGGAATCAGGAGGTGAGCAAATGGAAGCCCATGAGAGGCAAACGGATAGCGTTCAGTCGCTGGTTCGACGCAGGCAAAGCGTCCAACCTCTGCACGCGAGGGCTATCGTTGACCTAGCTTCAGCATGACCCCCCGCTTCACTCAAGCCCACCCGACATGACGCCAGAGCCATTTCCGCCCATAGGGATTGGATCCGGTTTTCTGATCTTGATGCGTTTCACCTCAGGCGCCTCCTGGCTTTCATCCAGGTACGGATCCATGATGCCGCCGGGCTCGTGAGGCATTTTCTTGACCAATTGTTCGGGATTGAAGGAGGCGCGGATCACATTCGAATAGATATATTTCCCATTCCCCGGATCGCAACGGTAGCGCAACTTCACGGGAACGGCGCCATGGTATTGCGGAATCACAAACACCCAAGCCTGGTAAGGCCGCAAAAAGACGCGATGGTAACTGTTCCCGCACCAACTGCTCGGAAAATACTCGATTGTCCGCCATTTGTCTTCATAGAGCACCTCCGCCAAGATTTTCATCCTGCTGTCCGATGCGAAGAACCCGACATGATCCGGAGTCCGATTCGCCAGGTACATCCGGTACCCATGCAGCTCGTTTTCAAATGCCACATCCTTCGTCGTATCAATATGCAATTCCACGCCTCGGGGAGTTTGCATCTGCTCCGGAAGCATCCGCGGCCTTGCCCCATATTCAGCGAATCCGCCCGCAGCCTCTGGATCTTTGTAGGCAGAAACCGCATAGCAATACCCACGCACAGCACCTTTCACATTGGCGTACCTCAGGGTTTGGGCCGATGCAAAATGAAAGCCCAAAACCAGCAACAAAGCTCCAAAGCGTAGCAATTTTTTCATGTTTCCACTCGGGTCCACGTCAGCCTGGACCCACATGAAAAATGCCATTCGAAAGAAAAGTTACATCCCTTGTCAACTGTCAACTATCCCCTATCAACTTCCGGAAAACCATTCCCAAGATACGCGGCACGCCATTCCGGTCTCCCTCATCAAAAAACTCCTGCACATCCACCAATTCCAGCCCAGCAGCCTTCGCCGCCGACCAAAAGTCTGAAACGTGATGAAGATGGCATTCCAGCACCTGCACCTCGCCACCCTCCTCGAACCGCGCCTTGGTGCCCAGGTATTGCTTGCCCGGATGCAATTCGCCGAGGTAGAGGTGACCGCCGGACGCCAATGCCATCGCCGCCTTCAAGAAAATCGCCTCCAAGTCCGCGAGATGCTCCAAGACCAAGCTGAAGCAGACCAAGTCAAACTTGGCCTCACCAAACGTCCACGCCTGCGTCACATCCGCCTGCTGGAAATCGGTAACGCAACCGGAATTCCCCAATCCCTCGATCTTCTCCTTGGCCAATGCCAGCATCCCCTCGCTCAAGTCCACCGCAAGCACCCGCTGCGCCCGCGAAGCATACCAAACCGTGTTCTTCCCAGTTCCCGCCCCGATTTCCAGCACATTCTGGAACGCGACATCGGCCAACATCCGCCGGACCGCCACTGCCTCCAAGTCACGGGTCCGGTTCTTGTTGGTGTCGTACTGCGACGACCACTGGTTGTAGAGGGATTGGGTGGACATGGGGCAAATATAAGGCCTACTCCCGCAATAGCACCCCGCTGCACCGCGTCCCCTCCGTGCGCAGGAAATACACGCCTCGCGCCAAGCTGCTCAGGTTGATTTCCGTGCTTGATTCCTCCGAATGCCCCTCGAAGACCACGGTCCCCAGG
>JAXLVK010000127.1:0-13811 GCA_046329055.1 Bacteroidia bacterium
TTGTTGGCAGCGCTCGATTGGGTAGTGGCGAACGTGGTCGATGCGACGTAGCTGCGCCGCAGTGGGGTGGCTGCCATCGGTTTCGAGGATGAGGTGGATTCGGTTGTAGTTTTGATGGAAAATGGGGCTGCTGATGCCTGCCTCCCAACCTTCGTCTGTTGCGATCAGACTGGGTGGATAGCTCGCGGTTTCCCAAGGAGCTGGTTCGGCGCCTCGGTAATTGAAGCCGCCATAGATAGGATGGGAAAGCTTGGCGAAGAAAAGGATGCGCAATTGATCGAAATCGGGCTCAGATATCGCCAAGGTCTCGCCCTCCAAGGTCCGGATCATGCCAGAGCGAAAGGCGATGTCAAGCCCTCCCGACAGCGAGGCGCCATGGTAAAACAAGAGGGAGTCGGCGTAGAACACCCGGGTGGTATGAGGACGATTGTCCGGTCCGCCAACCATCAACTTGCGGAGATGGTCCATCAAGACCGGATCCGTGGAGGCATAAACAGGCTCTGCCATTGGGTGCAATTCCCTGCTCGGGGTGAGGATGGAGTTGGGCAGGAGCCGTCCCTCTCGGTCGATGGCCTTCGCTTCCGGTCCATGTATCAGACTGACGATGCGACCGTTTCCATCCAATCGGTAAGACTCGATGCGATCAAACTGCATGCCTTCGATGAATTCTTTGATGTTGCGCATGGGCTGGATGGAGGCGGATTGGGAGCCACGTCTTTCTAAAATGATCAGATTCCACGAAGGTTCCAAATCTGCGTGGAAGCCACGTCTTCGGTTGTCACAAAGCTCATCGTACTTTTCCCTAAATTGGCCCAAAAATCGATACACTCCAATGAAAAAGCTCTTACTCCTGCTGCCTGCTGTGGCGCTGGCGGTTCTGATGGTCGGTTGCGATGGCTCCCATGGAAGCGGTGGCGATGGTGGTGACTCCACGCATGTGGATTCGACGGCCATGGATACGGCGAAGCCGGCGCATGACTATGCGAATGCGGTGATCACCCTGCGGAGGACGCCTTGCTTCGGCAGGTGCCCGGACTATTCGTTGGAAGTCTTGGGGAATGGGACGGTAAACTATGAGGGCTTCAATTTCGTGAAGGTGAAGGGCAAGCAGACCAGCCAAGTCGCGGCCAAGGATGTGAAGGACTTGGTGGACGCCTTCTTCGCGATCGACTACTTCGCCCTGCCGGATACGTTCACGAGCAATATCGAGGATGTGGCTTCGAAGACGACGAGCATCAGCGTGGATGGGAAGAGGAAGAGCATTTTTGAGAATGATGGCGCGCCGCAGTCCCTTCGCGACCTGGAGGACAAGATCGACAAGGTGGCGAACTCGGCGCAGTGGGTTTCTATGCCGGAGGAGAAATAAATTGAGAATTGTGCTGCTGGGCGGCCTTTTTTTCATTGATTCAACCGCTGGGGACCCCGGCAAGCCGGGGCGCAGCGCAATAGGGACGCAGAGACCATCACGTGAAGGCTTGAGGATTTGCACGAAGACGATTGCATGGCACAGGAAAAGACATTGGATGTGAACAGGACGGCGGTCTCCATCCCCATCATGGAGCATTTCTACACGCTCCAAGGCGAAGGGCATTGGGCGGGGACTCCGGCTTATTTTGTGCGGCTTGCGGGGTGCGATGTGGGTTGCGTGTGGTGCGACGTGAAGGAGTCGTGGACGGTCTCGGAGGATCAATGGATGCCGATCGCGGACATCGTGCAGTTGGCAGTGGCCTCGGGGACGCGGCGGGTGATCATCACGGGCGGTGAGCCGACGATGTATGACCTGAAGCCGCTCACGGACGCCATCCATGCGGCGGGATTGCTCGTACACATCGAGACGGCGGGGGCGCATCCTTTCAGTGGCGACTTTGACTGGATCACGTTTTCACCGAAGAAATTCAAGGCGGCGTTACCGGAATACCATTCGCTGGCACAGGAGTTGAAGGTGATTGTGTACAACGCCCACGACTTCCAATGGGCCGAGGCCGAGGCGGCGAAATGCGACCCGGCCCGCACGCTCTTTTTCCTGCAGCCGGAATGGTCGCGCCGCGACCGGGTGCATCAAGTGATCGAGTACATCAAGGCCCATCCGCATTGGCGGCTGAGCCTTCAAACGCATAAGTATGTTGACATACCTTGATTCGTTGTCTTGTTCCAATGATGGTTTGATGGTTTCGAAGGAGATCGATTTGCAATTGAAAGGAACCGCAAAGGACCGCAAAGGACCGCAAAGAGCCGCAAAGGCCCACGGCAGTACGGCAATGTTCAGCCTCTTGATTCTCGTTTTGCTCCTCTTTACCAGCTGCAAGACACAAGCGCAGCCTGGCGGCAAGCCGAAGCCGGAGGACTATGGGATCAAGAGCAAGAAGGCCTTGGAGATGTACCTCGATGGCTTGGCGGCGGCGCATAACCGGGACTATGCAGGGGCAATGGGGTTTTACCAAGGGGCGATCGGATTGGAGCCGGGATTTGGGGATGCCTATTTCCAGGCGGCGGCGAGTGCTTATGCGGTGCGGGACCTGAACAAGGCGGCTGAATACGCGGCGAAGGCGGAGGAATTGATGAAGGACCCGCATCCGAATGTCTATCTCTACCAGGCGGAGGCTGCCTTCAAAAAGGACGATTTCAAGACGGCGGCGGAGAAATACGACAAGTTTTTCTCATTTGACCCGCCGGCGAATGGGCCGAGCTACCGCATCTGGAACAACAACCGGAAGGCGTCTCATTATGCGGCTGCGAATGCTGGCAAACGCATCCAATTCAATCCCGAAAACCTCGGCGACAATGTGAACAGCATCGGGGAGGAGTACCTGCCCAACCTCACTGCCGACGGTCAAACGATTTTCTTCACCAGCCGCCGTCCGGGTTGCACGGGGGGCTTCAATTCGGAATACCGCGATTTCACGGAGGACTTTTACTTCAGCGAAATGGTGGATGGGAAATGGCAGCCCTGCAAAAACCTGGGCGCGCCCGTGAACACCGAGTTCAATGAAGGGGCCGCGAGCTTTTCACCGGATGGGCAGTGGGTGTTTTTTGCCGCCTGCAGCCGTCCGGGTGGGGTAGGGGACTGCGATATCTATGTCTCCAAACTCCAAGGTGCGACCTGGAGCAAGCCCCAAAATCTCGGCCCCGTGGTGAACAGCCCGCAATGGGACAGCCAACCCAGCATCAGCAGCGATGGGAAGACCCTCTATTTCTGCAGCCGCCGTCCGGGTGGCAAGGGCCTGGAGGACATTTGGTACAGCACGCTGGTGAATGGGGCTTGGACGGCTCCCGTGAACATCGGTGAGCCGATCAATACTGCCGGGGCCGAGGTGTCGCCGTTCATCCATGCGGATGGGAAGACGCTGTATTTCTCGAGCGATGAGCATCCCGGCTATGGCGCCCTGGACCTGTTCATGACCAAGAGCAATGGGCAAGCTTGGAGCAAGCCGGAGAACCTGGGCTACCCCCTGAACACCTCCGCGAGCGAAGGCAATATCTTCGTGGACACCAAGGGGGAGTTCGGATTCATCAATTCGTCCCGCGACGGGGGATTGGGCAAGTCGGACATCTACAAATTCGGGCTGGATGAACGGATTCGTCCGCGCTACACCACCTTTGTGCGGGGTGTGGTGACGGATGTGAAGTCCAAGGCGGCACTGGAGGCGAAGGTGACCTTCATCAACCTGACCACGGGCGATACCGTGCGCGCTGTGGGGACCAATGCGGTGACGGGCCGTTACCTGCTCACGCTGCCCCTGGACGAGGACTATGCGGCATTTGTGGACAAGAAGGGCTACCTGCCGATTTCGAAGAACTTCAGCCTCAAAGGCATCGATCCGAAGGAGACGCCTTATTTCGACGTGGACATTGCCTTGCAGCCGCTGGAGGTGGGCATCGAGATGGTCATGGCGAACATCTTCTACGAGACCAACAAGTACGCCCTGCTCGACGTGTCCAAGCCCGAGCTGGACCACATGGTCGCCTTCCTCAAGACCTACAAGACGATGCGTGTGGAGATCGGCGGTCACACGGACAATGTCGGCACCGACAAGGACAACCAAATCCTGAGCGAAAACCGCGCAAATGAGGTCCGCAAATACCTGATCGAGCACGGGATCAAGGCGGAGCGCATCGAGGCAAAAGGCTACGGCGAGAGCCGCCCGATGTCCACGGAGGACTCCGATGCGGGTCGCGCCCTGAACCGCCGGACGGTGTGCCGGATCATTGGGATTTGAAATACCCGATGTACCAGGGATGCTCCTCGAAGTCCTTGGCTTCCGGGTTGATGACGTGATTGGGATCGATCTTGGAATAGAGGATTTCCAAGCAGGCGAACTCCCGCCAACTGATGATCTTGTAGCCTGCCCGGTGCAGTTGCGCTCCCGCGACGCCCATGCCGAGTTGATAGACCTTGTTCTCGTCGTAGCGGTTGCCGTTGTAGATCACATGGTTGCCGCAGGCGGCGCTCACGTCCATCATCACGCAGAGCTCGACCCGGTTTGCATTGGCGATCTCCAACATGCGTTCGCTGGCGCGGATCATGCCTTCCGTCCAATCCTGCCCTGAGGGGGTGAGCACCCGCGCCCGGCCTTCGAGGACATCGAGGCCATGGCCGCCATAGATGTCGCACATCTCGCGGGGAGCGCCATAGCTGAACTCTTCCGGGCAAAATGGGATGAGCTTGACGTTGTCATAAGTCATGAGCTTGCGGACGCTGGGATAGACGCCATTGTCCGTGCCATCGACGCCGCATTGGATGCCGAGGAAGCAGGCGCTCACGAGGATGCGGAGCGGGTCCTCCTTGGTGGGGACGCGCAGGGAGCGGAGATAGTTTTTGTCGGGTGGCATGGGCGAAAGTTAGGGAGATCGCCCCGTTTCTGGAACGCTCGGGCGGGCCTTGTGCAGGCTCTGATGAGGGCTTGGTAGGTCTGGTTTATTGGATGGGTTGATTGGCTGCTTCAGGACTGGGACCGATCGGGGGGATCCAATGCCTCGGGTGATTGGGCGGTCCATTGCTTGGAAAAATTGTCCATTCCTGAATTTCTTTTTCTGGGAGGGGCATGTCGAGCCTTGGTTTGCATCCGTTGGAGGGCAACCAAGGTGCTTTCCAGATCAAAATGAAAGGAATGAAGAAACGACTCGCCTTCTTGATTTTGTTCGCAATGATGGGCAGCATGGCATGGAGCCAAACCGTCATTTACGTGAATGCGGCCGCTGGTGGCGCCAACAATGGCACCTCTTGGGCCGATGCCTACAAAGACTTTCAGGTTGCGCTCAACAGTGCAGCTGCTGGAAGTCAGATTTGGGTTGCAGCAGGAACCTACAAGCCCAAGTACGACCTGAGCGGGGCTTTTACCCCGAATTCGCGCTTCAATACATTCCACTTCCAGACGGATGTGGAGGTTTATGGGGGCTTCCTGGGAACGGAAACGTCTCTGAGCCAGCGGGTTTGCAATCCTGCGAATCCCACCATCCTCAGCGGTGACTTGGGGGTCATTGGCGATCGCAATGACAATGCGATCCATGTCTGCTATTCAGAGGGATTGACAGTAGCCTTCCTGATCGATTGCGTGACGATCCGGGATGCCTTTGGTCGGTTCAACAATGCCGACATCAGCGGTGGTGGCTGGTACAATATGGCACAGGGCGCTAGCTCAAATCCTACGCTCCGACAGTGCAAGTTCCTGAACAACTATGGCGGACGCGGCGGTGCATTTTACAACGATGGCACCAATGGCGGTCAGGCGAATCCGGAGTTCGTGGATTGCGAATTCAGTAGCAACTCTGGCGCTTATGGAGCGGCGATTTGCAATGACGGGTCAATGGGGGGCGAGTCCTCGCCAACTGTGACCAACTGCTTGTTTTTGCAGAATGTCGGTGGGCATGGGGGCGCGATTTACAATGATGGGATTCAGGGGAATGCGAATGGAGTGTTCACAAACTGCGAGTTCACCCAGAACACGGCCAAGATGGGCGGTGCCTTGTACATTGCTGCCGATGATGGAACCTCGCGTGCCGAATTCAATCAATGCATATTTTCCAGCAATTCAGTGCTTGAAAGCGGTGGCGCCGTGGCTGCGACGGCGGTGAACGGCGATGCCAAAACGACCTTTACGGATTGTGCATTTGAATACAATACCTGTGACAAGCTGGGAGGAGCCGTATGGAATCACGGGGCAAGTCCCTGGTTTGTGACCTGTCAGTTCCTGCGCAACTCCAGCTCGATAGATGGCGGGGCGATGTACAATGACGGTGCAAATTTTCTGATCGCGAATCCTCGACTGACAAGTTGCATTTTGGAAGAGAACTCCGCGACAGGCAATGGAGGGGCGATCTACAACCAAGCCTTTCAAGGGGACGCCTCGCCGTTCGTCATTTGGAGCAAGTTCATCGCCAATTCAGCCGACAATGGTGGTGCGATTTACAATGATTGCGTGGGGAATGCTGGCTCCGGGCAAATACAAGCCACATTCTACAATTGCCTCTTTTCCAGGAACCACAGTACGAACCGCGGTGGTGTTGCCTACAACATCGGCAATGGTGGATCCACAAGGCCTGCATTTGCAAGTTGTAGTTTTGCAGGAAATGTGGCGGGTGCCGGGCACCTGTTCTATTCGACGCAGAGCAATGGCGGCACATGCAGCGTCCGCACCTACAATATGGCTTCCTATGGCCAAACAGGCACCATTTCCTCCATGTCGGGCGGGGCGTTCATCGAGGCTTACGGCGGGATGTATGAACCCGCTCTGGGGGCAATTTGCTACGGCAGTTGCTACCTGGGCGGCAATCCGATGTTCACCAACGCGGCAGCTGACGACTTGACCTTGCAACCGAATTCAGTTGCCATTGACGCGGGCATCAATAGCTGGGTGATCCCCATGTTCCCCTTGGATTTGGCAGGAAATCCCAGGATACAAGGTGGCGTGATCGACTTCGGGGCTTATGAAACACCTGCAGGGCCGCCCTGCCCGAGGGTGCTCTATGTGAATCGAATAGCGACCGGCTCCAACAACGGCACCTCATGGGCCAATGCCTACCGAGACCTGCAATCAGCCCTTGCACAGGCCCGCATCAACACCTGCATCGATACCATTCTGATTGCCGAGGGCGTGTACAAACCCACAAGCATCAATGACAGGTATGCCAATTATGAATTGGTCAATGGCATTGAAATCTATGGCGGTTTTCCCGGCACAGGGAATCCTTGGTTCCCGGACCGCGATTTGGTGCTGCACGAGACGGTCTTGAGCGGCGACATAGGGATCATTGGCAACAATTCCGACAACAGCTATTCAGTGGTGACAGGCAAAGGCTCCCTTGCAACGGCTCCCGGGACCTTTACACTCAATGCCGGAACGATCCTACATGGGGTCACAGTGGCGCGTGGGGTGACGGGCCTGTGCCTCTACGCCAATTCCAATTCGTTTTGCGCACTGCGAGTGGACTCCTGCAAATTTTACGGATCGCAGCGGGACATTCAGGTCACAGTGGCTTCATCTGGGATGTCAGGAGCTACCAATGTGAACCTGTCTCCCGTATTCAGGAATTGTCAGATGATCAACCATACAGGAAATATGTCTTCGGTGGTCGTGGAGACCTATACCACGGGCAATATCACCGCGCCTGAGTTCCATCAATGCACCTTCGCGAACAATGTCTCAACCAATGCGGCAGGTGCCATGTGGTTGCGTGGAGCGGTGGATGTCTGGGCGGACCGATGCAAGTTTTACAACAATACTTCCACCGTCAATTCCCCGATTGCTGGCGGTGGGGCGATCTTCTTGGAAAGTGCCATGGCACCCCCCAATGGCCCCTCTGTGACACTGAAGGCAAAGGTCACCAACAGCATTTTCCATCACAATGTGGCGACACGCGGTGGGGCAGTCTATGCGTGGGTTTCGGGTCAGCCCGTTGGGGTTTACAGCTATCTTGATGCCGATTTCATCAATTGCACCTTCGCGAACAATACGGCGCAAATGGGCAGCACATATTTTGGGTACCTGAGTTATGGTAGCTCGACGGTGCGGTTGAAAAACTGCATCACCTGGGGGAACGGAAATGCTGCGCAGGGAGCCGTCGCCTACTTGCAGAACCTCAATGGGACTCTGAATACATTGGTGTTTACCAATTCATTGATCGAATCGCCTGCTTGTGGCACGACCTCCCGTTTGTTTTCAACCATCCCTGGAGCGATCACCTGTGGGCCGGGCAATATCTTCAATGCAAATCCACAGTTCATGAACCCGGGAGGCAACGATTACAGCCTCAATCTCGCCTCACCCGCCATCAATGGCGGCGACAATTCACTGGTGCCGGGTTACATCATTCGGGACATCGCTGGCAATGACCGCATCGATATGCCCAGCGGCGGCATCGTGGACATGGGTTGCTACGAAAACTTCCCCGGAATGGCACTGCGGACGGCGGCACCGGGATCATCTGCCGAATCTGCCAATGCCGCTGAGGCGGTCGCGAACGTGCCACAGGATATTCTCATCTACCCCAATCCCGTCAGCGACGTCTTGCACTTGGATTTGGGCGGATTTGAGTACGAGCATGGGCTCTTGCTCGACGCGATGGGCAAGGTTGTGAAGGAATGGACCGGAAGCGTCACCGAGATCGACATGGGTTCCTTGGCTGCCGGAGTCTATGTATTGCGGTTGCAAGGGAAGGATGCTGCTGTGGCGAAGCGCGTCGTCAAGGATTGAGGTAGGCCATGCTTCTCTGGTGGGGCAACGACGCTTTTTCAACATGTTATGTCGAGCTAGGTCGGGGCATCTGGTTAATAAAGAGTGATTTACTGTACGCGCCTGATGTACTCGTGGACGTCCACTTTTTCGGGTACTCGTGATGTGCTTCGCAGTTCTCGGCTCCGCTCGACATGACAACGCGGCTCCGGCCGATTCCATCATTCCCTTTGATCCCCGCCGCCCCTGAAGTAGCCGATGTACCACGGATGTTCCTCGAAATCCTTGGCTTCTGGGTTGATCACATGACTGGGATCGACCTTGGAGTAGAGGATTTCGAGGCATTCGAATTCTCGCCAACTGATGACCTTGAATCCGGCCCGGTGAAGTTGCGCACCTGATACGCCCATGCCGAGCTGGTATTTCTTGTCCTCGGCGTAGCGGTTGCCATCGTAGATCACATGGTTGCCGCAAGCCGCGCTGATGTCCATCATGACGCATAGCTCCACGCGGTTGTCGATGGCGATTTGGAGCATGCGTTCGCTCGCCCGGATCATGCCCTCCGTCCAGTCCTGCCCGGTTGTCGTGAGCACCCTGGCGCGGCCTTCGAGGACATCCAATCCATGCCCGCCGTAGATGTCGCACATCTCCCGAGGCGTCCCAAAGCTGAAGTCCTCCGGACAGAATGGGATCAATTTGACGGTGTCATAGTTCATGAGTTTGCGGACACTCGGGTATTCGCCGTAGGAGGTGCCATCGACGCCACAGGCGATGCCAAGGAAGCAGGCACTGACAAGGACACGGAGCGGATCCTCCTTGGTGGGAACGCGCAAGTTGCGGAGGTATTCTTTATCGGGCATGTGGGGAAGATAAGGAAAATTGGGGATGGGGTGATGGATGGATTCGCTTGATCCACAGGTAGGAACTGCCTCTGCTGTTCATGGTCGAGGAAAACAAGCAAACAAACACTGCCAAAGTCGAGTTCTCCCCCTATCCAAAGGTTGCATGAGCAAGAAACTACAACACAAGCGGGCCTTCCTGGTGTGGCTCGCGATTTATCCGCTGATCACGGCGCTGTTTTTCTTTTTTGGGGACCTGCTGCTGCAGTTGCCGCTTCCACTGAGGACACTGGCACTCACGGCTGTGGCTGTGCCGACGGTGTTTTATGTGATCATGCCGGTGTACACTCGGATCTTCCGGAAGTGGTTGGAGTAGGCTGGTTCATTTTCGGTGTCAATGCTGCGAAAATGGGTAGATGGGGCCTTTTCCCTCACTCCACCTCCGCCCCGGCGGGCCTGCCCAGGAACAGGTTCATGATGCGCAACTGCGCTTTCCGGCCGAGGCGGGCTGAGAAGCGATGCACCCGCGGGCTGCGGTTCACGAGGCGCTGAAAGGTGGATTGCAGGGCGCGGGCGAGCTTCGGGTACCAGGGGATGCGGGTCGCTGGCAGGCCCATGGTTGTGCAGGAGCGTTCGCCGAGGAAGAAGTGGTTGTAGGCGAGGTGGGTCTTGCGGAGCATGCGCTTCATCCACATGAATGGCAGGTACTTGGAACTGAGTGGCTCGTCGAGCAGGGCGCGGGCGAGGGTGCGGGTGTCCGCGTCGGCGGGCGGCTGCGTGATGGTCCAGTGGTAGAGGGTGCGGATGGCCTCGACCTCGGTGTCGGGGAGGTATTGCGGGGGAATGCCGAGCAGGTAGCCGACGTATTTCCAGAAATGCAGGAGGCCCTCCACTTCGGCGTCATCGGGGCGAAATCCCAGGCTGCGCAGGCCGTCGAGGTAGGCGAGGGAAAATCCGAGGTTGGTGGCGACCATGTCCCATTGGTTGATAGGTTCGCCCCATTCGTGGGTGTTCCAGGTGCCGGATTCGCGGACGGCGACGCGGGCGTAGGCGTGCATGAGGCGGACCTTGATCGCGGCGCGGTAGCCAGCGGCATGGGGGGCGCATTGCTCCCGGTCCCGTGGCATTGACCCAAAACTCGACCGTCTCACAGATAAAGCTGGCGGCGCCTTTTTTGAGGGCACCTGTCGCGATGAGGGGCTTGTTGATCGCGGAGGATTCGTAGCCGCCCATCAGGCAATAATTGCGGAGGACGATCAGTTCCTGGCGAGCCCGGAACGACGGCAAAATTGCGCGCCGAGTTCGACCTTGTCCCAATTCACCCATTCGGGGGTTGCTTCGCCGAGGCCATCATCCGCTTGAGGCTTGTAGGGGTTTCGGGGACGGGTCTCGATTCCCTGGCGCAGCACTTTGTCCATCAATGCATTCGCTGCCTTGAAATCCATGGCTTGATAGACGTCCCGCACGACCTCGTCACCGAGTGCGTCATATTCGAGGAGTTTGCGCCATTCGGCAACCACTTCCTCCTTTGTGGGAACCTGCGGCAGCTTTTTCAGCAACACGGGCCCATGCCCCTCCGTCCAGTAGTGCAAGAATCCAGGGGAGGGAAATATCTGGCGTGTGGGCATTTCGGGCACATTCGGGACATATTCCTTGCAGGAATGCGTCTCTGTCACATACTCGTCAGCCCTTTCGCGGAGTTGGTGGGCACCGAAGCTCTGCTTGGGGTGGCTGAGGTCGAGCTTGAGGAATTCCGATTTCATCCCCTTGAAACAAAGGATTTCCCCCAATTGCGGACGCTCGAAGGGCTCATATTGAGACAATCGGCAGGTGAAGCAGCAGCGGAGATGCGCCCCCTGCTCGGCAAGCAACCGGGTCAATTGGTGCATCGCATTGCAAAGGTCATCCCCATCCAACTCGTATCGATTTTCTGCAACCGTGCAGGAGAGCTTGGCGCGTGAATGAAAGTAGCCCCGTTCCGGCGGCGCATCGTTCCAATTTTCAAGGACCATTGTCAATTCCCGCTCGCCTTGTGCGTCCACGAGGCGGACAGGAAGTTCCATGGAGAGGTAGCAATCACAGAGGTCCTCATGGTTCATGAGGGGGAGAATGCTCAAGTCCCTGCCTGCATTTTCGTCCTCAACCGAGAGTTCATACAGGCCTTTCCCATGCAAGGTGATTCCCCGGATGGTCGTACTGAGGTACCTGCCGTCGCTGCTGATGACGATGTCCTCCTCGCCCAGGGCGTCGCGGAACTTGCCTTTGAAGCTGAATGTGCGGTTGTTGTAGAAATCAGCCATGGTAGCCGGGTAGGGTGGGGCGATGCTGGATAATGTCTCGAGGCACGGTCAAATTTAGGCCCAAGTCCGGGGGATTTGCAAGGGGAGGGTGGCGGGGGATTTCCAGTGTCATTTCGGACGGAGCATTCGAGGGAGCGAAGCGGTGGCGAATGTGCGCTTGTCATTTCGAATGGAGCGTTCGAGGAAGCGAAGCGGTGGCGAATGTGCGCTTGTCATTTCGAACGGAGCATTCGAGGAAGCGAAGCGGACTCGAATGTGCAGAGAGAAATCTCTGCGCGTTGTAACAGGGGTGGTGTTGCAATGCTGGTGATGCTGGAGTGGTACTGTATTCTGTTCCAGGTTGTGTGCTACTGAGTGCAGAGATTTGACTTACGCGATTGCTTCGCAATTCTCGCTTCGCTCGAAATGACGGTGGGGGTATCGTTGGACAATTGTGCCATTGGAGTACGTAACCGGGCTGGGAAAAAAATGCCGATCTGCTCGTTTGTGGGTGCGTTTCTGGAGTATCTTTTCATGCGGCCTTCACCAACCGGGGCTGTGTGCTTATGTCAAGACGCTTTACGATTCTCTTTGCGATTCTCCTTGCCGCCTTCATGCTGCCCGCGCAAACGGAGGTGGAACTTGTGGGGAAGCCCGCCACAAACTATCCGCATTTCCGGTGGGTGCAGAATGTGAACACGGATCAGTCGGTCTATATGGCGATCGATGGGAAGCTGTTTCCGGCGCTGAACGGTGTCACTGCGGATGTTTATGTGGTCGCGGACCGCTCGGCGAGCGAATGGCAGCAAAACCCGGCATTGGTGGATGTGTCATTTGGCGGTACAAGCTCCTGTGTATTCCACAACGACAGCATTCAGCAAAATATCTATGAGCTGGCGCTTCCCAATGACCTCGTGGCATTCAACGAGACAGGCATCGGGATCGCCTACGATGTGGTGATCGATGTGGACGGGAATGGCATGCTGTCCGCAGCTGATTTCATCGACGGTGGTGATGGAGCGGGATTTTATGTGGTCCATGACATCACGCAGCCGGGCGGATTGGCGGTGACTGTCCGGGATTGGAGCTACAGTTACCCCCTTGCAAAGCGGATTTGGTATCCAACGAATATCGCGAACATGGGGGCGCTGCCGCTGATCATGATTTCGCACGGCTGGACTTATACCTATACCTACTATGACCACATAGGCGCCTACTTGGCCTCGTATGGGTATATTGTGGTGTCGCATCGGAATGCGGTGGGCGCTGGGGATGAGGCAGGTACGAACACGGCTGCGGTGTCCCTCATAGCGAATGTGGAACACCTGATCGCGGAGCAGGACACGATCCTCGGCGGCGTATTGGATGGACATATCGATCATCGACACATGGGGTGGATGGGGCATAGCACAGGTGGGGAGTCTCCGGTGCGCGCCTATACCCGGCTGCACCGTGGGGAGAGCTTTTCATCCTACTTTTCGTGGCCGGATGTGCAGTACATCAGCAGCATTTGTCCGGTGGCATGGTACTCTGATGCGTTCGTGGATCCCTTGGAGGTCAATTACCATCAGTTCATCGGTGGGGCGGACACGGATGCCTCGGGCGACCCGGTGGATACCTATACGCAGCCCCTGTCGATTTATGAGCGGGGCGAGGGCAACAAGAGCGTGATTTATGTCCACGGTGCGGGTCATGCGGTGTTTCACAATCATCCGGCATCGAATCCGCTGGCGAGTGGCCCCAATCTCATCACTCGGACACAATTGCATCCCTTTTTGAAGGCCTATACGCTGGCATTGTCGGAGCTGTATTGCAAGCAAAATCCGGCGGGGAAGGAGTTTTTCACGCGGAGCTTTGCGGATTACCATCCCATGAATACCAGCGATTCCGTGATCATTTCCAATGAATACCGCGAGGGACAGACCACGAACAAGCGAGTTTTGGACGATTTTCAGAGCCAATCAGCATTGAATGTGGCGAGCAGTGGGGCGGCTGTTGTGTCTGATCTGACGAATTCCGTGGAG
>JAXLVK010000128.1:0-13588 GCA_046329055.1 Bacteroidia bacterium
GCACGGTGGAGATGAGCCGGAGCTTGTTGCCGGGGCTGAAGACCTACAAGCTGGGTGCGCTCTGTCAGGCGGTTGGGATCGAAATGAAGACGCATCACAGGGCGCTTTCGGATGCACAATCGACGGCCAAGCTCTTCGAGCACCTGCAAGGGCTGTCGCATGCCCGACTGCGTGGTGTCGCTGAGGCCAGGCCACTGAGCCGGATGAGCCCGGACGCCAACCTTCGCAAGGAGCAAATCGACAAACTGCCCAAGGAAACCGGTGTCTATTACTTCTTCGATGAGGGGCATCAGCTCATTTATGTGGGCAAAAGCGTGGACATCCGGTCGCGGGTGCTGAGCCACTTTGCCAACAACACGAACACGAAGGCGCTGGAGATGAAGGCCAACATCGCCCATATCCGGTATGCAGTCACGGGCAGCGAGTTGGTGGCATTGTTGAAGGAATCCGACGAAATCAAGCGTTTCAAGCCCATTTTCAATCGATCCCAGCGGCGCTCGCGTTTCAATGTGGGCCTGTTTTCGAGCATTGACAGCGCGGGATACCTCGTGTACAAGGCGGAGCGGTTGCGCAAGGGCGGCCCTGAACCGGTTGCAGCGTTCAGCACACAGGCGGAGGCCAAAGGGTACCTGGACAGGATGCTAGAGGAGTATCAGCTTTGCCAGAAACACCTCAGCTTGCACAAGGTGAAAGGCCCTTGCTTTTACCACAGCATCCACCGCTGCCTGGGTGCATGCGTGGGGCTGGAAAGCCCGCAGGACTACAATGCGAGGGCCGAAATGGTGACCAAGCGGCTGCAATACCTGGGCACCAACTTGCTCATCGTGGACCGGGGACGGACGGAGGAGGAGAGAGCGATTGTCCTGATCGAAAACGGGCGGTACGCGGGCTTTGGCTTCATCGAAAACGAGTTTATCCACAGTGGCGTCCCCGCACTCAAGCAGTGCATCCAAGCCTATTCCGATAACAAGGACGTCCGGCAAATCATCAACCTTTACCTGCGTCAAGGCAAGGCTGAACAGGTGATTGAGTTCTGATTCTGGAGAATTCAACTGTTTTTCATGAATGCTTTCTGGTATTTGGACTAGATCATTTGTATTGAATCAGTTGCAAACGGGATCTTTCGTTGAATGCTTACAGATTCCGAACTGTGAATAAGTCAATGAGGTGTTTGGTTATGTGGACGATTTGGGATGAAGAATGTTGGCCGCAGCGAGCTTGGAATTCCAAGTCTTGCGCTTCATTCGTTCTCCTGATGGAAAATGGGGGGCTATGAACATGCAACCATTCACGCAGGATAAATAACAGTTCGGTGTGGATGAATTGGTGAATGGATGGGGAATATCTAATTTGCCTTCGGACATTTCAGCTTCCCTACGTCCCATCTTGCTAGAAGGGAATCGTTTTTTCGAAATAATTAGGATCGTACCCGTCCACTTGAAAATGCTTCAAAAAGCAACTATGAAAAGATTCGTCAATCTGACAGTTCTGCTCTTTTCGTTCTTTTTGCTTTCCCTCACAGCCCGCGCCTCCCACATGATGGGAGTGGACTTGACCTATGAGTGCATCAACAACTGCACCATTCGTGTCCACTTGCGGGCTTATCGCGATTGCAGCGGTATCACCTACGGAACTCCCACTGTATCATTTGTGGCTCAGACCCCTGGATGTGGCCAGCCCACTGCGGTCAGCGCATGGTCAGCAGCTGCGATTCAGGAGGTTACCCCGCTCTGCCCGGGTGCCGTGACCCAGTGTACCACACCCGGCGCCACGATCATCGGTGTGGAAGAGTACTACTGGTGGAGGGACTACGACATCTGCTCGGTCCCAGGTTGTATTTACACCATGCAATGGTCCGGATGCTGCCGAAACTCGGCCATCACCTCCCTCACCAGCGGGGGCAGCAACAGTCTTGGGGTCTTCTCGACCTCCCTCAACACCAACGTCATCCCTTGTAACAGCTCGCCGCAGTTCGTGAACCCTCCGGTTCCGTACATCTGTGCTGGTCAGCCATTTACCTTCAATCAAGGTGCCTACGACCCCGAAAGCGACTCCTTGGTTTACTCGATCGGCCCATGCTACCAGACCGCCACGACGACTGTCACCTATGCGCCTGGCTTCTCCGCCACGGCACCGCTCGGTCCATCTTGGGCTGTGACCATCAACTCAGCAACGGGTGACATCACCGTGACTCCGCAGCCCGGCAACATCGTCGTTGCGGTGTTCTGTGTGTATGTCCAGGAATACCGCAACGGCGTGCTCATGAACACGATCGTACGGGATATCCAAATGACCGTCTTGAACTGTCCCGCCAACAACCTGCCCACCGTGAACCCGCCACAGGCGGTCGTAGGGGGCTCGACGAATGGCGGTTACTCGATCTATACTTGTGCGGGAAGTAGCCTTTGCTTCCAGATTCCGACCGCCGACCCCAACACGACCCAGACCGTGACCACTTGGTGGAGCCAAAACCTCCCCGGTGCAACGTTCACCTTGCTGGGTAACCCGAGCGTTACCGATACGCTGACAGGTTCCCCCGGTAACCCGCCCGTCGCAGTCTTCTGCTGGACACCTCCCGCGGTCGGTTCCTATTCCTTCCTCGTCACCACCATCGACGATGCCTGTCCGATTTACGGTTCCAATCAGTTCACGGTGACCATTGTGGTCGGGAACTTGGAGTCGTCGGCATCATTGTCACCTGCGCCGGGTTGTGGTTCGGTCGTCCTCTGCGCAGACTCGGTCAATGGCACCGCGCCCTATACTTATGTATGGTCAGGCGGCGGCGGCCTCACCAACAACCCCAATGCGACCGACTCCTGCCTCACCCACAACTATCCGAACTCCGGCACCTATCAGTACATCCTGCAGGTCACGGACTCCAATGGTTGCATCGGTTCGGATACTGGTACTGTGACAGTCGCCATCAACGTGAACCCCGACGCTGGTCCGGACATCGATTTCTGTAGCGGAGCAAGTGGCACCCTAGGTGCCGCACAGCAGCCGAACTACACCTATCAATGGTCGCCAAGCACAGGCTTGGGCTCTCCCACGGGCTCACAGACCAGCGTCACCTTGACCAATACCACCAACGCCCCCGTAGTCCATACCTATATCCAAACGGCGACGGACAACGGAAACGGCTGCACGGCCTCGGACACGGTCTATGTCACAGTGTGGCCGCAGGTCACGCTCAACGCGACATCGACCATCAACAGTTGCTTCAATGGCAATGATGGCACGGCCACGGTTCAGATATTGACTGGTACCGGCCCCTACAATTTCCTCTGGAACGGCGCCGCCAATAACCAGACCACTCAGACAGCCACCAACCTCCATGCAGGAACCTACTCGGTCGGTGTGGTGGACAGCGCAGGTTGTTCTGCGACGATCAGTGTGGCGGTGTCCCAGCCCTCGCAGGTATCTGTGCTTGCAGGCGCCTTCCCGACGACTTGCTTTGGCGGGGCTGACGGTCGTGTGACCGCATCCGCTTCCGGTGGCACGCCGCCCTACACCTATCTCTGGCAACCGATCAACCTCAGTGGCCCGAACATTGTGGGTCTGCCAGCAGGCACCTACCAAGTCGTCGCCACGGATGCCAACGGATGTACGGCGACAGCCTCAGCCACGGTGACTCAACCTAGCCAAATGGTCGTCACCACCACAAGTACGCCGACATCTTGTGCATTGCCCATCCCGAATGGTACAGCTGGCGTGATCGCCTCCAATGGCACCCCAGGCTATACCTACCTCTGGAGCGACGGCCAAGCACAGACCACTCAATACGCCACAGGTCTTGCCGCAGGCAACTACACTGTCACCGTCACCGACGCAAACGGATGTACAGTGGTGGGTAGCGTGACCGTAGGTGCGATTCCGCCGCCCACAGTGAGCACAGGGCCCGACGTTTCCTTCTGCGAAGGCGAAGGCGGCACGGGCATCCTCGCGATCGCAGCTAGCGGCACTCCGGGTTATTGGTACTCATGGACTTGCGCCACGGGCAACTGCGGCCTTTCCAACCCCAACAGCCCGAACCCCAATGCCAACCCGACGGTTTCCCAGTACTACTATGTACAAGTCACCGACACCAATGGCTGCGTGAGCAACATTGACTCCGTCTTTGTCACGGTATTGCCCAAGCCCATCGTGAATGCAGGGCCGGACATTTACCTCTGTGGTGACTCCGCTCCTTGCGAAATCATCCAGCCCACCATCACCGGAGCCACGGGACCCTATATCTACAATTGGTTCCCGTCATTGGGATTGAATGACACCACCATCCTGAACCCCTGCGCTCGTCCAGACACCACGACGGCTTACACCTTGGTGGTGACTGCCGGAAATGGCTGTACCAGCGATTACACCACCACCGACACACTGAGCACGGTCGTGGTGCATGTGAACCCGATTCCGATCGCGGATGCAGGACCAGACAGGCATGTCTGCGAAGGCGACTCCGCCATCTTGGAGGGCCTTGGCTATGGTGCAGGTCCCGCTTACAGCTACGAGTGGAGCCCAGGTGCTGGACTTTCCACCACCACTGACCCGAATCCATTTGCCTTCCCGGCATTGACCACTACCTACACCCTGGTGGTTTGGAGCAATGGCTGCCCCAGCTACGGGGACCAAGTCGTGGTCAATGTCCACACCAACCCGACGGTGAATGCGGGCCCTGACCGTGAAGTCTGCTTGAACGATCAAACTTTGCTTGATGCGCAGGCAGGTGGCGACTCTACCGCAACCTACACCTACTTCTGGTGGCCCGACGTGAACATCTCCAGCCAAACAGCAGAAGATCCCACTGTCTCTCCAGTTTCCACCACCACTTATTATGTGCAGGCGACCAGCAACTTCGGTTGCGAAAGCCCAGTGGACAGCGTCCTGCTTACCCTGTTGCCCAGCCCAGTTGCTGAAGCAGGTGATAACGTGACGATTTGCTCTGGCAAGGAGGTTCAATTGAATGGCAGCTATGCCTTCACCACCACTGCCCCGGCCGATCCGAACGACATCTTCTTCACTTGGACCCCCGGCGCGACGCTGAGCAGCACGACCATCCTGGATCCGATTGCAACTCCGAGCGCGTCCGGCTACTACCACCTCACGGTTTACACCGGGCTCTGCTCCACTGAAGACTCCGTCTTCGTCACGGTGATTCCCGAAATCGGCCTTACCCTGGAGTCGGATACCGCTGTGCTCTGCAATGGAACCCCCGCGACGATTACAGCGACCACTTCCGCTCCCGGCACCACCATCACCTGGTCCCCAGTGTCCTCGCTGAACACCAGCACAGGCACTGAGGTGATTGCCAGCCCGACGACGACCACTACCTACACCGCAGTCGCGGAGGCAGGTGGCTGCACAGACACCGCATCCGTCACGATCCAAGTGCTGCCGATGCCGCAAATGGGCTACCTCAGCTCCCAAGACCATGGTTGCGCGCCTCACAGCGTGAGCTTCATGCAGACGGTCGCCAATGGCGTCGCCTACACCTGGAACTTTGGAGATGGCACCCCAGTGTCCAATGTCCAGACCCCGATGCACGTGTATGAGCGCCCCGGCACCTACAATGTGACCCTGACTGCAGCTGCCCCCGGCGGATGCGAGGCCACGATCAGCACCATGAACATCACGGTGGCTGAGAAGCCAGAGGCCGACTTCACCTCCAATCCTTGGTGCCCAGTCGAGCTTTCCCTGCCCAATACCTCGGTCGCATTCACCAACGAGTCCAAGTTCGCTGAATCCTATATCTGGGACTTTGGCGACGGTTTCACCTCTATCGAGGTCAATCCTTCCCATACCTTCAGCAGTATCGGGGAGTTCATGGTGACCCTGACGGCGATCAACTCCGAAGGATGTGCGGATACCGCCACCCACGGCCCATACATGATCGTGACGCCCGAGCTGTTCATCCCCAACGTCTTCAGCCCGAATGGCGACGGCGTGAATGACTTCTTCCTCCCGATCTACACTGGCTCGCAGCCCTACACCGTCAACGTGTATGACCGCTGGGGCGTGAAGATGTACGAGAGCAACAACAAGGTCAATGGTTGGGATGGCAAGGACCTGAATGCTCAGGATGCCACTGACGGCGTCTATTTCTACATGATCAAGATCAGTGACCGCGAATTCAGCGGCCCGGTGACCTTGATGCGGTAATTCTTGAAATGCGAAACCCGCTGCAGGAGTCCTAGACGCTTGCAGCGGGTTTTGCTTTAGGGTGCCTCATCATTGGTAGCGCCTTAAGCGCTCCCAATGTTCGGGACGGTCACGACCTTGACATCCGGGACAGCTCACCCCCAGCCGCAAAGTGCGCATCCACACGTTTGGTCACTGCGGCATCCTCCACAAGCGGCGGCGCATGGTGCGGCTTGATCCTAGCATCGATCACCAGAGGGCCGCGGCAACCCCAATGCTTGTGGACGATGCTGCTGTGCGCGCCATAGATGTCGTGGCTGGGATTGGAGCGGGTGAAGGTCACCCACAGGAAATTGTTGAGCTTGGCGGCGGTGAACTCGGAATCATCCACCAATACGACCAGAGGCAGTCCCTCGGGCCAAATGGGTGATTCAAGGTAACGGCAAAGCGCCTCCGCCTCGTCCGCTGCGGATGTGGCGTCCTTAAAGCCCGGACCTTGGATCGCGACCACACCGGGCAGAGCGATTTTCGGCTTGGAATATCCCTCAGGTAGGGTCGGCAGGTTGCTGGGCAGTTCTGCGGACAATTTCCGAATGGGATCTCCAGCGGCGGCCATCACGACTTTGCTGCCTTCATTGAACCCGGTGCCACTGTAATCGAGGGTGTCGATGGTGGTCCGCGTCTGAAAATGAAGGTCACGACGCCAATCAATCCGCTGCAACAGATGCTGGATGAACCCGCCGATGTCATGGATGTCCACCTTGGGTTCGTCCTCCCCGGCCACGATCATTAGGTATTTCGCCAATGAGGCTTGGTTGAATCCGAGAACGGCATTGGCGATGGTGAGGATTTCCTGCGGCTTGCGTTGCGCATAGGGCACGTACCGCTCACTGCCGACCGCGAGTAGGAGGGGATGCACACCTGCGGCATCCACCGCATGCATGGCCCGCAAGCCTGCAATCTCCGTCGGCACCACCGGCTCGGTGATCTCGTGGATCAGGTGTCCAAAGCTCGTGTCCTCCTGCGGCGGCCTTCCCACCACTGTAAATGGCCAAATCGCATCCTTGCGGTGATAGACCTTCTCCACCTTCATCACCGGAAATGGGTGCTGCAAGCTGTAGTAGCCAAGGTGATCGCCAAATGGCCCCTCCGGCTTCGTGAAATCGGTAATGGTGCCAGTGATGCAGAAATCCGCCATGGCATTGATGGTGAAGCCATCGACCTTTTTGTATCGCCAACGCCGCCCTCCGAGCATCCCCGCAAACATCACCTCCGCCAATCCCTCCGGCAATGGCATGACCGCCGAAAAGGTATGCGATGGCGGTCCACCCACAAACACGCAGACTTTCAGCGGTTTTCCAGCAGCCAATGCTTTCGCGTGATGCACCCCGATGCCCCGATGGATTTGGTAATGGATGCCGATCTCTTGGTTGGGGAGGTAATCATTGCCAGCGAGTTGCACGCGGTACATGCCCGTGTTGCTGCCCATGGGGCCAGGCTTTTCGATGTCCTCCGAATAGACCTGCGGCAATGTGATGAATGCGCCGCCGTCCATGGGCCATGAGTGGATTTGCGGGAGCTTGTCCAGTGTGGTCTCGCCCCACATCACCGGAGCAGCACCCCATTTTTTCCCGGGGAGCGCCTTCAATGCCGCAAAGGGCACGTTCCAGTACTTGAAAGGATTTTTCAAAGCCGCAGGCGGATTGGCCTTGATTTCCATGATCTTGCGCACGGCACCGAGGGTGTCACGGAACATGAACCTGCTCCGCTCCAGTGTTCCGAACAAGTTTGCGACCGCAGGGAAGGGGCTGCCTTTGACATTCTCAAACAGCACCGCTGGACCCTGCATTTCGTACAGTCGCCGCTGAATTTCAGCGATTTCCAGATATGGATCGACCTCAGCTTTCATCCGGATCAGATGTCCGTGCCGTTCGAGGTCATTCACGCATTCGCGCAGGCTCTTGTATCCCACTTTCCTTCCGTTTTGATTCCAAAACCAAGCCCGGCAGCGGATTGTTGGTCGGGCGGCGGCAATATCGGGGGATTTTTAGATTGGATTCGGAAATTGGAACCGCAAAGACGCAAAGAGCGCAAAGGGGAGCAGCTGGCTTTGCGGTCCTTTGCGGTTAGAAAAAGCAGACCGAACAACCCGGAACCCTGACCACCGAGTCAACAATCCCAACCATTCGACCCAAGTTTCCATCGAAATCTGCACGCTGCCGTACCTTCGTCCCGGATTCGCACCTCGCTGCTGACCTTTACGCAAGGTTTTGGGTGCCACCATCAGAACAAGCTGTCGGAGATTCCATCCGGCAGATTCTCCAAATCCTTATTTTCAGATTGATGGAAAGAATTTCCCCAGAGGAATTGCATTTGCGCAATGCCCATGAGATTCCGGTGCGCATTTTTGCCAATGAGCAGGTGCGTGTCGAGAAGGCAGCGGTGGATGAACTCACGGCCCTGCTGGAATTGCAGGAGACCGTGGCGCGCATCCAAGAGGCTGACCCAGAGTTCTTTGGAGGAGTGGATGCACGTGTGGTCGAGGTGGCCGTCACCCCAGATTTTCACAAAGGCGCTGGCATCCCGATTGGCACAGTGCTGAAAACGAGGGGCTTCACCACACCGCAGGCGATTGGCCGGGACGTGAATTGTGGGATGCGGCTGATGCGCACGGACTGGACGGTCGAGGAGATTGAGCGTCACTTGCCCCGGCTTGAGCAGCGCATCCGGCATGTCTTCTTCGAGGGCGGCCGCGAGATCCCCTTGCATCCTGTCCAAAGGGAGGCACTGCTCCGCGATGGCCTGTCCGGCCTGGCGGAGACGGCTGGAAAAATCGGTGAGCAGGGCATTTGGCGGCATTGGCGGAAGGACGAGCAATGGCGCGCCCTGGACCACGTGAGCGAAAGCGGCAATTTCCCGACGGACGGCATCAGCGAGGGCCTCGCGAATTATACCGCTGCGGATGAGGTGCGTTACGATGCCCAAATCGGTTCGATTGGCGGTGGGAACCACTTCGTGGAGGTGCAGCGAATCAGCAAAGTGCTCGATGCAGGCACGGCTTATGCCTGGGGATTGCGCGAGGGCGCGGTCGTGGTCATGATCCACACAGGCTCCGTGAGCATCGGCTATCCGGCGTCGGGCTGGGCGCAGACATATCTCCGGTCGATTTATCCGAAAGGAATCGCGTTGCCTGAGAATGGCATCTTGCCACTTCCCGTCCACGGAAAATATGCCGCCGCATTCGCTGCAGTGCAGCAAGCCATCGGCAACGCCGCCAATTTCGCCTACGGCAACCGCCTGTTTTTGAGCATGATGCTGCGCCGTGTGGCCGAGGAGGTGCTGGGCGACCGCAGCTTCGAATTGCTTTGGGACTCGGGCCACAACTTGGTCTGGCGGGACGGCGATGACTTCATCCACCGCAAGGGCGCGACGCCTGCAAGGGGTGCATCTGCCATGGCTGGGACGCCGTTTGAATGGACGGGTGAGCCGGTTCTGATTCCCGGGAGCATGGGTGCCGCGAGCTATATCCTGCGGGGTATGGGCGACCCTCGCAGCATGTCAAGCGCAAGCCATGGCGCTGGCCGTGCGATGTCCCGTGGGCAGGCGATGAAGGCGACCGAAGCCGAATTCAAGCGCTTCATGGAGCAGTTCCGCATCGTAACGCCGATCGATCCCAAGTCGCCGCAGCTGAGAGGCCGGGCCGACATCCTGCGCAAATGGGAAGAGGCGATCAAGCAGGAGGCGCCGTGGGCATTCAAGGAGATCGCTCCGGTGATCGACACGCAGACGGCGGCGGGCCTCGTCGGGGCCGTGGTGGAACTGCAACCGATTTTCACCATTAAAGGCTAATTGATTCAACCGCAAAGGACGCAGAGGTGCGCAGAGGGACCACATCGACTCTGCGGATCACTGCGTCCTCTGCGGTTTTACAGAAAAAAGCTCAAATTCGCACGCATGGGAGACTACCGCAGCATCGTGATGGATGCCAACTACATCGATGGCATTTGGAGAAAGACAGGGAATGGCAGCCTTGAAGTCAAGGACAAATACTCGGGCGAGCACATTTCCTACCTCCCGATGGCGAGCTCTGAAGATTTGGAGAAGGCGATCGCATCCGCGGTGACGGCAAAGGCAGAGTTTCGAAGCTGGAATGCTGGGCAACGGGCGGCGATGCTCTCAGATTTGGCGAGCGTGTTGTGGTCGCACAGCGAACAGTTCGTGGAGTTGATCATCCGCGAGGCGGGCAAACCTCGGGGCTATGCGAAAACGGAGGTGGAACGCGGGATTGCGACGCTGAAGATGGCAGCCGCGGAGGCTTCGCGGTTCGGAGGGGAGGTCGTGCCGCTCGATTTTGGGATTGGGGCTGGTAAAACGGCCTTCACAAAACGCGTTCCTGTCGGTGTCGTGGCTGGGATCACCCCCTTCAATTTTCCGCTGAATTTGGTCCTGCACAAGGTGGCTCCCGCGCTTGCAGTGGGCTGCCCGATCATCATCAAACCTGCACCGCAGGCTCCCTTGACTGCGATGGCGTTGGCGTATTTGGCGGAAATGGTAGGATATCCGGCGGGCTTCATCCAGGCTTCGATGGCGGACAATGCGCAAGCCGAACAATTGGTGCGTGACGAGCGGGTTGCCATGCTTTCATTTACTGGCAGCGACAAGGTGGGATGGCATCTGAAGGGAATTGCAGGAAAGAAGAAGCCGGCATTGGAACTGGGAGGAAATGCGGCGGTGATTGTGGACGGCAGCTCAGATGTGGAGGCGGCAGCAGCGGCGGTTGCTACGGGAGCCTATTTATATGCCGGGCAAATCTGCATCAGCACCCAACGGATTTATGTGCTTGAGGGTGTCCGTGAGGAATTTGAGGCGGCATTGATCCGGAATATTGAAAAAGTACAAAGTGGTGATCCTCAGAAGAATGGCGTGATCAATGGCCCCATCATCGACAAGGTGCATGTGGATCGGATCGATGCATGGGTACGCGAGGCGGTGGATTCCGGAGCCCGATTGCTTGCGGGTGGTCATGTTCTGGATGCAGCGCACAATATTTACGCTCCGACCTTGCTCACCCATACCACAGAATCAATGAGGGTCTGCGCTGATGAGGTCTTTGGTCCGGTGGCGGTTTTGGAATCGGTGCGGGATTTTGAGGAGGCGATCGAGCGGGTGAATGCGGGAAGATTTGGCCTGCAGGCAGGGGTTTTCACGAACCGCATCGACCACCTGCGTATGGCACACGAGCGACTGGAGGTCGGCGGCGTGATCATCGGTGGCGTGCCGGGACTCCGGATCGATTCCATGCCCTACGGTGGGGTGAAGGACAGCGGTTTGGGCAGGGAAGGGGTTCGCTATGCAATGGAGGAAATGACCGAGCCGAGGCTGTTGGTGTATTGAAATCTTGCCGACAAGTGCTATCTTGGTAGAGTATTGTATTTTTTGTAAACCAACTACATCTATGGAAAAGGCAACTCGAAAATCGAGCGAGCCGCAATTGCATTCTGATGAACGATCAGAAGGGCGATCAATGGCTCCACCACCGTTTCAGTTGAAGGCCAGTGAGGGCGTGGTCCAGCGCGCGACCACGAACAAGGACCGTCGTGACAAGCGAGATGCCAAGAAAAGGCATGTTAGGTCAAAGGCTAGTAGGTATTTTCCTGGCCAACATGGGGCCAAGAAGCGCGAACAGTTGCGATTGAGTAGAATGGGGCAAAGGGTCACCGGGGATACCCATGAGTCAGAGCATATCGTCGGCTTTGAGCCGCTTGCACGGACAGCAGGTGGTAAACGCGGCAAAGGTGAGCGCAACAGGAGATTGGAAAACACCGCCCCCGCCTATCAGGAAATCAAGTTGCTCCACCGAGACAACATCGGAACCGGCACCCACAGCGAGGCAGATGCATCAGGCTTCAATTCTGAATCCTATCGCGACACGCAACGTAGCTTCCTAGAGCAAGGTGAAGTGGGCATTGCCATGCAGCTCAATCAGCTGACTTATGCTTTCCAAGACCAGTCACAAGTCAGGGGCACCGTCGAAGAGCGGCAATCCAATGACTCCTTCGCTCACATGATTAGGCACAGTGATGCCTTCACATTTGCAGAAGGTGACCAGGACAAGGTGGTGCCCATGTCGCCGTCGGAGAAGTTTGAGGTGCTTGTCGCTCGGTTCTCAATGAAAAACCAGCGCCTGCCCAACAACTTGGAGCGGCATCATTTGAGTCTTGCGGCATCCGGAATTGTCGAAATCGACGCTTCCATCTTTGATCCGAAATCGGAAGATGAGGCCATCCGGGCGATCGAAGGCGAGGATGAGCCGACGAAAGTGACAGATGACGAAGTATAAGGCTTGTCGTTGGGAATTGCAGATCCTGATGGCCAGGAGATCAGGACAGCGCACCCAGCAGCTCCAAAATCCGCTTGGCAACACGCTCTGAGCTACCCGGTTCGCCGATTTTGCCCATGAGCTCGCTGTAATCCTTGCGCAGGGTTGCGCGGCGTTGCTGATCGTCCAGCAGGCGGCGCAATTCTGCGGCGAGTGCTTCCGGATGCAGGTCATTTTGGATGAGCTCCCGCACGACTTCGCGGTCCAGGATCAGGTTCACCAAGGAAATGAACCGCACGTGGATCAATCGGCGCGCGATCCAGACACTCAGGGAGTTGGCGGCGTAGCAGACAACCTGCGGCACCCCGAAAAGCGCGGTTTCCAATGTCGCAGTTCCCGAGGTCACGAGGGCAGCGTCCGCAGCGGCGAGGAGGTCATAAGTATGTCCGCGCAGCACCGGAATGTCCATATTGCCGATGATCTCAGCGTAAATCTCGTCGCCCATTGTGGGAGCGGCTGCAACTACGAACCGTGAACGCGGGAAGCGTCCCTTGATGGCGAGCATTTGCGGCAACATCCGAGTGATCTCCTGCTTGCGGCTTCCGGGAAGCAGGGCGACCAGTCGTTCGTCCGGATCAAGCAGTCTGCGGCGGGTCTCTTCGCGGTTATTGGGGTGATTCTGAACCTCGTCCAGCAAGGGATGGCCATGGTATTCAACCTCGTAGCCCTCCTTCGCATAAAACGGCTGCTCAAATGGCAGGATCGCAAACAGCCTCTCCACGTTGGGGATGAGCTTGTGCATGCGTCCCTTTTTCCAAGCCCAAACGGTAGGGGAGATGTAGTAAAAGACCTTGATTCCCTGCTTTTTGAGCCATTTGGCCATCCGCATATTGAAACCGGGGTAGTCGATGAGCACGACGGCGTCCGGCTTGAATTTCAGGATGTCGGCCTTCACGTCCCGGAACATGCGCCGGATCGTGCCGAGGTTGGCGAGCACCTGCGTGAAACCCATGAAGTTCGTCTCGCGGATATGCTTCACGAGGCTCATGCCCTCGCCCGCAAGCCCATCGCCACCCATTCCCCTCAATTCGATGCCAGGATGCAGCTTTTTCAGGCCACGCACCAAGTTCTTCCCAT
>JAXLVK010000129.1:0-13580 GCA_046329055.1 Bacteroidia bacterium
GGCTGAGGTAAAAGTGAGGTAGTTCGTGGAGGTTGCAGGTCCTGGGCCGATGGTGTATGCCCCGCTCAACGATCCAAAAACCGGGGATGTCAAACAGGCAAGCAGGCAAAACAAGGACAAGGTTCGTAAACAACGCTTCATACCGATAAATTCTACAAGGTTGATCTTCATTCGTTTGCAATTTATCAATTTTTCCAGTCACATAGAAGGCCCTAGGCAGTGCGTGGCATTAGAATCGAATTAAACTCTGTCAATCCATACAATTGAAAACGGGCTGCCGTTTCCAAGAAAACAGCAGCCCGTCACTGAAATTCAGTTCTTATTGCAGGATGAGCTTCCGGAAAATCCGGTTCCCATTTGCTTCCATTTCGAGGATATAGACACCCTTGGCGAAGTCACCCAAATCCACATCGCCACGGTAGCTTTCGGTGCGGCGGATGGACTCATTGTGCAGGACCTTGCCAGTGAGGTCGCTCACCTTGATGGTCAGGTCGCTGCGCTTCTTCAGCTCCAGGATCAGGTGGAAGACTCCTGCGCTCGGGTTCGGGTACACGCTCACTTGGTTCGCAAATGAGCCTTCGTCCACGCCCACGTAGGTGTTTACGTCCACCAGCGTATAGGTGGTGTCGCGGCAGAAGCCGTCGGTCACGATCAGCATCACGTTGAACTGACCAAGTGCTTGAAACGTGTGGGAGGGGTTTTGCTGCGTGCTCGTGATGCCATCGCCGAAGTCCCAGAACCATTGGTTCACAGGTCCGGTGGAGACGTCGGTGAACTGGACGGGGAAGAAGACAGAGCCGGTCGCAGGAGCGCTGATGCCTGCATAGACACCGGGCACTTGCGAAAGGATGATCACGTCGCCCGCGCTGCAACCGAGTTGGTCGGTCACGGTCACCGAGTAGGTTCCTGGCTGGGACACGGTGACCATCTGGGTATTGGCACCTGTGCTCCAAGCGTAGGTCATGCCTGGGTTGCCAGCATTCAGTGTCTGAGTGCCGTTGTCGCAGATGCTGGTGTTCGGACCGAGGTTGACTGCCAAGGAGCTGACAGACACCGTGATGGTGTCCCTGCCGGTGCAACCTTGGACGTTGGTGACGTTCACGATGTAGGTGCCTGCGGCAGACACGTTGATGGACTGTGTGGTCGCGCCTGTGCTCCAGAGGTAGGTTCCACCGCTGTTGCCAGCGTTCAGTGGCAATGACTGACCGTTGCAGAGCAAGGTATCAGCACCCAAGGAAACGGTCGGCACAGTGCCCATGGTGATGGTCACATCGTCGATCGCGACGCAACCGAATTGGTTCGTCACCGTCACGCCGTAGTTGCCACCAGTCGTATTGGAGATGGTCTGGCTCGTGGCGTTCGTGGACCAATGATAGCTTGTGGCACCAGGGCCCGCGTCCAAGGTGTAGGCACCGCATTCGGTGCGGTTCGGACCGAGGCTCACACTGGGCGAGGGGTAGTGGAAAATCTGCACCGTGTCCACCGCCGCACAGCCTCCTGGCGTGGTCACGCTCGCGCTGTATTGCCCGGATGATGTGACGACCAATACCTGCGTGTTCGCACCGCTGTTCCACTGATAAACGGTTCCGGTGGGGCCAAAGCCTGCATTCAACACTACCGGGGTGTTGGAACAGACCGTGGTGTCGTTGCCGAGGTTCAGGGACGGCGGAATCAGCACCGTGAGGTGCATGGAGTCGGTCTTTTGGCAGCCGACGGAGTCGGTGATTTCCACCCAGTAGGTGCCACTGTTCAAGGCGTAGATGGACTGACTTGTGGCGTTGGTGTTCCAGACATAGGTCGCGCCGTTGTGGAGCTGCGCATCCAGGAGCACGGAGTCACCAGGACAAATCGAGGAGTCAGGACCAATGTTCAACAGTGGGTTCGACAGGTTGACGAAGATGGAGTCGAAGTCATAAAAGCCGTTGACGTCGGTGACCTTCACGATGTGCATGCCCGTGTTGAACATGTTGATGGTCTTGTAGCGTGTGGTCTGACCGCCGGGGCTCCATTGGAAGGCGGCAAATGGTCCTGCATCCAGCACCAGGGAGTCGCCACCACAAATCAAGGTGTCGGGACCCAAGTTGCAGACCGGGCCTTCTGCGATGCGCACGTCGTCAAACGCGATACCGTCATCGGTCACGGAACCATCGGAGGCGAAGGTCAAGCGGAACCGCACAGAGCCGACACCTGCAAGGCCATCCAAGCGGTGTGCAGCCGTCAAGTAACCACCGGAACCGCTGGTATTGCCGAAGGCGCCACCTGTCCAACCCTCACCGGAACCACCAGGATTGCCGACGATGGTGTTGTCATTGTACCAGTTGCCCGGGTCGAGATAGAGGCCGACATTCTGCCATGTGGTACCAAAATTGGTGCTGTATTGCAGGTTGGTGCCGTCCCAGCTGAACTCGGAGTTCCACCAAATCTTGCAGGAAAACCATGGGTTCTGCAAGCTGGACAAGTCGAAGCAGGGGCCGAGGACGTAGGACTGCTCGTTGTTGTTGTAGTCCGTGGTGCCGAGGCCGCCAGTGACGTAGGCCTTGGTGCCTGAGGCTGCACCGATGATGGTGTTCTTCGCGGGTGTGCCGTAGGCCCAGCTATTGGCGGTACCGCCGCTGAGCCAGCCACCGTTGCCGGACTCGAAATCTTGGTAATAGGGGAAGGTGTTGATGCCAGGGATGGCCGTCACGATTTTGGTCGTGGTATCATTCCCATGGTAGGCATCGGTCGCCAGGTTCACCCAAGCCTTGATGGTATAGGTACCAGGAGTGCTCAGGTTCGCAGTCGCCAAGAAGGTGTAGTTCATGGAGCCGCCGGATGCGAGGTTACCCGTCATGGGCTCGGTCACAATGGGGCCGCCGTTGATACGGTAGCTCGCGGTCCAAGCAGTTTGGGTATTGGTCCCGAAGTTGGCTGCGGTGATGGTAACCGACTCAGTAGCAGAGAGGTTGCAACCGCTGTTCGGGGAAATGATGGCCGTGGCTCCCATGTCGTTCGGAGCGGAGGGCAGGATGTTCACGGTGTAATCCTCGGTCTCTCCCCAAGTGAAGGTGCCGCAGGAGTTGACGCCTGCGAGAGAAGAGGTTTCCAGCACGACCACGCGGAGGCGGGTATTGCCCAGCAGCGCACCGAAAGGCACAGTGATGGATTGGCTGAAGGTGTTGGTGGCAGGCGCAGGCCCGAAACCAAAGATCTCCTCCCCAGAGTCCAGGAAGTCGAAGTCGTGGTTATAATCGATGTAAGCCTTGCCGTACTTCGTGAAGTTGCCCCCGCAAGTGCCAGCCGTCACCGTGATGGTGTAGCTGTTGCCCACCGTCAGGTTGGTGGACATCGAGGTGAAGTCCGAGTAGGTGGCGCAAACCCCCAGCGTGGAATTGTTGATCGTGTTCAACTGAACCAAGCCGATGTTGGAGTCGAAGGTGCTCGTCGCGCCCGAAGCGCAGTACTGAGCAAAGGATTCGGAGGAAAGCAAAAGCAGCAAGACAAAGGATAGCAATCCACGTGTCAGGCCCGGGATTGCCTTGGAGACAGTAGTCATTTCTCTCACCATTTCTTTGTACTAAATGTCGAAACACAAATATAGAGGGGAAAGGCCGTTTTTTCTAATCTTCATGATCTGCGTCAGCCACCGCCGCCCTCCGAATCTGCGTGATCGGTAAAAATTAATGTTTGTATGGAATGCCGGGGGAAGCGGTATCTTAGCGAGATGAAGTTTGGGAAATTGCTGTTCATGATCGGAGTTTTCGCCCCTTGCGGACTCCTGTGGGCGCAGGATGCCGACCTGCCCATTGGCCATGAAGCCTATCATTACATTGACCGTCTCGATATACAGGGACTCACTGGCAACACCATCCACACCGATCAAAAACAATACGGACGCGGTCAAGTCTCCCAGATTTTCGCCGACACGGACACATCTGCGATGAGCCAGCGGGACCGCGATTGGTTCCGACTCACCCGGGTTGCCGCCGACGACGATTACGCCGATGCCAATCCCGGAAAAGGCGTCCTGAAATACCTCTTCCGCAACCGCCGCGACGCATTCAGCATCCACACCGATCAGTTCCGGCTCTATGCAAACGTCGTCGGGCATATCAATGCAGGCATAGACCGGAACGACTTCACGGTGGACGGCTCCACGCAGCAACTCCTGAATTATCGCAACAGTAGGGGCGTGCAACTCCGCGGCTCCATCTCCAATCGGCTGGGATTTTTCACTGAACTCACTGAAAATCAGGTCAAGCATCCGCAGTTCGTTCGCAACAGTTACAATGAACTTGGAGTGCTCTACGGCCAAAATTTCGTGAAGCAATTCGACGCCGCTCCCAACACCGGTTTCGATTACTTCGGCGCGAAGGGCTACATCACCTACAGCCCCGGCAAGCAATTCCGCCTCAAGCTGGGCAAGGACAGGGCATTTTGGGGCAATGGCTACCAAAGCTTGATCCTCAATGACCAAGCCACGGACTACTTCTTCCTGAACATGACCACCCGCATCTGGAAGTTGGAGTACATCAACCACTTCACCATGATGACGGACTGGATCCCCAACAAGCCGGACGGCTATGGGACCTTCCCCAAGAAATACGCCGCATTCCATGAGATCAACTACAAGCCCTGGAAGCAACTCTCGGTCGGCGTATTCGAATCCGTGGTCTATTCGCCCAACCTTCCCGGTGGTCATCGCGGATTTGAATTGGAATACCTGAATCCGATCATCTTCTACCGTTCGGTCGAGCAGTCCCTTGGCAGCCCCGACAACTCCATGCTGGGCTTGCACTGGAAGGTGAATGCCCTCAAGCGCTTCCAACACTACGGCCAATTCCTGCTGGATGACCTCAATTTCCGCAACCGTGCCAATGGCAGTGGCTTTGTCGGCAACAAATATGGCTTCCAATTCGGCCTCAAGTACATCAACGCCTTTTGGGTTCCGCGCCTCGACCTGCAGGTGGAGTACAATTGGATGCGTCCTTACACCTACTCCCACTTCAATCCCAGCGCGAGTTTCTCCCACTACGGCCAACCGCTTGGGTACGCCTTCGGGGCAAACGCCTACGACCTGACCTTGATCGCTCGATATCAACCCTTCCCCCGTTGGAGCTTACTCGGCACCATCAGCATGATCACCAAGGGCAAGGACTTCGACCCCACTGGGCTGAACTATGGAGGCAACCTCAATCGCCCCTACTCCACCTATTTCCAGGATTACAACAACTTCGTTGGTCAAGGCAATCTCTGGAAATGCACCCAGGTCTATGGCCGCATCTCCTACCGGGTCCTCAACCTCGATGGCTACGTGGACCTCGAAGGCCGATTCCGCAAGGAAAATGCCAACACCTCCATGAGCGTGCTCGGCTCCCTCCGGGTCAATCTCCCCAACCAGATCATGAAGTTCTGATTGCGCAAGAAGCATTTGAGGGCAGCCATCCGCGGATGACTGCCCTCAATTATTTACAAGCCAGAACTTTTAGAGCCCCGACTCGATGCGCTCAATCGTGCTTTGCAGGAACAAGATCGACTTGATGATATCGGCCTTGTCAGCGTAGGGAACAATGATGTTCAATGTCCCGTCGAGGGTCTCATTGTAGGAACCGCCGCTGCTGTCGAGTTTCTTGATGAACTCATTGTTGTCCTTGGTGTCCGGAATGCCCATTCCAGCCAGGGAAACAGCATCTCCCTTTTGGTTGAAGGGAATATAGGGCAGCAGCATGTTGAGTTTGCTGCACTGCGTGACATAGATGCGGGCCAATTCCAACTTGCCCATTTGCTCAAGAACCCCGATGGTAAAATGCGTGGTGGGTCCCTCGTTTCCTCCGCCTTGCGCCATGACACTTGCCCCCAAGCCTATCACCAGCGCCACCGTTGCGATCAAAGATTTCATGTGTGTTGAATTTCTGAAAGTGACTTCGAGGCGCAAAACTAAGCCCAGTGGGCTTGAAAACCAAATCAATTGAGCAGATAGCATTGAGCGGATGCCATTGAGCTAGGCGCAGGTGGCCGGACACCGGTGCCGAATGTTGAAGCGTCCAGAACTGCAATCTGCTAAATGCTCCATGCTACCTGAAAAGCGTATCGGCCTCCCAAGTGGTTGGAAGGCCGATACGCGATGTGGATGCGGACAAGGCTTAGTTGCCTTTGCACTCCTTCTCCATTGCCTTGTACTTGGAGTAGTCGTCGGTCAACTGGAGGTTGATGGTGAGTTGCAAGAGCGCGCGCAGGGTTTCCATGTCGCACTTGTCGATCTCGTTGGCCTTTTGGAGGAAGGGCAACGCCTTGCGGAAGAGCCCGTCGGCCTCAGCCTGCATCGCCTTGGCCTTGGCAGCATCGTCGCTGATCTTGTTGGCCTCGGTGTAGAGGTTCACTGCCTTGTTCACATACATAGCGCCCAAGTTGAACCACGCCATTTGCTTACCCGGATCGATCGCGGTCGCCTTTTCATAGATGCCAGCGGCCTCTTCGCTCTTGCCCACTTTCTCAAGCAGCTGAGCATAAGCCACATGGAGCACGTAGTTCTTGGGTTCCTTGACGATGGCGTTCTTGAACTTGTCAATCGCCTCTTGCAATTTCTCGGGAGCGTTCAGCAACACGTCCAATTCGAAGTTGCTCAAGTCTTGCTTGGCATCATCGTAGGACTTTTGCTGCTTGGCGAATTCCTCAGGCTTCATGTCGGCCTTCTTGGCGGAGATTTTGGCCCACTCCTTGTCCAATGCGGTCTTGCCAGCGTCGATCGACTTCAGGGCAGCATCAGCGTCCTTCTTATTGAAGCGCTCGATGATGGCCTTGCGGTAGTAGGTGTAACCGATGAGCAGGTCGGGCTTGGTGTGGGTATTGGCTTGGATCAGCTTGTCAGCGGTGGTGAAATCCGCCAAAGCGCCGATGGAGTCCTTGATACCGAGCTTGCCTTGACCACGCATGTCGAAGGAGAAGTAGTTCGTGGGATCGATCTCGATGGCATAGTCCATCGCCTCGACGGTGCCTTTGTAGGCCTCAGTGCGCTTCTCCTCGCTCAGGTTCTTGTCATACGTCAGGTTCAACGCAGCCAAACCAGCCTGGAGGAAGGAAAAATTCATCCTTTCCAATGCAGATGCGACTTTGGTGCCCCATTTGCCGTCATCGGTGGCCTTGGCCTGCTTGAAGTCGTCATAGGCGCCCATGAGCAGGGCTTCCATGGCCTTGCCTTGTTCCTCGGTGGGTGCGGCACCTTTGAGTGCTTGGGCTTCCTGTGCCATCACCTGCAGGCGCGCCATGCCACGGTGGTAGTAAGCGCGGGGAAGGTTCTTTGGCTTGACCATGGCCTTGTCTTGGAGGCCCTGGGTCAGGAAGTCCACAGCCTTCTTGAAGTCACCGTCATTGAAGGCGATGATTCCAGTCTCGATCTTAGAGTCCTGCGCCCAAGCGGAGGTGCCCAGCCCAAGCAACAGCAACACGATCAGCAATACTGACTTTCTCATGATGTAGGGTTTATACTTCTCTATCATTGTTTTCAATCTTCACGTTGCCTCCCACCAAGTTCAGTGCCAATTTCGGACAAAAGCCCTAGCTCGCCAAAAAATCCTGCTTGGGAGGCTTGTGAGGGGGCCTATCAGGCCTCCCCACCACCTTCACCGCCCTCAGCGGGAGCGCTTGCCTCGGGGTTGCCCTCGACGCTGCCTTCCACTCCGCCTTCCACTCCGCCTTCGGCGCCTTCGTTCTCGACTTCGTCCTCGTCAGCCTCCATGACCTTGGTCACAGCAGCGATTTGGTCACCGGAGTCCACCTTGATCAAGCGCACACCCTGCGTCGCACGGCCAGCCTCCTTGATGTCAGCGAGTTTGGTGCGGATGGTGATGCCATTCTTGGTGATGATCATCAAGTCATTCGACGTGTCGGTGACGGAGACGATGGAGACGAGCAGACCGGTTTTGTCGGTGATGTTCATCGTCTTCACGCCCTTGCCGCCACGGCCTGTGACGCGGTAGTCCTCGATGCTGGAGCGCTTGCCGTAGCCATTTTCTGAAACCACAAGCAGCTGTGCCTCAGGATCGTGGATGATCACCATGCCCACCACGGCATCGTTCTCGTCGGCGAGGCGGACACCGCGGACGCCCGTCGAGTTGCGGCCCATGTTTCGGGTTTCGTCCTCGTTGAATCGGATCGCACGGCCTGAACGGAGCGCAAGCACCACATCCTCGCCTGGCTTGACCAGCTTGGCCTCAAGCAGTTCGTCGCCGTCGTTGATGTTGATGGCGTTGATGCCGTTGGCGCGGGGGCGGCTGTAGGCTTCGAGGAAGGTCTTCTTGATCGTGCCTTGGCGGGTGACCATGATGACCGAGGTATTGTTCAGGACATCCTCGTTTTTCAGGTCCTCGACCGTGATGAAGGTCTTGATCTTGTCGTCCGGCTCGATTTGGATCAGGTTCTGGATCGCGCGGCCCTTGCTTTGGCGGCTGCCTTCGGGAACCTCATAGACGCGGAGCCAGTAGCAACGACCTTTTTCGGTGAAGAAAATGAGGTAGTTATGGGTCCAAGCCGTGAAGAGGTGCTCGATGAAGTCGGAGTCCTTGGTTCCAGCTGCTTTCGAGCCGCGACCGCCACGCTTCTGCGAACGAATCTCGCTCGTGAGGGTCCGCTTGATATAGCCTTCGTGGCTCACCGTGATGATGACCTCCTCATTCGGGATCAAGTCCTCCATGCTCAGGTCGCCAGCCGCATACTCGATGCTCGTGCGGCGCAGGTCGCCGTACTTTTCGCGCATTTCCAGCAATTCCTCCTTGATGATGCCCATCCGCATCGGCTCGGAGGCCAGGATTTCCTTGTAGTAAGCGATGGTCTTCATCAACTCCTCGTACTCCTCGCGGATCTTGTCGCGCTCGAGTCCGGTGAGACGCTGCAGACGCATGTCCAAGATGGCACGGGCTTGCACATCGGTGAGGCCAAACTTGGTCATCAACCCCTCGCGGGCCTCATCCGGGCTTGCGGATGCACGAATCAAGGCGATCACCTCATCCAGGTGGTCCAGTGCGATGAGCAAGCCTTCCAGGATGTGGGCACGCTTCTCAGCCTCGCGGAGCAAGTACTCCGTACGGCGCACCACGACCTCATGGCGGTGGGTCACGTAGTGCTTGATCATGTCCTTGAGGTTCAAGGTGACCGGGCGGCCGTTGACCAGTGCCACGTTGTTCACGCCGAAGCTTTGTTGCAGCGGGGTGAACTTGTAGAGCTGATTGAGGACGACGTTGGCCATCGCCTCGCGCTTGATCTCAAACACGATGCGCATGCCCTCGCGGTCGCTCTCATCCCGCATGTCGGAGATGCCTTCCAGCTTCTTCTCGTGGATGAGCTGACCGATGCCTTCGAGCAACTTGCCCTTGTTGACTTGGTAGGGAATTTCCTCGATGATGATCCATTCGCGGCCATTGGGTTGCTCCTCGATGCGGGCACGGGCACGCACGACCACACGACCACGCCCGGTTTCGAATGCGCGAGCCACACCTTCATAGCCATAGATGATGCCTCCGGTCGGGAAGTCAGGAGCGATCACGATCTTCATCAGGTCCGCGATGTTGATGTCGCGGTCGTCGATGTAGGCGACGGTGGCGTCGATCACCTCGGTGATGTTGTGGGGGGCCATGTTGGTGGCCATGCCCACGGCGATGCCGCTTGCCCCGTTGATGAGAAGGTTGGGCACCTTGGCGGGGAGGACACTGGGCTCCTTGAGGGAGTCGTCAAAGTTCGGGCGGAAATCCACCGTGTCCTTGTCGATATCGGCGAGCATTTCCTCGGCAATCTTGCGCAAGCGTGCCTCGGTGTAACGCATGGCCGCAGGCGGGTCACCGTCGATGGAGCCGAAGTTACCTTGGCCATCCACGAGGGGGTAGCGCAGGCTCCAGTCCTGTGCCATCCGCACCATGGTATCATAGACGGCGGTGTCGCCGTGCGGGTGATACTTACCCAAAACCTCACCCACGATCCTCGCCGACTTCTTATAGGGGCGGTTCCATCCCAACCCCAGCTCTGTCATGCCATACAGGACCCTGCGGTGGACAGGCTTGAGCCCGTCGCGGACATCCGGCAGGGCGCGGGACACGATCACCGACATCGAGTAGTCGATGTAGGCGCTCTTCATTTCCTCTTCAATGACCCGCTGTACAATTTTTCCAGCCATGTTTTCCGAATTGTTCAGTACTTATACACTACTTATATAATAGCGCGTAAATTTAGGGAAACGCCCCCCTTCAGGTGGCTGGTCTTTCAACAATATTTTGTGGAAAATCATGCCCATTTCCAGCGAAAATGAGTCAATTTTGATGGCTTGTCCACAGCCCCGATGAAGGGACGGATTTGATCGAAGAATGCTCCTGTTTGCGAACATCATCGAGGCCCTCAGGGCCATCCGTGGGAACCTGCTGCGCACGGTTCTGACGATGCTTATCATCGCCTGTGGACTCATTGCGCTCATCGGCGTGCTCACCTCCATCGACGGGATCAAGTTCTGGTTTTCCAACAGTTTCGTGCGCCTCGGCAGCAATACCTTCCGCATCGAGAACTACACCTCAACAATACGCTCGGCCCGCCAAGGACACAAAGACCAATTGCACGACCCGATTACCTACTCCCAAGCCCAGACGTTCAAGCGGGAGCTCTCCCCCACCCCAGTGAGCATCGTGGGCATGGGCAATTTCGCAGCGTCCTGCAAGTACCTCAACCAAAGCACCCAGGGCAACCTGCAAGTCATCGGCGGCGACGAGAATTACACCACCACCGACAATTACGCGATCCTCCAAGGCCGCAACATCACCTCGGCGGACGTGAGGCTCTGCCACAACGTGATCGTGCTGGGATTTGAAGTGAAACGCGTGCTGTTCCCCAACAGTGACCCGGTCGGCAAGACGGTCTTCATGGACGGCAAGGCTTATGAGGTCGTCGGAGTTTTCTCCGAAATCGGGGCGACCGGGATCGCAGGCGGCGACCGCATCTGTCTCATCCCCAATACCACCATGCAAAAGGACTTCTACGAGCCCCGCAGGAGCTTCAGTCTGCATGTCTTGGCCAAGGACGTGGAAAGCCTCAATGAAGCGAGTGAAGACGCCGTAGGCGTGATGCGGCGCATCCGCAAACTCAAGCCGACGGAGGACGAGGACTTTGGCATCATCAAGATGGACGCCATCGTCGATAATTTCATGGAGAACCTGCGCTACCTGACCTGGTCGGCCACATTGATCGCGTTGATCACTTTGGTAAGCGCGAGCATCGGCTTGATGAACATCATGCTCGTCTCGGTGACGGAGCGCACGAAGGAGATCGGGCTGCGCAAGGCCCTGGGGGCGAAGCCAGCCCAGATCATGTTCCAATTCCTGACGGAAGCCAGCGTGATCACCCAACTCGGCGGGATACTGGGAATCGGATTTGGGGTGCTGATTGGGAACATCGTGGGAATGCTGCTGGGTAGCGGATTCATGGTGCCCTGGGACTGGGTCCTGGGAGGCTTTCTCATCTGCTTCGTGGTCGGAGTGACCGCTGGGTACTATCCTGCAAGGAAAGCGGCGAGACTGGACCCGATCGAAGCCCTGCGCTACGAGTGATCAACAAAGAAAAAGCCACCCTTGCGAGTGGCTTTTCTTATTCAGTGCGCGGAGCGAATTACTTCGCAGCGGCGACGACTTCGATTTTCACTTTGGCCTTGACTTCCTTGTGGAGGTCCACGGTCACAGTGTAGCTGCCGAGCTCCTTGATGGGTGCCTCAAAACCGATGCGCGGACGCTCGATGTCGAAACCCTTGGCCTCCAATTGGGTGGCGACCATGAGAGGAGTAACGGAACCGAACAACCTGCCGTCGGGACCAGCGAGGGTCTCGATGGTGAGGCTGAGCTTCTCGAGCTCCTCGCCCAGCTTCACAGCTGCGTTCTTGATGTGATCCTTTTTGTGAGCAGCCTGGCGCAGGTTCTCCGCATGGATTTTGCGGTTGGTTTCCGTAGCCATGATGGCAATGCCTTGGGGGATCAAGAAGTTGCGGGCAAAACCCGGCTTCACCGACACGATATCGTTTTTCTCGCCGAGTCCCTTGTGGTATTTCTTCAGGATGACTTCCATGGATTATTTCGCTGTATCGGTGACGAATGGGAGAAGGCCAAGGTGACGGGCACGCTTGACAGCCACGGTGAGGCGGCGTTGGTACTTCAGGCTGGTTCCGGTGATGCGACGGGGCAGGATTTTGCCTTGGTCGTTGAGGAACTTGCGGAGGAAGTCGGGGTCTTTGTAGTCAATGTACTTGATCCCGTTGCGCTTGAAGCGGCAGTACTTCTTGGGCATGTTGCCAGACTTGATCTGGTTGACCGCGGTCGGGCCGATGCCTCTGTCTTTGTTTTTTGCGTAATTGGACATGTTCTGTACCCTCCTGGATTATTTCTTCTCCACGTTTTTCTTGCCAAAGCCCTGCTCGCGGCGCTTCTTGTTGAAGGCGGCGTGGTGCTTCTCAACGCGAACGGTGAGGAAGCGGATCACGCTTTCGTCGTACAGGTACTCCTGCTCAAGCTTGCCGATGACGGCAGCGGGGGCAGAGAACTCAGCGTAGCAGTAGTAGGCGCTGCCGCGCTTTTCGATCGGGTAAGCCAGTTTCTTTTGGCCCCAATGCTCCAGATTGGTCACCTCACCGCCACCCTTGGCGATCAGGTCTTCGAATTTCTTGACGACCTTCTTGTAGTCGGTCTCTGAAAGCTCAGGAGCCACCAAGAAGGTGGTCTCGTAGGCGACTTTCAGGCCAGAAAGGTCAATGCTTACTTCAAGTGCCATTGAAAATCAATCATTTAAGTTCTTCTCCAAGGGCGACAGCCCAGGATTTTCGAAACGAGCGACAAAATTAGTCGTTGCCATCGGATTTGCAAGGAGGACTTTTGAAATTTTCAATGTGGATTCCTCCATTGGTGAATGATCGTTATCTTTGATCCAATACGATAGCGATGCCCGTCATGGAAACTGCACAGATAAGGCTTGAACTGTTGGATAGAATTGCTCTAACCGAGGATAGCAACCTCTTACGGCAGCTCCTGCAATTCATGGATGGCCGGGAGGAAAGCGAATATGAGATGACCCATGAGGAGAAGCGCGCGTATCAAGCAGAAATCCAGTTGGGAATCGATGATGCCAATGCAGGAAATGTAGTTGATTTCGAGGTGGTGAAGGATCGGTGGATGAAGCGAATTGCAAATGGCTAGTTTGCCTTGGCGAGTTCAGATGACCCGCCGTGCCGAGAACGACCTTGAGGTCATCTATGAGTTTCTCTTGATGCAGCATTCCCCCCAAACAGCAGGACGAATCCTTTTGGGCATCATTCAGCGAATCGATCAGTTGGCGATGTTTCCCTATGCAGGCAAAATAGATCCCAATGCGCTGGCAACATCGCCATTGGTTCGATACAAAATCTCTGGCAAGTACAAGATTTGCTATCGGCTGCTGGAGGGTCGTGTGGTCGAGGTAACGCGAATTCTCGACACACGGAAGGCGCCTCCAACCATTATCGCCTAGATATCCACATTCCCCACAGGAATGACCAATCCAAAAGTCAACCAAGAAATTTCTTTATAGCTTTGCCAACGTGGAAGGATTTG
>JAXLVK010000013.1:0-82704 GCA_046329055.1 Bacteroidia bacterium
CCGATTATTGCATTTTCTGTGATAAAGGAATCCTGCAACTTTGAGGCTCATAGTTCATCGATCAGATCATCATGAGAGAAAAAAACAGCCTTTGGTTTTTGCTTTTGGCCATGCTTGTGTTCGTGGGTATGGGTTGCAAGAATGAATGCAAGAAAGTGGATTGTGTGAATGGCGCCTGCGTCGAGGGGAATTGCCTCTGCAATGCCGGCTGGGTCGGGGTACACTGTGACGAAGTGGATCAGTGCTACCGCCGTAGCTGCAACAACGGCTATTGCGCCGATGGCAGCTGCGTCTGCGATCCCTACTGGGGCGGCAGCAACTGCGCCACTCCTGTGAATCAACTCATTGCAGGGAATGGATGGCGGCTCATCGACAGTTCCATCACCACGCACCTGGTCGCTGACTACCAAGTAGGCATCATTCCCGATCAGGACCACGTGGACCAATTCGTCATCAGCAACCTCTATTCCGACGAACTCACGATCAGGGCTTACCTTGCCAGGGACAATCATTCCTTCAGCTTCCCCCGACAACTCGTGTACGTGTATGATCCCAGCCCATATTACGATGCCGAGTCTGTCCAATGCAGCATGAGTGATGACTACCGCACGGGCTACATCCGCTACAATGTCTATGTTTCTGGAACGAACACGCTCCATGAGGAGCGGATCGCTACGATCATGCAGTATTAAAATGCGGGTATCCCTGCACGAGGCTCGTGGGGACTCGCAAGGTTGACCTCAATTGTGCACGTCGCTTTCCTTGATGCGGATGACCTTCCCGAATTTTGAGAGCTGATCGGCGCCGATGCGCTTGGGGTCGCCGGTGAGCACCCATACCACGGGGCTACCGCTGGATTGGATTTGCTCGTGGTAAAATTTCTCCAGTGCCTCCCATGTGAGCCCGGCGTATTGGCTGTACTTGTCGGCGGAGGGGTCTGTGGTGTAACCCAGTCGCCTCCAATCGACAACGGTTTGCGTCAACGTCCTGAATGCAGGCCGCGCCATGGTGGTGGACTGTTGAGCGGATTTTAGGATGGTGGGGATGCGCTCAGGCTTGGCAGGCATCTTGAGCAGCAGGTCATTCATCACCGTCATGGCCTCGATGGTCTTGTCGGCTTGGCATCCGATGTAGCCGCGCACCTGGTAATTGCGGTCGGGCACTTGTGGCGCAAGGATTCTGGCTCGGGCGGTGTAGGCGAGTGAGCGGAATTCGCGGATTTCTTGGAACACCAATCCTGCCATGCTACCGCCGAAGTACTCGTTGAAACAGTCCACCATCCAAGCGATCTCCCGGGAGAACTTGGGTCCATCCTTCATGAAATAGAGCTGGGTTTGGATGGCATCTCCACGCTCCAAGAACACGACCGTCGGCTCCTTGTATTGCGTGATGGGATGGTCCACGTATTGGGCGGATTGGCTGGGGTATTTGCCCATGAAGAAGGTATTTCGGAAGAGCTCCGCTACCGTGTTGGATTGCTTGCGTCCGGAATAATGCACCTCTACTGCCACGTCGATCGCCTTGGTGAAGGCCGTGATGAGTTCAGCCGCGGAGAGGGCCTTGATCTGCTTCAGGTTCAGTCGCTTCAGGTTGATGGAATTCGCACCGTAGAGGGCGTATCGGAAGGCGATTTCTCCCACGGATTGCAGGCTGCGCCCCTCAAACTTGCGTTCGGATTTCGCTCCATCCTCAATCGTCTCGATCTGCTTGTCATCCTTCGCTGGACTTGTGATCAGTTGCGCAAGCAGTTTCAGGCTTTCGGCGAGGTATTTTTCTGGCCCGCTGCATTCCAATACTGTATAATTGGGTTCGGCGTCCAAGGTGTATTCGCAACCAATCACCTCCATGCTGCGCTTGAGGGAATCGGTGCTCATGCTGCCCGCGCCTACCAGGTTCATGTACTCGGCCGCCTGCGTGAGGATGGGATAGGTCGAGGTGCCCACTCCCCACCGGATTTTGTATTCGAAGATCTCATCAATCGGATTCTCGACATGGAACAACAGGGCATTGGGTCCCAAATTCACTGTGGTGAGGTCCGCGCGAAAATCCACAAAGCGGGGTTTGGAAGGCTCCTCCCCCAGCGCCTGAAAGTGTTGGCCGTATTCGCTCACGGCCTCTTTTGCGGGCTTGGGCGCCACAAATCCGGGCTTCTCCAGCTTCTCCTTTTTCGGGAAGCCCATCTTGGACTCGAACATGAGGTAGTTCGGGCCATAATATTTGTTGGCCGCTGCGATGACTTGCTCCTTGGTGACGGAGCCGATCCTGTCGGGGTAGCTGACCACATCCTTCCATGAGCGGCCTTGGATGAACGCATCGGCCATCAGCAGGCCAAAATTGTTGTTGGACTCAAGGTTCCGCTCGAACTGTATGTCCAGTTTCAACTTGGCTGCTTGAAGGGCGGCATCCGAAAACTGACCCTGCCGCAGCTTGGCCAATTCTGCAAGGACCAATCCCTCGGCGTTTTCCGTGCTCTGTCCGATGATCTTGGGGATCACCGCGATCCAGTTGCCGCCGTGGTCATTGAAGGTCATGGGGATCATGATGACAGCGAGCACCTTATGATCGAGTTGGAGTTTGTTCAGCAACCCAGTCTCGCCACTGTTGAACAGCAGGTGGTTCACGATGTCGAGGACGGGGCCGTCGGGGTGTCCATTCGGTGCAGTGCGGAAGCCGAGGATGCCTGCCTTGACCGGGGTGTATTTGCCGCTGATGTATTCCCGTCCGTTGAAGGGTGCCTCCGGGTATTCCGGGTATTTTGGCACCTCCCCAGGCTTCAACACGCCGAATTTCTTCTCGATCATGGGCAATACCGCCTTTGTATTGAAGTCTCCACTCATGACCAGGGCCATGTTGTTGGCGACGTAGTAGGTGTTGAAGTACTCGTACATCTTGGTGAGCGAAGGATTCTTTAGGTGATCCGTTTCGCCGAGGATGTCCTGCTGCCCGTAGGGATGGTTCTTGAAAAATGCCGTGGAGACCTTGCGGTAGATGGCGTAAGTGAATTCGTCCATGGCCCGGTTTTTCTCTTCATAGACCGTCTCGAGCTCGCTCTGAAACAGGCGAAAGACGGGATTCTGGAAGCGGGCGGCGTAGATGTCCAGCCATTTTTCCACCTGATTGGGTGGGAAGGAATTGTGGTAAACGATTTGCTCGACGTTGGTGAAGGCGTTTACCCCTTCGCTGCCGATGGATTCGAGCATGCGGTCGAGTTCATTGGGGATGGCGAATGCTGCTGCCGCCACGGCATTTTCATTGATCTGCTTCTGGATCGCGGATCGCTGTGTCGGATCGGTCGTCTTGCCGAGCTCTTCGTAGAGGCCGTCGATTTTGTCGAGATAGGGCTTCTCCTGTGCATAGTTGCTCGTGCCCATGATGGTGGTGCCCTTGAAGAGCATGTGCTCGAGGTAATGCCCCATGCCTGTGGCGTCCTTGGGGTCGTATTTGCCGCCCGCCTTCACAGCAACCGCCCCGAAGATGCTGGGGGAGGTATGGTCCTCATGGAGATAGACCTCGAAGCCGTTGGGCAGGACAGTCTTGGTGACTTCGGTGGTGGGCCTCGGGGCTATTTCGGGCCCCACCTCGATGGGCACCGCGGAAACTGGTGAGAGGTCCTGTGCACTCAGAATGGATGCAGCCAAACACAGCGGCATGGTCAGGGCGGTACGGAGGTGCATCAGGCGGCGGACAGCGGAGAGTAGCTTCATCAAATCAGGCGATTGAAGGGCTGAAAATACGATTTTTGCATTTCAGCGAGGACCGAATTGGAATCTTCCCCTGCCCGTGGTTATCTTGCTGTGACGGCTTACCCAAAACACCGTTTGACAATGAAACATCGCCCGCTTTCCCTCCTGCTCGGATTTGCCCTGCTCACTTTCTTTTTCACAGCCTGCAAGCAGCCCTGCAAGGATGTGAGCTGCGTGAACGGTGCCTGCCTCGAAGGCAATTGCCTCTGCAATACCGGATGGACGGGCCCCAACTGCGATCAGCCGGACGAGTGCTACGCCCGCAACTGCAACAATGGGCACTGTGAGGACGGCGCCTGTGTCTGCGATGCGCTTTGGGACGGCAACGATTGCAGCGAGACTGTGGCCGCGAAATTCGTCGGCAACTGGTCATTCTTGGAGACCTGCACACCCTCCGGGCAGAACGGCGGCAGTATCATCAGCTCGGAGGTCGTCGGCACCAAGGATCAACTCCGCCTCTCCAACTTTTGGAGCCTAGGCACCGTCACCGCCAAGGTGAACCCCGACAAGCGCAGCCTCAAGATCGAACGGCAGATGCTCTGGGCCGGATACGACGTAGAATCCACCTCCGCCACCATTTCCAGCGACAGCCGCACCCTCAACATCAGCTACACCGTCTATACCGCCGGAACGGACAACGTCGAGGATCAGTGTACTGCGGTGTGGACGAAGTACTGAGCAGATACCGGTTTTGGGGCGCCACCGCCCGCCGTAGGGATAGGTCGCGACCTGTCCCTACGGCGGGCGGGATGGACATCGAATCTTGGTTTTCTCGGTTTTTCCTTCAATCTTCCAAATCCCAAAACTGGATCACTAGATAGAATCGAAGAAATATGCCTAGAAAAGTAAAATCAGGCCTCATTCAAATGAGCCTGCCCATGACCGAGGGTGAGGGAACGATCGAGCAGATCGTAGAGGCGATGTACGAGAAGCACCTGCCCTACATCGACAAGGCGGGTCAGGAAGGTGTCCAAATCCTCTGCCTACAAGAGATTTTCAATACGCCCTACTTCTGCCCCGGGCAGGACAAGGCTTGGTACGCGAGCGCCGAGGCAGTCCCCGGCCCCACCACCGAGCGCCTCGCCCATTATGCGAAGAAGTATGGGATGGTGATCATTGTCCCGGTGTATGAAAAGGAAAGCGCGGGCTTCCTCTACAATACGGCTGCTGTGATCGACGCGGACGGCAAGTACCTGGGCAAATACCGCAAGAACCATATCCCGCACACGAGCGGATTCTGGGAGAAATTCTTCTTCCGCCCCGGCAATATGGGCTACCCGGTCTTCCAAACGGCTTATGCCAAGGTCGGCGTTTACATCTGCTATGACCGCCACTTCCCCGACGGCGCACGCTGCCTCGGCCTGAATGGCGCGGAGATTGTCTATAACCCAAGCGCGACCGTCGCCGGACTCAGCCAATACCTCTGGAAACTCGAGCAACCCGCGCATGCCGCAGCAAATGGCTACTTCATGGGCTGCATCAACCGTGTCGGCACCGAGAAGCCTTGGAACCTCGGCAAGTTCTACGGCACAAGCTATTTCGTGGATCCCCGCGGCCAAATCTTCGCCCAAGCCTCCGAAACCGAAGACGAGCTCCTCGTCGCCGAATTCGACTTGGACATGATCGAAGAAGTCCGCTCCACATGGCAATTCTTCCGTGACCGCCGTCCAGAAACCTACGGGAGACTTACTGAACTTTAATGGATAATTGATAATGAATAACGAATAATGGTTCGAGGTCATTCATTGTATTGTTCATTATTAATTATTCATTGTTAATTCAAAGAAACGATGGGAGAATTCACTCGTCCTGAAACCGAGGCACAATTCGAGGCGAACTTTGCGCAGCTGAAACCGCTCATGAATGCCACCGAGGCATATTATGAGAGTTCCCGCTGCCTGTTTTGCTACGATGCGCCTTGTGTAAATGCCTGTCCCACGGGCATCGATATTCCGCTGTTCATCCGGCAGATCAATGCGGGCAACCGCGAAGGGGCCGCGAAGACGATTTACGACAGCAATTACTTTGGCTATGCCTGCGGCAAGGTCTGCCCGACCGAGGTCCTCTGCGAGGGTGCTTGCGTCTATAACCATCAGCAGGTGAAGCCCTTGGAGATCGGCCGCTTGCAGTCATTTGCCACGCATTCTGTCATTGAATCCGGCAAGCGGCTCTACGACTTGGCTCCGGAAAATGGCCGCAAGGTCGCGATCGTGGGTGCGGGTCCGGCAGGGCTTGCATGCGCCTGCGAATTGCGGCTGCTGGGCTATTCAGTCGATGTCTTCGAGGCCAAGGGTCATCCCTCCGGCTTGACCGTCTATGGTGTCGCGCCCTACAAGATCACCAATGACGAAGCCCTGGTCGAGATGCAATACCTGGAGGCGCAATTTGGCTTCCGGGTGCATTACAACCATGCCATCGACACAGCGGAGAAATTCGCTGGCTTGGAGGCGGGTTACGATGCGGTCTTCCTCGGCATTGGCTTGGGGAATACGCGGGGCTTGGGCATTCCGGGCGAAGACTTGCCGGAGGTCACTGGCGCGACGGAATTCATCGAGCGCCTGCGGATGCAGCATACGGCAGTTACCGTGCCTGCGCGCGTCGTCGTCATCGGGGGTGGGAACACCGCTATGGATGCCGCGAGCGAGAGTGCCCGACTGGGTGCCCGCGAGGTGACATTGGCGTACCGCCGTCCCAAGTCGGAGATGGGCGCGTATCACTTTGAGCATGAACTCGCCAAGGGTGTGGGTGTCCGGGGATTGTTCTCCGCGCAGCCTGTCGCCATCGTCGGCAACGGCAAGGTCGAGGGTGTGCAATTCCGCCAAACCGAAGTCGTGGGCGACCGTATCCAAGAGGTTGCAGGCAGCGAATTTGTGGTGCCTTGCGACATGGTCATCCTCGCGACTGGGCAGGACAAGCAGCGCGGCATCCTCAGCCTCATCAAGGGTCTGGAATTCGACAACGGCGGCAAGATCAAGGTGAACGCCCATGGTCAATGCACCAATCCGAAATATTACGCGGGTGGAGATGCCGTCAATGGCGGCGCTGAGGTGGTCAATGCCGCAGCCGAAGGCAAGGCGGCAGCGCGGGCGATCCATTCTATCATCATGAAATAAAATCTGTCACGAAATGTTGTCAGCGACAAAGGTCTCTGGCTTGTTGCCAGGGCCTGTACCACAAAGGTTGACGCGATACCTGTCCCTGAGGACTATAACAGGCAAGTCGAATGGACTATGCAAAAAATTATCGATATGGCTGATCTGAGCATAAATTTCGCTGGCATCAAATCCCCCAATCCGTTTTGGCTGGCTTCTGCGCCGCCTGCGAATTCGGGCTACCAAGTGATGAAGGCCTTTGATGCGGGATGGGGCGGGGCGGTTTGGAAGACCCTCGGTGTGCCCGTGGTGAACGTGTCGAGCCGCTACGGCAGCGTTAATTACCGCAATACCCGCATGGCGGGTCTCAACAACATCGAATTGATCACCGACCGTACCCTCGCAGACAACCTGCGCGAGATCGAGGAGGTGAAGAAATATTTCCCGAACCATGCGGTGATCGCTTCGCTCATGGTCGAGACCCGCGCCGAGTGGCACCAAATCGTGCAGGATGTCCAAAACGCTGGTGCTGACGGCATTGAGCTGAACTTTGGCTGCCCGCATGGCATGTGCGAACGCGGCATGGGCAGCGCTGTGGGGCAGGAACCTCGGGTGCTCAAGAGCATAGTGAGCTGGGTGATGGAGGTCGCGAAGATCCCGGTCATCACCAAACTCACCCCCAATATCAGCCACATCACCGATCCCGCCGTCGCGGCTGTGGAAGGCGGCACGAATGCCATCTCCCTCATCAATACGATCAAGAGCATTGTCGGCATCAATTTGGATACCCTGGCCCCCTACCCCGAGGTGGACGGTCGCGGCACCAATGGCGGATATTGCGGTCCGGCGGTGAAGCCGATTGCGCTCAACATGCTCCGCGAATGCGCACAACATCCTGATGTCCGGGTTCCTATTTCCGGCATTGGAGGGATCGAAAATTGGAGGGATGCTGCGGAATTCATCCTCCTGGGTGCAAGCTCGGTGCAGGTCTGTACGGCTGTGATGCACTATGGATTTGGGATCATCCGCGAGATGCTTCCCGGCTTGGAGCGCTACATGGACGAGAAAGGTTTCCGCACAATCGACGAGATGTGTGGCCGCGCCCTGCCGAATGTGGTGGAGTGGAAGGAGCTGAATCTCAAGCACAAGGTCGTCGCAAACATCAACAAGGACAAGTGCATCGGCTGTCAACTTTGCTACATCGCCTGTGAGGACGGCGCACACCAAGCGATTGCCCTCCCGACCGACGGCAGCCGCGTTCCCCAGATCATCGACGAGAACTGCGTGGGTTGCAACCTCTGCTCACTCGTTTGCCCCGTGGAGCAATGCATTTCCATGGAGAAGCGCGATGACGGCAAGGAATTCCTGAGCTGGGAACAGCGCACGGAAGCGAATACGATCCCGACGACGTTCAATGACGAGCGCGCTGGTGGCAATGGACATCACGTGCCGACGGTTGCTGAGGCTGCGGCGAAGATGAAGAACCACAAGTTTAGTTGACAGTTGATCATTGATAGTTGATAATTGGGAGGCATGATGGACGATTTCATGAAATTGGCGATCCAGGAGGCGAAGGAGGGTTACGCCGAGGGGGGTATTCCAATCGGGTCGGTATTGGTGAAGGATGGGAAGCTTGTGGCGCAGGGCCGCAATAAGCGGGTGCAGGAAAAGAATCCGATCCTCCATGGCGAGATGGATTGCCTGAACAATGCGGGCCGGATCGGCAGCTACAAGAATACGGTGATTTACAGCACCTTGATGCCCTGTTACATGTGTGCGGGGACGATCGTGCAGTTCAAGATTCCGAAGGTGATTGTGGGGGAATCGCGGACATTTCCCGGTGCGGTGGAGTTCATGCGCAGCCACGGCGTGGAGGTGATCGACCTGGACCTCCCGGAATGCGTGGAGATGATGGAGAAATTCATCGCCGAGAAGCCTGAGCTGTGGAATGAGGATATAGGGGAGTAAGAAATTCTCAACCGCAGAGGACGCAGAGGTGCGCAGAGACCACTGTGCTGACTCTGCGGCTCTTTGCGTCCTCTGCGGTTCAACCAACATGAAACAAAATGCAGGAAAACGAAATTTCGGGCATCATCATCGGTGCCGCCATTGAAGTCCACAAGAACTTAGGTCCAGGCTTATTGGAGTCTGTCTATGAACATTGCTTGGCACATGAATTGGCCAGGATGGGAATCAACTTCCAGCGACAACACCCTTTACCTGTTATTTACAAAGGTGAATCATTGGAATTGGGATTCAGGCTTGATTTGTGGGTCGAAAATAAAGTGATTGTGGAAATCAAGGCAGTTGATGCGTTGAATCCAATTCACATGGCCCAAGTATTGACCTATCTCAGACTAACGGATTGCAAACTCGGAATGCTTTTGAATTTCAACGTTCTGCGAATGCTTGATGGAGTTCAGCGGGTTGCGAATAGGCTATAGGTTATAAACCGCAGAGGACGCGGAGGTGCGCAGAGACCATTCTACTGACTCTGCGGCTCTTTGCGTCCTCTGCGGTTAAGTTTCCAGCGAGTGGCTATTCCATCACCACCCGTCCCGATCCGATCTGCACGCCGTCGGCCATCACGCGGAACGAATAGAGCCCGGCAGCTAGGCCGTTGCGGTTCAGCTCAAGGGTCTCATTGAAATGTCCGGGGACCTGCTGCATCAATGCGCCACGGAGGTCGTAGAGTTGCAAGGAATACTCGCCCGCCACGCCGGGGTTTCCGACCCATACTGTGGTGCGATCCTTCATGGGATTGGGGCGGAGTGAGAGTTCGTAGCCTGGCAGGACATTCGATAGACCCAAGGCAAGCGTCTGCTCGCAAATGGTGTCGCTGCCGCACAAACCACTGCTGATGAGGCACACTGTATAGCTCCCATTCGTGGCAAATGTATGCGAGGGATTGGCCTGCGTGGATGTGGCGCCGTCTCCGAAGTCCCAGAAATGGCTTGAGATGGGGCCGGTGGATTGATTCGTGAACTGATAGGTCAGGCCGGTGGATTGGCTCGTGAAGGCGGCAGATACCGGGTCGCAATACCGGGTATGCACCGTATTGGTGATCACCGGGGCATTGAAATCGAAGTAGATGGCGGCGCTGTTGGGGATGACCGTGCCGAGGGTGGTGCCTGCCTTGCGGTTGATTTGATACGTGAACCAACCGTGGCTCAAGGGTTCATTTGCGCCGCTGTCGGGGAGCTGGATGTTGGCGAACATGACCTGCATCTGTCCAGTGGGTGTGCAGGTGACATTGTGCGGATGGCTTGCCCCCAGGAACCGGAAACTGCCCAAGTTCAAGTTAGCGGCATCCAGGGTATCTCGAATATAGATGTTGAAGGCTGTGTCAGTTCCAGTGTTTTGGAAGTTCACAGTATAGACCAAGGTGGAATCCGAGAGGGGGATATCCCCGTCAGCTTGCGCGCCGCTCGTGGTAAATACCTGCTTGTCATTGGGGTCGTAGGATCCGACCACCTGCCGATTCAAAGTGAACACGTCATTGGCTGGATTGGGGTCTTGCGTGGTGGCCTTTACTTCCGACCGCAAGGTATAATGCGTGCCCAAGGGGACATTGGTCGGGACATAGACATTGATCGCAAAAACCTGGTCGGTGGAAAATGCTCCCAAAGGCCAAATCACGGTGTCGCCCGAAACTGTATAGCCGCCCGGAAGTGCCGAGTTGAGCGTGGCGAAAGAGGGTTTTAGAAGTTTGAAGCTGACCCCAGGCACGATGGTGCCGTAAACGGAATGCGCCCATCCATTCAATGTGGTATTGAATCCCGGACGCAGCGGAATTCCGCCAGCCATGGATCGCACATCAAATGGCAATGGATTAGTGGCAAAGTCCTGCCCAGTCACCGTCTGACCGTTGACAGTCAGGCTCACGCTCTGTGCACCTCCCGCAGGACAGCCCACCGTCTGCGGGCTCTGAGGCGTGAACATGGCCGTATAGGTGCCAAGTGGCAACCAAATCGAGTAGGTACCATCGGCGGCAGTCATGGCCGAATAGTTCCCAGGCTGAAATGTCACGACTTGGTAGGTATGGGTAGGTTCCCCCACGTTGAAAACGCAGTTGGCGTTCAAGTCATTGTAGATTTTGCCCTGCACCAGCCCCACATTGCCGGGAGGTATCCCCGGCGCGATATTGAATGCCCCATTGAAAACCTGGAAATTGGCCTGCTCGATCCGAATGTCGCAGGGACCTGTGGGGAAGACCGGGGGAATGGTAAAATTGGCCTGCACGCAAGTCGGAGACAGGGGAGTCCACGAAGTCGGTTGAATCACGTTCGGGCCGTTGAAGATGTACGTCGTCGTGGCAGTGGTGAAGTTTGTTCCCGTGCCCACGATGCTGACCGTGAGGTTTTGACCCGTGTAGCCGGTGTTGGGATTCGCGGTGATCTGGGCCTGCGCATTCACATTGATGCAAAGCAGCAAAAGCGCACTAAATGCAATGATTAGTCGTGATTTCATAAGGATGATGCTATTACCGAATTGAAAGGTCGCTAGGAAATTCCTGATTTCCAAGAAGAAAGCAAAAGTCATGAATCGGCGCCTACTGCGGCCCTATCCTCAGCCCGGCATGGCAATGAAATCCTCCGCCTCCACCAAGTCCAATTGCTCCGCATAGCCCAGGATGCAGCATTCGAAGTCGTCACTGTATCCAATGGCCAGGGTTCCGCTTGCCATCAACCGAACGATTTTCGCGAAATAGACCTCGAAACTGTCAGCCAATACGAGGAAATCGCATTCGGAGACATCGGTGATCATCTGCCCGGGAATGCCAGCCGGCCCCTGCACATAGTCCAACGCCACCATGGCGATGCCGGGATCCTCGGCGATCACAATGCGCCCCTCCGAATTCAGCACGCTCCTGATGCGGTCGCCATCCTGAAACCGGTCATAGTAATCCATCGCTCCCTCCTGGGCGGCCATTTTCTGCTCAAACCTCCAATGCCGGGCGATCTCCTCACAGGACATCAGCCGTGAACAGGCCCCGCCGGGCAGGCAGAGCATGCCGTCCTCATTCTGCCCATTCACCTGCATCAAGAAATACCGCAGGCTGCTAGGCAAGGATCGCCCTATCACCTGTTCCAGTTCAACGACCTGCGCCTCGGTCGCGCCCGGCAGGAACCCGAGTTGCTCCAAGGTGAATCCTTGATGCTCAATGATGCTTTTGAATTCGGCGAATGTTTCTTCCATGGATCACTGCATCGATGCTACCGCTATATTGCCATCATGAGCTCAGAAATCAAAATCCTCGTCCACAACATCGCTGACGTGAACCAACGCGTGGTCGCCGAAAAGGAAATGGCCCTGCTCATCGACGCAGGCTACAGCATCGTCAGCACGCATACCGACTTCGAGATGAGCGGCACCACGCGGGTGGTCCTGCTCACGGTCATTTTCAAGAAATAGGGGGAATACTGCCGTGGATCGACTGCCATACCGAAAGCGTGTACATTGCCGCTTCCACAATGATGTCATGTCGAACGAAGCCGAGAACTGCGAAGTACCTCACGAGTTTCGCTGAGAAGGGATGAAGAGGTGTACATCTTTCGCTCCCAGTAACACGCTTTGTGTGCGCCAGATGTCTCGGCTACAGCCCCTTGGGCCTTCGCTCCCCGACTGTGCCGGGACAGGCGATATGACAAACAGAACTACAAGAGCCAAAAGTCTCACTTGCCGCCGCTCGGTGCGGGCAAGGCGCGGAGTTTCAGGTCGCGGTGCACCGTATTGAACTTGTCGTTCAGCTTCATGTTCTTGTCGTTGTAGGCATCGATCTCGCCATTGATGTAATCGATGTCCTCCTTGGTGCGCTGTGGGTTCTGGAGGATCTTGCTGAACTCCTTGTATTGATCGCCTGCTAGCCGGGCGAAGTAGTCCACCCGCTCCTTGGCCACATCACGGAAGCTCCCGTCGCCATGGAACCCCTGCATGCTTGCCAATGCGGTCTTGCTGGCAGCGTCCATGATCGCCAAGCGGTTCTTTTCCATGGCCTCGAAATCGTTCTTGTCCATCGCTTCCCACCAGGCTTCGTTGAGCTTGGCCACAGCGATGTAGGCGAGGAAGACCTCACGGCTGTAAACATTGCATTCTAGGATCCGGTCAAACTGGTCCTGCATGGGATTGTGGAGCAGCGTGAGCTTGTAGGACTCCGCAAACTTCTTCTGCGCATTTTTGAGCCGGACGGCATACTCCATCATCTTCTTCTCGGCCTTGATCTGCATTTGGAAATAGTCCTCCAATGCGGTCAGGGAACTCTCCTTGTTGCTCACGAGCAGGGTGATCTTGGCGTATTCGTTGAGGTGCAGGTCCCTGTACGCCTCGAAAACAGCGATGGACTCGTTGCGAAGCTGCCCGCCGTCTTTGAAGGGCGCCATGTTCCGCAGGCGGCGCAAGCCCAATTCCACCAACTTCACCACCTCCAGGCGCTTGGCCTCATTGGTCTTGTAGTCGTTGCTGCTGAGGAGGAGGTTGCTGAAATCGATGAACTCCGCACCGATCTTTTCCTGCTCCGTGACGATGTAGTTGCTGTATTCCACCGGATCGGCGGTCGTGAACTCCGTCTGCGCCCACAGGGCAGAACATGTCATCCAAACAAAAAAGAGCCCCCAGATTGTCCGATTGACCAATTGATTCATAGTCACAAGAAATGTAATGGCCTCAAAAATAGCAAACTTCGCGCCAAGAATCGAAAACTCTCCCAACCAGGCCATCAAACCAGTCTGAAAAAAAGAAAGCGAAACCACCCCCACAACCCATTCCACAGCAGCACTATCCCCTATCAACTTTCAACTATCCCCTAGATGCAACCTTTCCCCAAAACCACGTATCTTGCCAGATAGAATGCTGTTTTCATTCCAGAACGACGAGAAGCGACTGATCAAGGGATTGATGGCCCAAAAGCCGGACGCCCAGCAGCAGCTTTTTGACCTCTACAGCGGTCGCATGATGGCGCTCTGCAGCCGTTATGCACGCAACCGCGAGGAGGCCGAGGACATCCTGCAAGAGGGATTCCTCCGTGTGTTCAGGAAAATCGACCTCTATCAGGGGACAGGATCGTTTGAGGGATGGATGCGCCGGGTCTTCACCAATGTTGCCATCCGGCATTACCAGAAAAATTCCCGCCTGCACATCGTCCATGGCTTTGACGCGCTGGAAGAGGAGCCCTGTGACGACCTGCTCGACCATGTATTTGCCGCCGAGGACCTCATGAAAATGGTGCAGTCCCTTCCGGACGGCTACCGCATGGTCTTCAACCTGTACGCGATCGAGGGATACAGCCACGAGGAAATCGCTGAGGAGCTAGGCATCTCCGTGGGCACAAGCAAATCACAACTCGCCCGCGCCCGCCGGTCCTTGCAGCGCATGATCGAACCGGAAAAATCTTTTTTCAGAAGGGAGGTGGGCAGTGCGTAGGCTAGGTCGTCCCATCGTAGATGAGATATTCGAAAGAGAGCTGGGCAATGCCGAAATGCCCGTGAACGGCAGGGTGTGGTCCAACCTCGCCCGCGAGATGGAGCAGGATCGCCTGCGCCGCAAGGTCGGATTCTACCGCATGGTCGCCGCCGCCTCCATCCTATTGCTGCTGGGAATGGGCACTTGGATGCTCGCCACGCAGATGGACCTCCCGCGCCCCGACGGCAACGCAGTGGCGCAGCTGCGTCCCATCCACCCGAATTTGCCCGCATTTGCCAACCGCAGGTGCGAATCCGTCGAGGCTGGCAAATCCATTTTCACCTCCCTCGCCCCTTTCAACTCCAAGCGCTCCTCCACTGGCAATAAAATCCGCCAATGGATGGATTCTCACAGCATCCTCGCCCCAGCGCATGGAAGCCCCATCGGCATGCCCGCATTGGATCGCCTCAAGACCGTGATCCCTGCCGCATCGCCCACCAAGATGGAGTCCAGGCAGCCCAAGTTGACCCCACAAGTCGATCGTCGCGGGATCCGTGAGCAGTTGCCCATGGTTCCTCCGCAAAATGAAGGCATCCTCTCCCTCATCAAAAAGCAGGACAAGGAGCGCGAATTCACCTATTCTCTGGCTGAGAATGAGGAAGAAGACGAAACCAACATCCGTGGATGGGAACTGGGCGCGGGATTCTCGCCTGACATGTCCTTCAGCAGCACCACACCTGTGCAGCGCGGCGCCAAGTCCACCCAACCGCTGGCGGACGACCCCACACAGGCGAACACCAACCGCCTCTCCCCTGTGGTCGCCTACGCAGCCGGACTCAACGCCAGCTACAATGTCAACGAGCGCATCTCCGTCCGTGCCGGGTTGCAGTGCATGAATCGGCAGAGCTCGACCGCCGCTCCCAAGGAGACATTTGGCAAGACGGGCAACACCTTCCAGAGCAACCTGGACCTCGTGAGCCTCGAAGTGCCCGTCACCGTCCGCTACAATGTCCTCCACGGAGACAACTACGACTACTATGTCGCGAGCGGCATGTCCGGCAACCTCTTCCTGCATTACGACAATTATCTCCAGGCGTCGGACGGCTCCATTGTGGGTCACCGGAGCTCAGGTACAGCTGACGCATTCAAGCCCTCCCAAGCCAGTGTACTGCTGAGCACCGGACTGCGCTACCGCCTTTTCAAGGATTTGAGCCTTCAAGTAGAGCCCGGCATGCGTTATGGCATCTGGTCCAATGAATACGCCTTCTCACAAACCAAACCCGTCTCCATGAGCCTCATGAGCGGGATGACCTATCGGTTTTGAGGATGACCTACCGGTTTTGACAAATAAAAATGGGGGACTTTTTGGCAAGCCCCCCGTGAAAACGGCTGTTGGAAGAAAAATAGATCTACTGGACTATTCTATGTGCTGCCGGAATGCCGGACAAGCGTGATATCTGAGTTCCATTTCGGGTTCCCGCCTGTGCCTGATGTTCAAGACATCAGGCACAGGATCCGGGTTCAACCCTAGCCCCCGTTTCCGTGTCAATCACTTGGAAACCAGGGGCAAAGTTCTGGCTGCAAACACCTCCGTTGCTGCAAATAACTTTTCGGTTTTCAATTTTGTAAAAGCAGTCAATTCGGGTATTCATGAATCAATTCAAACAACGAAGGGCGCTAGCCACGGCCCCATTCCGGCCTTCTTTAATGGGTAGATACCTGCGTTTTTGATTCGGTTGCACCTGTGGTGAAAAAATGAAAATTGACTGAACCCTTCGAGAGCCTCAGGGTCCAGTCAATTTTCAATTCTCAATTCAACTACATCTTCACGATGGTGAATTCCACCCTTCGGTTGAGGGCGCGGCCTTCCTCGGTTTCATTGGTGGCGATGGGGACCCTTTCGCCGAAGCCTTTGCCGCTCAAGCGATAGCCCATCACACCCTTGTACTTGAGGTAGTTCATGACTGCGAATGCCAGCGACTCGGACAACTTCTGGTTGTAGTCGTCGCTCGCCTGACTGTCGGTATGCCCCTTGACCTGGATTTCCATGGTCGGGTAGTTTTTCAGCAGGTCATACAGGCGGGTGAGCTCCTCCTTGCTCTCGGGCTTCAGCGTGGACTTGTCCAGGTCGAAGTAGATGTTCTTGAGCGTGAAGGTCTGCCCGGCCTCCATCGGGATGGGCGTCATGGGGATGTCGCGGTTCACGGTTCCCTTGAATGCAGCCTTGCCACCCGTGGGGACAATCTCCGTCGCCGGGAAATAGTAGGGCTGCTTCGCCTCCAAGGCATAATCCGGGCCGGACGGCAGGGTCAGGCGGTAGGCGCCCGTCTTGGGATCGCTGGAAATGGCCTGGATTTGTTTTCCTGCCACGGAAACCACGATCTCAGCCCCAAGCGGATTCCCCGTCTTCTCATCCTTGACAATGCCAGAGATCACCACCTCCTTGGCCGCAGGGGTGTCCACCTTCACCACGATGGGTTCGACGACCTTGGGGGTATCGACCTTGACGACCACCGGCTCCACCACCTTGGGGGTGTCCACCTTGACCACCACGACAGTCGGCTCCTCGTAGGTCGTGATGTGCACCACAGCGACCCGGCAATTGGAGGTTTCGCCATTGGGGCAGACCCCATAGACGACCACGCTGTCATCACCGAGGTAATTCAACGGCGGACGATAGACGAAGGTCGCTCCACTCATGTCCGGATTGAGCAATTCGCCTTTGGGGCCGGGTTGGCGGAGGTAATTGCGGCGGGTTTCGGGCAGGGACAGGCCATCCACCTTGCCATTGAAGCCCACGGGGATGTTCTTGGGGGTGCGCAGGGTGTAATGCTGGACCATCGGCTGATTGGGTGCGGTGACGGTCGCCTCCAAGATCACCTTCCGGCAATTGTCGCTCTGTGGCGGGTCGCAGACGGTGAAGGCGTGGTGCTCGACCCCTTGGAAATTCTGAGCGGGCTGATAGACGAAATTGGCTTCGCCGGGGCGCTTGTTGACTGTGCCGGGGCCGTCGATGGGCTTGGTGTCCACGAAGGTCGCATTGCGGGCATTGATGCCGTAGGGCTCGAGTTGGAGATTGACTGGCACACCCGCGAGGGCAAAGATGCGCAAGGTGTCCTGCTTCTCGACGCTCAGGGCGGGGATGTCCTGGACTGGAATCTGATAGATGTCCCCAAGGGCAGTCGGCGTGGGGCCGGAGACGAAATAGGCCATCTCCCCACGGCTGTCCATGATGAAATGCCCGTCGAATCCGGCAGTGTTCAGCTCAGGGCCGAGGTTGACAGGCTCCGACCAGTTCACCCAGGAGTCGTCAAGGCGCTCAGCCATGAAGATGTCGGCCTCGCCTTGACCGCCGTGGCCATTGCTCGCGAAGAAAAGCCGCTTGGTGTCCGCGGACAGGAAGGGTCCCGTCTCAAATCCAGTGGTATTGATGATGGAACCGAGAGATTTGGGCTCTGTCCAGTTTTGCGCGCCGGATTTGAAGGCGACGTAGAGGTCCTCGGACTTGCCTTGGGTGGCGAGCGAGAGCAGCATCACCTTCTGGTCAGGCGTGCAGTAGAAATCGAGGTAGCGGCTTTTGTCGGGCACGATGAGGTCTTGGAACACCGTCACGGGTGGCGTCCATACGTCCCCGCTGCGGCGGGAGAGCGCGATGCCCGGCCCGATTTCTTCGGGTGTGGTGCCATAGGTATTGCCGAGCAGCAGGGTTGCGCCGCCATCCACCACCGCGCCCACGAAATTGTGGTGCTGATTGTTGAGGATGGCGCCTGCATTTTGCGCGGCCTCCCAACTGCCGTCGGGGAGGTGACGCGAATACCAGATGTCCTGACCGCCAGCGCGACCGCCTTGATTGGAGGGATGCTGGTACCTGACAAAGTACATCATCTGATCATCCGGGCTGAGCCGGGGCACCAGTTCGTCGTAGGCCGTATTGACCGTCTCAGGCAGGGGCGTGCCCTTGAAAGCCTGCGCCTGCATGGCCGAGGCCGAGAGACCGAGTGCGGCGACAGCTACCAGGCTTCGAAGGTGCTTCATGTGGGGAAATGCCATTGTCTTCATCACCAGAAATACCTCCTTCCGCCGGATTTGCCGTAGCCGGGGCAGATGGACAGCACGATGCTGTGGCTACCAGAATTGAATTTGGAGAGGTTGGACGTCGTGTAGTCGTAGGCGTAGTCCAGCCGGAAATTTTGATTGAACCGGAAACCTGCCATGAAGGCGAGGGCATCCTTGTGCCGATAAGTAAGACCGAGGAAAAACTGGTCCTTGTAGGCCCCTTGCGCGCTCAAGTCGATGGAGGGCGGAGCCGGGCTCACCACCCTTAAGGCGGCTGATGGCGTGAGCAGGATTTGATCGGAGATGCGCAGCTTGACGCCGGCCTGCAAGAAGTGGTGGATTTCCAAGCCAGCGACCACGGGATTGCCGGGATTGACCTGGATGCGGTTTTGCAGGAGTTGCCGGGAGGCGGCGGCGATGAAGAATTTGGGAGTGTAGAATGCGATGCCGCCGTTGAGGCTGGGCAGCAAGAGGCTCACGCGGTTGGTCGCCAAGGTGATGTCATTCGCATTGAGCATCTCGATCGCGTCCGGGTTCAGGCGGTAATTCAGCATCTCCATGCTCGCCCCGATGGCCATGCGCAGGTTCCCGACGAGGCGCAGGTGGGCTGCAAATGATCCCGTGATGCCATTGTAGCTGATGGGGCCCGATGATTCGGAGAAAATCTGCGCGCCCACTCCCATGTGGAAATTGGGGCCATCGCCGAGCACCTTGTCGCCCTGACCGCTCTGCGAGGAGGTGGTGGGCATGGCGTTGCCGCGACCGTGGGCAGGCAATGAATGGATGAAGAGGCGGTCCTGCTGCATCTCGCGGGTGTAGAGGCCCTTTTGCCCGGTGAAGTAAATGCTGCGGGGCGCGCCCTTGATCCCCACCCATTGCTGGGAGAATCCAGCGCGCAGGTCCAGATAGGGCTCCACCCCGGTCACCGCAGGATTGGTGAGGAAAGTGTTGAGGAGGTATTGCGTGTAGCGCATGCGCTGCTGCGCATGCCCGCCCTGCCACAGCCCCGCGAGGCCGAGGAGGAGCAGCACTGCCCGCCATTGATAGATGTGTCGATTTCTTTTCATAGCGGTTTATCTGAGGATGGTGACTGAGCCGTTGAGCATCGGTTGGCCCTCCGTGCGCAGGTCCAGGATGTAATAATAGGTTGCGGAGGGCAGGTCCTCGCCGTTGCGTTGGCCATTCCAAGGGGCGTAGGTGCCGGCCGAACGGAAGACCGAGCCGCCCCAGATGTTGAAGACCTCTAGCTGGGCATTGGGGAAGTTTTCGATGCCGGGGATTTCCCAGAAGTCATTGTTGCCATCGCCATTGGGGCTGAATCCGGAGGGGATGTGCAGGGTGTCCGGCGGCTCGATGGTGTCGGGCGGCGGGATCGCGATCAGGTTCACGGTGAAGCTGTCCGAGCAACCGTAGCTGTCCATGACATAAACCGTGTAGGCGCCCGCCCCGAGGCTGTCAAAGATGGAATTGGACCCGAAGTTGAGGCCGTCGAGGCTGTAGGAATAGGGCGATTGTCCGCCGATGGGGGTCGCCACCGAGATGGAGCCGTTGGTGACGCCGCTGTCGGGGCTGATGGTGTCGATGATGCCCTGGTCGGCCACTTGGAGGAGGACGACACTGACCAGGTCGGAATCTGCAGGGCATACGCCGTTGCCGACGAGCCATGAGAAATAATAGGTTCCCGCGTTCAGGTTGGTGGCTGCGGTGACAGGGCCGCCGGGGTTGCTGAGCGTGGCCGTGCCAGGACCAGCGAGTTGCGACCATTGACCGAAGGCTGCCGCGCCGAGCGAGGTGAAGTCATTGCCAGTGAGGGTCACCGGGGTGCCAAGGCAGAAGGTTTGGTCCCCACCTGCATCGGCGGTCGGCCGGTCGTAGTTTGTGATGAACATGGTGTCCATGGCCACGGGGCAATTGCCGTTGGAGACGACCCAAACGAAGGCATAACTGCCCGGCACGAGGGACTGGACATTGGAGGAGTAGAGGCCGAAGTTGGTGAAGATGGCGGCATTGGGTCCTGCGGCCTGTGACCATGCGCCCACAGCGGAGCCTTGGATGAGGACGGGGTCATTGGCGGCCATGGTGGTGAGGCTCGCGAGGCAAAGCTCCTGGTCAGGCCCCGCATCCGCAGTCACGGAGATGGGGACGTAGATGTTCACCGTGGCATTCGTCGCTGGGCATACGCCATTGGAGACGGTGTAAGTGAAGGAGTTGAAGCCCGGGCCGAGGCCCGTGACGGCTGTGATGGAGTCGGAGGGATTTTGGATCGTGCCCGGCCCGGTTGTGGTCCAGGTTCCTGTGCCATTGCCGGGGTCGTTTCCACGCAGCGTGACCGAGTCGCCATTGCAGGTGATGGTGCTGTCGCCCATGACATCCGCTGGATTCGTATTGGGAACCCTGAGGATGACGACGGTGTCCGGCAGGGAGGGGCAGCCGCCATAGTTGATGTCCCAGACGAATGTATAGGCCCCGAATCCGGTCAGGTTCTGGGCGAATGAATTGGCGAGGTTGGGATTGGTGAAGTTGACGGGCGGCGAGCCGACGGGCTGCGAGACCGTGGACCATGTGCCCTGTGCCGACCCAGGAGGTGTATTGCCTTGGAGGAAGTAGGCGGTAGCGGTCTGGCAAATGCTGTCATCGGGTCCGGCATTGGGGGCGACGGCGGTCCAGCCATTGGCACCCACTCCGGCGATCACGGGGTAGCAGCCCCACCAACGCCATGCAGTCGAGTCGCCCACATCGCAGCCGCCGGGTTGGCGCAGGCTCACGGGCACGCCGTCGTTCACGCCCACGCTCGGGCCATCATTGGTGTTTCCGGTGCCCCAGGGGGATTCGCCATAGACGAATTCCTGCGGACAGGCGATGCCGGCGGGGACCACTTGGTACAGGATCAATCGGATGTTGGTGGGCCTTCCATTGCCAGCGGTGATCGCAGACCAGGGGATGACCATTTCCATGTGGGCGGTCGGACCTTGGTAGGTGAATTGTGGGTTCAGCGTGGTGGTGGCAGCCGACCAGGCACCATTGTATGTGCGGTACTCGTCGTAGCCCGTCTTGAGATAAGCCGCGAAATTGACCCCGCCCATGGGTGTGACATCGGGATTCAATTGGTCATAATTGAATCCACGTGTGTCATAGACTGACCCGGGATAGTCCGCGCGGATGTAGATGACGGATCCCTCGGCATTGTTGCCCCCTACCCTGCCGACATAGAGGTTGTTGTCATCCCAGGTGACATACCAGTTCACCGCGCCCTGAAAGCCCTGAAATTCCTCGTCGGTTTCCCAATTGAGGCTATTCGAACCCGGAGTGCCGCCAGTGGTGACCACGCCATCAATGAGGACGTTGCGCGGGGTGATGCCCGATGTGGTCGTGGCCCGCAACATGCTGGGCAGCAGGGAGGATGCAAACAGGAGCAAGATCCCGATAGTAAGTGGTCTCCTCATCATTTCAAATGTTAAGCGCTCAATGCCTGCGTCGCTGCCAGTCGGCGTCCCATCATCCATTACAGGCTTCCGTCAAATTTAACCGCCAGAAACACAGTGTCAACATGACACTGTGGAAACTTTTCCCCGGTTGGCGGGTATTGCAGCATCCAATTAAGCAAAAAAGCGGATGGAATCGAGCAAGGCGAATAGAATCGTCATTTTTGGCGCATGAGTGCATGTTTCAGGGTCCTGCATGGATTGTTTCGCCTGCTCGGTGGGGGCATGCAGCTCATCTTCGGTCAAGCTGCGATTGATCCAGGATGAGCCCACGGAAACAAGAGGGGAACAAATCCTCGGCAAAATGGCGGGCCATTCGAAATTTCCTCCACCCAAACAAATGCTTGGTAGGCGGGATCGATGGGAGTTGACAACCATCATGGCGACCCGGGCCGAAGCGGGAAAGGGGAGAATTAGACGCTCCTAAACTGTAAGAATCAGCGGCATCAGAACCCTGTTCACTGCTCCGGGCCCAAGCTGTCTCGTTGAAAAATGTCCAAATCACCTGATAAAAAAACGCACGGTTTGTCGGAGTCCTTCCATTTGAAGAACAGGCCATTGACGGACGGGAAACAAAAATCACTATATTTACTGCGAGACTGAATCAGCGCCCGCTGTGCAGTCTCATTATTCGGATCTTAAAGTTCACTTTTTCAATTGTATGAGAAACAGTTACTTGTTTACCTTGAACCGCGTGCTATTTGCTGCCGTGTTCGTGGTAACCTTGGGCACAGTTCAGGCCCAGGTTGCATTGACACGAACGTACTTTACGGGGGCGTACACGTCCATTTTCGGCCAACCGGGAACGAACTGGGCGACCACCGCCCAGGGTGACGACAACGTCGCCACTGCTATTCCGATTGGCTTCACGTTCAACTACCTGGGAACCAACTTCACCACCGTTGATGCCAACACCAACGGTGCGATGGGCTTTGGTGCCTCAGGCGTCGTGGGAACCACCCGCGACAACACCATCCTGTACACCACGACCGCTCCGCAAGGTGTGGTTTCTGCGTGGTTTGATGACATGACGATCGACACCTCCTCTACTGTGGGTGGCCGATTGCTCTACCAAACCTCCGGAACCGTGGGTAGCCAAGTGTTCACCCTGGAGTGGAGGAACACGAGCTCCTACTTCACCGGTGCAACCCAGCGCTTGAACTATCAGATCAAGCTCTACGAGGGCACCAACGTGATCGAGTTCCGCTACGGCACCATGGTTGCAGGCACTGCAAGCACGTCCGAGTCCGCCTCCATCGGCTGCAAGAATGCAACTGGTGGCCCCGGCAACTTCCTGGACGTCGTGACCGGCTCCAACAACCTGGGCAACTACTTCGTCAACGCTGCCACCGGATGGCCCACCCGCCACTACCGCCTCGCTCCCGGCACTCCTACTGCCATCGCAGCAGGCACCTATACCGCAGGTAGCACGGGTACCTACCCCAACCTCTCCGAGGCTGTGGCTGACCTGAACCACCGCGGTGTCGCAGGTCCTGTGGTCATTTCCCTCACCGACGCCAACTACGACATCTCCACCAACGGTGAAAACTGGTTCCCGATCGGCTTCGGCCCCATCGCAGGCACCAGCCTCACCAATACCGTAACCGTGCAGCCCGCATCCGGCACCTCCACCCTGACCTACAATGGTTATGTGACAGGTGGTATGGCCACTGCCGGAGGTACTGGCCTCGTGGGTACCACTTCCGAGCCTGTCGTGGTGGTTTCCGGTACCGACTACCTGCTGCTGAACAACCTGAACCTGACCTCTGGCGGCAACGCCAACTTGGATCGTGGTCTCTTGGTCATCAACAACAGCACCACCAACGGTGCCACCTTCTGTGGGTTCCAAAACATTGCTGTGACGCTGAACCGCAGCAACACCAGCACCATCGGTATCCAGCAAAACGTTGCCTCCACTCCTGCCAGCGCATTGGGTGCGAACAGCAACAACGCCTACATGAACCTCAACATCCAGAATACCTACAATGGTATCTACCTGTTGGGCAACGCTACCTTCCCCGACCTGAACTGCCAGATTGGTAACACCGTGGCAGCCAACTTCAACACCATCGGTGGCAGCACTGCCAACGACATCGGTACAGCAACTGCCACAACGCAGAACTACGGTATCCGCATGGGCAACCAGAGCGGTGGTAGCATCTACAACAACAACGTCCAAAACGTTGGTTCCTCCACCACCACTGACGGTATCCTTGTGGAGCTTTCCCAAGGCACCACCAGTGTCTATCGGAACAATGTGAGCTTCGTCCGCGGCAACTCCGCCACCGCTACCACCAACGTCTGCGGTATCCGTGCCAACGTCGCCACCACCACGGGCCACAACCTGCGCGTGTACAACAACGGTGTGAGCAACATCCTGAGCTCCTACACGGGTGCGGCTACCGCCACCAAAGCCATCAAGGGCATCTTCGTCCAATCCGCTGGCGGTGGTGTCACTGGCAGCAGCATCAACGTGGACAACAACTCCGTCTATCTGGATCTGGGCACCAACCTGAACATGTCGAGTGTGTGCTACGAGATCGGTACCGCAAGCGGTCCCGTGATCAACTGCCGCAACAACATCTTCGTGAACGCGACCGGCGCTCAGACCGCTCCTGCAGGTCACTGGGGCATGCGCAGCACCTCTGCCACTCTGACTGGCAACACGGGTTCTGCCTCCGACCGCAACGACGTGTACATGGCCAACACGACCCAAGGCTTCTTCGGCCAAGGCAATGCCACCGACTATGCTACCCTCGCCAACTGGCAGGCAGCCATGGTCGGCCAAGATGCCGCATCAGTCTCCGCCGACCCGGGTTACACCAGCCCCACCATCGGCAACCTGCATGCTAGCACTGCTGCCCCCAACAACGCAGCTTCTGTGGTCGCATGGGTGACCAATGACATCGACAACCAAACCCGGAGCGTCACCACGCCCGACATCGGTTACGATGAGTACACCCCTGCCACGCTGGACGTCGGCGCTACTGCCCTCATCACTCCCGCTGCAGGTGCTTGCTACTCTGCTACTGAGCCTGTGACCGTCCGCATCCTGAACTATGCTGTCGGCACGCACAACTTCTCCACGAACCCGGTCACCGTTACCGTGAACGTGACAGGTGCTGTCACCGCCACCATCAACACCACTGTGAACACTGGCACCCTAGCTGCTGGCGCTACACAAAACGTCTTGGTGGGCAACGTGAACATGAGCGCTGCAGGCACCTACACCTTCAACGCAGCCACATCGATGACGGGCGACCAAAACTCCCTCAACGATGCCATGTTGGCTACCAACCGCACCTTCGCTGCTGGCACAGCCACCGCTACGCCTCCCACCGTCTGCGCAGGTGACAGCGCCACCCTGACCATCGCCGGTCAAAACGGCAGCACCATCCTGTGGCAAATGTCCACCAACGGTGGTCTGACCTGGACCAACACCTCCGGCACCACTTCCCCCTACAAAGTGCTGCCCACGGACACCACCATGTACCGTGCACAGGTTTGTGGTCTGATCTTCTCCACCCCTGACACCGTGGTCTGGATCGACACGACCCCGCCCACCACTCAGGGTGACACCGTTTGCGGTCTTGATTCTGCAACCATCGCTGCCTTTGGCGTCGGGCCGTTCCAGTTCTATGACTCCTTGACCGGTGGCTCTGTGGTGCACAGCGGTTCTCCTTGGACCACGATGGTGCCTGCCACCACGACCTACTACGCTGCCTCCGCTAGCGGCGCTCAGACCGCTACCCACCTGACCACCATGGCTGCGGGCAACGGTTCTGCTGGTAACGTGTTTGCCATCCGCACCTTGAGCACCATCACCATCACTGGTTTCAACGTCCACTGTAGCTCCACCGCTGGCACGCTCACCAACTGGGAAGTCTGGTACCGTCCAAATGACTACCTGCTCACCCCTGGTTCGCAAAACAGCAACGTGGGCTGGACACAGCTCGGCGTGTACACTGGTATTCCTTCCGCTGGCCCTGGCATCGAAACGGTGTTGCCCAACAACATCAACCTCCAAATGCCCGCCAACTCCAAGTGGTCCTTCATGGTTGCCGCTACCTCCGGTAGTGTCTCCTACACCAACGGTACCACCACCGGTAACCTTTACAATGCCAATGCCGACCTCGAAGTTTACCAAGGTCACGGCGGCACCTACTTCAACCTGCCGAACAACCCTCGCGTGTTCAACGGCCGCATCAAGTACAGCAAAGGTTGCCCCTCCACCCGTACGCCTGTCACCATCACTGTGAACCCGGCTCCTGCCATCACCGTGTCTGCATCTGACTCCGTCTCTTGCAGCGGCGATCCCGTGGACCTCTACGTTTCCAGCGGTAACTCCGGCTACGGCTACACTTGGACCCCTGGCGCCACCCTGAGCAGCACCACTGGTGACACCACCACTGCTTCTCCTGGCGTGACCACCACCTACCAAGTCGTCGCTCTCGACACCGCCACTGGCTGCCGCAACATCGGCACCACCACCATCACTTGGATCGCCAAGCCTGTGGTGACCGCCATGGTCGCACCGGACACCATCTGTGCCATGGACAGCATCACGCTGACCTCCACCGTGTCTCCGATCATCTTCCAACTCGGCAACGGTACCGTGCAAAACACCAGCTCCGGCTACCCGTCTCCCTACGGCAACTGGTACTGGGGCTCCCGTCACCAAATGCTGATCCGTGCTTCTGAACTCCAAGGCATGGGCCTCGGCGCTGGCTGGATCAACAGCATGGCATTTGACGTGGTGAACCTGAACGGCACCCAGCCGCTGGACAACTTCGAGATCAAGATGGCCCTGACCAACGTGAACTCCATCACCACTTGGCAGACCCCGTCTTTCACCTCCGTGTTCACCAGCTTGAGCTACGCTCCTGCTCTGGGTGTGAACCCGATGAACTTCACCAGCAACTTCTACTGGGATGGCAACTCCAACATCTTGATCGAGGTTTGCCACAACAACAGCTCCTACATCGCCAACGTGTCTGTGAACCAGACCGCAACGAGCTTCTCCTCCACCGTATGGTACAACCAAGACGCCACTGGCGTCTGCGCCAACCCTGCCGTGAACGGTAGCATCGCTCAACGTCCGAACATGTACTTCTCCATGGTCGGCGTGTACGGCTATGAGTGGACCCCCAGCGCGAACCTAGCTACGCCGAACGCTGCTTCCACCGTGGGTATCGCTACCCAGACCACTGACTTCATCCTGAGCGTGCTCGATTCCACCAGCGGTTGCGTTGGTGTGGACACTGCCACCGTGTTTGCTTACCCGCTGCCCGCCATCAACCTGGGCAACGACGGCTACTTCTGCGGCAGCAGCGCTACTTTGGATGCTGGCAACCCTGGCTCGACCTACATCTGGAGCACCATGGATTCCAGCCAGACCATCTTCGTGAACCAAAATGGCACCTACTCTGTGGACGTGACCGACTCCTTCGGTTGCCACTCTGCTGACACCGTCGCCATCACCTTCACTCCCTTCCCGGTTGTGAGCCTCGGTCCTAACCAGACTGCTTGCCAAGGCACCAACGTTACCCTGAACGCAGGTCTGACCCCTGGTTCCTACCTCTGGGCTCCCACAGGTGACACCACCCAGACCATTGTCGTGACCACCAGCGGCAGCTACAGCGTGGAATACACCGACACCTTCGGCTGCTCCGGCGCCGACACCGTGAACGTGACCATCAACCCGCTGCCGAGCGTGACCGCTACCGCCGCTACGGACACCATCTGCAACACCAACAATGACTTGGTGCTCCTGACTGGTTCTCCGACCGGTGGTACCTTCACCGGTACAGGCGTGACTGGCAACCAATTCTCCGCTCCTACTGCTGGTCCTGGCAGCCACAACATCACCTACAGCTTCACTGACGGCAACGGCTGCTCCAACACCGCTACTGTTTCCATCTTCGTGGAAACCTGCGTGGGCATCGCTGACGGCATGAACAGCTTCATGGTGGGTGTCCGCCCGAACCCGAACAATGGCCAGTTCATGTTCAGCGTGAGCGTGGACAACGCCACTGAAGTGAGCTACGAAATCGCTGACGCACGTGGCGTGATCGTCCTGCGCGACAAGAGCCTCCAAGGCAATGGCATGTTCGAACAAGCCATCGACCTGAAGGACTTCTCCGCTGGCGTGTACACCCTGCGCGTGAGCATGGACGGCAAGACCGCCTACAAGCGGATCGTGGTCCAGCGCTAGTCGCTATCTAGAAATGCATCAAGCGGGCTGCTCCTCTGGGGCGGCCCGCTTTGTTTTTAGGGATGGGAGTTAAGTTGTTGTTGGATAGATGAGGTGGCAGGAATAGGGCCGTTGGCTATTTGAGTGCCTATGGAGCCACTTTTCAAAACTAAACGTAGGACTGCATTCATTATCGGTTTCGGCTGCGGGTACTCCGGCTAGCTTTTTCCTGCTTCTATTTCGGCAATCTTGTTCTCCGCCTTTCGCATGAAGTCATCCAGCGCCTCTGTGAAGTGCACAGAATTCTCCGGAATCTTGCCTACGCCGTATTTCTTTACCAACTGGTCCCGAAGTGCGGTCATGCCATGCTTGTTGTTCACATCGATGTATTGCAATGGGCCAAGTAGCTGGCCTGAACCCACCCTGTCAAATGGAGGAATACAAATAGGGATCATGATCTTATCCAATACCCAAGCAGCACCCATTTCGGCGATGCAGTACTGACTCTGCTTGAAATTCTCACTGATGAGCAGAATCACAAGGCCTGCATCCTTGATGGCCTGCTTGATGCGGTCACGGAAATTATCCCCTACGTCAATTGTTGTGGCAGGATGTGATGTATAGAACACCTGATCCATGGGTATCTCCAAACCATCTCGTAGGTAGTATTTCACGAAATGTGTGGCAAGGTCCTGATCCTTGGAAGCATGGCTGATAAAGATGCGCTTCTTGTTCGCGACCTCAACAATTTCCGGGCTTACAGGAGCCTTCCCTTTTGGAACTCGCTTGGTGACTCCAGCTTTGGGTGAGCTATTCGATTCCTTTTCCTCCTTCAAGCTCGCTATGTACCTTGCTGTCTCGGGGCCATACTTCTTGGATCGGTGGGCACCCAGGATGAAGCGATTGGAAACATTGTCCGCTGCTTGTTTAAGCAAATCTTCATCAAATCCGTAATAGCTTTCCATTAGCTCCGAAAGGATGATCTTGAACGGTTTCTCCTTGATCGAAGCCCATGTTTTGGCACCCACCATCTTTGCGACGACAGCATCAAACCGCTCCCGGTTTAGGAGATGGATTTCAGGGGTGTAGGCCAAAAAACTATGGCTCCTGCCATCGTGGTGCCAGGACCTTGACCCATTCAAGTACGCGACAGACAGGCGCAGGATATCTGCCATAGCTACATCAACAAGCAACTGATTCGCCCGATTGCCACGGCGGTTGTTCAGCCGCAACAGTACAATATAGTTCTCTTCCATAGGATTATTGACTTACACTCCCTTCCAATACTGCGATTTCCTCCGCAGTGAGGCCGTACAAGGCGTAAACAAGCTGATTGATTTCAGATTCCAGTTCGCTTGTTTCTGCCTGAGGTTGCTCGGACTTAATCACAATGATCTTGTTGACGATCTTTTCAATTGCAGTTCTGTCAGTAAACAGATCGGGAAGCATAATGGGAAGTGTTTGTACGTACTGCGTGAAAAACCGCAGGTAACCCCCTCGCACGGAAGCTGAGATGCTTGCATAGTAGTTGGTAATGAGGTTGCTGTTGAGAATTCCCAGAATTACCAATGCAACGTCCTCGGGCACCGTGAAGAAGTAGGTGGTGTTTGCAGCAAAGAAACCCTCCCTGTCTAGGGAGAAATTTGTTTTGTAGGAGATATCAGGATAGAAAACCTTGACCTTCTCAAACTCCTTGTAGTAATCGCAGGCTCTCAATTCCCACCAATACTGCCCCTTGTCGCTGCGCTTCTTGGCTGCGGCCTCGTGCGGGGCGAGGTGCCTTGCAATAGCTGGGTAACGGTACTCCAGGTAGGTCCATGGCTCCAATTCATCAATCTTGTTCAGGGTGGTCCAGCCGTTGGGAATCAGGATCAGGTAATTTCCACTGTCATTGACTCGCCAGCGCTTCACATCCCGCCCCGCCAAGAAGGGCTTGATGACCTCCGCACTGCGGGCATCCTCGGTGATGAGCCGGTCACGCCTCGCCCGATCGATGACAAAGGCTTCATTCAGCCCTGTCTTGATGCCATAGTAGATCTTCCCACCCACATACTCGCCCAGCGGGACACCCTGCGCCTTGATCTTGGCGAGGACGGCGGCGACATCCGCTTGCAACAGGGTCCAGCCATCTGACCCCAGCGTGTCCATGTCCACGGTGTAGGCAATGCTACTCACTAGGCTCCCCAAGTCATCAAAGTCCAGGTTCGGGATGCTTGCAGCCAACAGTTGCCCCTCACTCGCGGCATTGCGAATGCTGAGGATGCACGGATAGGTCGTTGCCTCATCGAAGACAGGGAGGTCGCCAAAGTCGATGATGCCCTGCAAATTCCACTGCCGGAGCCAGTCCCTGAGCAGCTCACCATAGCTCGCCCGCATCCACTTGTTGGGGATGATGTAGCAAAACTCGCCCCCGCTGCGGCCCAGGCCCATCCCCAGCTCCACGAAATAGACGTAGAGGTCGGCACTGCTCACAAAGGTTTTGAAACGCTGGCCGAAATGCGCCTTGAACTCCTTGATCTCCTCCTGACGGATGTAGGGAGGGTTGGCGATCACCACATCAAACCCCACAAAATCTCCGTCCGCATTCAGCACCTCCGGAAACTCAAACCGCCACTCAAAGGCATCTCGGAAGATGGCGCTGTCCTCGATTTCCCGCTTCTCGGCGAGAGCCGACTCTAGATCCGCCTTGGCCCGGTCATGTTCTTGCTGCAACTTGGCTCCCACGGGCATGCCAAACTTGCGCAGGTTCAAAATGTCCTCCTCCTTGGTCGCAAGCAAGCCCCTGGCCTTGGCGATGCGCTGCATCAGCGGCTTGTCGATGGTGTCGCGGAAGGCACCCTTGATGCGGTCGATCATGTCCAGGACCGTCCGCTTTTCGGTGCTGCCGCTTGCATGGCGGTAGTCCTGCACGGCTTGGCGGTACTCCTCGATGCTGTGCCCGCTGTCCCGCAGGGCAGCGCTGAGGTCATCCTGCAAGCCAAACCGGCTGATCAGGCTGTTGCCCTGCTTGATGTTGATGTCGATGTTGGGGAGGGTCTCCAGCTCGGTGTAGCTGCTTTCCGAAGTGTAATAGGCATGCTTGAGCAACTCGATCCAGAGCCGTAGGCGGCATATCTTCACCGAGTTGGGGTTGATGTCCACTCCGAATAAGCAGCTCTCGATCAGGGTCTGCTTCTCATGAAAAAGGGCCTCCTGCAGGGCTTGGCGCTCCGTGATGGCCTGGCCGCTCTTGCCCAGGGTGTAGGCAAAGGGCTTGCCCTCCTCCACATCGAAGATGACCAGTTCGTCATTGGCTACCTGCAAGCTGTACTCCCTGACCCGCTTCCCGTCACGGTAGCACAGGATCCCCAGGTCTGCCTTGATGCAGAGCAGCTCATTCAGAGCAGACACAAGAAAATGCCCGGAGCCGACAGCCGGATCGCAGATGCGCATCCCGTTGATGAGGGCATTGTACTCCCGGCGCTTGTCCTTGTCCTCCTCGAGTTTGTCTTGCAAGCCCTCGAAGTCCTGTACCGCCCAGCCATATTGCGCGTTGAACCTGTTCACCACGGCGCGCCGGAGGGTCTCCCGGCACATGTACATGGTGATGAAGCCCGGGGTGAAGAAGCTGCCGTCACGGTATCCGTTGATCTTCTCGAAGATGAGGCCCAGCACCGAGGCATTGATGAGGGTCTTGTTCTCCTCCTGTATCTCCTCGCCTCCATCACTGCTGAAATCGTAGGCATCGAGGAAGCGCAACAGGTACTCCAGGGTATTGAGCTCCCCGCTGAGCCGCTTGCCGTTCGCCTCCTTCAGTACTGTACGGCTGTGGACAGGGAGCGTGATGTGGTTGTCGATCTCATTGATGCTGAATGCGGCTTGTTCCAATGCCGTCCGCTCAAACAAGGAGCTGTTCAGGTAGGGGACCAGCCTGTACCTGTCCCTGACACGGTCCTTGCGCTCGGAGGGTCGCCGGGCCAGCACCATGAAAAACAGGTTGTAGAGTTCGTCAAAGTCCCTTATGCTCCTATGGTTGAGGAACCTGTAGTCGGCATCCCCTCGGTGGTAGCTACGCAATTGCGCCTCCAGCAGCTTCAGGAACAGGATGCGGTTCACCCAAGTGATGCAGAGTTCCAAACCCACCGCAAATGCCTGCTCAGTGGCGGTCTCTCCAAATGCACGGCGATTAGAAAGGTTTCCCAGCGTCCCCTCGATGTCCAGCCGCTCGATGGCATTTTCCAGCAGGGAACCGTTCAGGCGCCGCCCCTCCTCCGCGCGACGGATCACCTTCTTGTTTTTGTCCTTGGCTTCTTCCAAGCCAATGATGTGCAGCAGCTCTGCATAAAAATCCTTGTTCAGGGAGTTGCTGTCAGTTGCAAAAGGCTCCTTGAGCAGGTGCGCGGGTGAGAGCAGCTTGTACAGCAGGCTCACCTTTTCGTCTCCCCTGGGGTCGGCACCCTGCAATGCCTTCCCGTAGCCGCGCAAGTCAATGTGGACGTAGGGCAGGTCCTCCTCACTCCTCAGGAGAAATGGCTTGGCGACGTGGTCATAGAAGAACTGTGTCGTACTCCCGGACTTGCGGCCCTCCTTCCAGTCCGTGTAGTCCTTGCGGAGGCTTCCCTTGCTGAAAAATGCCCTGTCAAATGTGATGGCATCGAAGATGTACCAGTCCCAGCCATTGGTGATGACGAGGTGCCTCAAATCCTTGTTGCTGTCCTCGATGCGCTCCCTGAAGTAATAGAGCAGCAGTTCGCACATGCTCTTGGCGGTAAGGCTGCTTTCCGAAAACATCTCGGAGGCATTGTCAGGGTGCTTCATCTCCACCACTACCCCGACGGGCTCCTTGGAAGTCTTGCCGGTGTAGATGGCAAGGTCTATGTCCCCCTTGGCGTTCAGGTGATGGTTCTGCTTGTAAAATGCATCTCGGAGGAATGTGGCAAGGTTGTTCTTGTGCCCTTCTTCGGTTTCCTTTCCGCGCAAGCTGTCGATCAGCGTCCGCAGGTGTCCCTTGAAATCCTCGATCGCCTCCCTGCTCGGCTTGAACTTGATGTATGCCTTGTTGAGTGCCTTGCGCGGAGGGATGGAAAGAGGCTTCATTTGGAGATCTACGATGAACAGCGCGAATCTAACAAAAATCCGGTTGGTTGCCCCTGAAACCAGGAAGCCCCCACCGCTCACCGAGCAGCAGGGGCTTCCACAGTTGTTGATTCAAGAAACAGTGCTGACCGGGCGCATCATGCAGCCGTGGGCAGCTTCAACGGATTTGTAGCAAGAGAGGTCGTTCGCCATCCAGTTTGTTTCATACCGGGGCGCCATTCAATTGAGCGGAATGGGGCAGCGGCGGATGGCGAATCGGAAGAGCTTGCGTGTTACGCAAGTTTGTCAGATTGTCTGTGACTGCTTAGGCTGCGGTCTTGCCACCGTTGCCAGTGTCTTCACCAACAGTGACACCGTCCTCCTCGCTGTTCTCGGGGTACTGCTCCTCGGGGGTGACGCCAGTGTTTTTCTTGAAGTGGTCGCGGGCCTTTTCGTAGAGCCCTTCGAGCCCTGGCACGCCACTCACCCTCGCAATCTTCAAGCCCCGGTAGTAGTCGAGGCTCATCGTCATGGCGTCGTGCTTGGCCACGAAGAGGGCATTGTCAATCGACTCCACCAAGCTCATGAGCTTGATCTGCATCGCGACGAGGTTCCTCACGTTGCCGACGCGGGTGTAGTAGTCCACGACGTCATGCCATGCGGGCATCACCTTGGGGTGCGCCTGACAGATTTCGTGGATGTCACCGATGAACTGCATCTGCGGGTCACCCACCTTGATGCAATAGGTCTTGTCCTTCTTGGTGACGTTGGGAAACTCGGGCAGGGCACCTTGCGCACTGCTGACGAGGTTGGCGATCACGTTCACGTGCGTGATGTTCACGGGGTTGTTCAACCATGCTTTTTGTAACATAAGCTGTAAAGAAATAATTGTTTATATGCGTGCGCTTTGCCTGCACGAGCCACCACCGTGGTGACTGGAACAAAATTACGGTCGGCTTTCAAAAATTGATTCAGTTCAAAAAGCCGTTTCGAGGTCAATTGAACGAACGGGTACGCTGGAAGGACGAAGTGGCACTCTGGCTGGACGAACTGGCAGATATTTTTTTTGCGAATTCTACATTAATGGACAATTTTTCATGCCATGCGTCCTGAGAACAGCACACCTGTACAGCACAGTGGGCGCGGAAGCATCAGTTGACTCCTTGATTGCACTGCTCTACCGTGGATGCCTAGCATTTCCACCGCATTATGAACTGACTGTCAGGGCAATGCAATATACCTATTGCAGATCACCCGCCCATATACATGCTGTGGACCTGCTAGAATTGGAGGCCGATGGAGGCTGCGACTTCACCTCAGGTTGCCATCGCCTCAACCCCACCATGGCCAAGTCACCCCATCATGGAGACCATTACCCCCAACTGAAGGCCACGCCACCCAATCATGAAGGCCATGGTCATCCCAGCACCAAGGCCACAGGCATCACCTCGCCAAAGCCATAGGCATCCCAGCGCCAAGGCCACAGGCATCCCTTTATGGAGGCTACGGCAACCCATCATGGAGACCATCATCATCCCCACATGCAGGCGTGGTCACCACCATGAGGAGACAAGGTCACCCCCACATGGAGACCCATGCCATCATTACGTCGAGTTTCGGGCATCCTCACGTGGAGTCCCGGGCATCCTCACGTGGAGTTTCGGGCATCCTCACGTGGAGTCGCGGGCATCCTCACGTGGAGTCGTTGGCATCCTCACTTGGAGTCGCGGGCATCCCTACGTGGAGACGATGGCATCCTCCCATGGAGGCGGTGGCACCCTATCGTGGAGCCGAAGGCATACCTCCATGGAGGCGGTGGCACCCTATCGTGGAGGCAATGCTACCCCCATTTGGAGACCAAGGCATCTCTTGATGGAGGCCAGGGCATCCCCTCATGGAGCCGATGGCTACCCCCTACATTGGCTGGAATCGCCATTTGTGCAGATTTGGGGTAGTAACACTACGTTTTTGGATTCAATTTTGTATCGGGAAGGTAAACTCAAACTCCATTTAGCGGCACCCCGGTTTGTGGTGTAGATTGGGAGAGAAATCGAGGTGGCCGACCCATCAGAATCAACTCGTTTAGATCGGCAAACGATGGCCTTGCCCTGGGTCACATACCGTCCTTGAGTGAATCGCGGGATAAATGCTTACCTTTCAGATAGCCGTCTTCTTGTTGAGGGGCGGTCAGTTTTGCTGAGTATTCACCTAAATAAAAACGTCGTTCAGTTATGAAACGTATCGCTATGCTATTCGCCATCCTGGCAGGGATGTGCTTGCCAGTGTCCGGATTTTCGGTCCATGCGGACCCCATCACCTCCGAGGTTTCGGAACTCCCATGGAGCACTGTCTCAGCTGTGCTGAAAAAAGTCGTGGACATACGCCCGTACAGCTACGCCGAGCTCGTGGACTGGTACCAAGTGGGATTGGTGACGGTGGTGCAGAGTGGCAGTGGGTATCAGGTCTCCATCACGGATGCAGATGGCCTCACGGAGGTGCTTGTGATTAGCAACATTTAAGAGTCCTCAGGGGACGAGGATGCCCTGTCTCGGAAGATGTCCAGCATGGTGCATCCTCTCTCCCTGGACAGCACCCAAGCCTCCAAATCGAAATAGCCCGATAAGATAGTGCCATTCACTTGAGCGCTCAGTAGCTGCCGTAGCTCCGCGGGGAGAACCAATCGATGCCCAGCGGGCAGCGGCTCCATCAGCGTGGCGAGGTAGGCAAGGAAACGAAGTGCCTCAGAGGCCTTGGGGATTGCCTCCTCTTCCTCCTTTTGTCGCTTGTTCCGGTTGGTTACCAACCGTCTCACATCATCGTAGTCGCCCTCCTCAAATGCGTGGATGACCTCGGCAAGCCGATACATGACGTAATAGTCAGCGGTGAACTCCGCCTTGCGGTAGCCTGCCAGCAGCCTGATCACCTTGCGCCTGTGCCCCGGATCTTGCATGGCGATGGCACCTACTAGGCAGGCGTAGAGGCACTGGGTGATGAACTGACGGTCGAGCAGGGTGGATGACTGCTCCAGGAGTTGCAAGAATCCAGCAATTGCCGCGGACGTGGCTTCAGGGTTGCCGGACTCCATCGCTATGCTGATGCTGTAAGGGTAGAGGAACCGGATGCGGTGACGCTCCACCTTGTGGTTCGAGAATCCTAGGCCCAGTATCCTCTGTGCCAGGGCATGGTAGCCCGGATGGTCGCCCGTGAGGTAGTGCGAGTTTGCAAGGTGCCCGAGTTCCTGAACCAAGGCTAGCCCCTCTATCTCGGAGATCCATGGGTAGGCCTCCAAATGTCCCACCAGTACCGCTTGCAACTCCAATGCTGCGGCGTGCTGCCGGGTATGTACCAGCACTGAGGCGCGCAGCTTGAGGTAATAGTAGATCGCGCGATGTGAATGAGCCGATTGCGGCCCGCTCAACAGCTCGTCATCGAGGAGGCGCCGCATCATCTCCTGCTTCTGACCGACATGCGCAATCCTACGCACCTCCTGATACACCCCCATGAGCTCCTCGTATTGGCGGAGGTTGTCCTCAAGGAATCCCGCACGGGCTTGGCTCATGGTAGCAAAGGATGGCTCCGGCTCGATCTCCTTGGCCAGCCTCCACAGTCGCCCCGCAAAGTGAAATTCCTCAAAATCAGCCGCCCGCTCCATGGTCCGCTGGAACAGGTCCGTGGCTGCGTCCATGTCAGTGGCAGTGATGAGCGCGCGCAGCATGTCGTGGCTCTGCCCAAGTTGGCTGACAGTCCCGTCCCCTAACAGGAAGGTGGTCACTGCTTCCGCTATCAAGCCCATGTAGTGGAGGTACTTCCCGCGACCAATCTGGAGCTGCTCGATCACCTCCTCCTCGCTGAGGTCACCCGAGGCATGGATCACCTTGCACACTGGCACGAGGGAAATTCCTAGCCTACCCTCAGCCACCTGTGACAGGAATGCCTTGAGCCTTCCACCATGAAGGCTCCGCAAAATGCTTCTTGCTGTACTTGCTCTTAAATTCACATACGATCCTGATGAGACAAAATACTGAATACAAACAGGTTGCGATCCCAGTGTGGTGGTCGGCATCAAGTTACAAATTTGAATGGGTTTGTGCAGCATCCCATGCCCGAATAATTTGGCATTATCATCGAGGTAGAGACCCACATTGTTCTTTTTGCTGCCGATAGTTTAGTCCGGCAAGGGCTCACCTACACTTGCACGACGTTTCAGGGTGATACTCAGCAAAAACACTAGATCGTGGCAGTGGATCAAGGATGGCGAATACGGGGTATGGAATACGAAGTCACACCGGGCGGCGCGGCTTCAAGACCAAACCTAATAATCGCGCACCGGGAGAGGATAGGCAGCACTTCAAAACTCAATGGTTCCCCCGGTGCATCAGGAGATGTGAGACATAAAGTTACCCAACTATGGGAAAGAAACCAAATACGCCCCGGCACGAGCGTGACGGGATGCGCATTGATTTGTCGCGACATGCGTTGCCCATAGGGCTGAAGATTCTCCTTTGGAGCTTCCATTTCGCTCCTTCCAATGGTGCCTGTTCAGGCACCGCGTTTCTCTGTTGATTGGTGTCAGGGGGCTGCCGCTCGGCGGCCCCCGACATGATCTCCTATTGCGCTCGTACCCTGCAACCCTATGAAGAAAAAGACAATTTCACCACATGCTGACAAGGCTGAGTTTGAGGCCCTAATCGCTGCTATGGAGCAGGAGACTGCGGCCCTGCGCAGGGGCATCAGGCGGGTGTATGACATCCTCATAGAGGCGGATCTGTGTGGCAGTCAGGTCACTTCGTTGTCATTGCCACGCCCAAGAAGATCAGCCGGGACAGAGGATTCCAAAATAATCCGCAATTTTTGACACAAGATGTCAACTGTTAATGTCATATTGCATCATTGATCGCATTCAACAATCATCATTAGGCCATGTATCTACGAAAATCAATTCATTTGCTTGCCCTACTGCTGCTGCCCTGCCTCTGGGGCATCGCTCAACCTGCGATTACGGTGACCGGGCCCGCAGTTCCCGCGCTCAGGGATGGGGCGGTTGCCTGGGCTGACTATGATGGCGACGGGTTGCAGGACCTGCTAGTCTGTGGCCGGGACACCTCCGAAGTGCGCCGTACCCTGTTACTCCACAATTCGGGCATGTCCATGGACATCGACACATCTCAGCAGCTTGTGGCCTTGTCCTCTGGTGACGCAGCTTGGGCGGACATGGATGGTGACGGCGACCCTGACCTCGTGCTCACAGGAGAGACCGCCCCGCGTCAGGAGGTGACCTTGGTCTATCGCAACAATGGCGGCAATCTTGCATTGCAAGCCACCACGAGCCTTCCTGGCCTCTCAATGGGCAGGGCGAGGTGGGCCGATTTAGATGGGGACGGTGACAGCGACCTGTTCCTCACCGGGTTCAATACGATGGCTGGTTTCAAGGGCATCATTGGCCGGAATGATGGTGGCGGAGTTTTCACTGCTGTGGAGAATCCTGCTTATGCGACCCGTGACTGGACTGCGGTGGGCATCGGGGACATTGATGGCAACGGGTTGCCCGACATTGCGTTCTCGGATGTATCGCCACGGCTTTCCGAGGGTATGCGGACAGTGGTCCTGCGGAACAATGGCGGCTTGCATTTCTCTACATTGCCATCGCCCGTGCCGGGAATGTACGGAGGCAGCATGGAATTCGGGGACTGGGACGGCGACGGTGACCGGGACTTGCTGGCATCAGGTTTTGGCACCAAGCCACAGACAGGAATCTACAAGTACCATTCTGGGCAATACTTGGTTACTGGCATCACATTGATGGAGGTGGGCAGCGGCGAGGCGCGCTGGGTGGACCTAGATGTGGACGGCGACCTGGATGTGGTGGTGTCTGGCATGTCCATGGCGGGGCCGCAGACGCGGGTCTATCTCAATAGCGGGGGCATCCTGTCACTGGTGCAGGGTCCATCGAACATGCCAACACTTCATCAGGTGCGGATGGCATTCGCCGACTGGAACGGGGACGGGCATTCGGACATGGCGATCATGGGGCAGAATGAGAATGGGGATCCAGAGACTTACATCGCGACTTGGAACAATGCTTTGCAACAATTCAAATTTTGACATGACCATGGAAACCAACACTGAATTATTGATGAAAGTGGATCCCGAGGTCTCGGGAGGAAAGAAGAAAGTCCCATCGCGCAAGTGGCCGCTTGTGTACAAGGGATCACTTTTGATCTTGAACGCGACCGTTCCTCTCTCCTCCTTCCTGCTTGCCCTTTTAACCTTGCTCCTCTTGGCCCCCTCCCTGCCTGCGCAGTACACGCCACTGGGCTACTGGCACTTCAACATTGGCGCCCCTGGCGACGACGCAACTGGCAATGGAAACAATGTGAACCTGAACGCGAATCAGCTTAACCCTGGGATTCAGTCGCCGATTGCGGGATGGTACCATAGCGCGCCCGATGTGCAGAACACCGCTGGCGTGAATGGCCCTTTGGACAACCTCTCCACCATGGCGGAGGTGGGCGTGGAGTTCTGGATCCGGGTGCGGCAGGGCAACTGGGAGGGCAATGTCCACTGGCTGGATAAGTTCCAGCTGGGGTTCACCGACCGTGGGCTGGACTGGGATGTGCTTACTGCCACCGGGATGCGCAGCCTGCACGTGGACCTGTACGGCGTGGGCGCAGCGGATCCCTACACCTTGCTCGGTGGGGACTGGCACCATGTGGCGGCATTCTACAGCTCCCGCACTGGCGACCAACGCATTTATATCGATGGCGTCTGCCCGCCGGGATTCTTCATTCACCACCCTCGGGCTCTCCATTGAACAACGGTGGCGTGCTGAACTTTACCCACAGCGGTGCGACCGACCACTTGGTCGCGGATCTGGACGAGTTCGCGGTCTATGACACGGTCTTGCCCCCGCAACTGGTCTGGGAGCATTATCAGCAGGGCCTTGCGGGGCAGGCCATCAATTATACACAGCAGAGCCCAGTCGCCACCTACCCCTTCCCCGGCCCGGTCGAGGAGGGCGAGGTGAACTTGCTAGAATTCCCTCCCGCATGGCCCAACGTGCCGCTCTCGCCGCTGGAGCTGTTCAACACCTACCCGCATCCGAGGTACAGCGCTATTGATAGCATCCGGCCGTTGATCCCGTTTGTGGCGGACGCGGAGCCGTTCCGCCATGGCGCGGACATCCCACGTAGCCACTCGGAGGCCCGCCTCATGCTGGAGCATCTCGCCTGGGACTGGAACTACTATATGTATTGCGGCAGCACCCACGGCAACTACATGTACTTCCACAGGGGCACCACGACGACTCCAGACTCCAACTATTACCAGTTCCATATCCTGCGGAGCCTGAACAACCCCGCCAACAACGGCTTGCCACGGTCGCTGATCACCTATTGGAACAAGATTTCGGAGTCCTTCCTGCATGACGGCGACACGCTGAGCGGCTATTACCGCTCGCCCATCATCCTGCAGCAGTCCGGCCTACCAGCGTGGTTCAACCCTCCTGCCCTTGCAGATTCCTTTTTCGTCCGCGACTCGTCACTGGCCACGCCACTGTTGCCCTGGGGGCCGCCAGTCCGCGATGGGCTTCCGCAGCCGCCGGGCAGGTTCCGGCTGAACTGGGCGATGGCAGCACACCCCTTCTGGCCCCGGTATCAATTGCTGGGAAGCGATGGCTTGGTACAGGCTCAGTTGGTGGACACCTTTATGAGCTACCTCAGCAATCCCTACATCGACATGGTGGCTGAAAATGACGAGGTGGTGGGCATCTTTCCCGATCCTTTTGTGTTCGGGGACGCGGAAATCACCCGGGACTGGCATGCCAACTTCCCCGGATGGGACACCCGGGCCTACCAAGGCTTTCGGGGCAACCAATTCCGCTGGTCCTACCAGGTGCAATGGCTCAATAGGATCAACAGCCACAATGGCACCGCAGGTCGCCCCAACACGGAGACCTGGTGGTACGAAATGCAAGGAAGGCCACATAGCTACGCGCAGGCACGACCCATCATTGAGAACAGGGACGCGAGGCACAGGGCGGGTCCGACCTTCTATGCCAACAACCCGCATTGGTGGCGGCATGGAAGGAATTCATTAACAGGGATGGACCAACTCTGCATCTCCTTGAGGCATCAATTGGAGGCGGGGGACTCAATCTGGTTCCCGGCAGTCTCGCCAGGTTACAACGACAATGGCGATTGGAAGATCGAGGACGTGGACATGATACGGCCCGGGCAGTACCTGGGCGTGCTCAAGGCAATGGGAATCATGGGAGCTGAAAGCTATAATACAATGATACAGCAGTATAGCCCGCAAGCGGGGTTTTTCCAGATCCCGGCAAACTGGCGCGCATGGCACCTGCCCATGGCGAGCTATGCACAGGCCGTCACGAGCCGCCTGCGCAGGTTCCTCTATGACGGCGAGGTGCTTGCGGGGGACACGGCTGTGACCTACAACAATGGCTCAGGCCCGACTTTCTTCACATTCAGCACCGGCAACAACAACGACCTGATCACCGGGCGCAAGCTGCGGGGGCAATTCGTCTATTTGATTGGGGCAAGCGCCCAGCGAACGGGCAACATGCAGAGCCAGGGCCCCAAGGAGAAGGTGGTGGCGTTCAGGTTCCATCATGACAATGGTAGCACGATCTATAACCACTTCCGCATCCGTGAGCGGCTACAGGGCAGCACCTACATCCTGGACAGGACCAATCCCACGGCCCCGGTCTTCTACCAGCTGGACCGCTGGCACGAGTGGAAGGAGCCGGGCCACTGGTGCCGGGACTTTGACTGGGAGGCGGAGGTTTGGGACAGCGCGGCGGCGACAGCGGGGATCCTGACCGAGCGGCCCGTGCCCGCGACGAGCGGGGACTTCACAGAGTTCACGAGCTATGTGCGGCAGGGGAGCGGAGGCGGCTGGACGCGGTACTACTTCCGCCCGACGGGCGACGACCAGGACACCTTGTATGCCTGGGTGCGGGCGCGCAACAACGCAGGCGTGGGCCGCGTGGTGCAGTTCCAGTCGCCGGGCGCGGGGTCGGGCTCCATCTGGGTGCAGCCGGACACCGCCTTTGGCTGGCATGGCAAGGACGTGAACGGGGTTCTCATTCCCTTGGGGCCGCTGGACACGAGCCTGCACTACATCGAGGTGAGGCCGCAGGGGACGCTGGTGGACATCGACCGGGTGGTGCTGTTCCGCAACCCGATCGACTACACATCGATCCCGATGCTGGCCCTGATCCTGCCGCACAGCGACAGCGTCTGCCTGGGCGACAGCGCCTGGATCTGGAAGCGCATCGGCTTCATGGGCTGCATGGACTGGACGGTGGAATGGGGCGACGGCACCCGCAGCTACGGCTCCGGCGACAATCCCCTCCAATACAGCGCCTACGAGGCGCACAAGTACCAGTATCCCGGCAGCTACGAGGTGGTGCTGACCGTGACCAACATGACCCTGGGGGCGACCGAGGCGGACACGGTGGTGGTATTTGTGGGCGCGCCTGTGGTGGACGCCGGGGCGGACACGACGGTGTGCCGGGACATGGGTGTGGTGCTGCAGGGTCATGTGGGGGCGGGCACGACAGCCTTCCACTGGCTGGGTGACACCGCGCTGAGCGACACCACCATCCTGAACCCGGTGGCGACGGTGGGTAGCTCGCAGTACTTTTATCTGACTGCGGATTCCGGTGTCTGCTCCATGACGGACAGCGTCTGGGTCACTGCTGTTGGGCTGGACTCCGTGGCTTGGCAGGACACGGTGTGGATTTGCCTCGGGCAGCCGGACACGCTCATCGTGCATGGCGCATTCTATGTGGATTGGGACAGCGCCGATCCCGGCCTGAGCAGCTACCATTCCGCTGGCCCGATGGCGAATCCTGCGGTCAGCACGACCTACCACTTCACCGCGACCGACGTGGGCCGCTGCGACACCATCCGGGACAGCATCGTGGTCATGGTGCGGGGCATCGCGGACCCGGACACCACCCTCTGTCTCGGCTCGGCTGTGACCTTGCACGCGGTGGGGGCCGGACCCTGGCTCTGGACACCGGGCGGGGCCACGACAGACTCGCTGCTGGTTGCACCTTCCGTTTCCACGACGTATATTTTGCACATGGACTCCACTGGTGGATGCGACCTCGACTCCGTGCGCGTCAACGTGCTGCCCTTCGCCTGCTGCTGGGTGCCGGGGGCAACGATTTTGTTCCGGGAGCGGACGTCCACGCTGGGCAACCTCAATGGCGGGACATTCCATGTGATCGACACGTTGTTTGTGGATGCGAACGCCTCTTTCATGGGGTGTACTTTCTGGATGGACTCGATGGCGGTTGTGTATGTGCTGCCCAATGTGACCTTGCAGACACAGAACTGCACCTTCCAGGCGGCTTGCCCTTGGATGTGGGGGGGGGTGAAGTTGCAGGCTGCGAATTCGAGGTTTGTTTCATTCCGTGACCGGTTCCTTTCAGCGGTGCGGGGCGTTTGGTCGCGGGCAGGCGCGCCCTTTGACATCCGGGAGTCGCGGTTCGAGGGCTGCTGGGTGGGTGTGTACGCGGGCACGCTGGGAACGGGTGTCTCCGGACCGCATCCCGGCCGCATCGAGGGATGTACCTTCGGGGGCGCGGCCTTGCTGGCTCCGTACGCCGCGCATCCACTTGCCTGGGCGGGTGTGGAGCTGAACCAAGTGGACGGGTTCACGCTCGGGGTTCCGCTCGGCCTGCAAAACAGGTTTGACAGGCTGCAGCATGGCTTGTATGCTGATCGCAGCAGCGTGACCGTCAATAACAACATGTTCACCAACATGCAGCGCGGCACCGTGTCGCCCTGGCTGGGGCTGGGGGCGGGAGTGCGCTGCGTGAATCCGCCCGGTGTGGGCTTCGGCAACTACTCCACGGTGGTGGGGCATCCCACGGCGACCACGCAACCCCAGCTGGGACAGCATGGCAACGTCTTCACGGCATGCTCGCTGGGGGTGCATGTGCGGGGGCGGACGGCAGTGCGGGTGAGGGGGAACACACTGAACTTCAACCGGACTGGGACTTCCCTGGGCAACCTTTCCACAGGCGCGAGCGGAAGCCTGGTATGGGTGGATTACAACAGGCATGAGAACGACTCGCTGGCGATCCTGGTCGGCAACTCCAGCAACATCAACGGGCATGTGGAGTGGAACACCATCAACGGGACGTCCGCATTTGCGACCGCCCTCCACCATGGCATCCGTTGCGAAAACCTGACACACAGTCCGTTGCCAGCGAGCAACTACCCCTTCCGGGTGTACAGGAACACCCTGAAACTGCGCGGCCACGGGATCTGGGTGCAGATGGGCAACAAGGCGCGCATACAGCATAACAGCATCACCATCCTGCCGCAGCAACCCAATGACAGGCTGAGAGGAATCATGGTGAACTCCTCGCGTGACGCGCAGATTCATAAGAACCACCTGTACTCGAACTCGTTGGGGGCCAAGCTGAAGCAGGTTGAGGGCATCCATGTGTATGCCAGCGGCGGGGCTGCTGTGACCTGCGACACCACGGAGTCGTTTGGGCAGCATGTGGTGTTTGAGGGGAAGTGCCTCGGCTCCACGTTCAAGGGGAATCGTATGGAAAAGGGGCTGACTGGCCTGGTGTACCTGCAGCAAGGGGAAATCGGGCAGCAGGGGGGTCCTGGCCTCCCGACTGCCAATCAATGGGTGGGTGTGTTTGACACGGCGCATACGTATGCGTATTTCTCAAATGGGTTGGCCTCTGTTCTCTGGACGAGCCCTGGGGGCGTATGGGAGCCGACAGTGAATCGAGCTTCAACAGGGTTCCTTCCTATGACACCGCAGATCACGAATTCAGGCGCCTATTCCTGCCCCACCCTGCTGTCCGCCAACTCCAAGGTGGATGCCGTCATCGATGCAGCCCGTGCCACAGCACCCACGACCACACTGGACAGCGCGATAGACTATCGGGCCAAAGAGTGGGCTTATGAGGAGATACTCGATGACTCCTCGCTGCTGACGGCCGACACGACGATACAGAGGTTCTATGACAGCGTGGCCATTCGGGACATGGGCGCTGCGGTGAGGGCAAGCAATGAGCTTGAAAAACCTGACACCACGACCGCCATCATTGAGACAGCCCTGGTCAGCCCCATCACGGACATCCTCGGCAACCACAAGGAGGCGCTGGAGATCAGGGTGGACGATGGCGAGATCGACTCTGTTGAGCTGTCACAACTGCTGGCGTTGGCGGCGCAGTGCGAGGAGTTGGGCGGCAAGGCCGTGAACATGGCCCGCTCCATGCTGGCCCTGGAGGGGATCTACATCTGGGAGGACCCTGAATGCGGGCCGCCCCCCAAGGAGGTGAGGAAGGCGGGGATCAGCGACCAAGAGGCAACCGCTTATGGCGCCGAATGCTGGCCCAACCCGGCTGACGGGATGGTCTTCCTGAAGTTCGCCGGGGCGGAGGTTGCCGGGACGCTGACCGTCCACGGAAGCTCGGGACAGGTCCTGCTGTCCCGCAGGTTCGACTACACCGGGGAGCCGATCGCCATTGACACCCGGCACTGGGCTCAGGGCTTGACCCTGGTGTCCGTGGAAACGGTGGATGGCAGGCGGTTTGCTTGGAGAGTGGTCTTGCAACGATGAAGGCACAGTCAGTAAATGGAATGAAAAGACTCTGGGCATATATGGTGGTCTTGCTGTGCGGGGGGTTGCAAAGCCTCCCCGCGCAGCAGGACTGGTCCTGGGTCTTCGGGGATTCCATCCTGATGCGGTTTCCGGGAGGCGGGACGCCCGTGGTGGACTCGCTGGCCCGGACGACATACAACTTTGAAACTATTAGTTGCATATCAGATTCGTTAGGCAACCTCCTTTATTATGTCGGAGAGGATTCGCTCTACAGGGCCAATGGGACGGTTCCGCCCGGGGGAATGGATCTCCATTTGAGCGGGCTTACTAATGGCTCAATTCTTGTACCCGTCTGGGGCAAGACCGAATACCTATCATTCATTGTGAGCTTTTTATGTCCCAATTCGATGTGTCCCTATTTGTCAAAAATATCCATTACTGATGGTCAAGATAGTGTTGTGCTAAATGCAAGCCTTGGGATTTACCAGCCTTTCAATCCATTGGCGGAGAAAGTGTCTGCGGTGCGAGACGCAGGTGGCACGGGTTGGTGGGTGCTTTATCATGGCGGACACGACAAGGTGTTCATCAAATTCCATGTGGAGGGTGACCGTGTGGCTCCGATGGTATTGCAATCCATAGGTTCCCTGCATGAGGGTATATTCCAGAACCCTTATTTCACGATTGGGGAAATAACGTTCTCCCCCCAAGGAGACAAACTGCTGGTGGTCACCTACACTGGCATCGTGGACATCTTCGACTTCGACAGATGTACGGGGGAGCTGAGCAACTGGGACAGCCTGGGAACTACGGCCCCATTGCAACCGGGACCCAACACCTTTTATGGCTGCTCCTTCTCCCCGGACGGCACCAAAATCTATGTATCCGAGGGCGATGTCCCTCCAACCGTCAACCACCTCTACCAATGGGACTTGACAGCATCAGACATCCGGGCGAGCAAAACGCTTATCTTCACGGCACCGAATTCGGTGATCCTTGGGCAGCATCAATTGGGGCCGGATGGGAAGATTTACATGACCCAATTGAATCAAATCGACTCCTTGAATCCAGCCAATTACGCATTGTCTGTCATCAATGACCCCAATCAAGCCGGGACGGCCTGCAACTTCACCTACCTCAGTTTGGGCCTGAAAGGCCGCCGTACCACAGGCAGCCTCCCCAACCTCCCGAACTTCAACCTCCCCCCTATGGTGGCGCAAGTCGCGGAGGCGGGGCCTCGGCCTCCCAAAATCTGCCCCGGCGACAGTGTGCGGATCGGCTACCCGGACAGCACGGGCGGGGTGGTGACCTACCGCTGGAAGCCACATGCGGGCATCGAGGACACCACCGCTGCATATACCTGGGCCGCGCCGGACACCACGACATGGTACTACCTTACGGCGGTGGACACGCAAATGGGATTGCCCTGCGGGAAAACGGTGGACTCGGTGCTGGTGGAGGTGGTGGCACAGGGCGAGATTCCGAATGTGAGCTTGGGGGCTGACACCACCATCTGCACCGGGACGGGCGTCACGCTGGATGCAGGGCTGGTGCTGGGATGGGAGTACTTATGGAGCAACGGGGACAGTCTGGCACAGATCACCATCTCGGGTGCCGGAGCCTATTCAGTGACAGTGACGAACCCGGCGGACACCTTGCACTGCTACAAGGATGTGGACACGATTCTCTTAAGCAATTACCCCGCCCCGCAGACGCTACCTGTCGACTTCGCGGGCGGCGACACGGTGGCCTGCAGGGGTGACACGGTGCGGCTGGGCATGGTTTCTGTGCCGGGCTGGAATTACCTCTGGTCGCCGGGCGGGTGGCTGGACTCCACGACTGTAGCGGAGCCGCAGTCGTGGAGTCTTGTCACGCAGGTGTATGCGGTGGTGGCGACCGACAGCGCGAGTGGCGGGGTCTGTGCATTGATGGTTGACTCGATCCTTGTGACTGTGGAGCAGCCCTTCGTGCATGAGGCTCCAGGTGATGTGACTTTCTGCCCCGGGGAGTGCTTTGAGATCGGTGTTGCGTCAGTTGCTGGACTGGATTATCGCTGGTCGCCAACCACAGGACTGAGCGACGCGACCGCCGCGCTCACGCGGGCGCAGCCTGTGTCAAGCATGGTCTATACCCTCACTGTCACGAATCCCACCATGCAGAGCGCGAACTGCCGCGAGAAGCAGTTCGCGGTCGTGGCCAGTGCAGACGCATGCAACAGGCCCACTTTCATAGCCAAAAACGGTAATGGGATCGCGGAGATGCTGGACTTGGGTGACCATGCCGGGCGGGTGGAATTGCGGGTATGGGACGTGGCGGGGCGGCTGGTGTACCGCGACATGGACTACCGCAATGACTGGGACACCGCTGGGCTGGCCCACGGAATGTACATCTACCAAGTGGCAGTCAAGGGCGAATGCCCGTCCAGCTTCACGGGGAAGATCCTGGCGCTGCGATGAGGGCCGGGAAAACACGATAGGGATCGGAGGGGCGCGAAGCGGTCGCGGCACGCGACGGGACCCCCGCAGAGCCCGACCCCGGAGGCCGAGGCACGAGGCCGCAGGGGGATCGCCCAAGAAAGCAAACCACATTTCATTCATCGTAACTGGCATTGCTGATTGATCTCGTCTATTTCGGGAATAACCCTCAATTGATTATCATTGTAACAGAGGATGGAAAAATGACCGTCCAGCCGGAGAATGCCCATGCACCAAGTATTCCGTGACGCCGACCTCCAAGCGCAGTTTGAGCGCGACGGCTACCTGCTGATCGATTTCCTGGATGCCACGACGGTGGAGCATCTCCGCGCCTACTACGCGACGCATACTCCACAGGAAAAACCTGCCTACGGCTTCCATGTGAGCCTGGACGACCGGGACAGGGACCAAAGCAATTCCGTGACGGAGGAGCTGTACCGGGTGCTCACGCCCTTCGTGGCGCAGCACTTCCAGGACTTCCAGATTTTCACCAGCAGTTTCGTGATCAAGGAGACCAATCCAAAAGGGGTGGTGCCGCCGCATCAAGACTGGACGTTCGTGGATGAGAAGGAATACTGGTCGGCGACGCTGTGGATCCCGTTGGTGGATGTGGACATGGACAATGGCTGCCTCGGCGTGATCAAGGGCAGTCACCGCTACTTCGACTGGCCGCGCTGCTCGCCAAGCCCGCAGTTCCGGACGCCGCTCGGAGAGCACATGTTCACGATTTTCCCCTACCTGACCCTGGTGCCGATGAAGGCGGGGCAGGCGATCATCTTCGACAACCGCACCCTGCACGCCAGCCCACCGAATACCACCGACAGCCCACGGCTCGCGGCGGGCATCGGCGTCACGCACAAGGATGCGAAGCTCTTCCACCACTACCTGCTGCCGGGACAGGGACCGGAGACGGTGGAGGTCTATGCCATCACCCGGGAGTTTTTCCTGGATTACAACAATGGCGGCCTGAGCGAGCTCCACAACCGGGGTGAGAAAATCACGGGTTGGGACGCGGTTGGAACTTATCCATTGAGTTTGCCGCGCATCAACCCTGAAGAATTGCAGGCATTGATCAAGAGCCATCCCGACAATGTGGTGAATGTGCCGCTGATCGAGAAGATGGCCCGCCTCTTCAATTACAATCTGGACGGCAGCAAGAAGGAGGAGCCCAAGCCTGTGGAGGCTGCCCCGCCGCCACCGCAGGCGCAGCCCGTCGCCGAAAAGCGTGGATTTTTCAGCCGCATTTTCTCCCGCCGATGATCACTGCCGCCTCTCGCGCCCAAATTTTCGCCCATCCCGAACAGCACCGCGCCTTCGAACGGGACGGTTATGTGATCCTGGATTTTTTCCAGCCGGATGAAATCGAGCGTATGAAGGCATTGTTCGAGGAGGTGCGGCCGCAGGGCAGGACGGGTTTCTATACAACGACCTACGAAAACGATCCTGAATACCGCACCAAGGTGGACCTGGGGCTGCGGGAGATCTTTCACCGCCCCGTGAGCGGGAATTTCCAGGACTTCAAGTATTTCTTCTCCTCCTTCATCGTGAAGGCGCCCGATCCCAAGAGCGCATTGATCCTGCATCAGGACATGACTTTGGTGGATGAGGCGCGGTATCCGGGGCTGAACATCTGGGCACCGTTGGTGGACCTGACCATGGAAAATGGCCCGATTTACGTCCTTCCGGGCAGCCACCGCCTCAAGCCGACTTACCGTGGCAGCTCCTTGCCGGATGTCTATGACGGCATCGAGAAAGAGGTGATTTCGTTGATGACACCGCTACTGCTGCGTGCCGGGCAGGCTGTGGCATTTGACCAAAGTGTCTTCCACTACAGCCCCTCGAACCTGAGCGACCGGGAACGGATCGTCGTCAACACCTTCATTTCCCACAAGGACGCCCAAATCCGCATCTGCTGGCACGACAAGCAGAATGCCCCCGACAAGGTCGAGCTGTTCGCGCAGGAGGAGGACTTCCTCCGCAAATACACCAATTTCGGCACCGACATTTTCAGCCGCCCAAGCATCGGGCACAGTCTCGGCTACGTGGACTACAACTTCCCGAAACTGACCGTCGCGGAATTGGAGGCGCGGTATGGGAAGTCTGCCCCGGAGGCCAAGCCCGGCAGCCGCCGCGACCCGCAGGTGATGCCCATTTTCGTGAATGCCGATCATCAGCGGGAGTTTGACACAAAGGGTTTTGTGCAGATCGACTTGCTGCGGCCGGAGGACATCACCGCCTTGCGGGAGCTGTATGCAAGCTACTTCCCGGAGTCGCCCAAGGCATTTCACAGCAGCAGCTACCTCCACGACTTCGCCCAGAAAAAGGAGATCAGCAACGCCATCGTGGAGATCATGCGCCCCCGGCTCGACCGGATTTTCCACAATTTCTTCTACTTCGGGTCGGCATTCCTCACGAAAAATACTGGTCGGGAAAGCCAAATGCCCCTGCATCAGGACTGGACCATCGTGGACGAGTCGCGGTATGTGGCGGTGAACATCTGGAGCCCGCTGCAGGACACGGACGCCCAAAACGGCGGCTTGCAAGTGCTGCCGGGTAGCCATCGCTTCCTGCCCATCCTGCGCTGTCCGACCCTGCCCTTCTTTTTCGAGCCCTACAATGCACAGATTCAGCCGCACCTGCTGCAACTCACCGTTCCAGCGGGTCAGGCGGTGGTTTTGAATCAGGCGCTGCTCCATGCGAGCCCGCCGAACATGAGCGGCAGCATGCGCCTCGCCATCACCACCGGCATCAAGACGGCCCAGGCACCCATGCGCTTCCATTATCAACCCGAGCCCGGCAAGATCGAGGTATTCGCGATGGATGACGATTTCCTGTTGCGCTTCGATGACTTCCACAAGGACATTTATGAGCGACCCAAGTTTGGGGAGTCCTTGGGGGTGATCCTGTTTGAGCAGGCGCATCCGGGAGATGAGATGATTTTGCGCATGATTCGGAAGGCGAATCCGGTGATCGAGGAGACAAAACCTGCCCTAGAGGGCGTTTCTGTGCATCGGGGCTTCTTTGCCCGGCTGTTCGGGAGATGACCTTTGTGACAAGTATTTGCGTAGGCATAGTTTAGTTCCTACCTTTTGATTGATCATTGACGCCTACATCGACATGGAAGCACCAGAAGCAAAAGCGGAGAGGGAGAAGCTGGAGAAAGAGGCATTGGAGAAGAAGGTAAAGGAGGCAAAAGAGAAAAGGAAGAATACCCGAGAGATCATCATCACGGTCCCTGGTGGCAGTGTATCTGCTACTCGTGACAGTGTTTACCACACTGTGGATCTTCACCAATTGCTTCCAATGCTGGAAAATCAAGCTCGGGATGATCAGCACATTCAATGTAAATGAGCATGTCACCTTGGGTCTGTTTTTCGCAGGGATGTTGGGTGGAGCGTTCTATTGCCTCGCAGCCTGTATGGAAGATTGGCTGATGCCTATGCACCCTCCGACCCCAAAAGGAATTGGTGCCTCTGAGGATGACAGTTTGGTTTTCTGGTACCTGTACCGTCCTCTTCAAGGCGGAGTCCTTGCGCTGATCCTGCTCGTACTCACCAAAAGCAGTCTGCTCAAATTGCAGGATGTCGGGGATGCGGACATCTCCTCCTACTACACGCTGATTGGAATTGGATTTTTGGCGGGATTCGGGGCGCATGAGGTAATCGAAAAGATTCAAGATATCATCAAGGTGATCTTTGCGAGCTCCAATGGCGGTGATGGCCAACCCGGCGGAGGGAATAAGGAGACAAAGCCTGCAAATTCCTCAGAGGGGCAAGGTGCCGATGCTGAAACAGATCAAGGAGCTGGGAAGGTGAAAACTGAACCTGCCAAGGAGCCGCAGGCCCAAGATAAGCGCAGTACAGAGGACAACAACACAAAGGAGGAACCAGAAGGAAACGCAACCGAGAAAGACAGCTCAACCGAAAGCAATAGTCCAACCGACCTCCCAAAGGACAAGTGATTCAATGGCTGTGGCCTGAAAATCAAGAGTCCCCGCAGAAAATACCATTGTCCGAAGATGGCCCGCTATCAGAATTGATACTGCCCCGTACGGACAGGTCGCGACCTGTCCGTACGGGGTGGGAAATACGCAGATTTCCCTACCGCTTCCCCACCCCCACCACGAACAGCGCATCGTCCACGAACCCAAATGGGAATCGGTGCAGATTGTCGGCATTCACAGACAGCACGACAGCGTCCACATTTTCCAATGAGGCTTTGAAAGCGGCCTGGTCCATGATGCGGGCGCCTTGCCATTGGTCGCTGTAGGTCTCGTAGTTGTAGTAGCGGTACTGCGAGCCGGGCGCGAAGCAGGTCTTGTGGATGCCGGGATCGTAAATCTCCCACCAAAAGCTGTCCCCGACCACTAGAACCCGTGGCCGCTCGCGGCCCTCCGCACGGTACCGCAATTTGGGATAGCCGACTTCGCCGGGATCGGGGTTGATGGCCAGATTGAGCAATTGGCCGAGGTCGTCGTCGTAGCCGCGGTTGCCAGGGGCTGTCTCGACGGAGGCGATCTCGGGGCGGACGAATTTCTTGCCCAGCAGCAATTCCATCCGTCCAATGATGCTGTCCGCTGCCATCGCTGCTGCGTACTCCGTCCAATGTCCGCCATTTTTCGCCCAAATGGGGTGCGGCTTCGACTGCATCCAGCCTTGCATCACCGGTCCGAGGTCGATCAGGAAGACATTGTTCCGCTTGAGGGCGTCGATGTAGGCGGGGTAATTCGATTGTGGGGCAAATGCGACCTCTTCGCCGGGCAAGTCATCGGGCATGGTCTGCAACTTGCTCGGTGTCACGAGGGTGATCATGGCGACATTGCGCTGCGCAAACCAGGATTGCAGGACGGCAGTGTGCTCGGAATGATACCGCACCATCTCAGCCCCAGCGAAATCCTTGCCCCGGATCGTTTCCAATGAGCCACGTCCAAACAATACCCCGTCCTTGCCCACCATCACCGAGCGGTAGGGCTCCCGAAACAGGGAAAAATCGACTTGGTTGCGCAACCGCACCATGCTCGCCCGCAGCCCCATCCAATTGTACATCCGCACGGCGTAGTTGGATTGGAACTTGCCATTGAACCAGGTGCTGTCCTTGAGCGGGACGGAATCCAGAACCTCCTCCACCCCGGCGAGCGGCTTCTCCTTGATCAGCATCGTCCTTTCCTGCAAAAACGGCAGCCAGAGCAGCAGGAGCAGCAATCCGAAGCAGGCGATATGGATGGGGCGCGCTTTCATGGTCAGAACATGTAATAGATGAAAGGCCGGAAACCCATGGTCGCAATCTCACTCACGCAGAGGATCAGCAGCAGCCCCGCCACCGCAGTCCATGCCACCACCTTCCAATTTGCCACCGGAAGCCGCCATTCCCGCTCCATCACGGGCCGCAACTTGGGGATCGCTCCCGCGAAGGCAATCACCCCCGCCAGTACCATCATGAACCAGAACTTGGTGCCCATCACAAGGTGCAGGTCTTCCCAAGCCTTGCGCGAGATTTCGAAGGCGAACATTTCCCGGAAGAACTTGAAGGCTGTCCCCAAGTCAGGCGATTTGAAGATCACCACCCCCATCATGAACACCATGTAAGCCCAGATGATGCGCAGGAATTGCGGCAGCCGAGCCATCCATTTTTCCAGAAACAGCCGCTCCAGCATCAGCCAAACCCCGTTCCAAATGCCAAAACAGACAAATGTCCAGGCCGCGCCATGCCAGAGCCCAGAGAGCAGGAACACGATCCAGAGGTTGGCATAGAGCATCCACGGCTTCTTGCTCCGCTTCATCAGGGGCTTGAAAACGTAGTTGCGGAAAAATCCCGTCAGGGTCATGTGCCAGCGCCGCCAAGTTTCCCGCAAGCTCGTCGCGGTGTAAGGCAGGTTGAAATTTTCGGGAAATCGAAAGCCCAGCATCCGCGCCAGACCAATCGCCATGTCGCTGTAGCCCGCAAAGTCGTGGTAGAGCACCAGTGAGTACCCCACCGCCCCGATCCAAACCAGCACGAAGTCCAGCTCTTGATGCGGCAAGAGGAATATCTTGTTCACCTGCGTAGAGAGCGTGTCGGCGATGATCACCTTGCGGGCGAGGCCGATGGCGAAGCGGATCATGCCCTCCAACCGAAAGGCAAAATTGTCCTGCTCCCTCCGGTCGCGAATCTGATCCGCCATGTCCCGGTACCGCAGGATGGGGCCAGCGACGAGGTGCGGGAACATCATGATCAGCGTGAAATAATCGATGGGATTCTTCAGCGGCGGCTTTTCGCCCCGATAGACATCGACGAGGTAGCTGAGCTGCTGAAACGTCACAAATGAAATGCCCAATGGCAACGCGACCTCCGTCCATTCCAGCCCCTTGATTCCCAGCGCTCCCAAGAAGGAATTCGTGTTCTCGATGAAAAAATTGGCGTATTTGAAATAGACCAATGCGCTGAGGTTGTACACCACGGCGAGGGTCAGCCACTTCTTGGCATGCGGCCCACCCTTACCGATTTGCAGGGCGACCAGATAATCCGCGACCGCCAGACCCAGCAGGACAAAAATGAACTTCGGCGCGCCCCATGCATAAAATACGAGGCTCCCGAGCAGCAAGACCGCATTCCGCAACCGCTGCGGCGTGACCAAGTAAACGGTCAGGAACACCGGCAGGAAATACAGCAGGAACAGGTTGCTGGCGAAGATCATTGCAGTCAAGATAGGAGCCTCGGGGCGGATTGGCAAATCGGCAAGGGATCAATCCTCCATCAGAATCTTCAACTCCTGGTTCTCGATTTGGAGCTCATAGACATCGTCATCCAAATAACTCTCCATCATCGCGACGAGCATGTCAGCGCCGGGATTGGACACGGCCATGGGCCCGACTTTGGGATAGATGGACACGAAGACCACTGCATCCTCCTCGTCGAGCGTCACCAAGATAACCCGGTAGCCGCTGGATTTGCCTGCCTGCATCGTGGAATTGGCAACACGGAGCTTAATGGGCTTGTGCTCCTCGCCGTATCCGAGGTAGGTGATGATGCTACCAGATTGCAGGATCAATGGAATCGAATCCAACCTTTCGAATTCAGCACCTAAGTCTTTCGCCACCCTGCCGTAGGCGGAGGCATACTTTCGCCGGGAAATCCGAAGGAACTCCTCGACAAAATAAGGCGTCGCAAACAACCTCATTCAGCAGAGAGAGGCTTTGTCGTGATCTTGAGGGTCTTCTTCTTCGTCGCGACCTCTTTCATCAAGCGGTTCAGCTTCAGGTTGCGCTGCACCTCGTCGCGGATTGCCTTGGTTTCTTCATGTTCGTCCATGTCCTTCCCTTCTCCGTAATAGTTCAACCATTCAAATGTACAGTGCCTTGCCCCTTCCAAGGCGATGTATCCTTTGTTGGGAGTAGAGAGCCAAGGGTACTGACAATGCGACTCCTCCGAGGCTGTGGCAGCGGTCTTGCCGAGGAACGCCTGCGAGGTACTGACGATGGTCTGCACCTCGGCATCGTTGAAAAAATCCCGAGATCGATACTCTCCAACTCAAAATCCGTGGCATAGGCAGTGTAGAACCGCCCCAACGCCCTGTGTTCACGCTCCTGCACTTGCAGGTCTCCGACTTCCACTAGCTCCTCCAAATAGTACAATGCCTCGACCGGGACAGGGCCGTACTGCTCCTTCTTGTAGCGGAAATCGGTAATCGGCGAGCCATGCAATGCAAAATGCCCGAAATCAACGCTGAAGAGGTATTTGTAGAGCAGCGTCCGGCTCAGTGGCTTGCGCGCTTCCACGCAGCACGCGGCAAAGTGCAGGATCAGACCCTGAATCCGATCATCCATGCTGATCTTATGGACGTGTTGCACCATCTCCCCACAAAATTATTCCCATTCCTCCGGTTTTTCAAGCCCAAAAAGCAATTTTTTTAGCATTCATCCACCCTGGCTCGATCTTGCTTGGCATTGGCGAGTTTACCTGTTCCTGGTGATGCCACTTGCTCTTCCGCTGGAAGCAGCCGTGCACCGAGGAGCCATCATTTTTCCTAAATTGTCTCTCCCAAGCGTCCACGATGAAGTTCCACCTCCTACTGCCCTTGCTTTTGATTGGCTGTACGGCCGCAGCGCAGACCACCTATCCGCCCAATATCTTCGCTGACACCGCGCAGGCGCCTTTCCTTTGGGGTGTGGGCTCATTTGACCCGACGGCAGACCATGTGATCCTGTGGACCAAGGTCGATCCCCAAGGCGGCAGCAGCCCCATCACCCTGCATTGGGAGACCTTCGGGGACGCGGCACTTACCCAGCCCATCGGAAACGGCACCGCCATGGCTAGCTCAACCACGAACTGGACTGCGAAGTACGATGTCAGCTACCCCGCCGCGGGCACTTACTACTGGTACCGCTGGCATGATGGGAACGGGCATTATTCTGCCGTCGGTCGGACCAAAACCGCCCCCACAGGCATGGTGCCGCAGCTGCGCATGGCCGTAATGTCCTGCAGCAGCATCTTTTCCGGCTATTTCAATGCCTACCGCCGCATCGGGGAGCGCAACGACCTCGACCTGGTCATCCACTTGGGCGACTACATCTATGATTTTGTGGACCAGGATGAACAGGTGCGCGTGCCCGTCCCTGCCCCAATCGATCCGCAGACCCTCGCCGAATGGCGCGACCGCCAAGACTACTACCTCCTCGACCCCGACCTGCGGCTTGCCCGGCAAAACCACCCGTGGACCGTGATTTGGGACAATCACGACGTGGATGGCGACAGTCCGCAACACATGGCCGATGCGATCCAGGCCTTCCAGGAATACGTCCCCATGCGCCTCCAAAACAGCGGCCAACCCGACAAAATCTACCGCAGCCTGAGCTATGGCGAGCTCGTGGACCTGCACCTGACAGACGTCGAGACGCAACGGGACATGGACACCCTGCCGAATGGCGACTGGAGCATCATGGGAAATGCGCAATGGGATTGGCTGTCGCAGTCCATCTCCGCGTCCAATGCCCGCTGGCACCTGATCGGCAACGAGAAAATGTTCACGCAGTTCAGCACAGCCGGATTGGGCAGCCTCATCAGTTTTGGAGATGGCCCGGTAGCTGATTCCAGCGCATGGGATGGGTACAATGCCGACCGGGTGCGCCTGCTCGACTACCTCGACCAAAATGGCATCGACAACACGATCATCCTCAGCGGCGACATCCACATGAGCTTCATTTGCGATGCACCGAGCGACTACAACAACTACGACCCCGGCACAGGATCGGGCTCCAAGGCCATGGAATTCCTGCCCACGAGCATCAGCCGGGGCAATTTTGACGAGGCGGGCATCACAGGATTCCTCGCCCAGCTCGTCCAAGTCGCCATCGAGACCGCCAATCCCCACCATGTCCACTCCGAGCTCACGAGCCACGGCTATGGCATCCTGGACATCCGCCCCGACACAGCAACAGCCGAGTTCTGGTACTCACCCATCCTCCAAATCTCCACCTCCGAATCCTTCTCCACGGGCTATTACGCCGTCACCGGGGAAAACCACTGGCGGCGCAGTGCCATCTCCTCCCCTACCGGGCTGATCACCGCACTGCCTGCGCCGGATGAGGTCCTGCCCATGCGCGTGGAGGTCTTCCCCAATCCGGTGCGCGACTACGCCACCCTGCGCTGGACCGAACCACGGGGCAAATCCGCCAAAATCAGCATCCTGGAGTCCTCTACAGGCCGCGTGGTCGCCACGCCTGGCGAAATCGGCCACACGTTCAGCAACCATGCCGAGCGCCGCCTCGACCTCCGCGACCTGCCCTCCGGCCACTACCAAATCCTGCTCGAATCCAGTAGCCAATCCCTTCGAATTCCGTTCGTCCGGTCTCGATGATCTTGTGTAGATTTGACAGAATCGACAAACCATGGCACTAGTCGCACTCGTTTTCGGAATTGTGGTTGCTGCGAACGCATTGGCGACCTCCAAGCGGATTCTGAACCGTCTGCCCACCTTGAGGATGAAACGGAACCTGATCCCGCGCACAGGGACGGTGACGCCCAAGCGACTCAAGACCATTGAGCGGGCGATGTCGAGTTGGGTGAACCGCTACACGCTGCTGGGACTACTGCCCATTGGCATTTCGGCCGTCGGATTGGGGATCGCGAGTCCATTCTTCGGAGAATTGGGTGTCGCTGCCCTGCTGGGGCTGGCCGGATTCTTGGTGCTGGGATACGCCTTCTTGCTGCATTTTCCATTGACAGAGCACCGCAAACGCCTTTCCTTCATGGCCTCCCGGCAATTGGTGCGGCATACACGGCCGGAGATTTCCGAGGAGATCCTGACCCGCGTCGCAGAATCCAGCAGCCCCATGACCCGGTTGGCTGCCGTCGAGGGGCTGCGCGAATTGGGCACCGCCACCGGAAATGAGCTCTTGCGCCAGCTCAGCGAGGACAAAAACGACCCGGTCGCCGCTGCGGCGCGTGATGCCCTCTCCAACCTGCTTCCTGTGCTCAAGGGCGGGCAAACCCTCAGCGTCCGCACCATGGAGACCTATGTCCGAGAGCATGAATTTTGGGAGAAAAAGGTCCGTTCCCAATCCTGGCTCGACAATCCTGGCCCCAGCGACCAACTCGCGGAGATCACCCGGCAAATCGATGACATCGTCTTTTCCCAATTGCCCATTCGCAGGGCCTACCCCTACGTCTATTGCATGGACTGCTACTCCCGTGCCGAGGAAATGCGCCACAATGAATGGGAGTGGATCCGCTGCAAGCAATGCAAGGAGGTCCATGGGCTGAAGATTGGCGTGCGAAAGGTGGTCGGGCAAATCGGGGGAGAATCCACCTCGCATTTCGAGGAGGGCACGCTCTACTTGCCGCTTTGGGACGAAGGCAGCCACCAAGCCCGGTATGCGGAGCTGGATGAGTTGCAGGTGATCGGCGGGAAGGAAATCAATTACGACTGGGCAGTAGGGGCATTGCTCCAGAAAATCCACGATCACCACCAAGGCCCGGCCTATACCACGGGCGTCCGCCTCATCGGGCAACCGCGATTGGAGATGAACTCATTGCAACTCCTCAGGTCGCTGGACCCGAGCGCGACCTCCTTGGAACAAGAAAATTCCGGGGGCTGAGATGTTCCTGATCGGAGTCATACTATCGGCAATCTGGGCTGGGTCTTCGGTGATGTTCGCCTACTCCGACATCGACTTGGACTTGGGGAAGTTCTATGAGCAGCTGGCGCGGCTGAGCCCCGATGCCCTGCTGAAAAAAGCTCGTCCCTACCTCCTCGCGCATCCGCGGAGGTATGCCGTCAAGACGCTGAAATTCCCATTGGCGGCCCTGTTTGCGGTGGGATCGTCTGCGGTGTTCATCTATTCTGGTTGGGAAGTCCTCCTCGGCCATGTGGCTGCAATGGGAGTGGCAACTGGCGTCATGCTCACGGCTGGGCCCAAAATCATGGGATGGCGGATTCAGGCATTTGCCCAAGTGGCAGCGCAGATGGTGGCCAGGAAAGTGCCCCCCGGAGTGGCGATCCCCTTCCTCATCGAGGCAAGCAAGCAGGCGAATCCCTATCAGCGCATTGCGGCGGCAGCTGGGTTGGCGTCATTTCCGGGAGGCAAGGCTTACGAGCGGCTGGCAGAATTGACGGCGGACAAGGATCCGCGGGTCCGGAACATGGCATTGCAGCGGTTCGGGGAATTGGGACGGTGGCGGGCGATCGTGGAGCAAGGCAAGGTCAGCATCCCGCCGGAGATCCTCGAACGTGCCGCAGAACTCAAAAGTCCGGTCGCATTGCCTCCATTTCCTCCATTGCGCAGCCGCCCCAACCAGATCGAGGAGGAAAGGGCCATGATGCCCGTTTTGATCCAACAAGCTGATTTGCGGTGGCATTTCCCGCACCTGCTGTGCAGAAAATGCCTGGCCCGCCCCAAAGCGCTGGGCACTGGCGAGTGGGTTTGGGTGGTCTGCCGCAAGTGCGGTGAGGCTGACCACCTCGCCACCAATGTCAAGCAGGTGATCGGGGTGCTGGACGGGAGCTTTTCTTGGTCCCTGCAAATGAAAGGGGAACTTCATTTGGGCCTTTGGGATGAAAGCACAAAGGCGACGCGGATCGCGGACATCGATGTGCTGGAGGTGGGGCATGCACCGGGAGTGGACATGAATTGGGCGCTGGCAGCGATCTTGACCGTCTTGGAAGGGAGCGGACGTGATGTGAAAACCAAGGTTCTGGACGCATCCAGGTTGTCGGAAAACAGCCGCAGGATTCTGGATGGGATGTACAAGCAGTGAATTGCCTCTGCATCGTTCGTCTCGGATCGCCTCAAAATTTTCCACCTGAATGCCGGAATCCTTAATTTGAGCAAGGCGTTCCAGGCCATGGCGCCACCTCCATCGGTTTCACCCAGCATGAGCAACTAGGCCCGCAACTTGCATGATATCCTGGCAAGTCATTGAATTCACCATCGAGGTGCTTGCGCCCGTGACCACCTTTTGCACGTTCCTGGTGGCATGGAAAAGCCGTGGTCAAGCATGGCCCATCCGCCGGAGGAAACGCCTCTGGATCCTTCCCGGAAGGGTTCCGAAGGCGCTCAAGTTTTTGCTCTCACCCCTGATCGTCGTCGCCCGGTACGCGAGGGTCTCCCCTGCACTGCCCGTCGCGCTGGGACTGGCTGGCGCACTGGCGCTGATGGGGCTCAGTGATGCCGCGTTCAATTCCCTGATCGGGTATTTCTTGCTGTTTCCCTTGGCGATGATCCGGGATTTGAAATGGTTCCGCACCCAATTGGAGGCGGGGGCCGCACGCTCCCTCGCACAGCAGATGGATTCCAAGCATTCCGAGCCCATCTTGCTCAATGCCGCCTCCGACCCGGAAGCCCTGACCCGGCTTGCCGCGATCCCCGGATTGGAGACCCTGGGCACCGATGCAGCATTGCAGGCGCTGGAGGCCCTGAGCCATGACCGCAATGAAAAGGTCGCCTCGCAAGCGCACCTCGCCCTGAGCCAAGCCAAGCTTATCCTCCAAGGCCATCAATTGGAGGAGACGCCGGGCATCATGGACTTGGTCGAGCGCCACCTCCTGCTGCTGGACCAGCTCCAACGCGACGATACCAATCCCGACGAGGTCGAACCCATCGTTCTCGAGGTGGAATCGATGCTGGATCGTGCTGCCCGCCAATGCCTTCCTGCCCGGCGTGCGTACCCGGACCTGCTCTGCCAGGCTTGCCTCACCCGCGCCCGGCAAATGTCCTACAAGACATGGGTATTCGTTCACTGTAGGCATTGCATACGGCATGATTTGTTGCAGGCCGGGGTCAAGCGTGTGGTGGGCGAGATCGGCGGGGTGATGGATTGGGACTTGAAGGAAGGGCTGCTCAAAATCGGGCTTTGGGACGAGGAGCGCAGGACGGCAAGGGCAGCGGATATCGAGGCCTTGCACGTGATTGGGGGCTCCAACCTGAACTATGATTGGGCGGTATCGGCTGTGGTGGAGGCGATGCAGCAGTTTCAATCGGAAATGCCAGAGGCGCTGCCCATCGAATTGATCGACAATCCATCAATTTCCGCCAATAGTGTGGCACTTCTACGTACTTTGTCTCCGAGACTTCAAATGCCATGATTGCTTCCCTCGTCATCGGTGCCATACTGGGCACCATCTCCACAGTGGTGATCTTCCGCTGGGTCAAGAACGGCACCCACCGCCTCACGCAGCAAATGGCGGATGCCATTGACCAAAGCTCGGGCAGGGGGGTGGTGAGGACCGCTCGCCGTCAATTGCTGCGCCCGCAGTGGCAGCGCGGCATCACCTGGGTGATCTGGCCCGTGCTTCCGATCGTGAATCCGGTGTATTATTTCATCGCAGTCGGGCCGGAAGGGCTGGTTTTCGTCCTGTCTTACATCGGCACCTACCTGCTCAGCCTCGTCGTCGGATTCCATTATTGGGGTCGCGAAATCCTGAATGCGTACACACTCTCCACTGGAAAGGTGGTGGCTGTCAAGCTGGTGCGTTACCAACCCGAACAAGCCGCCGAGGTGCTATTGGCAGCTTCGCAGGACGCCGATCCCATCCATCGCCTTGCTGTGATCCCCGCCTTGATCGAACTCGGCACCCCGCAGGCAGTCGAGGCACTCAAGACCTTGCGCGCCGATCCCAGTGAAACGATCGCAGAACCAGCCCGCCAAGGATTGATCCTCCTGGAAGGCTATCTGTTGCATCCCAAAGCTCCCTACCCTGAGTTGCCGACAACGGTCTGGCGCAAGCCCAACATTGGCGAGGAGGGCGATGAGAACCACGGGGGTCGCGTGAAGCTCCATGACCGCAAGAAGGCCGTTCAGCTCATGGGAGACCAACAAGTCCTGGAGATTCTGCTCCCGCAATTGCCGCTGCGCCGGGGCTATCCCGCACTCTATTGCCGGGAATGCCATGCGACCGCGCACCGCTACCGCTTCGGGGAATGGGACTGGGTCGAATGCCGCATTTGCGAGAAGCAAGGCAACCTGGAAATCGGCGTGAAACGGGTGTATGGCGAAATTGGAGGAGACAGCCTTTGGAAATTGGATGACAAGGGCACGCTCCACCTGCGCCTTTGGGATCCCGACCGCAGCACCGTCCTCCAGGCCGACATCAATGAGCTTCATGTCATTGGCGGCATGGACATGGACTATGACTGGGCGATCAGCGCGACATTGGAGACGTTGGAGAAGCGCCCCGAGGGATGGAAAGTGGTCTATCACAATCCGCCACGGTTGGCCCGCAACACCCTGATGCTCCTCCAAGCTGGGGGCCATGCAACACCACCCGGCCAAAAACCCTGATGGGAAGCCCTGACGACTTTCCCATGGAGGCCGCGCTTGCCTTTGGCGCTGCAATCGGGGCGACGTCCGTCCTCGCGGTGACACATTTGTTCAGCTCCGTGCAGCACCGCTTCATCCGCGTCTGGTGCAAGTACCGTGACAAGCAGGAAGACCGCGCTCTGATGCGTCGCCTGCAATTCGCCTTGGGCACCCACCGGTTGACCTTGCTCCTTCCCTGGACATTGGGATTCTTGAATCCGCTCAACCTCCTCGTTTTTGATGGCAGCAGCCTCCATTACCTTGGTTGGGGGTCCATTTTGGGCTACTTGGGCATTTCCTTGGTGGCCTATCCATTCCAGTTGGGCAAGTCCCTGCGGAATTTCAGGGAGGAATTGGCTTGCGAGGCAGCACACCGCTTGGTCGTGAACACAAGCCCGCAAGACGCAGAGGCAATCCTGTTGCGAGCCGCGAAATCCGGCCAAACCGAACTCAAAATGGCGGCCACCATCGGCCTGCAACGCCTGGGAACGCCCGCAGGGAACACAGCATTGGAAGATCTCTGCGCGGACAAGGACCTCCGCATCTCTGTTGCCGCCACCAAGGCCTACACCCGCCTGGTCAAGGCCCTCAGAGACAAGGCCGTCCGCAGCCTCGCACCCATGCCCCAACTCCTCGCCACCTATGAGGAGGAACGACGGAACGCCAACTTTCGATTGGAACGAGACAATATCGCCAAGTTCCCGGCCCTGCGCAGCGTCGCCAAGGAGATCGACGACATCACCTATTCACAATTCCCTCTGGTGCGTTCGTTTCCCGATCTTGTCTGCCGCAATTGCCACGAATTCGCGCTGATGCAGCGGTTCGAGGAGTGGCGCTGGGTCTATTGTCCCAGCTGCGGAGAAGCAACTGCATTGGTCCCGGGCATCCACAAGATCGTCGGGACCATCGGGGCGAAGGAGGACTGGGTCGAGCGGGAAAACACGCTGTATGTGAGCATGTGGGACACTGCCCGGAATGTGCCCATCACGACCGATCCCAGCAGCCTGCAAGTCCTCGCGGGTGCGGACATCGATTACGACTGGGCCTTGACGGCTGTCACCGAGCTGATTGCCAACCGCCGACCAACGGGTGGAAAGGACTTTCCGATTCAGTTGCCCGCTTCGATCACATTGTCTGCGAATACACTGGCGGTGATTCGGGGGCAGGCGTACTTGCTTTTAGTTGGTAGTTGATAGGGGATAGTTGACATTTCTGGGAGGTTCGTCACGATTGGGGTTGGAGATTTTGGCGGCACTTTTGTCCGTTCGGAGGCTTGTGGATTGCGGACAGGGCTCTCGTTCCTGCTATTTGGCAGGCCTCAAATTGCGGACAATGTGATGTGGGCTGAGGCTTATGTGTTGTAGGCCGCCATCAGCGTTTGAGTGAGCTGAACAGGCGTGACAGAAAGCCCTTTTGGCCACCGGCTGCATTGATCTCGTCCTGTCCGAAGCCTAGGTCGAGCAGGGTCTTCTCACGGAGACCATGCACCTCGCGCATCGCTTGCAAGAGCGCTTTCCGGCCGACCGACCCCTTTTCCAATTCCCTGGGCAGTGCCTTGCCTGTCACAAATGCCGCCAAAACTTGGTAATTCTCCAGCTTTGGCAGCTCCCATAGCTTGGCCAGCACCCACCAAGCACTTTCCTCTCCTCCGGTCCGCTTCAACCAATCCTCCAGCAATTGATACCAGTCGAATGGCTTTTCCAAGAGGCAATCAAAGGCGCCTGCATCCATCGCGATGGAGGTCACGGGAAGGTTTTTGTAATTGAAGGCGTCCGGCACCTTGGCCTTGATGTATTCGGCGAGGTTTTCGCGGATGCGGGATTCGTTGGGGATCATGGGCAGCAGGCGCAGGTAATGCTGCAACACTGGCAACAGCTGCGACTTGTGGTGCGGCCCACGGCGGAGCATGACCGCGAGGGACTGAATGGCTTGATTTTCAGGCACAGCGTCCATCACATCCGGATTCGGCGCCTTGAGGGTCCACATCGCTGTGAGCAAATGCAGGTTGGGGCTCCCGACCATGACCACTCGGGGCTCGGGCGCCTTGGCCACCACCTCTGGGGTCACGCCCCGGTACAAGATCAAGGATTCGATGCCCGCAGCGATTTCCATCATGGGGAAGCCACGCATCCAGCAAGACAATTGGTCATGAACCCCCAAGCCGTCCAACAGTTTGCGTGTCCAGTCCTCGCCCACCATCGGCACTACGACCGCTTCGTAGAGCTTCCGGATCACGCCCGCATTCACCCGCTCAAATTCGGGATCGCTTGGCATCTCAGGTCCAGTCGGGGACTTGCTCACCATCGCTTGGGACAGGGCGTGCATCTCGTTCAGCAGCTTGCGTGGCACCCGTCCATTGCGGGACACCTCCAGCAACCAATGCGAAAATGGATCGGTAGGGCTGCCATAGGCACGAATCTCCTCATCCGGCCATATCACTTGCGTTCCCAGCTCCGAAAACATCGCTGGGCGGCCCGTCACAGGTTGGATGTCACTGAATCCAAAAAGGCGCAGCGGGCTGAAGAAAATCTTGCCACCGTCAAAGGCATCGTTCCAGCCCAGATTGGCCCGGAGGCTCTCAGGCATATAGACCGCACAGGCTTCGAATGCCTTTGTCACCTCATCGGGAGTGCCCTTGAGCACCACCGAAAGGTCCCTGTTCTGCGTCTGCGCGACATGGTAGGCCGCCATCAACAATTCGCCAGGGGGCGCATCGGCCTCGTCGTTCCATACATCGACGACAGGTGCCTGCACCTCGATCGGTGTGATCTTGCCATTGGCGCGGTCCACTTCCGGTGAATCGAGCAAGGCATCCATGCTGGGGAACTGAAATGGCGCGATCCGCTCGATCAACGGCATGATCGTGGGAATCGGCCGCCAATCCGCCTCGGCGATGAAAAATCCCTCGCAGAGGAAGACACCACCCCGGCCATGTTCGTCCTTCACCTCGGGCAATGGACGCAGGCGCAGGAGGATCATAAAGGTCTCGCCTTTGATCTTCTTGTAGAGGACGGTGGTCTGCCCCTTGGGGTCCACGCCATCCGGGAAGTGGATATGCGACTCGATTTCCAGTACTTCCTTGCCCGTGATGAGGTCGGCAGGCAGGAATGCGGATTGGAAGCCCCCTTTTCCGGTCGGGCTTTGGGTCTTCGGCAGACGGGTGTAGATGTACCGATGGACTTTCATGGCCGTTGCTTTGGTTATTTTTTCGCCTTGGGCTTGGGAAGGGACTTGGGCAACTGGGGAATGGCCGCCTTCTTGCCTTTGAACCAAGCCAATAGCCTTTGGAGGAAGCCCTTGGGAGGTGCGGCAGTGTGCTTTCTCCGGGCAAAATCGAGCACCCAAAGGAAGGGGTCAAGGACGCGGAGGGGATTCATTTTCTCGTCCACCTCATTTGCCCCCATTGCGCTGACCACGGTGTAACGGACTTCGAGGAAGTGGTCACGGGCCATGTTCGCGAAGCGGGTGCAGCCGAGCTCTTGACGCAGCCACTCCTCGATTTTGACGCTGACGAGGCCCAGGTCCAGGATCTTTTCCCCGAGGTTCAATGCGTAGTAGTCGCTCGCGCCTTGGACCAGCCATTGCCGGAGGAAGGGATTGAGCTTGGCGTCGGGGAGGTCGCTCTTGGTGAAGATGATGATCACCCGCTGGGAGGAGCGGATGTTCGCATTGAGCTTGTCGTCGGCGGCGCGGATGTAGGTGTCGAGGAGGCGGGTCATTTGATCGTCCAGTTCCTCGTCCTCGCAGTCCGGGATGCTCATGATGAAGAGCACGGTGTCCGCATGCGCCACGAAAAATCCCGCCCGGGCGATCTGTGTGGCGTCATTGAAGACCTCACCTGCGGTGTCGTAATAGCCCACAAATGCGTCATCGAAGACGGGCAGTTGGTGGTAATGCACCAATGCGGGGTTGGGGAAGTTCGCTGGTGTGGATTCGGGGAGGTCGCCTTTTTCGAAGAGGGGCACCTGCTCGTAGATGATGCGGTGCGTGAAGTCGTCGAGGCTGCGGAAGTAGTAGCCGTTCCAGAAGTTGCTGAATCGCTTGAGCGTGCTGAACAGCGAGGTCAGATAGACGGTCTTGCCATGTCCGGAGAATCCGACGACGCCGACCATGGTACGGAGCATGAGTCCGGAATCGAGGAAGGTCTTGGGGATGTCCGTCCGGCAATTGGGGCATTGCGGCACCATGGTCTTGGTATCCCGGAGGAATTTCTCGACATGTTGCAGGCAATAGGGACAGCGAAGCGATGGTGTTGGCGCAGGCATGTGGTGCGTCAGGGGTTATGGGTTCCTAGGTCGATGATGGGGGTTTCACGTTGGACGACCCCAGCGGGGTCCGAACATATGTAGAACACGTGGATAGATTGGCCACGACCCCAGAGGGTCGCACGCGTCATGATTCAGCACCATAGCCATCCATTATCCATTGAAACAAGTATTGTTCTTTGAATTCAATCCCAAAATTTCGCAAAAATCCGAGATATTCCTCCCTGAAGGTTCTCTTCCGGTGATGTTCCTTTTGATTTTCAATGTAAGGGATGATTCGGTTAAGCTGAGACCGTCCGTGGTGGAAAAGCTCCAAACCCTTCTTGCCACCGGAATCGTCCACGGACAAATCGGTTTTCATTGATGTACTCGTTGCTTGCCTTCTTAACCTCACGAATCAAATCCGATGGAGAGCATTCTGGTGACATTCCCATGGGAAATGCAAATGATCAGGCATTCCATTTATTGCCAGCATCTTTTGCTCCTTTCCTGCACGATACCTGTTATGTATCTGAAAAGGCTTTCCTCCCATTCCGGAGCAATTAGGGCCTGCCTGAATTTGACTGCGAAAACGAATTGTAATAAATCTGCGAATAGGTATTTGCCATTGATTGATGGATTTGGATGGTTGCAAGAACGCGTGCTACTTCAAAAATAGGGAGATTTTGGCAGAAATGGTTGGAAATGCAGACGGATTTTCATCCATGATGGGTAGAATCACGGGAAAATGTTTCGAGGGCTACATACGTGCGACCCCGCTGCCGGTGCTGTTGGGATGCTTTACGGGCTACATACGTGCGACCCCGCTGGGGTCGGTGCTGGGATGCTCCACGGGGCTACATACGTGCGACCCCGATGGGTCGGTGTGGGACGCGTTGCCGTGGGGCTACAATACGCGACCCCGATGGGGTCGGTGCTGTTGGGATGCTTCATGGGGCTACATACCTGCGACCCCGATGGGGTCGGTGTGGGACGCGTTGCCGTGGGGCTATATGCGACCCCGCTGGGGTCGGTGCGGTCGGGATGCTTCACGGGGCCTATACGGCGACCCCGATGGGGTCGGTGCTGTTGGGATGCTTCATGGGCTACATACGTGCGACCCCGCTGGGGTCCGGTTTGGAACGGTCGCGCCGGGCGATGAACATGAAATCGCTGCCGGGTTCGTTGGCGCCGAATTCGCCGTAGCGGGCTCGGGGATGATGAGGCGCTCGTAGAGGACGAGCTCTGAGGGTGATGATGCGGTCATGGCCGCCGTAGTTGCGCAGGGCGTCGAGGAATTTGCGGGCGTAGGGGCTGTGGTTGCCGGGGATGCCGTCCGGGGCCGTTCCTTGCCGCCGCTCGTGGGTAGCGCCTGGTCTTGAATGCGAGTTTCCGGTTGATGAAGTCGGTTTGGGTAACTTCCTTGCCGCCGCCGAGGGATTCGTCACCGCCACGGTGCCCACCACCACTGGCGATGAAGGGGTCGATGGTCCCACCAGGCATACGTCCATCATGAGGAAGGTATGCTTGCAGGGGGATCGCATTCACGATGGTGCGGAGGTTGCTGTGGGCGATGTAGGTATCGTTGCCCTCGTCGTCCTTCTCGGAATCGGTGCAGACCCGTAGCCCTCTCCAAACAACTCGTCGAATTGCCGTGCCCAGCGATGAAGATGAGCAATTGGTCGTTGTCGGTATAGGCCTTGCGGGCGTATTCCTTGAGCTTCTTGAGCACGTCCGACCTCGGCTGATCGAGATGACCAACTCAGTGTTGAATCCGTAGTTGGTCTCCAACTCCTGTGCGATGGTGCGGCAGTCGTTGACAGGGTTCACGAGGTCGCTCCACTGCGCGTATTCGTCGGTGGCGATGAAGAGGGCGTAGTCGGTGCCTTGGCGGCGGACGACCTGGTCACCGGACTTGGTGGCGACGCGGATGCCGAAGCGTTGGATCAGGCCGTCCTCGTTCTTCGCCATGAGGCGAATGTCGTTGTAGCCGGGGTTGAGCGGCACTTCCTGGTCCACAAGGACATCGTACTTGCCCTCGGCGTCACGCTTGGCTTGGAGCTGGACCTGGGTGTCGTTCACAAGGAGCTTGACCCCGGTGAGCTTGGAATCGCTCTTGATGCCCGCCTTGAATTGGATGCTCTTGGCATCCACGGTGATGTCCTCGCCCGCAGGGGTGATCAAGGTCACGACCGGAGGTTGCGGCACGTAGCTCTTCTGGCCCTCACGCACGGTGAGTTGATCCATCTCGATGAGGTTTTCCCCTTCCAATGCGAAGCCGAGGTTTTGCCCGGGCAGGCTCGTGAAAGGGATTTCAGTCATCCAGATGTCGTTCAAGTAGGAAGTTGTAGCGGGTCCCCGGTCTTGCCGGATCACGAGCTTGTTGGGGGTGCCGCGACCGCTGAGCATCCCTGGTTGCTGGGGGTCCAATCGACGAGGTCTTGGCGACGCCATTCTCTACCCGGCGAACGGCAAAGGAGCCGAGGCTGCGGATCAAAAATTGGTAGCCATTCTGCTCATCGGCCATGGCCCAACCGATGCCGTAGCCGACCTCTTGGGATCCGGTCACCTGCTTCATGTGGGCTTCGATCTCGAAATCCCGCTCTGGATTCACGAGGACCTCACGTAGCTTGTAGGTGTATTTGGCGCCCTTGATGTTTTTCATGCGCATGCGGCCCTTGCCCATGGCGCAGTATGAGCTGTCCACGGTGGTGACGCACCATCCGCGGCTGTTGTCATCGAATCCTTCGGAAAAGATGGCGGGCATGTCCTGAAGCTCGAGCACTTCGAGGCTCTGGACAGCGATTTCCATTTTTCCATTGAGCATGTAGCCTGCCTTGGAACCGAGGAAGGTCTTGTTGGGCATGCTCCAAACGAACTGATCGTTCAGGTAAAAGGACATCATGCCGTTCACGTTGCGGAGGCTGAGCTTGTTGACCTCGCCTGCGGGCTTGATGACTCCGGTGGTTGCAGTGAAGGGTTTGAGCTCCTCGATCGCGCCATGGTTGCGGCGGATCACGCGGTACTGTCCGGCACTGTTGATGTTGAGTGCGAAGAAGCTCGAATCGTCGGCGGCGCCCCATACGAAACCGAATCCATCGGTGGCGCGGCCAAATTTTTGGGTGAGTTTGGTCTGAATGGTGAAGTCGGGGCTGCCGTTCAGGGGCAATTCCTCGAGCAGAAAGACGGACACGCCATCGGGGACCCTGCCTTCGAGTTTGTAGTTGCCATCGGCGACGGCGGCGAAGGCCGTTTCGTCGTCAGCGTCTGTCCAGCCGTGGTGGTTGTCTTTGAAATCCTCCCTGAAAATGACCCTCTCCTGTGCACGGAGCCCGGTCAAGCAACCCGCGAGGGTCACCAGGAACATGATCAACGATTTTCTCACCATGATGCTCACAGACTGTAGCTTGAGTTCAAATATAGTGTACGGAGAATTAGAAATTAGAGATGAAGAATGAGGAATTAGAAATTCTGGTGTTTCCAGATAGCAGATAGAAGATAGCAGTTAGCAGTTCGACTTTCAGGGATTTGGAGTGCGATCCTTGAAAATGGTTGCAGGTAGCAGTTAGCAGTTTTTGACGCCTGGGGCGTGGTCACTGCTATCTGCTACCTGCTCCCTGCTAATTGTTACTTCACTTTGGCGATGGGCACCATGCCGATGCCGCGCTTGACCATGGTGGGCTTTTGCTTCCAGCTGGTTTGGCCGAGAACTTTGTCGCTCACGTAGTCATTCATTTCTTCGACGGTGACGTTGCCGTTGCCGTTTTTGTCGGCCTTGCCGTCCATGGCTTCGAGCATGGCTTGGGCGAAGAGGCTGCCCTTGTCGGGGGTGACGGTGCTCTTCTGCTTGGCGCTGGTGCTGCTCAGGAAGATGCGGATTTCGTCATCGTTGTCGATCACCTTGCCGAAGTCGGTCTGGACGGCGTCCATGTTGGCATGGCCGATGGTGGGCGCGCTGGCGTCAGCCTTGGTGGAGTGGCTGGCGTCGAGGAAGTAGAGGGTCGGCGCGCTGTAGCGGCTGATTTCCTCGATCACCCAACGGTTGTCCACGGAGGAGACTTCCATTTCGGAGGGGTCGGTCTTCACATCGGTGGGCTTGAGGAAGAAGCTGCCGCCGCTCTCAGCGCCTTGTCCGGCGAAGTAGATGAGGACGAGGTCTTCCTTGGCAGCCTTGCCCTTCATCTGACGGATGGCGTCTTCGATGTTGGCCTTGGTGGCGTCTTTGTTGCTCAGGACTTTGGTCTTCACGTCGTTGAAGAGGCGGCCCTTCTGAGCGGTGAAGGCGTTCACCAGGTTGTTGGCGTCGGTGCTGGCGTGAGCGAGGTCGAGGTTGTCGTCGCTGTAGTCGTCGATGCCGATGGCGAGGACGTGGAGGTCGCGGACCTTGATCTCACGGGCGGGGTTTTTGTACACCACGAAGCGCTCGCCACTGGTGAAGCGGCCCAGGTTGGTTTCAACTTCGAGGACGATGGAGTTGCCACCCTCGATGAGGGGCAGGGTTTCTTCCACGAAGAAGTCATCGCCGTTGCCTTGCTTGCGGAGCACCACGTGACCGATTTCCTTGTTGGTCATCTGGTGGTTCAGGCGCAGGGTGAGGTTCTTGATTTCGGGCATTTGCTGGCCCACGCCCGGCTTGAGGCTGAGCTTCAGGTTGTAGATGGAGTCGGTGACGACGATGTTCTCAGCGGAGGAGCTCCAGTTGATGAGGACCGGGGTGCCGTAGCCGAAGCCACCGCCATCCCAATCGTCGCCGCGCATTGCCACAGAGCCAGCCTCGAATTGGTCGTAGAAGAGGTTGTTGACGGTGGACTTGGCGTTGGCGCCACGGCCTTTCACAGACTTGCGGGCGAGCAGGTCGGCGTTGTTGTAGGCGAACTCAGTGGTCTCAGCGAGGATGAGGTCACCGTCTTTTTCCTCGTATTTCTTCATCTCCTTGACGTGGTTGCCGTCCCAGAAGATGCTCAACTGGGTGTTGAGGCCCACGCGCTGCTCCTTGATCTCGCTCAAGTGGCCGCTGGTGTAGATGTAGGTGGCATTCAGGCCGGGCGCGTTCATGGCCACGAGTTGGCCGTCGGCGTCATAGGTGTACTGGATGTTCAGGGTCTTGGTGGGGATGCCCTTGGAGAACCAGCGGACGCGGGTCAGCATGGCGTGGGAGTCGTAGGTGCCTTCGATCTCGCTGTTGTCGGCGTCGTTCTTGAGCACGGACTTGGTCAGGGTACCCTTGCGGTCGTAGTAGAAATACTGAGCGCTGACGGGCTTGCCAGCGTCCATGGTGCTGACCTTGCGGAGGTGACCCTCGCTGTCGTAGCCGATGTTTTGGACGCGGGTGCCTTCTTCAGCACGGACAAGGTTGCCATTTTGGTCAAACTCGAGCATTTTCCGGAAGGTTCCGGTCGCATCGCCCTCTTCCTGCTTGCGGATCTTGAGGACGCCTTTTTCCCTCCACTTGTTGTAATTGCCCAGGCTCACTTGCATGCTCGTGGACTCCAACGGGTTGTCCAAAGCCTGCTGCAGCAGCACGTCATTGACGTTTTGCCCGGAGACGTTGGTGCCCATCAGTACCAGCAATGCCAACAAGGCTGGTGCCGTGATCAGACGCTTCATCATTTTCATACGAGGTGTTTTCGTTGATAAGAATTTAACCAATTAGCGGGGTACCCATGCCACATTACGCGACAGAAATGCCCTCGGTTTTTCAAATTTTAACGTTTTCTAAATCGATGTAAGATCGAGACGGTAAATGTTCAGCGAATGCAGAAGCACCAGGGTTGCCCCCGGCGTGCCTGGCCCACTTCACCACCTACCATCGAAGGCACAAGTTACGACGAGTTTCCGACCCCCAAATTGTGGACAAATGTGGATATGTGGACAAGTGCGGCGACTGCGCCTATTTTATGCACATGTCAAGAACGGGCTTTTTCAGGAGTGAAGCGCGCAATTGGGACGGGCATTGTGAATTGTGAAATAGCGTTGCGCACAAGGTAACTGCGTGAAAGAAATTGTCCTGTTGTAGCGCCATTGAAGCAGGGTCATTTCCCTCCAAACTGTGTAACGCTGGGCCGTGGATAAAGGGGCAGTCGCTGTCGAAACCTTGGTTTCCAGCCATATATTGACGGTTGGAAAGGAAAATGAACTCATGAAAGCCAATCGTCTCCACCACTTAGCTGCCACTATCGCCCTCTGTCTCCTGATGGTCTCGATGCTGCCCGCACAACAGGAATCGACTGCCAAGCTCTCCAATTGGGAATTTGGCTTGGAGACCGTCAGGCTGGATTTCAACAAAGCCCGGGTCCTCAATGCCCGCTACACCGATCGGGTGCAAGCGCTTGCCGGGGTGTATGCCCGCAAGTTCTTCCGCAGGACAGGGTTTCGGTTTGGGCTACAAATGGGCAGGCATCACCACTCGACCCTAGCGGGCATGGTTGTGAACAGCCTGTATGTGGAATCCAATTCTGGATTCACTGCTGGAGTTTATGCGGGAGGGCATGTGCAGATCCTTCCCCGCCGCAGTTGGCTGCTTGGGATAGCCGACCTCTCCTTGCAACATTTTCAGGGGTATTCGGAGTTCTTCATGGAAGTAGAGCCCCTCTACAGAAAATACGTCTCTGGGATGGATGAGATCACGCTCCGCCTAGGCCTGAGTGCCCGGTTGCCGATCGGCAAGCACCTGACGATTGGCACCGAGTGGACGATGGCCAATGGTCTCCGGAATCAATGGCTGGATAGCGTTTATGATATTCCGAATGAACCGAGCCGCAGTTCGTACATGAGTCTGATCACCTTGGAGCCGATGGGAAACCTCATGGTTGCGATACGGCTGTGAGGACTGTGGCGCCTCTGGGAAAGGGGCCAAGAAGGTTGTGGTCGCCATGATTCTGGCTATTTGCAGTGTTGGGGATTCTCTGGTATGTTTATGAAGACGAAACACTCAATGCTCCAAACGATGGTTCAGACGATGATTCGAATGATGGGCTGTGTGGGATTGGCGATGCTGCTTTTCTGCACTAACGCTCTTGCTCAGACGGTTGAAGATGCTGCTGCTTTGCGTTGGGAAGCCGGGATCGAAGCCATTCGGCTGGACTTGGGCTACAAATGGTGGGGGCAGGCAAGGTACATGAACTTGGTTCAGCCCATGTCCGGGATCTATGTCCGCCGGTATTTCGATCGATTGGGGTTCAGGGTGGGAACCCAATTCGCGAAACATTTTGACGCTGGCCCTAGGGGCGTTTGCTACGATTGTGGACAAGTGGAGACTCATGGTTACAGCTTGGGGATGTACAGCGGGGTCTCCTACCAACTGACGAAACGCGTCGGGTGGTTGCATGCCATCGGCGACCTGTCATGGCAGATGTACCGCGGAAAGGGTGAGTATCAAAATTATGCTTGGGGCTGGACGCATCAGTTCATCGACTACCGCACACAGGAAGTCATGCTGCGCATAGGGCTGAACCTGCGCGTTCCCGTTACCAAACACCTGTTCATCGGGTCGGAGATGCTCCTGTGCAATGGTGTACGTGCCGTGCGGGACCAGCGGGAAGACCTCGTGGAGGGCGGAACCTCGATCCATCGATTTGTCTTTGCACCCATATTTGAACCCCTGACGAATCTGATGCTCGGGGTAAAGCTTTGAATCCAAAACGGACATTCCATGACACCTACATCCCTTCGCCTCACGACCTGCCTTCTGCTCCTGGGGCTGCTTGGCTGCTTCGCCTCCGCGCAGGCGCAAATCAATTTCGACACAGAGCACAGGGCTTGGGAAGTCGGCCTGGAACCCGTGCGGCTGTATTCCAGCTTCTGGATCTCTGGCCACATGCCCTACGTGGACCGAACAGATCCCCTCGCCGGGTTCTATGTTCGCCGCTACTTTGACAGGGTCGGCCTCCGCTTCGGGACACAGTTTGGGAAGTTCGACCTTGATTCCACGCGGTTGGATTGCTTTGATTGCGGGACGTATGAAGCACATGGCTACAATTTTGGGCTCTACACCGGAGCTTCATACCGGCTCCTGAAACGGTTCGACTGGCTTCACTTGGTCTCCGATTTTTCTTGGCAAATGTATCGTGGGCAGACGGAGCAGTACAACAACGCCTGGGGCCGGCACCATTTCCTCAATGACTACGCGATCCATGAGGTGATGCTCCGGACTGGAATGAATTTGCGGGTTCCGGTGTTGAAGCACCTGTTTTTTGGTACGGAATTGACATCCTCACAAGGGCTGCGAATCGGGAAGGATCATTGGAACGATACGGTCACTGGGAAGTCCGAATCCTCCAGCTGGGCCGGGCTGTATGCATTCGAATTCATCGGGAGCTTGATGGCTGGGGTAAAATGGTAGGCTCCGGAATGGGTGGGAAATTCACCCGGAAGTCCTAGATTCATCTCCGAATCCATTGCCTGATGACGCGATTTGCATTTTCCTTTTCCATGATGTGCCTGGTGCTGCTTTCGGGCTGCGCTGGCCAGCCGACTGCTGAATCGGAGGCCAAAAATCCGCCCCCAGCCAATGACCCGACCCAAGGCGAATTCGCGGATGCCCGACTCTCCGGGCAATGGTGCTATGATTACCAGGATTCGGCTTTGCACTTGACGGCGGTGCTGGATGTGGATGGGAAACACCATGTGCAGGGCAATTTTTATGCGGACATTCATGATACCGTGCAGCGGTATTGGAGCTATTACACGGGTGAATTTGAGGGGGATGCGAAGGGGCCGGACCTGTCGGTGACGTCCCGGACGGAATTGGAGGGGGTGGTCACGGAGCGGAAGGAGGTTTGGAATTGGCCGCTGGATGGGCAGACGTTGCGCGGGCATGAGGGGCGGCTGATGCGGTGGGTGGATTGTGAGGTGGGGGCGGAATGATTTTCGTTGATGTTAATGGGTTTGCCACAAAGGCACGAAGGCACTAAGCTGGGTAGGTTTGGATTCCACTCTGGCAGATGGCAACCGCCTTCCTTTCTACCTTGAGAGGGTGATCCTTGCGACTTGTTGGCCGATTTGGAGGTGGTAGATGCCGGTGGGGAGGTGGCTCAGGTCCAGGCGCTGCGGGGTGGTTTCTGCTGGGAGTTGGTGGAGGATGATTTGTCCCAGTACGTCGATGAGCCGCAATTCTTGGCCGATTTGGGATTCTGGAATCTCCACCCAACACATGCCTGTGGTGGGATTGGGATGGACTTGCAAATGCTGGATCGCTGCGCCGCTGGATAGCCCGACGCTGGTGACTTGGACGCAGTCGCTGGTGTCGCTGCAGATGCCATCGCTGACGATGACGGCGTAGAATCCATTGCCGGGGGCGACGATGGCCTGCCCGGACGCGCCGGGGATGGGGACCGGGACTGGGTCGCAGCGGAGCCATTGATAGGTGCCACCGGATTGGTTGGCGGTGAGCAAGGCACCGATTTGCGTGATGGTGCGGTCGAGGCTGTCGATGGTGAGATAGACGTTGAGGATGCTGTCGCAGCCCTGCGTGTTCACGAGGCTTTGGGAAAACACGCCGCTGGCGTAGTAGGTATAGCCATTGAGGCTGAGGCTGTCGCAGGCGGTCATGATCTGGAAGCCGCTGGTGCTGGGGAAGATGCTGAGCGTGAGGGTCAATGCCGAGTCACAACCCGCCGCATTGGTCAGATGCTGGGTGTAGGTGCCGCTGCTGAAGTAGGTCTGACCGTTCAGTTCATAGCTCTGGCAGGTGGAAATGCTGAGGGCGCTCGCCGTCGTGGGCAGCCGGGTCAGGTGCAGGGTCAGCGTAGAATCACAACCGGCGGCATTGGTCAGCAGCTGGGTATAGGTTCCCGTCGTGGCATACACCTGCCCATTCAAGGCAAATGTATCGCAGGTGCTGGCAAAGGTGTCGGCGGTGGTCGCGCGGAGGTGCAGGTGCAGGGTCAGCAGCGAGTCGCAACCACTCAATCCTTGGAGATTTTGAAGGTAAGTGCCACTGGCCGAGTAGGTAATCCCATTGAGGGTATAGTTGTTGCAGGCGGTGTCCGTGAGGGTTGCGTAGGTGGTGTCGTCAATGGTCAGCTGCAAAGTCAGGACAGAATCGCAGCCTTGGGTATTGACCAGGGTCTGGAGGTAGGTGCCTGAGCTGGCGTAGGTGGTATTGTTGAGGGAAAATGGGCCGCATTGGTTCACGACGAGGGTGGTCGCGGAGGAATGGTGCAGGGTGAGTTGCAGGACCTCGACCGTGTCACAGCTGCCATTGGGGCCGGGCAAGGCGAAGTAGAATATGCCGGAGCCTGTATAGGTCTGGTTGCGGTGGGTGTATTGGCCGCAGGCGATCACGGGGGACAGGTAGCGGTAGTAGGGGTTGCCCGTGAGGTGGTAGTAGAGGATTGAATCGCATTGATGGACATTTTGCATGACCTGCGTGTAGAGGCCGGGATGCGTGTAAATCTGTGCATTGATGGTGTCCGGGAAGCAAAATGCGCGGTAGATATGCGTCTCGTCGTGGAATTGCATCAGGTGCAGGATGACCAAGCTGTCGCATCCCCCTGCAAGCGGCCGCCGGAAAAAATATGTCCCCGTTTCAGTCAATGCCTGCCCATAAGCGGTGTAGCTGGTGCAAGTGGTATCGAACAATATCCGCGTCGCTGGCGTGCATGGGGACCAATGCGCGAAGAAAAGGCGACCTGCTGTGGGCATGAGGCTATGCACCCCGGAACCGGGATCAAAGTCCGTCAGCGCATCAAAATTCCCACCGACCCACACCGCGCCATCCGGGGCGAGGCCCAGCGCGTGGGGATTCTCATTGCCAGCACCTGCAATCGCACCTGCCCATGCAAAAGCCCCATTTGCCTCCAATTTCAAGCAATAGGCGTCCGCATTCCCAGCCGATGTTGCGAAGAAATAGGCGCTGTCGCCCGGATTCAAGTCGGCTGTCCCCCAAAATGTCGCCACCACATGCGCCGCGCCTGCATTGTCCACGCTCAAGACCGGCCCCTCCCCTATCCTGCTTTGTTCGACCGCCTTGGCCCAAAGCAAGTTCCCAGCCCCATCGAGCCGCGACAGGAAGGTCCCGTAGGTGCTGCCTGCCCCCAGCAACCTGATTCCCAATGCCGAAGGGTCAAAATCCACGCTATCCTGAAAATCCCCCGCCAAATAAACCGAGCCTGCCGGACCGAAACGGGCATTTTCCACCCGGTCATCGTAAATGCTCCCAAATGCATGCCCCCAAGACCAAGCCCCGCCTGCATCCATTTTCACCACAAAGCCGTCCCAAAGTCCCGCACTCGCGCGCAATACGGCTCCCGCGCCCGGATCCAGGTCGATTTGTCCGGAAAATTGCCCGCAGACCACCACTTCGCCCGTCGCGCCCACATCGATGCCCCTGCCCACCGCATTCCCAGTGCCCGTGACCATGCCCGCCCCAACGAACCCACCTGCCGCATTCAGCCGCCAAATCATCGCCCCCTGCGCACCCACAGGCGCAATCATGCTCACGCCAGCACCCGGGTCCGCGTCCGCGTTCCCTTGCAAGACACCCGTCGCCCAGACATTGCCAGAGGCGTCCACATCCATCGCATACACCCAATCCAATCCCCCCGAGCCGATCGTCGCCACCCAGAGCAAGTTCCCGAGGCTGTCCATTTTCAGCACATACCCGTCCCAATCGCCCACCGGAATGCGGTTCACCACACCCGGCCCCGGATCAAAGTCCGTCGTTCCCTGAAATGCCCCACAGATGTAAATGTTGCCCGCCGCGTCGCGGGTGATGCCATTCGTCCCCGCCTTGCCCGAGCCGCCGAATGCCTTGGCCCAGATCAGGTTGCCAGCCCCGTCGAGTTTCTGGACCAGGGCCGAGCCTTGGGTGGCCGCATTGAAATTGAGGACCGCCGGGCCAGGGTCGGCGTCGATGCTGCCCTGGTAGAAGCTCACGGCATAGCCAGCGGTGCCGGACCCGACGTGGATCGCGTTCACATTGCAATTGGAATCCGGCCCTGCGACATTGACCCAGTCATAGCGCGGGAGGAGTTGGGCGGATGCGGTTGAAAAGGACAGGGCGAGGTGAGGAAAATGGATGCAAAAAATTGCCTGATACAGGGTCCTACGACGACGGAGCGACCGTGCAGAGGCGATATGGCAGCATCGAGGCATCGATGACAAGATAGGGAAAATGAAGGGTTTATTTCTTGCGGGGAATGAACGCTGGATGCGGGTTCAGGATACTGATTGGGTTGGATGATCCTGGTGTAGAGGTTTAGGCCTTGCGCGAGCGCGGGAAGCGCTCGCAAGGCTAGAGGCGGAATCTTGATTGGATTTCTCGCCAGATGTTTTGGGGTGTGTAGGTTTGCCAGAATGCGTCTTCGGTTGTGCGGATTGTTCTTGGGCACTTTTGGCGATCTCAGCAGCTAGACTTTCGTATCCGCTCCGCCCCATTTCAGGATGTCGGTCTTCTCGGTGACTTCCGGCAAGCCATCATCGGTGATAACTTCCAAACGGCAATTGCGCGGGGCCATTCTCCGGGTCACCCAGGATGTAGAATTCAGGGTTGCTTTCGTAGGCTTTGATGAGGCCATTCTCCCCGCAATAGTAGCGCATGGGCAATCGTCGAGGCTTCACTCCCATCACACAAGCGAGGCGCAGGTCGGGGGTTTGGTTCACCGGGCTTGCATGCAAGAGCCTGTGGTCGTAGAGCAATGCGGTGCCTGCCTTCATATCCAGTGGCTGCATGAGGCTCCAAATGGTGGCGTCGTGCTTGGCGTAGGGATTGGGAATGCCGGGGCCACGGAAATCGTCCATCCACGCATGGCTGCCGGGGATGATGTGGACCGCACCATTTGCGATGGAGGTGTCCACGAGGGGGATCCACAGGTTGTAACTCCGGCCAAATCGTTCGTCCACGATGTTCCAATCGGCGTGTGGGGGCAATATTCCGCCGCTGCCGGAGGGCTTGGCGATGAAGCTGCCGCCGAGGACTTCGCCGTCTTGGAGGAGGCTGTCCATCAATGGCTTGACAACGCGCTGGAGCTCGGCGTCCATCTTTTGGCGGTAGCTGTGGTCGCGGTGGTGGACACTGGCGTGGAAGCGGTTGATTTCACCGGGTTGATTGGCGCGGAAGAATGCCTTGAGGGCGGCGACGGTGTCTTCGTTCAGGAGGGGGAAGAGGATGTAGCCTTGTTTTTCTAGGGCTTGGTCCCAGGTTTCGTTGGTTGTGAGGGCGTAGTTCCCGTCGAGCGTGCTGTCATGTCGAGCGGAGTCCGAAGGACGGAGTCGAGACATCTTGCGGGCTTTGGCGGAATCTCCGTGAGGGGGGTCTTGCTTGTTGGGGGTGTTACTGTTTACGCTAGATGTCTTCTTCTCTCCTTCGGGGCTCGACATGACATGTGGGGAGGCTGTCTCGTTGGAGGTGTTACTGAACACGCTAGATGTCTTCTCCTCTCCTTCGGGACTCGACATGAAATGTGGGGAGGCTGTCTCGTTGGAGGTGTTACTGGACACGCTAGATGTCTCGGCTACGCTCGACATGACAATGGGGAGGAGACCGATTGCGATGGGTAGGACAGTTTTTTCGGAGAGGTCCCGCAATATGGGGCGGTTGACGGGGGTGCCTTGGGTCAATTGTCTTGCTTCGGCTGCTGTGAGGCGGCTTTGGTCTTGGGTGTAGAAGCCTAGGCTTTGGCCGATTTCGGGGCGTTGGCGGATATTGTGGTAGTGCAGGAAGAAGTCGTCGGGGACGGCGATTTGCTCTAGGCGGTTGGGCGGGTCGCTGGGGTGATGGTACCAAAAGCGCAGGGGCGCTTCCTGATGGGTAAGGCCATAGGTCACCGCGATGCGGGGCCGACCGCTTGTGTTCAGGAGGGAGCAGTGCATGATGCTGTGGTCAAAAATCACTGCTTCTCCTGCTTTTAGCGGCAGGGTGACCAATCCCTCCCGCAAGATGGGGTCGATGTCTGTGATCGCAGGCGGGAAATTGGGGCCGCGCAGGATATTGGTCCAGCGATGGCTTCCGGGCAGCATTTGGATCGCGCCGTTTTCGATGCCACAATCCTCCAATGGGATCCATATCGTGACGGTGCGGTGGTGGGCCTCCTCGGTGACCGTCCAATCCTGGTGCAGGGGCATGAAGCCGGGTTGGCCGCTGTCTTTTTGGAGGAAGCTGGTGCCGAGGAGTTTGTAGTTGGCGAAGAGTGCATTCACCCGCTCTTCGTACAATGGCTGCACCTGCGCAAACATTGCCTCCTTCAACTCCAAGTCGGGGGAAAATGTGGTGCTGGCAAATCCGCTCAGGGCGACTTTGGTGCGCACTTCCGTGAACAATTGGCGGAGTTCGCGCAGGGCATCCTCCCCCAAGAACGGCAGCGTAATGTAGCCGTCCCGCCAAAATCTGGCGGCGAGTTCAGGGTCGCGGAGGATGGTGGTCATGGGTGCTCATCAGGAAAACATCCTTTTGATCTTGCCGAAGAAGCCTGTCGGGGCTGCGACTTCTGGTTCGCGGTTGTTTTGGGCGACGGGCTGTGGTTCTGCCTTCTTGGGCGGTACGTAGGGGACGTAGTTGGGGTCCCCGAATTCTGGCCCGGCCAATCTTGCGTCCCATTCTGCCCGGTCGATGAAGCGGAGGTCCACCTTCTTGTGTCCAACCAATTTGCCTTCCGGCTTTTTCCAGGGATGGAATTTCATGTAAAACTCCCGGTCCACCTCGAGGATGCGCACGGTGTCGGGGCTTTCGCTGCGGTCGAGGTGGTAGTGGATGCTGGGTTGCCCCTTGGGGATCAAGATGAGCTGGATCGTCAGGCGCAGGCCGTCGGTGCGGTTGATGTTGCTGTAGTGGATGACGCTGTCATCGAGGACGACTGCGTCACCCGCCTTGGCGTCCATGGGCACGAGGTAGTCGCGGATGATGTCCTCCTTGATGTGCTCGCATTCCCAGGGCACGAGGGGGCCGCGGTATTGGCCGAAGCGCTTGTGGGAGCCGGGGGCGATTTCGAGGGTGCCATTTGCCCGCGAACTGTCCACGAGGGGCACCCAAATACTCACGCTGGTATGCGTCACCTCGTCCACAAATGCCCAATTCTGATGCAGCGGCACCTCTCCCCCATCGTGCTCCTTGCGGATGAAGTTGGCGATGATGGGGGTGTAATCGGCGAGGATGGGCTCGTAATGCTGCTCGAACGCGGCGGTGATGACGTCGAAGACCCGCTGCTTGTATTCCCAGTTCCGGTCGATGAAGGTGAAGTCGTAGGTGATCTCCGACTTGCTTTTGAAGTCGCTCTCGTCGCTGGTGAGCGCTCCGCCACTCTCAGGAAGGAGGTTGAAGAATGCGGCTTTGAGGTCCTCGACTTCCTGTGAGCTGAGGAATCCGGGGATGCGGATGTAACCATCGGCATCGAATTGCCGCTGGGTGTCGGGGTTTCTGAAGACTGGTGCTGCGGACATGGCGCGCGTTCTTTTTTGTAAAGATAGGAGATAGTTGATAGGGGAAAGGGGATAGTTGAGGGATGATCGTTGTCAGGGGTGCGGCTGGGGAAATGGGCTTCCGGGCCAAGTCACGACTTGGCCCTACGGGAGGCTTGGGATGATATGATTTTTGGCAATGTGAGAATGGGGGCTTCTGGGCGGGATTATTGGTGTTTGACGACGGGCCTATGCGGATTTA
>JAXLVK010000130.1:0-13276 GCA_046329055.1 Bacteroidia bacterium
CACCTACCTCACCAACGGCAACTACATCGTCTGCCTCTTCATCGTGACCAGCACGGGTTGCCAAAGCAGCTACTGCGACACCATTTCCATCACCTGCAACCAACCCGGCTGCGGCGCAGGCTTCCAATTCACCATGCCCCAATGCCCCACGGTGAACTTCTTCGGCACGGGCACCACCACCTCCGGCTCCGTGACCAGCTACAACTGGACATTTGGCGATGGGTCAACGGGCACTGGGCAAAATCCCACCCATACCTACACCGCCAATGGATCCTACGTCGCCTGCCTCAGCATCGGCACGTCCACGGGCTGCTCGGCGACCTACTGCGACACGGTCACCATCAGCTGTATCACCCCCCAATGCCAGGCCAGCTTCAACGCGAACCTCACAGGTTGTCCGCAAATCCTCTTCAACAGCACATCCGTCGCCAGCAGTGGCAGTATTACCTCGTACAGCTGGACATTTGGTGATGGCTCATCTGGCACCGGCCAAAACACCGCCCACACCTACCTCACCAACGGCAACTACATCGTCTGCCTCTTCATCGTGACCAGCACGGGCTGCCAAAGCACATACTGCGACACCATCTCCATCACCTGCAATCCTCCCGTGCAATGCCAGGCCGCCTTCACCTCCCAGAGCACGCCCAACCTCTTTGCCCAGTTCACGGACCTTTCCACCGCGACAGGATCGATCCTCACCTGGAATTGGAGCTTCGGAGACGGGAGCACCTCCACCATGCAGAATCCCAGCCACGTGTACACTCAGCCGGGCTTCTACATTGTCTGCCTGACCATCACCGCCACCGACTCCATGGCTGGCTTCTGCAGCTCCACGACCTGTGACACCATCGCCATAGGGAATGTCGCGATCGATCGCCCAAGTCCCTTCCAGGACGTCAGTGTCTATCCCAATCCTTTCGTGAACAGCATCCGCATCCGCTACAGTCTGACCCAGGTAACCGACCTGAGGCTGAGCCTGTACGATGCCTTGGGCCTCGAAATCCTGCACCAGAATGTCCCTCAAGTCGCCCCCGGCCAGCAGGAAGCAACTCTTGACACAGGCAGCCTGCCAGCGGGAACGTATTTCCTGCGAATGCAGAGCATGGACGGCGCCATCACCCTTCCGGTCCTGCGTCAATAGCCAATCTGGAGCAGATAGCATGTAGCAGATAGCAGTTGCAGCCAAAACTGCTATCTGCTACATGCTATCTGCTAACTTTACCGCATGTTCAGATCACATCTCTGCTTGGCACTCGCCGTGGTCATGCTTTCCGGCTTCGCTGCCGCACAGGCTTTGCCCTTGCGAATCGTCACCACCGTACCCAGCGGCCTCAGCGAGACCTCCGGCCTCATCGTGACCGGGCCCAATCGCCTGTGGAGCCACAACGACGGCGGAAATGCAGCGGAGATCTACGAATTCGACACCACGGGCACCCTGCTCCGCACCATCGCCCTCACCGGAACCACCAATGTGGATTGGGAGGACATGACGCAGGACGCACATGGCAATGTCTATGTCGGCGACTTCGGCAACAACACCAATGACCGCACCAACCTCGTCATCTACAAAATCCCCCATCCCGACAGCATCCCCGGCAATGCAGTCACCCCCGGCGCGATCAGCTACAGCTACCCCGACCAATTCGACTTCCCGCCCGCTGACAGTCTGCTCAATTTCGACATGGAGGCCATGGTCGCATTTGGAGACAGCCTTTATCTCTTTTCCAAGAACCGCACCAATCCCTGGGATGGCTACTGCCGCCTCTACCGCTTGCCGCAGGACACAGGAACCTACGTCGCGGAGCTGATCGACAGCTTTTACACAGGCCCCGGCCCCATGACCACCGACTGGGTCGCAGGTGCGGCTTTGAGCCCGGGCGGTGATCACTTGGTCCTCGTCGGCTACCCCAAATCATGGATCTTCTCCTGCTACCAAGGCGCCGACTTCTTCGGTGGAGCACATGTCGTCCGCACATACAGCCTCCGACAAATGGAAGCCGCAGCCTGGCGTGACAGCACCCACCTCTACTTCACCGACGAGCGGATCAATGGCGTCTTTGGCGGCAACCTCTACGAGGCCAATATGGCCATGTTTGTCACCCCGCCCACCGCGGACCTGGGCCCTGACACCGTCCACATCGGCGATACCCTGCTGCTCAGCCCCGGGGCGCAGTCGGGTGCCACTTACCTCTGGAGCACTGGGCAAATCACCTCCTCCATTGCCATCACTCAAAGCGGCACCTACAGCCTCACCGTCACCGGGGCAAATGGCTGCACTGCCACCGACACCATCCAGGTCACCCTGCTCACCAGCATTGACGGCGGAGCTTTGGGCATTCGCGTCAGCGCCCATCCCAACCCCTTCCACAACAGCATCCGCCTCACCATCCAAGGGGCCACATCCGCCCAAGTCGCCCTCACAGACGTCCTGGGCCGTGAATGGCAAAGCACCCACTTGGAATCCCGCAGCACCCAAAATCTTGAATTGGAATTCGGAGCCAATCTCCCCGCAGGCCCCTACATGATCAAAATTCAAACCGAAACCGGCTCCACCAACCTCCACATCCTCAAACAATAAGGAATCCAGCCTATCAACCATCCCCCGGCCCCTGAGGCACTCGAAGGGCAAGGGTCCCCTATCAACTATCCCCTATCAACTATCCCCTATCAACTATCCCCTATCAACTATCCCCTATCAACTATCCCCTATCAACTATCCCCTATCAACTATCCCCTATCAGCTGTCCCCCAGAAACTCCAGGAGCCCCTTGCGGTAAGTGATTCCAATCGGAATCGTCTGGCCATTCAGGAGTTGAAAGCTGCTGCGGCTGACACGGTCCACCTGGGCGAGGTTCACGATGAATGAGCGGTGCACTCTGGCAAAGCGCCATTCAGGCAACTGATCCATGATGGATTTCATCGAGCCATAGACCGTGTACCGGCGTTCTTGGCAGTGAATCCGGACATAGTCCGCCATCGCCTCCACAAGCTGTATCCGCGACAATTCCAGCCCCCTCATTCCCGAATCCAATTTGACAATCATTTGGTCGTCATGGGGTTCTAGTTGGCCGTTCCTCGTTTGCCGTTCCAGCAGCCCCTCGTAGCAGCGCAGCAATGCAGGCAGCGAGACCGGTGCAGTGATCTTGTTTTCGCTACCTGACAATGCCATTTGGCGGGTGCCTTCTTGCACGAGATAGGTCATCCATGGCCCCGGACAATCGGGTAGGAGTGCATCGAGATGACCATCGAATCGTGCATGTGGCCCCACCAACATCCAATCGACACACGATTGCTGCAAGACAGGCCGGGCTTCATTCGCATCGCGACAATATGCCAAACAATTGAAACCTGCCACCCTGTCCAGAACAGGCAGGACGTGCTTCAATGAGGCATTATCGTCATCCAGGATGATGCAGCTGAAGGATCGGGACATAGCGCTTCGTGGTTGAAATCGTCGCCTGAAATAAGGAAAATGGCTGAGTTTTTCCAAAATCAAAGAATTTCCTACTGGATTTGGGGCCAAATACAGGCTAGGTATTTGCTGGTTTTTCTCATTTCCATCGGCCCGGCTCCAAAAATCGTCTCCAATTTTTGGCAGTTCGTCGAAGAATGGCTATAATTCATCGAAGATCGGCGTTTGTTGATCCCTAAACTCAAATATTGCAGAGAATGGCCCGCAGGTGTGGCCATTGGTTCATGAAAGAACGTTTGTTAGCTATTTATCGGAAAGCATTATGGGAATGTTAAAAGAATTCAAGGATTTCGCCATGCGTGGCAACCTGGTGGACATGGCAATTGGTATCGTGATCGGTGCTGCGTTTGCCACGGTGACCACCGCCTTCATCAATGGTATCTTTATGCCTTTGGTGGGTTTGATCTTCCAAACGGGGGACTTCAACGATGTCACCATCACACTTGGCACGACTGCGGACGGTAAGCCCAACCTGATCATGATTGGTGCATTTGTCGGGGCCGTGATCAACTTCCTGATCATCGCGTTTGTGATGTTCATGCTCATCAAGGGGATGAATGCCCTGAAGAAGAAGGAAGTTGCTGCTCCTGCCGCTCCTCCCGCGCCCACCAAGGAAGAAGTGCTCCTCACCGAAATCCGCGACGCCCTCGTCAACCGCAAGAATTGATCCGAGGCAGGCACTTGCATGAAGCATGCTGGTTGCCAATCCTTTGCAGTAAGCAGATGGCGCGTAGCGCATGGCGGAAACCTGCCAATCGCTACCCGTCATCTGCTGTCTGATTTTGATGAATGCATGAATGACACTCTGCGCCCACGCGCAAAAAAACGTGGCGCGACAGTTTACCCTTACTCCCTCAAATTTCACAACAACATGAAGCTTCGTTTTCTCCTTTTGGGGCTGATGACGGCCCTCTTTTCCATTGCCCAAGCTCAAGACGCAGCTGCTCCAGCAGACACCATGCCCAAGCCCTGGACCAAGGGCGGCATGGGTGGCCTCACATTCAACCAAGTCGCCCTCTCCAACTGGGCCGCAGGCGGTCAGAGCAACATGACCCTCATCGGCAACCTGAACCTTTTCGCCAACCGCAAGGGCAAAAACAGCGCTTGGGACAATTCCCTGGACCTCGCCTACGGCTTCCTCAAGAACAATTTCATCTACGACCCCAAGGGGCCGATCACGAAGGCTGAGGACAAGGTCGAACTCAACTCCAAATACGGCAAGAAGGCTTGGAGCGAGCGGGTCTTCTACTCGGGACTTGCCACCTTCCGCACGCAATTCGCCCCGGGCTACGCTAAGCCGGGTGACTCTGTGTACATTTCCCGTGCCCTGGCTCCGGCATACCTCATCCTCGCCGCTGGTCTGGATTTCAAACCCACCGATTGGCTCTCCGTCTTCGTTTCCCCAGTCTCAGGCAAGCTCACCGTTGTGACAGATGACAGCCTCGCAAACGTCGGTGCCTTCGGGGTGAACAGCCGCGACGAAAATGGCGACCTTCGCCCCGGTTCCATGAAAAACCTGCGGATGGAGTTCGGCGCGACCGTCAAGGCCAAGTTCAAGAAGGACATCATGAAAAATGTGGGATTGGAGAGCAACCTGGAACTCTTCAGCAACTACATCGACCGTCCGCAGAACATCGACATCCGCTCCACGAATGCCCTGGTCGCCAAGATCAACAAGTACATCGTGGTAAACCTGTTCGTGGACCTGATCTATGACCATGATGTGGCTGTCGGTCAGGTTGATCCCAAGACAGGCGCCCCCGTTTTCGAAACCGACGCGAACGGTGCCTTGATCCTGGACGGCAACGGGAAGCCGATTCAGCACAAGCGCCCAATTCTCCAAGCCAAGGAGATTTTCGGCCTCGGCTTCTCCTACAAGTTCTGAGTCAGCTGCTTGGGCAGCCCCGGGTTTCGACCAGAAACCTCCAAAGGCGCAAAGGATCCCAAAGCCAACCAGAGCTTTGCGGCCCTTTGCGCCTTCGCATTTGAAGGCGGGGAAGGTGTCGGATTCGCCTAGGTTCTGCCAGAAGAGGGAGCCTCCATTTGCAAAGATGTGCAGCAGGCTCTGGCTCCGAGTTGGATGCGCTCCACGACGGAGCGCAGGTCTTTCAACGACTCGCGGTCGCGGAATCCCTGCTCTGCCGCTTCGATCAGGTCCTTGGCGCCGGGTACCCCAAACAGCAGGAGGGAGGGCTTCACGGCATGCAGCACCCGGTGCATAGCCTCGTAATCGCCAGCCCGAAAGGCCTCCTCCAGGTTTTCCATCGCCTTGGGGACCTCTTGGAGGAAGATGTCCACGATTTCCTTCCGCAATTTCTTGTCATCGCCGACCATGGCATCGAGTGCCGATAGGTTCATGGCAAATTCCCCATTGGTTTCCGACTCGGAGCTTGTGGATGGCTGGGTGACTTGGGGAAATGGATTGCTGAGCTTTGCGATCAGGTCCTCCTTGTGGAAGGGTTTCGAAAGGAAGTCGTTCATTCCAGCGGCGAGGCAGCGGTCGATCTCACTGCGCAACGCATGGGCGGTGAGCGCGATGATGGGCACGTTCCGCAGCTCAAGATCGGGGTGCTGCCGAATGAGGCGAGTAGCCTCCAGTCCGTCCATGATGGGCATCTGCACATCCATCAGGATCACATCCGGCCGCTCCTGTTCCAGCAAGGTGAGGGCCTCCTTGCCATTGTTGGCGACGGTGAACGAATGCCCAAGGTTGGTGAGGATGATGGTCGCGAGGCGCTGATTCAGGACATTGTCCTCCACGAGCAGCACCTTCAATGGTCGGGTTGCAGCTGCGCTGGGCGCGGCTTCGCGCAGGGTGCCCACGGCTTCATCATCGGTCGGCAGGGAAAATGGCATCTCGAAGAAAAAGGTCGCACCATCTCCATCCTCGCTGTCCACTCCGATGCGGCCGCCGCTCTGCTCCACGATGCGCTTGCTGATTGCGAGTCCCAAGCCGGTACCGCCGTATTTGCGGGTGGTGTCGCTGCTCGCCTGTGTGAAGCTCTCGAAGATCGTGGCTTGCTTGTCCCTCGGAATTCCGATGCCAGTGTCTGAGACCTCGAAGAGCAGGCGAACTCGATTCCCATCCTCGATCATCAGCTTCACCTCGGCGTTGATTTCGCCTTTTTCGGTGAATTTCAGGGCATTTCCCACCAAGTTCATCAGCACTTGCCGGAGGCGCGCAGGATCACCCACGAGCAGTGTGGGCACGCCCGGACCGATGCTGAGATTGTAATCGAGCCCCTTTTCTTGGAAACGGACGCTCAGCACGGCCTCAATTTCTTGCAGGAGCTGTACCAGGTCAAACACGCTCGCCTCAAATGGCATCTTCCCTGCCTCGATTTTGGACAGGTCGAGGATGTCGTTGATGATCGCAAGCAGGGAGTCGGCGGAGGTATTGATCGCTTGCACGTATTCGCGTTGCGTGCTGTCCAGGGGAGCGTCCAGGAGCAACCTCGCGAAGCCCATGATGGCATTCATCGGCGTGCGGATCTCGTGGCTCATGTTGGCGAGGAACTCCTGCTTGGCTTGGGCATTGCGCTCGGCGAGCATCTTGGCCTCCATCAATTCCGCCTCTACGCGCTTGCGTTCGCTGATGTCCTGGATCGTCCCCACCAATTTTGCCACGTTGCCTGAATCGTCCAGAACCGGCTTTCCTTGGAGCTCCACGGGAACTACGGCACCGTCGCCCCGGATGATCTTCAGGTCCAGCTTGAAGGGGATCTCCCGACTCAGGCAGCGCTGGAATGCCCTGCCAAATTCCTCCGCATGAGCAGGATGGAGGTACTTGAAAAAGGTCCATTTGGGCCAGTGCCCGGTACCGTTGTGGGGGAGCTTGAAGATGTCGAAGACCTGCTCCGTCCAGAATTCCTCCTCGGTTGCTGCCAGGTATTCCCAGCTCCCAATGTTGGCGATGCGCTGTGCCTCCCTGAGCCTCGCCTCGGACTCGGCAAGCGCCTCCGATGTCGCCCTGCGATCCTCCTCGATGCGAAATGTGCGGATGGCGCCGCGCAAGACATTGGACACCATCTCCGAACTCACGAGGTTCTTGGTGATGTAGTCCGCGCCTCCCGCCCGCATCAGTTCAGCTGCGATCTTTTCGTCGCCCTGTGAGGTGACCACCACCACGGGGGACCGTATGCCCATCCGCTTGAACTCATAGAGCAGGTCCAGCCCATCGCCACCGGGGAGCAGGTAGTCCATGAAGATGCAATCCCATTGTTGCTTGGGGGCCTGTGCCATGGCCTCGGAATAGGAGGAGGCCTCCTCGATTTTCATGGCATAGCCGAGCTTGAGCAGGGCGCGACTCAGTGCCTTGCGATCCAGTGGATCGTCATCGATGATGAGAATGAGGATGTCCCGCTTGATGCTCTCCATGACTGTGCCGAGGCGATGGCATTGGGATACAATGCGCTGCGATCAGGGCTGCCTCTGCGTGAAGATAGACAAGTCGGCGTAATCAGGGAAATTCGTACACGGCCAGCAACCGAAAGAGCTGATCGAGCATGATGTTGAACTCCGATGAGGAAAATGGCTTCACCAGGTATCCTGCCACATTCAGTGAATAGGCGGCAGATACATCCGGCGGAAAGTCGGAGGTGCTCAGGATGAAAACGGTGATGGATTTGAGCCGGGAGTCTTGGCGAAGTTCCTTCAGGAACTCGAGACCACCCATCACGGGCATGTTCAAGTCCAGAAGAATGACATCCGGGCGATAGGCAGGGTCTTGCTGCAGCATGTCCAAGGCCTTGCGTCCATTGGCGGCATGACGTAACTGATGACTCAGCTTGAGCTTGTCCAAGCTCCGCCTCAGACTAGTGGCATCGACCACATCGTCATCGACATGCAAGAGTTGTAAGCCGCGTTTAATGTCAACCATTACCATAGCAGTGACCAGTTCTCCTGTGATCCCTATGAGAATAAAGTTAGCCTTCGAGGCATACCATGAATCGGAATTTCGACCAAAGTAACTTTTGTTACGATGAATGAGCGGCTTGCTCAAATGGACTGAAAATGGGGTAGGATGAATGCCTAGGGCTCAGCGACCAACTCGCTCGGCAGGGCGCTTGGGCCATGTAAAGGTGAAGCAGGTGCCCGATTTTCCATCGGATTCAACTTGGATGTTGCCACCTATCGCCTCCACGATCTTCTTCACCACCGCCAAGCCGATGCCATTGCCTTCGATGTCCGCACTGTCGCCCAATCGCTGGAAAATCTCGAAGACGCGATCATGGAACTTGGGGTCGATGCCGATGCCGTTGTCACAGACAATGAAGCGCCAGAATGGGCCATCACTTTCGGCGCGCACGCTCACCCAGCCTTCGTCGGAGGTGCGGTACTTGATCGCATTCACGATAAGGTTTTGGAACATCTGCAACACCTCCAGCCGGACCCCCATGATGGTGGGCAGGCCTTCCTGCTTCCGCAATTCGAACCCCTCAGGGAGGTCGATCATCCCCTGGATCTCATCGATGATTTGGCTGACATCCACAGGCCCCAGTTCGTGGCCGCTGCGGCCCGTGCGGGCATACCGGAGCATGTCATCGATGAGCTGTTGCATGAGTTCCACCCGCTCCTGCATCATGTCGATGTGTTCCTTCACATGCTCGGGCAGGTTGTCTCCCAGATCTTCAGCGATCCATTCGGCCAGGTTGGCGATGCCTCTCAGCGGTGTCTTGAGGTCATGGGAAACCACGTAGGCAAACCGGTCCAGCTCCTGATTGCTGAGTTCGAGCTTGCGCATCAGGAGTTTGGTCGCCCGTTCATCCTCCTTTTGGGTGGTGATGTCCCTCGCCACAGCGTAGATCTCCCCGCTGGGTTGGGGGGCTGCCTTCCACGAGAGCCACTTCCAGGAACCATCCTTGGCACGGTAGCGGTTCACGAAGTCCAGGACAAGTGCTCCTGAGGCAAGGCGCTGCTGCTCCACGCGGGTATCCTGCTTGTCGTCCGGATGGACAAACTCCAAATACGGCCGCGACAGGAGGGTTTCCCGGTCATAGCCGAGGCAGGTTTCCCAGGCCTTGTTGATGTATTTGAAATATCCATCCTCTCCCGCGAGACAGAAGAGGTCTAGCGAAAGTTCATAGAACTGTGCCAGCGTATCATTGGATATTCCCTGCATTTGCACGACGAATGGATCATCAATATAAGAGGAGCGCGCCGAATTCCAAACCCGGAAAAACAAGAATCCCGCGGTGAGGCGGGATTCAAGACAACCTTATAAGCCGGATTCTGTCACCCGATTGCTCGGGGTCACCACCATTTATCTAGGCCGGCAGTCACCTGCCGGCTCGATCGGCCTACCCTCCGGCTCGGGCGGGCACCCTACCACCTGCCAACGTTCCGCTTACACCCTTCGCATGGATGGGAACGCCTTGCGGCAGGCATCGCCGGTTTACATGGCCTTTCAGCTCCCGGGGTTTACCTGGCTGCCCGTGTCGCCACGGACACCGGTGGGCTCTTACCCCACCATTTCACCCTTACCTCATCGCAGAGCAACAAGGCGGTTTACTTTCTGTTGCACTTGCCGTCTCCGCTTGCGCGGATCCTACCCGTTAGGTAGCGGGAGTCCCTGCGCTGTCCGGACTTTCCTCCCTGGTGTGCGAAGATCACCACAGCGGTGGCGCAGGCTGCGGGTCAAAATTATTCAAAAATTTTTCCCTCCACATTTGCATGTGCTAAACCCTATGCCTATTTTCACGTATCGATTACCAAAAGCGGTTAGCTCACGGTGAAAAAGTTGCTCTACATATTGCCCTTCCTATTCCTCGCACAGGGGTTGCTCGCCAACCAGCCTGGCTTGGTTCCGGATGAGGTTTTTGCAGCGCAACCCACTTTCCTCAAGGAGTTTACCGTTTATCCCAACCCTACTTCAGGTCAGCTTACCCTCACCATGGAAACTTTCGGTGAGTCCTTGGGCTTGCAGTTGAAGGTTTACAGCTTGATCGGTCAGGAGATGTACTCCGAAACCATTTCTCCCTTCGCTGGCAGCAAGCAGATTTCCTTGGACCTGAGCAAGTTGCCCAAAGGGATCTACACCGTGGAAGTCAGCAATGGCGACCGCTACAAGTCCAAAAGGGTTTCAGTCATCTGATCAGGTGATGGGACGAATGCTGACGAGACCCCATGGTCTCGTTTTTGTTTGGATCACTTCCTATTTCCCGAATATTTCTTGAAACACCCCGAGGCTAGCCGGAATCTTGAATCCGTCTAGGTGGATGCGGTAGTATTCCATCATCGTTGCAAGTACGTCCTGCTTGTCCAGCTGACTCAGGGGAATGGCATCGCATTGATCCAGGGGCAGGCGGGCAAATGCAAGCACCAAGCTCGCGCCGGGGTCGGGGAGGGGGGCATTGGTCAGGGTGCCGTTGCGCAGGTCAAAATGGACGGGTTGAGTGGCATCTTCCACGAGGTCGCTCGGCATGAAACCGAGGTAGCCGCTGAGCTGGACGAGGTAGTGGAGGAAGATATGGATGAGGTGATTGTCTTTCCGGTCGAGTTCCGTGAGGATTCTGCCTAGGAATTCGAAGAGGGGCGGGTTGGACTCTTGCTCCTTCACCGTCAGGTGAAAGACCTCGATCACAACCATGCCGAGGGTGATTTTGACCGGGTCCGTTTGCAGGGTCTGGAGAAAAAATCGGTTGCTGCTTTCGGAAATGAGCTGCAGGTCGCGCTGTTCCTTGTGGTAAAAGACGATGTCGATGATGCTCATCGGCTGGAAGTAGCTGTGCCGCTTGCGTGCGCGGACGCTGCGGTAGCCCTTCACGAGGTAGCTCTGCCTCCCGTATGAGCGGGTGTACATGGAGCAAATGAGGCTGCTGTCTCCGAATTTTTGGGTGTTCAGGACGATCGCCTCCGTCTTGCGGATCATGGCTGCGGGGTCAGAGCCTGCTTGAAATTGGAGGGGGCGGCGAGGACACAGGGGGCAAGCATGACGGCGAGGTCCATGGTGGCATTTTCCTCGGCGAATGCCTCGCGCAAGGTGGCGACATCGGCTTCTGACTGGACGAGGCGTGGCTGCGCAACCAGCGGGGAGCGGGCATTTTTCGAGAAAACATAGACGCCCTCGATTTCCTCGTACTTCCTGAGTGCATCGACCCAGGTTCGAGCAGGGAACTGCTTGATTTCCTCCTCCGGCCCGATACCAATGGCGTTGAGGATCACCATATCCACCGTCTCCAGCAATTCAAAGATGGTGGAAAGCTGAAGGGAAAAAATGCCGTCCTCTGCCTGATGCATGAGCCGCTTTTGGTCGCCGGAGAAGGCAACGGTGGCGATCAATTCCTCACTGAACAGGGAGGAAAGCCGCTTGGTCACAAATCGAGTGTCCGAGACGGAGCCAAAATGGTCGTGAATGAGAATGCACTTGCCAGCACCTTTCAGGTTCCACACCAAGTCCTTGATGAACATGGTGTTGCGCAGGTTTTCTGAGCTGAGGAAGAGAATTTTCATGGGTTGCGTTCCAAGACCACAAGTTTAGCGACGCCAGCGTTTGCGCCTTCTTTGTCGGCGACCATCACGAGGTAAATTCCCGGGGTGACCCTGTTGCCAGCGGCATCGTTTCCGTCCCAGACGGCTTGCCCGCCCAAAGCGTTCAGTGATCGCACCAGCCTGCCTGAGACGGTGGTGATTTTCACCTCCACATCCTTGTAGGTCGCGGTGATGGCGATAGGACCGTCATAGTCCTCCACAATTGGGTTGGGATAGACATAGACGCTGTCGCTGGTTTCATGCCCACCAATGGCCTCGCCCATCAGGCTCAGCGTCCCCTTGCTCGTTCCGATGAAGATCTCCCCGGTCTGCTGATCAATCTGCAGCTCCACCACTTGGTTGCTGAAGATGGGGCTGTTTTCGATCGTGTAATGCTCCAGGAGCTTGTTGCCCTGCGGATTCACGAGGTAGAGGCCATTGTCGGTGCCGATCCACTTCCGGTTGTTGCCGTCCACTGCGATGGTGTTCACCTTCTGGTCCCGGAGCAGGCAATAGCCCTCGATCACGGGGCAGCTCGCATCCGCAAATGTCGTGTTGAAGACCGCGCTCGGATTGGCGAAGACCGCGACACCTTCCAGCGTGCCGACCCAGATTTGACCGCGGAGGTCCTTCACTAGGGTATAGACGGTATTGGTTGGCAGGCCGCCCCTTCCGATCTCGGAGGTGAGGTTCTTGCGCTTGTCGTCATTGGTGCGGTCGAGGGTGCCGCCGTCATTGTAAACCGTGATGCCAGCGCCTTGGTTGTTGATCCACTTGTTGCCCCAGTCGTCGATCACGATCCCGATCGGGTACATGCTGGGGATGGAATAGGGATACCAAACGGAATCAGTGGAGCTGAACACGTTCAGGTTGTAATCTGCGACGATGCCTGTGGCCCAGACGTTTTGGTCCTTGTCCACTGCAATGCCACTGACGCGGATGGATGTGCCCACGCCGCCATTGAGGTTGGAGTTCTTGGGCGTCCAGACATGGGTGATGCGTCCGCCCTTGAGCCGGATGAGGCCGTGGTTCCAGCTGCCCAGGTAGGCCACGCTGTCCTTGAGCTGGTAGTATGCCCGTGCGAATTCCGCCCAAACGGAGTCCCTGCCCAGCTCGTCCTCGACATCGAAGCGGTGCCAGCCTTTCATGGGATTGAAGTGCCAGAACCCATCGGCATTGCCGGCGGGAGCGGAGGCGCCCGCCTTGCCTTCCGGGGCGATATAAAATTCTTGGTTCCCCACGGCCAGGGCCGTGACCTTGTTGCTGTAGGGCCCCGCCGGGAATGCTGACTCCAAGGAGTCAAAAACGCCCAGGTATTTGCTCAACCCAGTC
>JAXLVK010000131.1:0-13069 GCA_046329055.1 Bacteroidia bacterium
ATCAGGAACCCAAGCGGCACGAATTCCAGCAGTTCCAATGCGGGACTCATCATCAGGTAGGCTTGCCCCACTCCAAGCAAGAGCAGCAAACTGCCCAAGGCGATGCGCACCCATTTCCAAGTTGGGGCGGCATTCGATGGGATGGATTCGATGGAGGAGTTCATGCGGTCTTGGGTCGAGAATTGGTGATGAGGGCAAATTTAGCCGCTACTCGGTGAATGTGAACGGCATCGAATGAATAAGCAGCCAATGGATATCCACAGTCCAGTGGCCCGAGTTTCACGAAAACCTTAAAAAACGTGAATAGACCTTACATCCCCTCTGACGTTATCCACAATGCCTATCAGCTTGGCTTGAAGCCCTATCCACGGTATTCATTCAGAATTTGCAAATCTCAAGGCAGGATTTCTTAAAATCTGTTATCAATGGGTGTTTTGGATGGGTGTTTTTGTTACTGAAACGGCATGAATTGTGGATAACTATCCACGGCGGACTTTGGATAGGCTCGGCGAAACTCTTTAATTCGTTTTCAGAAGCAGTGAAGTACTGTTTCTATATCTGTCGAAACGACTATGAAGATGTATCGAATGTTGGTTGCTGCTGTCTTCGCGCTCTGTGTGGCACAGGGGGCTTGGGCTGTTGCTCCCGGCGGAGGCATGGGAGGCGGAGGCAAGGCCGCTCAGCAGCATCCGCAGCAGGAAGGTGCCCTGTTGACCCCAGCCGCTCAGGCAGGTGGCCCGGTGACTGTGGATGTCCAGCAGATGGAAGCCTCTCCGGAAGCTCCGATCGTGGAAAACACCACCAATACCGATTCCAAGAAGCCAATCGGCAAGCAGACCCAGCCCGAGGCTGACAATGCCGTGTCCGATGCTCAATTTGCTCTGTTGTCCAAGTCTCATGCCACCAAGAAGGAGACCCGTCAGCAACTGAAAAACGCCGTCAAGAACTACCGTCGCGACTCCAAGAGCCTTGCTCCTGATGCGCCCTTGGCCGACGACATGACCGTGTTGCTGGTGATCCTGTGCTTCTTCATCCCACCATTGGCGGTTGGACTTTATGAAGGCATCACCACCAACTTCTGGATCTCATTGATCCTCACCCTCTGCTTCTTCCTGCCGGGTGTGATCTTCTCCCTGTTGGTCGTGTTGGATGTGATCTGATTCGGGTTTTCCCCGATAACCATAGAAAGGCCGGTCAGTTGATCGGCCTTTTCATTTCTGGAAACGCCACTTGCCGTCGAAGACGCCATCCGGTTGGAAGGGCGCCGAACCATTCAGTTGATCGTTCATCAGGTAATAGGCATCCTTCCAAACCTGCTCTTCCAGGCTGATGTTGCTGGCAGCGGCTTTCACTTTCAGGTCATTGAGCTTTGCGGAGTCCAGCGAGAGGTCTCGGTAATTGGCCCAAGCCCTTGCCTCGTACAGGTTCATGTTCGCGCTGTCCAAGGCAGGAATTTCCGGGAGGGCGCGCTTGAAGACCTCCTTTTTGATCTCCGCCGCGATCAGGTTGTTGTAGAGCGTGGTCGGATGACCGTCGCCGGGGATGATGTAGTCGTCGTGGCTGTTTTCGGGATGCGCCAGACGATGGTTCCGGATGATCTCCTTGGACCAGATGTAAGGGATCTGATTGTCCGCCAATGTCTTCCGGAGGAACTGATCGTACCAATTCTCCTCGCTCTTGGGGGACATCATGTCGTCCTCGAAGTGGAAAACCAAGAAAATGAACTCAATGTCCTGTGCGCGGAGTTCGGCGGCGAGGTGATGGATGAGCAGGGAATTGACCTCGCGGATATGGTCGATGGATTTCTCCTTGCCATCGTACCAGGTCTTGATGCGATAAGGAACGATGTTGAGCTTGCTCTTGATGTAGCGGCGAAACAGGTAGGAAGTCGTGCCCAGTGGATGGGTGTCGAGGTAATTCTGGGTGCTTGAGTCGATTGGATAACCCTTGAGTTGCAGTTCGCCACCTTCGACGTCGTAGTAGGGCTTTTGGCCGACCCGGAAGGGCAGGATCGTCCGTTCCACATCGGTGGTGAGCATACCGAACACGACCAAAGGCTTCTGGTAATGCGGTGCAGTCGCCCGGCAAAGGAGGGAAGCCTGGCAAACGCCGTAGCCGCCCATGCCATGGTTGAGCAGGTAGTGCTGCAGTGAAAATGCGGAATCGGTGTTCAGGATGTCCTCGAAGCATTGCACGGAGTCGATGCAAGCGCTGAAGGAATCGCCGTAGAGCAAGACGGGGCGCCGTCTGCCCACTCGTGGCCCATCTTGATGGAAGAGGCTGCCGGGATTGAGCCGCTCCATCCAACCGAGCCGGGGATGCGGATGTTTGGGAGCCCTGCTGACGGTATCGAAATCATGGATCAGCCGCCAATAGCCTTCATCCCAAGTATAGAAGTAGCTTTCGGCGTTCTTGAATCCCTTGAGACCGGGGCCACCATTGAACATCGCCCAACGCAGCACCATTTCGCCCAGGAAGAGGGCGAAAATCGAGGAAATCGTCAGAAGCAGGAGGCGATTACGCCACTCCCGCCATCTTTTTTGACGCTTGGATGGGGAATTACCAGCGGCGGCCTTTGCTCCAGCGGTTCCTTGCTCCGGTGCTCCGGAAGTTGACTGGTCGGCCATACTTGGTATTGAAGGTGTTGTGGAAGAAGAGTCTCACCTTGGCACGGCCCATGATCTCCTTCTGGGTGTACTTGGTGGTCTGCTTGGCAGTCTTTGCGGAAAGACGCGCATGCTGCTGAGGCTTGGAGGAGACGTCGCGGGTCTTGGCATCCTTGGTGGATTCGTCCTTTTCACCCTTGCCGCCTTTTTTCTCCTTCTTTTCCTTGTCATCGCCACCGCCGCCCGGCAGTTCCATGGCCACGACCGAAGGATTTGCATTCACCACCACAGCCTTACTCGTCAACCCGGCACCACCAAAAACCAGGATCAGGCTCCAAAGCACCAATGATTTTGTGCGCATTTTTCTCAAAAAGGATTACTTGAGCCGAAGATACAAAATATTCACAATACCACCGACAATATCCACAGGTACTCTGGGGGAGAATGAATAAATTAGCCGCTTACTTGGGTAAACACTAGATTCTCGCTCGATGCATCGCCTTGGCACCGCTTTCCTCGCCTTGTTTTCATCTATTGCAATACTTTTCGGATCGGCTGCCGCACAGGTGACCGTGAAGGGGAAGGTTCGAGACGCTGCAACGGGAGATGTCCTCGCAGGTGCGGGTGTCTATGCTCCTGGACGCAAATCCGGGACCTATACCGACGAAAAGGGGGGCTATTCGCTGCAATTGCCAGCGGACACGGTCACATTGGTGTTCACATTCACGGGCTACGGAACCGTCACCAAACAACTTCAACTCAGCAAGAGCATCGACCTGGATATCAAGCTCGAAGAGACCGGGGCGACCATCGGCGATGTGGTGATCGAAGGCAATTCCCTCAAGGAAAAGCTGAACAGCACACAGATGAGCGCCGACAAACTCACCATCGTCGAAGCAAAGAAAATCCCTGCATTGTTTGGTGAGGTGGACATCATCAAGACCCTGCAACTCAAGCCCGGCGTGCAATCCGGTGGGGAGGGACTTTCAGGATTGTATGTGCGCGGCGGTGGCCCGGATCAGAACCTGTTCCTGCTGGACAATGCACCTGTTTACAATCCCACCCACCTTTTCGGCCTGTTTAGCACATTCAATGGCGACGCCGTCAAGGATGTGACCCTTTATAAAGGTGGCTATCCCGCCCAGTTCGGCGGAAAGCTCAGTTCGGTGATCGACATCGGCTTGCGGGAGGGGAACATGAAGAAGTTTTCCGGCTCTGGTGGCGTAGGCCTGATTTCCAGCCGCCTTTCCTTGGAGGTGCCCATCGTGAAGGAAAAGGTCTCCCTGTTGGTGGCGGGCCGGCGGACCTATTTCGACATCTTCACCCGGCAGCTGAACAAGATCAAGGAGGACAAACCGAATTACAACCCGATCCCGGACTACTATTTCTATGACTTCAACGGCAAGCTCACCATCAAGCCCACCCCCAGGGACCAAATCGTGGCGAGCTTTTACGGGGGCCGCGACAAGTTCAAGTTTGACACGGGTGACTTCAATTTCAAGCTGGGATGGGGCAACCTTGCCGGGGTCGTGGATTACAGCCATGCCTTCAACTCCCGCCTGCTCTGGAAGACGATGGGGACCTTTTCGGATTATGACTATGCCTTCGATAACACATTCTCCCAATTCAAGTTCAAGCTGACATCTGGGATTCAGGACTTTGCGGGGCAATCGCAGCTGCTCTGGAAGCCCGACGACCACAACAATGTCAAGGCTGGCATCGCCTACACCTATCATACATTTGCCGTGGGCCGGTTCAATGCCTCAAGCGAAGACGGAACCGTGAACTTCAAGAGCGGGCAGGACTTCTACGGCAACGAGATGGGCGCCTACGTGAACGATGAAGTCAAGGTGAACGAAGACTTCTCGATCAATGGCGGCCTGCGCCTCTCGGGCTTCGTCGGCGGGGATACCTTGTACATGGGATTGGAGCCCCGCGCATCCATGAAATACAGCATCAACGAGCGCATCAGCGTCAAGGCTGCCTATGCCCGGATGTTCCAATACATCCACATGGTGAGCACGGCAGGTGCCTCCTTGCCCACGGACATGTGGTACCCCTCCAACAAGGTGGTCAAGCCGCAGCGCTCCGACCAGGTCGCCGCAGGCGCGAGTTTCCTCATTGGCAAGCAATTCCTGCTCAGCGACGAGGTGTATTATAAATGGATGAAGCGGCAAGTGGACTTCCGTGACGGCGCCCAAATCTTCTTCAACCCCAATCTTGACGATGAATTCGTCTTCGGGAAGGGCTGGGGCTACGGGAATGAGCTGTATTTCGAGAAAAAGCGCGGCTCCGGCAATGGCTTCTTTGATCGCATGAGCGGTTGGGTGGGCTATACCCTGGCCTGGAACTGGCGGCAATTTGACGATATCAACAAGGGACTCAAGTTCCACCCGCGCTATGACCGCCGCAACGACATCTCCGTCGTGCTCATGGAGGACCTTGGAAAGCGCCTGAGCGTGTCCGCGACCTGGGTATATGGCACCGGAAACGCAGTGACATTGCCCATCGCATGGATGATTTCCACGGACCCCGTTCCCGGCAATGACTTGAACATCGTGCCGATCTACACCTCGCGGAACTCCTTCCGCATGCCGAGCTACCACCGCATGGACCTGGGCCTGCTCTACAACCTCCGACCCAAGTGGGGCGAATCCGACTTGACATTGAGCATCTACAATGCCTACAGCCGCCGCAACGCCTACTTCCTTTACTTCGATACCGAGACTACCACCATTCCGGGAACTGGCGTGACGACCTTGTCCTCCTTCAAGGTCAAGCAGGTAAGCTTGTTCCCCATCATTCCTTCCCTCACCTGGAACTTCAAATTCTAAGACAATGAAAAGCAATCACATTCAACTGGCCTTGTGGTTCTTGGTGGCGACTGCGACAGTGGGCTGCAACTTGGAAAAGGAAGTGGAAATCGAGATTCCGCAGTACGACCGTGAGATCGTCGCCGAATGCTTCATGGAAGTGGGAAAGCCGTTCCGGCTGCTGGTGAGCGAAAGCGTGGGCTTTTTCGAGGGCACAGATACGCCCACAGTCACGGGCGCGCAGGTGATCATCTCGCATGCAGGCATCCATGACACGCTCACGGAAGGCCTGTTCGTCGATCCGGAGGGCTTCAAGATCTTCAATTTCGCTTCAGCGAACATCGTTCCGGCGGACTACAATACTGAATACAGCCTGACCTTGAAGGTGCCGGACGGCCGTGAGATCACGGGTACCGCCCATGTCATGCCCAAGGCGGAGCTCCTGCCCATGACCGCCTCCTACAATGCCGACAGCATGGCCTCTGTGACCGTGCGTTGGCCGGATATCGCTGGGGAGAAGAATTACTACCGGATCGCGATGTTCAAGGGCAAGGTCTATGAGCCCAACCCCGACAACGAGGGCACCCTGTGGCTGGACTTCACCTTGGACGACCGCATCGGCGACGGCGAGATGTTCACCATTGCCACACTCTTCGACTTCAATCCAGGAGACACCATCATCAGTCGACTCTACCACATCAGCTATGATTACTGGAGCTACCTGAACAGCCTGGACGACGCCACGAGTTCCAATGGCAATCCCTTCGCGCAGCCGGGAACGATTCATTCCACTGTCACCGGAGGGATCGGGGCGTTCACGGGCTACCACTACGATCAGGACACCTTGATCATCCCCTGATCCCTGAACTTTTCACAGGGTTATCCAATTTTGATTGTGGATGATTGGTTGCCGGGCAGTTCTGGCTTCGCCATATTTTTGCGTCCATCATCATTCATCCTAGTCTATGCCCGAAAAAATCCCCTTGCAAGCCGTCGCTCCCGGAAAAAAGGATCCGGCTTGGGTTGCCCACTACCAAGCGGGAGAGTTCCGGCAATCGGGCAAGGTGCTGCCATTTCGCTTGTATGCACCTGAGGTCCAAACCGGGGAAAAGTATCCCTTGGTCCTGTGGCTGCATGGCGTGAAGGGCAGAGGCGAAGACAACCACAAGCAACTCACCGCTGGCAATGCCCATGGTCCGGCATTTTTTGCCGCCAAGGAACTGCAAGAGCGGTATCCTTGCTACGTGCTCGTTCCACAATGCCCCGGCTCCAAGTTCTGGATCAGCTTTACGAGCCTCCGGATCAAGAGCTATCTAAAGTTGGCGGTCGGACTTACTGAAAATCTGCGTGAGACCCTGCCGATTGATCATTCGCGGATCTATGTCGGCGGGCAATCCATGGGCGCCTTTGCGACATGGGCACTGTTGGCGGGCTATCCTGAACTGTTCGCTGCGGGCATCCCGGTGAGTGGAGGTGGCAGCACGCGCAAGGCCAAGCGCGCCATCAAGGCCCCGGTATGGATTTTCCATGGTGCCAGCGATCCCATCGTGAGGGTAATTCGCTCCCGCGAGATGGCAGCTGCCATGGAAGCGGCGGGCAAGGCGGTGCGCTACACGGAATTCCCTGACGGCCGCCATGATATCTGGCCACAGGTCTTCGCCGAGCCCAACTTCGCCGAGTGGCTCTTTTCCAACAAGACCGAGAATGTGAAGCGGAGACGCTAGGAGCCTGGATTATTTCCCGCTACCACCCGCAGCATCATCGTGCTGTTCGTTCGGGTCAGGAGTGGGTTCCGGCAATCCGAGCTCGTGATTCAAAAACTTCTTGAGGTTGAAGATGTCCAGTCGCTTGGCCATGATCTTCTTGTCCTTGTCCAGGAGGTAGATCACGGGCGTGCTATAGATGTCGTAGAAGATGCGGAAGTTGGTTTTGTTCTCGGGGTCGGCGACGTTGATGAAGTCCTCCATTCCCTTTTCCTTGATGAAGTCCTTCCATTTGTCCAGCTCCTCCTTGGTGGAGACGGCGAAGATCTTCACTCCATGCTGCTTGTACTCCTTGAGGAACTCCACGAGTTGCGGCATTTCCTTCTTGCAGTGTCCGCAGTCCCATGCCCAAAACACCAAGACCGTGTATTTCGCATCCACATCGTAGAGGTTTTTGGGCTGATCGTTGACGTCCTTCATCATCAGGTTCACCGCCTTCCGATCGCAGTTGTTGTAGAGCATCTTGTAATAGCGGTCCTTGATCTTGCTCATCTGCGTGCTGTCCACCCAGTCAGCGCGGCCGCTCACGTAGTAGGTGCCAGCCATGTGGACATAAATTTTGTCAAAGCACATCTGCTTGCTGTTCGCCCACATGTTGGTGATGGTGATCACACAGAACTTGAAGACTTCCTTGTTGGCCGATGCGAGCTTCATCACGTCCTCGATGCTCAGGATGATCGAGTCAGGGTGCTGCACGGTGAGACGGTTCAGGTATTCCTTGATGCGGTTTTGGATGATGGGTGAACGCAGCAAGCGGTCGTCCGAGAAGTCCACATACTTGAGGTAGTTGCGCTTGTACTCGTGGAATTGGTACTTCTTGACGTCATCAGCACTCATGCCTTCGGGTGCTTTCGGCACTTCAGGTTCCATGGAGGCGTAGAGCAGCTTGGACACGAACATCCCCTTGTGTTCGGCAATCACCTTATCCCGCATCGCCACGACTTCCTTGTCCATGGACGCCAGGATTTTTTCAATCTCGGCCTTCCGGTCGGCGGTGGTGTTCGGATTGTCTTTTTCGAGCTTAAGCTTTTCGGATTCCTTGTGCTTGAGCTCGATGAATTTCAGATACTCGAAGAAGATGGTGTTTTCCGCGCTTGTCTTGACCTTCATGGCGGGGACCATTTCAGCAAGGTCCGTCTCCATCGATACCTTCGGCTCCACAGCGAGGAACTCGAAATACTTCATGCCTGGGACCACGAAGAGGTAAATCCCGCCGTCGAGTTCGGTCCCCTTGTAGGTCACGATCCCGCTTTTGGGGACAATCATGGTGTCCTTGATGTACTGCTTGGTGCCGAGGTAGTAGGCGAGCATGGTCGTGTCGCCTTCCTTCAGGCCCTTGACCTTGAAGTTGAACTCGTAATCCTTGACCTTCTGCGCCTGCAGCTGGCTAAGGCCGAAAATGGTGAACAAGAGCAGTAGGGTTGTCCTGAGACAGCGCATCGATTTTGTACTCATCTTTGCAATCCAAAATTTGGCAGCGGAGCAAATTTACATTTATTGAGTCAATAACTGGAAGTATGCAAGAACAATTGGCAGCGGGAGGCCACAGGGGTATCAAAGCAAAGACCTTGCCAACTGCTGCTGAATTGGTGTCGCTGTCGCAGGAGCTGCTGGATGCCGCCCGGAATCACGATCGAAATCCTGCTGCCTTGGGTATCCTGAAGGCGTTGAACCCGGACCACTTGGAGGCTGTCCTTACCACGGACGCTGCACGCAAGGCCTTCTGGATCAATGTTTACAATGCGCTGAACCTGCATTGGATGCCGACGCAAGGCGATTGGGGCCTCAACCAGCGAATCCGCCATTTTTTCCAGAGAAAATTGGAATTGGGTGGGGGTCGGCTCAGCTTGAACGACATCGAGCATCGGATTCTGCGGAGGTCGAGGATTTGGTGGGCGAGGGGGTGGTCTCGGCACCCATTCCCGAAAAGGTGGGAAAAGCAGCTGCGGGTGGATCAATTGGACCCTCGGATTCACTTTGCGCTCAACTGCGGAGCGAACAGCTGCCCGGCGATTCGACACTATTCATTGGAGGGTGTGGAGGCGGAGTTGGAAATGGCAACTGTGGCCTTCCTCCAAAACGAGACGGAAGTGGAGGAGGGTAAGGTGATGCTTTCCAGCCTGTTCCGAATGTACCTGGGGGACTTTGGCGGGAGGGCCAAGTTGCTGATTTGGTTGGAGAAATACCTGCCCGAGGTCCAGGTTGATAGCAAAATTCGCTATCGACCTTATGACTGGACTCCGAACCTGAACAAGTGGGCCGAATAGGCAAATCCCTTCACAAATCAAATATTATCAGCACTTTGAGTCGCGGCGGGGCATTTTTTCGAATTTGGAAATAAGTTATGAACAACGGCGGCGCTGGCTACTAAAATTGACATTTTGGAACAATGGTCTGAAAATCAATTTGTTGTGAGAATTCGACGAATTGCGGCATTCGGTCAAAAATGAGTTATCCTCCGAAAAATGCCGTTTCCTGCAAATAGGAGGCGTTTCCAGTGAATCAAAAAAGAGGTAGTTTCGATTCGGTATCCACAAAATGTGCCATAAACACCTTATTAAAAATGGAAAAATACGCACAATTGAAGACTCTGGTGCTGTCCCTCGAGGAGGACTTCGCAAAGTTCTATCAGAAAGGCAACAAAGCCGCTGGCACCCGTGTTCGTAAAGGGATGCAAGACCTCAAGAACCTTGCTCAAGAAATCCGCGTGGAGGTTCAGAACTCCAAAAGCGCCGACTGATCACCCTCGATTAGCGCGTCTTAAATGAAGGCCCCCCTAGGTGGGCCTTTTCTTTTGCTAGAAGGCGTAGCCCACGGCGACGCCTGCCCGCAGGTCCAGTCCATCGAAGCGCATCCCGGGTTTGGCGGCCATGCGTTCATCTCCGTCGCAGGTGGGGCAGTTGATCTCGTAGCGCGACGCAGCATGCCCATACCGCGGTCCTACAAACAGGTCAATCCCCAAGTGCTCCTTCACGATGAATTGGTACCCGAGCAGGAACCCTCCGGCAATGGCCTTCTTGTGGGCAATCACGGAGACCGGCAGATCCTCAAATTCGTCCGGGTCATAGGCCAGGATGCCGTAGCGCATCCGCACCGATTGGAGTCGGAGAAACGTCGCGAGGTAGGGGCCGCGTGGAACCGCTCGCTTTTGGAAACTCAGGTAATACCGCAACTCCGGCGTGAGCCCCAAGAGGCTGTATTGGATAGGCTCAGGCAGATTCTCGGCGAAGACACCCAGTTTGGGCCGACCAAGCTGCAGACCGATTTGAGCGGAGAAACGGGTGCTGATGCGGCGCTCGGCTTGCACATTTAAGGTCGCGACGATCAAGCTGAGCGGGTTGATCTTGACGACGTTCGCGGGGCCGGACTTGGGGGATTGTGCTTGGGCACGCAGGCACAGGAGGCAGCCGATGGTCAGCAGGCCATAGCGAGAAAGCATTCCAATGCGGGAGCGAATCCGAAACACGGGGACAAAGTAAGGCCTTTTCGCGCGGTACACCAATTCGGTGAGCGGATGGTTCGGGGTGAATTGGCTAGTTTTGTGGAGGAAATCGAAATGCCGCAATGACAATGCACTCGACTAGACGGGCTACCTCTAGCCAATGGACCCTGATGCTCACCGCAGGAATGACGGCGATCATGCTCATCGGGGCGACCTGCCGCAACCGTCCGGGACCGCAAGCCGAGGGGCTGGATACCAAGACCTTCATCGGGCCATGGGAGGCGAGCACGGTGGATGTCTCGATTGTGAGCAAGAATGGCAGCGGCGGCCCCGACCATATCCATTACGATTCGAAACAGTTGGCAGCAGGGCAGGGGCGCCGTCCGGCATTGACCATATTCAATGGCGATGGCAGCTACCGCGAGGAAACTTTCAATCTGAAGGACTCGCTTGTGCAGGCCAAGGCTGGGTTCTGGCATTACTATGAGGACAGCCTGTACATGCGGCTGAATGTGGAGGGCAGCCCCAAGATTGCTTTCCGTGCTGAAGTGGATGGCAAGGGCCTGCTGCTGCGCAGCCAAATGGACTGGGACGGCGACGGGGCGCGGGATGACGAGATGCTCGTCGCGCTCAAGCGTCCTTGAGAAACTCAAATAAACGGAATTGGTTTCCGAAATACCGCATTGCGCCGAATCAGTGCATTTTCCTAGCCGAGCATTTGCTCCAAGACCAATTTAGCGATACCTGAGTTGCCGCCTTTGGCGTTTTGGAAGGCTGTCCAGTCGGGCTTGCTGCTCATGGACATGATGTATGCCTTGCCCGTGGGGCTTGCATCGGGTGAGAAGACTTTCAGGTTCAGGCTCACCATGGGCGCTTGGACGGTGTCGCAGATGCGTTTGACCCAGTCAGCATAGCTAGCATGGAGCTTGTTGGTGACATCCGTGCCTCCTCCGCCTGCTCCGGGGTTTTTCACCTGCACCTTTTGCCCAGCAGGAACCTGTTCACTCAGGTAGATGTTCTGATCACGCAGGAGTTGCCTGGTCTCGGCATCGATCGTGACCACATCCGCTCCTGTAGCAATGCTGTTGTGGGCATCGATCAGTTCCTCCAAGGTGCGGACGCCGTCGCCTTCCAGCCGCAGGGCGGACCGGACAATGCCCGACACCAATTCTCCACCAATGGCTAGGATTTGCAGGTCGATGCCATCCACCTGTTCCTCCAGGATCCAAGTCCCGTAGTCGTCGGAAAATGTATCGAGGTGCATTTCCAGGTCATCGAGGTTCCGGAGGTTGGAGGCGATGCCGTGGCCATCGACACTGAATCCAGGCAGGCAGCGGTAAATCTTGCCTTGCTCCCAGAAATCCCCGATCGCTTCTTGGATCTGCGCCTTGGCGGGTGATGCGTCGTCAATGTGAAAAACACGGCCCTTGGGGATGGGCAGCCCAAGTGAGCGCAGGACTTGCCTTGCCACGGGCAGGTCGTTGCAGATGGTCTGCGCCAGTACCGATGTACTTCCGATCAAGTTGCCTTCTAGCATGACCTCGGTTTTGCCATTGTAGGAGTACCGGACAGCGTCTTGGCTCCAGGATTTGGACAGGTTTTCAACGGTGACACCCGCCTTTTGGGCGGCTTCCATCAGCATTGCTTGAGCGGGAGACAGCATTTTTCAATGAATAATTAGGAATGGATAATGAACAATGGACGATCGGGTCATTCGCCTTCGACGATTTGGCGATTGGGGGATTCCTGGATGTGGATGAGTTGCACGGCCAGGATCGAGGTGATGCAGTAGGCGGCGAAGTAATAGAATCCGCTGTGCAGCTCGGCATGGATGTTTTCATTGGTCTTGATGCTGAGGAAGGCGATGAACACGCCCACCACGAACACGTCGGCCATGGACCACTTGCTGATGAGGCCAACGAACTTGTGCATCCGAACCGATGCGCTGCGGCTACCAGATATGGCGACGAAGCCCATGATCATCGCCTTGGCGAAGGGAACCAACACGCTGAACAGCAAGATCAGGAAGGCGACGACACTGTTTCCGTTTTCAGCCAAGCTGCCGATGGTGCCCAGGATGCTCCGCGTTTCCTCGAGTACCGTCTGCTTCCCGAGCAATGGAATCGAGAAGGAGGCTTCCATGGTGAGGAGGTCATTCATGAGCCCAGGAATGAGCAAACCCACTGAAACCAGCAGCAACAGGAACCCGGCAATGTTTCGAGAGGAGAGGTTTTTCATTGCCGCCCAATTTCAGGAAATGCACCATGATTGCCAAATCGGAGGTGTGGAAGGAATTTGGAAACTGCTCATGATGAACTGGTTTCCGTTTTCTTTCAATTTGACGTTTCTGGGGATTCGGCTGCATTCTTCCAAATGAGGGGTACCCATAAAAAATCGAGGCAACCACCTTGCGGTGGTCACCCCGTCCTCGTATTAAATTCTTGA
>JAXLVK010000132.1:0-12882 GCA_046329055.1 Bacteroidia bacterium
CAAGGTCATTCCTTGGCTGACCCTGGGACTGGGTTATCACCTGGAGCATCACCTGTATCCCCGGGTGCCTTCATCGAACATGAAGATGCTGAGCGAAAGACTATTGCCGATCTGGAAGGAGCAAGATGCGGATTTGATTCGGGTGTTGTGATCAGTCAATATCTCTGGAAAAAAGCCGCGCAGGAATCATTGCCTCGGGTGAAGCGCAACACCGAATCTGGGTACCAATGGTTAAGTGATCCCGAAATGATCATGGTGGAGTCATTCCCGAGAGAATCGAGTATCATAATGGCTTGTTCAGGGATATTGTCTTGGTAATCCAGCCATGGAATATTGGCCGTGAGCGGGTACTTGAAGGCCTTGCAATGGATGAAAAAACCGCGGGGCATGACGGATGAAGTGCTGATGACGATGGAATCCATTCCCCAAGGCACGATACGGCAAGTGTCTTCCTCGATGGCGTAGGCTCCCTTGTAAGTATCTGGAAGCCAGACATCACAGCCTAATCCTCCCCAACCCAGGTCACAAACGCAGTCGCCCTCGATGAACTCGCCATGCTCATGGCAATCGGTTTCCTCCCATCTGCTATAACATCCGGTGAGCTGGGTGGCAACTAGAATGGCGACCATCGGAAACAACCATTTGTGAGCAAACGTCTGCATGGGAGGCAAATTGGGTTCTCAATTATATGGATTTTACGGCAATTCGCCGATGGCAAGTCCCAGCCAAAGGCAAAAGAGAAGGTCATGGGTAGAGGATCGAACTCCATTGGTCGGCTAAGCTGGAACCCTTATTTGAATTGTCCAATATTCGTATTCCATACCAATTCAGAGGGCTCTGATCGGGAATGGAAAAACCTCAGGTTGACAGCTCCCTTTTCTTTTCGAAACTTTAGGCTATCCAGATGGTCCCCAGGCTCTTGCTCGCCGGATTCATCATCAAATATCGCCTCCCAGGACCCACTGTAAAGCTCTTGAATCATATTCAGAGTGTTGAGTTTTGGCGACCAGGCCCATAAGAAGACGTTTTGCCACCCCATCATCATACAGTTTTTGTCGTAGAACAAGGCAATCAACCATAGGCTGTCATTGGCCTGGACGTGGTCAATCACTGTTCCTGAAACAATCTTGACATTCGCCATCCGTTTTGGTGGCTGCAAAGACGGTTGCCGACCAGTGCGAAAGAAGCCGCGCCATAGAAGGTGCCAACATCCAGCATCCAAAGCGCATTCAATGGTGTCCATCCCAAAGACGAATGTGGTGTCGAAATTGTGTTCATCGTAACCATACTGCATTTGGAAGACGCCACCAGAATCGTGAACCACTTTGCTACTTCCTCCATACTGGTCGTCCTTCAAACTCTCATTGAAGGATTCACAAATCGCCCTTCTTTTCATGGTGAAATCTGCCCAAGCCTGCTCCGGGGTGCTTCCTTGCCCCAAGGATCCAACTTCAGGTTCGTTTTGGCTTCCGAAAACCCATCCCGTGTCTCCTGAAGCTAATGAGGTGCCAATGATCCGCTTGCCTTTGATCAGAGTCAGTGCCGGATCTGTAGCGATCAACTCGGCAGTGTCGCCTTCTATTTAATTTCATGACGACCTGTCCATCGTTGGGACTCCACGCACCCAGATGTCCTTTCCATGGATGACCAAAAAGGATTTCTGCTGATTCAGAGAAGAGGAATCCTTGGGAGGCAATGAATCCTCGAATGTACTATCGGTGGTGGAATTGGATTCGTTGCTGCTGCACGAGCAGAAAGCCAGCAAAATTGCCGTGGCGAGGAGTAGGTACTTCATTTAGAGGGGACTAAGACTCCCCAAGTTAATTGAAAATACGAAACTCAATGGGTCACCCCCGACAAATCCCAGCCAATGCCCGCACCCAACCGGGATGCGTGTTCAGCCCCTCGACCAGGGTCAGCTCCTCCCCTCCCAACTTCTGAAATTCCTCGCGGTACTCCACGCCGATTTCGAAGATCGTCTCCAGGCAGTCCGCGACGAATGCCGGGCAGAATACGAGGACGCGCTTCTTGCCTTGCTCGGCGAGCCGGTGGATGATGTCGCTGGTGTAAGGCTGCTTCCAAGGGGTCTTCCCAAGGCGGGATTGGTAGCAGACGGTGAATTTGGCGGGGTCGATGCTCAGTTCCTTCGCGATGGCGACTGCGGTGGCATGGCATTGGGCGCCATAGCAGAAGTGGTTCCGATCGGTCCAGGTATGGCAGCAGGTCTCGGATTGGAGGCAAATGCCGTGGCTGTCCGCTTTGATGAGTTGCCGCTCAGGCAGGCCGTGGAAGCTGAACAGGACGTGGTCGTAGGATGCAATGTCATGCTGCCGCCCCAGTTCCGCGAAAGTCGCGATCATCCCGGGATCGACGGGGTAGCTGTTGACGAACTCGATGGGCGGGATGGTCTGCCATGTGGACACGATGCGCATCACCTCTTGATGGACGGAACCCGTGGTCGCCGAGGCGTACTGCGGGAAAAGCGGCACGACCCTGAGCTTGGTGATCGCTTGCCCGCGGAACTTCTCCAATTGACTGGCGATGGAGGGGCTTTGGTAGCGCATGGCGAGCTCAACTTGGTAGGCGTCGCCGAGTTCTTGTGCCAGGAGGTCCCGCAGCTCCTGGGAGATGAACATGAGGGGGGAGCCCTTGTCCGTCCAGATTTTTTGGTAGGTGGCGGCGGACTTGGGCGCCCGGAACGGGGCGATGATGCCTCGGACAAGCATGTTCCGCTGGACGGCCGGGATGTCGATCACACGGGCATCGGTGAGAAATTCCACGAGGTACTTGCGGACGTTGGGGGTGGCTGGGCTGTCGGGCGTGCCCAGGTTCACGAGGAGAATGCCAGTCTTCAAGGCTGTCAATGAATTGCGATCGGTTTCAATCATCACCGAACTGCAAAGGAAGCAAAGTGTTTGGCGATGGGAAAACATTCATCGCTCATGGCCCTACCCAGCAGTAGAAAGGCGGCCCGGAACCTGTCCGAGCCGCCTTTGCCAGCCTTTGGGCCGAGGTCAGTTGCTGCCTGTGACGTTCAGGCCGGATACACCATTGATGGTGATGACGCTGTGGGTGTTGAGGACCCAGTCAAATGTCGGCGCGACGCCCGTGGCGGTGACTTCTTGCCTGTCGGTGCCCTTGAACTGCGTGGATGTGTCCTTCCACTGCAGCTCCAGGCCGTTCAGGTAGATGTTGGTGGAGTTGCCGTACGTGACCAGCTTGGTTTCGCCGGGCCCGAGCTGAAACTCCTGCTCCAGGGAGACCTTGTTGATGTCCGTGCCCTGGCGAATGAGCAGGGTGACATTGAGGGACTGCGTGGTCCTGTTGATGAATTGCTTTTGACCAGCCATGATCTTGGAATAGTTGGGAAATCGTTCCTACTCGTAGGCTTTTCGGAATCCGCCCCCGATGGCGCGCCTCACCGGGACAGGCTCCACAGACATGCCCCTGCGGAATGGGCCCGTTTGGTCAAGGGCGGTACGGCTCCACCTTTAAGTGCATTCAACAGAGGGCAAAGGACTCCCCTGAAGGTCGCGAGGACCTGCAATCAGCTTTGGGGAAGGCTTTGCGTTTTCAGGCTAACACAGCCCTGGGTTTGGCCGAGAGGCCAATAGGGTCAGGTGGGCAAATGGGAAGTATCTACGAGCTCCACGGTTCCCACGATCACGAATCCGTCGTTGTCCTCCTTCACCAGCGTGATGGTGTATGGGCCAGAATCGTGATCTCGCGTGAATGGTACCGCCACCCAAGGGGATCCGGCAGGACATGATACCGAAAAGGAAGTCACATCGTTGTGAGATGGTTCAAATCTGAGGTCAACATTGACGGTTTTGTCGGAAGTAGTGACGGTGCTGTCGGAAGGAGTGACGGAGAAGGAGAGGATATCGTCCGCATTCAAGGCCGCATTTGCAGGTCCACAACCAAGTCCGTTACCGAAATCAACACCGGCAGTTTCATGGCCGTCAGGCCATTTGACAAGCACCTCCATCCCCGTCTGATTCTGCCAAATCACCTGAATGATTGTTTGGCTTGGCTCGATAGCATTCTGATTACTCATACGATTGATAATTAAAAGGTTGAACATTGGTGAAATCGATGCTACAAAGCTGCAACGTCAACGACAGCCTGCCAATCCAACCTCATGCCCGGCCAATACAATCAAAACCGTCAATCCATCGAGAATATCCGCACCAAATGACTAAAATCCCCATTATTGCCAATACAATCTTGCGGCATGGAAGGCATCGAAGAATTGCGAAAATGGGTGGAAATCCTGAGTCCCAGCGAACGCAGGCAAGTGAGCATGCTGGGAAAAATGCGGTCAGGGACTACGGAAAGCCAGCATGTGCGGCTCTTCCAATGGCTCTGCAACAGCGAGGAGGGTGCCTCCCTGCCCCCAGAGTCTCCTCTGCAACGGAACCTGCCCACCTCCATCGCCCGACTGAAGTCCCTGATCCTGGACAGTCTGAGGTTGCTGAACGCAGACCGTGATCTGGATGCGCGTCTGCGGACCGCACTCGATGAGGTCGCGCAACTTTACACCAAGCAATTGTACCCGCAAGCGCTGAGGCTGGTCACCCGCAACAAGGCGATTGCCCTGCAACGATGCCGCTATCCAGAAGGGCTACAGTTCCTGCATTGGGAATGGCGGATACAGAGCGCGATCCAAATCCAACTGCCCCCCGACCAAATCAACGCCCTGTGCGTGGAGGAGTCGGACTTGCTGCTGCGCCTGCAACAACTGCTGGAACTGCGACAGCGGCACGAGCGGCTGCTGAGCTTGGTGCGGCACAATGCCCTACCGCGTGGCAACCAATTGGACGCTGAAGTGGAAGCCCTGGCAGATTCGCCACTGGTACCCAATTGGGCTGCGCTCAAGGGATACCTGGAACGGGCCCTGGCCTGCAATATCCTGGGCATCCGGCATCTGCTGCTCCGCCGCTCCTTTGAGGCAGTGCAACTGTATGCAACCTTGCTGGAGGAGTGGCGGCAGCACCCGGAGTGGTTGTCCGAGCATGCCTCCCTCCTGCTCACCATCTGCAACTACTTTCAGACGGCCTGCTTTTACAGCAAAATGGACGGGATGGAAGCGCGGCGGTACTTGGAAATGGTGCCTGATTTTTCCTCTATGGGCCCTGAACCCGCCCGGCATTTCCAGCGGATGATCTTCCACGGACAGCTCACGCCCGCATTGAACACCGGCAACCTGGAATTGGTGGCCTCCCTGATTCCAGACATCGATCGGTGGTTGCAGGCGAACGCCAGTCACCTGAGCGTGGCCCAAGTCCTCCCCTTCCTCCACAATTTCGCGGTCTCCAACTTCCTGATGGACGCGCATCAAGTGGCCTTCCGGTACGTGCAACGTGTCCTGAACACGCCCCATCGCAAGGTGCGTCGCGACATCCGAGACTTTGCCCTGGTCCTGCAATCCGTGCTGCAATACGAGTTGGGAGACTTGGAGTTGATCGAGTACCTGACACGTGCTGGCAAGCGGCATTTCGAGGCGCACACCCGGGAAATGGAATTTGAGCGGTCGGTGCTGCGCTGCTTGGAGCGGGTCATGGGACTTTCGGACCCCGAGGCGATCGCGCAACAATGGGAACGACTGGGAAATGAATTGACAACCCTGTCAAATCAGCTGCCGGGAACCGTGCCGATCCTCGGACTCACCGAAATGCAACTCTGGGCGAAGAGCAAATTGGAGCGCAGGAGCCTCCGGGCGGTGTTCATGGAGGCCGTGAATGAGAATCTGAAAGCGATGTAATGGGCAAGCATAGCCTTGTGGCATCGCTATCTGTCGTCCCGTCCAGATTGAATCCTCTCAAGATGATCTGCTTCTGCCCATGCTTTTCGCCTCAGCGCAAGCCTGTAAGCCTCGGTAAATTCCCTCTTCACAGACCTGCTGTGCCCCGGAATCGCGGTCAATGCCAGTAGGTAAGAGTAATGCGGTAGCAAAATGAAAGGCCAATAGAAATTTGCCGATACGATGGTCCCTCCGAGCCTTTTCAATAACTGGCTGCGCATGCAACGTGGACAAGCCAAATAGTCCATCGTTGTAAACTTGAACTTGAAGATCGCACTGAAGAACTCATCCACAAAATGAAAGTCCTTTAGCGCCTCTGTATCCCTGTCGCATTCAGGGCAAACCAACAACACCGGGATGTCGCCCCGAGTTCGCAGAAGCATTTCGTCCGTGTAGTCCATGATGGATCCAGCTGTGCAGCTCAAGTTACGGCTATTTTTGTTCAACGGTGGCGCCTCGGTCCTACCCCTCAACAGCCCGCTGCAGGGGCGCCTCGCGTTGCCGCACCTTGGTGATGAAGGTATGGGCAAATGGATTTTTCTCGTCGGCGAGGTGCCGCTCGCTGTGTCCGATGAGCCATGCCTTGCCGCCGGGCACCTCGAAATGGGCGTCGCCCTCGAATTCCGCGTGGACGATGGTCATGTAAATGCGGTCCACCAGGTCCAGGTCAAACGCCTTTTGGTAGATGGTCGCTCCCCCAATGACGAAGACCTCATCCTCGGTCAAGCATGCCTTGAGGGCAGCACCCAAGCTCGTGAAGACTTCGATGCCCTCGGCTTCGTAGTCAGCATTGCGGGTGATGACGAGGTTCCGGCGGTTGGGAAGCGGCTTTCCAATGCTTTCAAAGGTCTTGCGACCCATGATCACGACATGGCCGGAGGTGAGCTGCTTGAAGAATTTCAAGTCCGAGGGAAGCCGCCAAGGAAGCTGGTTGTCCTTGCCGATGACGCCGTTTTCACTCACGGCCACTACTGCTGAAACGATCATACTGCAATCGGTGCTTTAATGAGCGGATGCGGGTCGTAGCCAATGACTTCGAAGTCTTCGTAGGTGAAATCGAAGATCGACCGAACGCCCGGGTTCAACTGCATCTGTGGAAGCGGCCTGGGCTCCCGGCTCAGTTGCAGCTTTACCTGATCAAAATGATTGGAGTAGATGTGTGCATCGCCGAATGTATGTACGAAGTCGCCGAGGCCCAAGTTGCAGACCTGCGCGACCATCATGGTGAGCAAGGCATAAGAGGCAATGTTGAACGGCACGCCGAGGAAGAGGTCGGCACTGCGTTGGTAAAGCTGACAGCTGAGCTTGCCTTCCGCCACGTAAAATTGGAACAAGGCATGGCAGGGCGGCAGGGCCATGTTGTCCACCTCGGCGACATTCCATGCGCTCACAATATGGCGGCGGGAGTCGGGATTGGACTTGAGGCGGTCGATGAGCTTGGAGATTTGATCGATTTTGCCGCCGTCCGAGTGGGCCATGAGCGCCATTGGACGCCATAGACTGACCGAGGTCGCCATTTTCGTCCGCCCATTCGTCCCAGATGGTGACGCCATGCTCGTGGAGGTAGGCGAGGTTGGATTCGCCCTTGAGGAACCACAGCAGCTCATGGATGATCGAGCGGAGGTGAACTCTTCGTGGTGACGAGGGGGAAACCCTTCTCCAGGTTGAACCGCATTGGTAGCCAAAGACGGATCGCGTCCCGGTTCCGGTGCGGTCGCTCTTGTCCACACTCGTGTTCCATCACATGCCGCAGCAGGTCGAGGTAAACTTTCATTGCTGATCTTTAGACCTGCAGTTCAGGGATATGCGGGGATCGTCATCCACGAATTGTTCACACCTTGAGGCGGGGGGCGTCCCGCCGCACGCCGATCTATCTCTGCCGCCTCTGGCGCGGGCACCACTGTCATTGATTCAGATTTGGGATCAATTGAACCACGCTTTTTCCTCGGGTTTATTTATTTCGCGTTGCAGGGACAGGTCGCGACCTGCCCCTACACAACATACTGTAAATCAAAAGGATACATTCTAGAAATTGTCCCCATTGGTTCTACCAAATCAAGTTTGCCCTCTTTGCTTCTGAACCTCGCCCACTTACCCTCGCCGCCGGGAGGCGATCCCGATGCTCGGGATAGATCGGCCTGCGGCGAACCTTGCGTATTCCTCGGTTCTCACCGCAGCCTCGCACCTGATTGAATTGTTCGTTAGTATTGCGACCAAATTTGACGCACATGAAATCCAAGAAGCCCAGCGAGTCCTTTGCAACCATGACGGAGCTCGTTTTCCCCAATGACACGAACATCCTCGGCAACCTCATGGGGGGCAAGCTCCTGCACTGGATGGACATCGTCTCGGCGATCTCGGCCTCCAAGCATTGCAACCGCATCTGCGTGACGGCTTCGGTGGACTTTGTGGACTTCAACTCCCCTATCCATTTGGCGGAGATCGTTTTGTTGGAGGCATTTGTGACCCGGGCTTTCACCACTTCCATGGAGGTGCGGATCGATGTCTGGGCGGAAAACATGCAGCAGGTCGCGGGCAAGCGGTACTGCAACAGTGCCTACTACACCTTCGTGGCGGTGGACCAGAGCGGTCGCCCGATCCCGGTGCCGCCTGTGGAGCCTGAAACCGAGAAGGAAAAGAAGTTCTTCGAGGGTGCGCAACGCCGCCGTGAACTCCGCCTCGTGAGCGCAGGTCGCCTCAAGCCCGAGGATGCCACCAACCTCAAGGAATTCTTCCACAAAGACTGATTTTTCACAGGGTTTTGGGGGCGAAAAATGGCTCTCCAAAATTCCTTCAAGAACTCTGCCGCCGATGTTCGTGGCATGCAATTTCTCACTATTTTTGAGGGCATTCGTCGCAAAATGCACACCTATTCGCACACATTGCTTTCAGTTTTTCAATGACTTCGATTGACAACAATATTGATAAGCTGGATCGCAAGATCCTGAATATCCTGATGCAGGACGCTCGTACCCCGTACCTCGAGATCGCACGCAGTTGCAACGTCTCCGGTGCCACGGTTCACCTCAGGATTCAGAAGCTGGAGAAGACCGGCATCATCCGTGGTTCGCGCCTGATCGTCGATCCCGCCAAACTGGGTGTGGGCATTTGCGCCTTCCTCGGCATCTACCTGGATCGCGGCTCGCATTTCAATGAGGTCGTTCAGGAGCTGAAAAAGGTTCCTGAAATCGTGGAATGCCACTATACCACAGGCATTTACTCGATTTTCGCTAAGATTTACTGTCGGGACACTGCTCACCTCCGCGAGGTGCTGAATGACAAGATCCAAGCCATCCCCATGGTCCTCCGGACTGAGACCTTGATCTCTCTGGACGAGACCTTTGAGCGGCAGATCATCCTCGACTACGAAGAATGACCGGCACAAGACTCCGGATCATTTTAGCGGGTTCGCTCCTGATTTCCCTGCTGAGCGCTTGCAAAAACAGCCAAGCCGACCTCTTGTTGGTCAATGGCATCATCCATACCATGGACGCCTCCGGCTCTGTGAAGCAGGCCATGGCCATCCGGGATGGGAAGATAGTCGCGCTCGGGCAGACTGATGAACTGCAGTTTGGCTACCATGCCGACTCCGTGATCGACCTGCGTGGGATGCATGTTTTCCCCGGGCTGATCGATGCGCACTGCCACTTTGTGGGGTATGCGAAAAATCAGCAGATCCTGAACCTGACCGGAACGACCTCCTGGCAGGAGGTGGTGGACCTCGTCTCCTCCATGGCACCCAACCTGAAAACGGAATGGGTCCAAGGCCGGGGATGGGACCATACCAAGTGGGAAAAGCAGCAGTTTCCCGACAATACCTTACTGAATCGGCATTTTCCCGACCGACCGGTGTACCTCAAGCGTGTGGACGGCCATGCAGCCATCGCCAACGAGGCAGCCCTGAAACTGGCGGGGATCGACGAACGGACTCGGATTCAAGGCGGGGTGATCCAGAAGCGGGGCGGTCGCCTCACTGGCTTGCTGCTCGATGCCGCCATGGAAAAGGTGGAGGCGGTGATCCCCAAGCCAACCCGCACCGAATTGGCTGAGCTGCTGATGAAGGCGGAGAGAAATCTGCTGGCCTCGGGCCTGACCACGGTGGACGACGCTGGACTCGATCTCGATGCCATTCAATTCATTGACACCATGCAGCGCCAGGGCAAGCTCCATATCCGGGTCTATGCCATGGCCAACCCCACCGAGGAGAACTTTGCCCACTTCGAGAAGACGGGCGAATACAATACCGGCAGCCTGCACGTCCGTGCCTTCAAGGTCTATGCCGATGGCGCCTTGGGTTCGCGGGGTGCTTGTTTGCTTCGCCCCTACAAGGACGATCCCGGCAACCAAGGATTCATCTATAGCGACCGCAGCGCATTCGTGGAGGCAGCCGAACGCATCCACAAGATGGGCTTCCAAATGGCGACGCACTGCATCGGGGACAGCACCAACCGCATGATGCTTCACATCTACGGGCAAGTCCTCGGCGGGAAAAACGACCAACGCTGGCGCATCGAGCATGCCCAGGTCATCGACACCAACGATTTCCACCTGTTCAAGGATTACTCCATCTGGCCATCCGTCCAGCCGACACATGCCATCTCCGACCGTAAATGGGCGGAGGACCGTGTGGGCAAGGAGCGGATGAAGGGGGCGTATGCCTACAAAACGCTTTTCAGCCAAAACGGTCGCATCGCCTTCGGCAGCGACTTCCCAGTCGAGGACATCAACCCCATGCTGGGCTACCATGCCGCAGTCGCACGGGTGGACCTGGAGGGCAAGCCCTATGGCGGATTCTTCAAGCAGGAGGCTGTGGGCCGGGACACCGCATTGCGCGCCATGACCATCTGGGCCGCCGAATCCAATTTTGAGGAGAAGGTGAAAGGCAGCCTCGAAGTGGGCAAGTTCGCGGACATGATCATCCTGCAGGACGACCTGCTCACGATGAAGGAAGACCAAATCCCCTATGCACGCGTTTTGCGCACCATCATTGGTGGCAAAATTGTGTTTTCTGTGCCAAACTGATTAAGTTTGAAGGATTGCCGGAGGGCCTGCTCCGTGGGCAACCTGTCCCGGATTGGGCCGTAAACGATGGCGTAGAAGCACAAAAAGCCCGCATGTTAAGTCAGAGACAGCAACTGAAACTCAAGCAACTGATCTCGCCCCAGCAGATCCAGTTCATCAAGCTGTTGCAAATCCCCACCGCCAACCTTGAGATGCGTGTCAAGGAGGAGTTGGAAGTGAACCCCGCCCTGGAGGAGGGCAAGATGGAGATGGAATCGGACCAGGATGCTGGAAACGATTACGAATCCTACAACGAGTCCAGCCGCAATGAGCGTGGCAACCAGGAATCCAATGAGCGGGAGTTCAACCTGGACGACTACATGCAGCAGGACTCCTATAGTTATAAGGAGAAACTCCCGAGCAGCTCCGACGATGACGACGACTACGAGGCGCCCATCGTGCAGTTGCAGTCCTTCACGGACAACCTGTACGAGCAGCTCGGCATGCTGGTCTTGAGCGAGCGGGAGCGCACCATCGCCGACCACCTGATCGGCAGCATCGACGAGGACGGCTACCTGCGTCGCCCGATTCCGGCCATCGTGAACGACATGGCCTTCCGCTACAACTTCCGGGCGAGCCCCGATGAGGTGCAGCATGTGCTCGATCAGATTCATACCTTCGACCCACCCGGCGTAGGTGCCCGCGACCTGCAAGAATGCCTGCTCATCCAGCTCCGCCGCAAGGACCATACCCAAGAAGTCCTCTGGGCGATCAAGGTCGTGCAGGATTACTTCGAGGAATTTTCCAAGAAGCACTTCAAGCGCCTCCAATCCATGCTCGGCATCGACGAGGAGCGGATGAAGGACGTCTATGCGCAGATCACCCACCTGAATCCCAAGCCCGGCGGCTCGCAGACGAATGTCAAGCACGAGTACATCATCCCGGACTTCATCTTGACGGCTGAAAATGGCGAGATCGATGTGAAGCTCAATGGCCGCAATGCCCCCGAGCTGAAAGTCAGCCACAACTACATCAAGATGTACGAAGAGTACAAGGCTCAGCAAAAGAAGCGCAAGACCGATGCGATCAAGGAGACCTTGGACTTCGTCAAGCAAAAGATCGAAAGCGCCCAGTGGTTCATCGACGCCATCAAGCAGCGGCAATTCACCCTGCTGAACACCATGATGGCCATCGCCGAGCGCCAAAAGGAGTTTTTCTTGAGCGGAGGTGACGAGCGCAAACTCAAGCCCATGATCCTCAAGGACATCGCCGACAAGGTCGAAATGGACATCTCCAGCATCAGCCGCGTCGCGAACAGCAAGTACGTCCAGACCGATTGGCAGATCTATCCGCTGAAGTACTTCTTCACCGAGGGCATCACGACCGACAGCGGCGAGGAGGTTTCGAACCGTGAGGTCAAGCGCATCTTGGAGGAATTGATCGAGGGCGAAAGCAAGAAAAAGCCGCTCAGCGACGACCGCCTCAGCGAAATCTTGCAAGAAAAGGGCTACAACATCGCCCGCCGCACCGTGGCCAAGTACCGCGAGCAGATGAACATCCCCGTTGCGCGACTGCGGAAGGAGGTCTGATGAATTCCATTTTGAAGGTCGAAGACAAATCGCCGCTCACTTGGGTGGCGCGGGTGATCTCATTGGTTTGCCATCCGATATGGTTGCCGATGGTCTATGCCGCATGGCGTACCCACGGCGATCCTGAGCAAACCAAGCTTCTGGTTGTCCTCGCCATCTTCGGGGTGATATTTCCGGGCTTGGTGACGTTGCTGTGGATTTGGTTCAAATCAGAGATCGATGTATTTGTCATCAGCCGACCGAATCGCATCGTGCCGTTGATCGCGGGATTGATCGGGATGGCATTCTTCGCCGTGGCCAATGGGGGCTTGTTGCCAGAGCGGCTGTTTCAAGGAGAATTGATGGCGATCACCATTTTGCTGCTGTTCATCGGGATTATCGTTACGCTGTTCTGGAAGATCAGCTTGCATCTCTTGAGCTGGGGAGCGGTGAATGTCTTCATCTTTCAGACCGGGAATTGGGGATTGTTCGCCGCGATCCTAGTTGTGA
>JAXLVK010000133.1:0-12800 GCA_046329055.1 Bacteroidia bacterium
TACTGCACAACCTCCGGCTGCTTGCCGCCGAGGAGCTGGATTTGTAGGATCCCTGGACGGGCGGACACACTGATTTCGAGGTCAAGAAACAGATAATCGTCCTCCTCTGCCCTGCCCACTTGCTCAAGCCGCACACCGGGATAGTCCAGCTTCGGCTCCAATTTGCCCACGCCATCACCCTTCACGATCAGCTCCAGCTTGGAATTGGCCATCCCGACCCACCAAAACGGCGGATCCACGCGGTACAGGCCCATTTTGGGCGTCTGCGCCACCAATCCCATTGCCAGGAAACACCCCATCGCCACCAGCCAACACTTGAGCATTCTAGTCTTCATTCCTTTCCTCAATTGCTTTGAAACCTGATAAATATCCGCGAAAGCACCTTGATGCGGCCGTCCAATGTCTCCGACCAGAGCACCAATCGCTTGGGCCAGCCATTCTCGTACGACACCTTCATGCGGTGCACGATGCCTTCAAATTCCGACTTCACCGCCATAAGCCCAAAGGGGCCGTATTCCTTGCTTTCCATTATCACCACCAGATTGCCCCCGGGCTGATTGATCAAGGTAGATTCAGGACGGCCCTCCTTATCGTAGGAGCATTGATGGCTCCTGATCGGCTTCCAGAGGCTGTCGAGCTCCGTTTTTCGTCTAGGACGGAGACGGTTGCCTTGCACGACCTCAATCGTTCCTGCTCGCACAGGGCCATCGCCATCGTCCTGCAAATCCTTCAGCATTTTATCGATTTTCGACTTCAGCCGCTCCACCCGGATCACCGAATCCACGTCCCAACACTTCAAATGCCATGCCCCATCCTGCTGCACCAAGGCGACCTCCGTATCTTCCTGCCGCAGCCACTGCCAATCCTTGGACTGCGTGAAGTCCAGCTTCCGCCGGTTTCCGCTCCAATTCAGCCAGCTTGCAGATTCGTCCAAATCCTCTCCGTCGCCGCTTTCCCGAATCTCCACTCCGGTCATCTCCCCGCCAAGGGCGTATTGGTAATCATAAAATCCCGTCCACACCACGGTCTTGGGGGGCTTGACCTCCGTGCCACGGAATTCCTTCACACGCAAGCTCTTGAGGACTGGACGCTGCATGTCCAGTGTGTATTGCGTCAGGCGAGTCCGCTCGCCCCGCTCGATCCCCCATTCCAATGCCTGCTTCATCGTATCCTCCCCGGGATTCAGCGCATATTCCTCGACGGTGATGTAGCGCATTCCCGCAGCCCGGACGGCCGGAAGGTCAAATGGCAGGGAATCATGCCAATCCGGATCCAGCATCTCCGCCCAGTACAGCGGCTGAATGACCGGCGACTTGGGCGGGGTTTGTAACAATAAGGCATTTCGAGCAGCAGCCTTGTCCTCCTTGGGTTGGCACTGCGTCATGATACTCACGAGCGTCGTGACCACTGTAAACGCAATCCCAATGAAGTGCATGATGCCCTTGCTGTCATTCGACATGGTTCGCGAAGGCTTGGTGGAGGGAAAGCTGCAGATGCATCACCACAAATGTAGGCAAGTTGGCATTCATGGCATGGCTGCGCTTACTGCAGGCTGATCTTCTCCACAAAATTGCCCCGAGCCGAATGCAGGGTCAGATGATAAATGCCCGCTGCGAAATGCCCCCAATCCAAATCCAGCACCTGCGGCCCTGCCTCAAGGCTTTGCTGCCAGACGACCTGCCCCAGGCTATTGGCGAGTGTGAGGCGGGTAGCGCCGGATTCCGTGCCGCCCAGCACTTCCAGGCGCACCTGACCATGGGCCGGATTGGGGTAACAATGCACCTGAGGGGTCATTCCGGCATCCATGACCACGCTCCGCACAGGGCTGTAATTGATGCCGCCGTCCAAATCCACCATCCGCAGCCTGTAATGCAGGACCTGCGCCGACCAATCGGGATGCTGATCTTCCAAGCTATACCGCAGCGGCAGTTCAGAGTTCCCAGCGGCCTGAACGCGACCGACCTCGACGAAATTCATCCTATCACGGCTAGATTCCACCACAAACTCCGCCGTATTGACCTCCCGCATGGTCTCCCAATCGAGTATAACACGGCTGTCCTCCCGCCGCGCCTCGAATGCCAGCAGGTCCAAAGGCAACAATTGGCCATTGTCCACGCTCGCCAGGGTAAAGTCGCTGAAGCTCGTGAAAGCATGCGAACGGATCGTGCCCGTCTGATTCGCGGAGCCGCCGGGGCCGAGTGGGGTGATGTTCACCCAATCTCCGATGCCATTGTCCTTCACGATGCGCAATGCGGGGGCATTGATCACGCCGTCCGTCCGCTCGATTTGGTCATAGGAAAGGGTGACAAATGCGCCATCGACATTTGCCCCAGACACTTTCGAAAGGTTCCAGTATCGCTGACGGCTGATCCATGCAATCACCTCAGGCACAGGCACGGGCCATGTGTATGTGAGCGAGCGGTCGTCCAAAAACATCTCCCCCGAGAAGGTCGTCTTCGCCGCAGTGTTCAAATCAATTTCCAACTGCAGGTGGCGGTAGTCGCCGAGTTGGTAGCCGAGGACGGTTTTGGTCTTGCCCAGCGGGAATTGCCGGGTGACCCAGCCTGCATTTTCCACTTCCCAGCGCAGCGGGCCGTCCACGAAGCAGGAGCCATTCAGGCCGACATTGCTCCGCGCCCCCGCGAAATCCACCGTCGCGCTGTCCCGCAAGGTCAGGTTGTGGACGGTGTTCGTGACGCGGTCGCGGGTTGTGATGTCGCCATTGACCAGCTTGAGCTGCCCGGTGACGAAGTAATTGATCGTGCCGCCGCCTAGGCTTTGGATGAAGACATCGGCTGTATTGTTGTTGTTGCTGAGGGCGTTGGCGTTGTTGATTTCGAGGTTGTAGAATGTGGTCTGCGCCCCAGTGGTCTCCGTGGTGTTGCCCTTGAGGTATTGGCGGCGGGTTCCTGCCATCACCACATCGATGCGGGCGGAGCCGACCCTGCCGAGGAATTCGTCGTAGTTCTCGAAATCACCCTGCACCTGCAAGCGCACGACTGTCCCTCCGGTCAATGGCTGCAACCGCGAGGAATTCCGGCCGATCAAGACCTGATGCATCAGCCATGTGCCTGTGCCAGTGAGGAAATAGTCATTGTGCTGCGACCAATCGCCCCTTGTGCCCAGATCGACAAAGCCAGCGGAGCCATCGCCGAAATTGACGGTGCCTTGGTTGTTCCAGGTGCCCCATTGCACTTCGATGCTCGTGGAATCCACCGTGGGGCCGATCAGGGAAGCTCCAGGATTCACAGTGACATTGGAGAGGCGCCACATTTCTTTGAAGAGGTTGGTCTGCATCAGCCGCGTGGTACCTGCAAAGGTTACATTGATGCGGCGGTTGTTCCAATCGCCTGCAACTGCTGCCTCTGGATTCGCGTCGATGCGGCCGTAGTTGTAGATGTTGCCGCTCGCACCCGTGAAGGTGAGGTTGGCCACCACCGCAGTCGGTGCATTGTTCGCAGGCAGCAATGCGGAACCCATGCCCACGTAGAGGTTGTGGCTGATGCTGATGTTTCCGTCAATCAGGACCCGGTTGGAGATTTCGTTGTTGTCATAGACGTGGTTCGCAGGGGCGTTGTCATTGTTGTTGGCGCTGTTGTCGTTGATGGTGAAGTCGTAGAATGTGCCGCCGTTTTGGTAGTAGCCGCCTGTGCCAGCGGTGGAGTTGTCCTCGTAATAGGTGAAGCTGACCGTGGAAAATGGCTTGGTCGAGCTGCCATTGGCTGTGTTGAGGACATTGAAGTAGCGGGTGGGATACAGCCTGCTTGGGTCTTGGTTGCAGGCGCAGGACGGGTTCCCCTGGGGCAAGGCGCTGTAAACGCCATTGGTCCCCGGCCCATAATCGTAGGCCTTGAAGGTGAGCCAATTGAATTGCGCGGGGCGGCCTGCACCTCCTGTGATCGTATTCCACGGGATGGCGATCTCGCAGGTATTGGTGCTGCCATTGTTGCCTGTGGCGAGGGCAAATGCCGTGTTGCCGCCCCAGTAGCCCGCACCATCGGCGCGGCGGTATTCATTGTAGCCATTCTTGAAGTAAAGGACAAAATCCCCCCTGAATGGCAGCAGGGTATGGTTCCGGTCGTAGGTATAGAGTCCCTGATTCGTGCCATCGGCATTGGAGCCGCCATTGACGGGGATCACGGGATTGTAATCGAGGTAGAGGACGCCCGCCTCGTTGTAATTCGATCCAGAAAATGCGAGGTAGAGGTTGTTGGCGTCCCAGCACATGAAGTAGGTGGTGCCGCCGTCAGTTTGTTGGTTTTGGCCGTTGGTATGGACGCCGTATTCGTTGGCGGAGATGACCCCGTCCATGGTTGCGGTGGTGAATTGGGCGCTGGAGGAGAGTCCGGCGCAACAGGCGGCGATGAGCAAGAGGATTTTTGGAAGGGTTCTCATGGCTGCATTTTGGGAAGGGTTATGAGGCCCCTGATGCCAAGGGCGACTTCGCCTCGCGGACAAACAAGCTGAAGACTGCCGCCAAGGCCATGAAGGCCCCGGACAGGAAGAGAGCATTGATGGGAGGCGCTCCAAATATGTTCTCTTTCAGGAATTTGATCCCGCCAAGTGAAGCGATGATCTGTGGGAGGCAAATAAAGAAATTGAAAAAGCCCATGAAGAAGCCCATTCTGCTGGCCGGAATGGCACTGGAGAGCATGGCATAGGGCATGGCAAGGATGCTGCACCAAGCGACACCCAGCATGGCGAATGACCCAAGCATGAGGATCGAATTGCTGCCATCCGACGGGACCGGGATCAAGAAAAATGACAGGTAGCCCAGGGCCCCGATTCCGAGACAAAGCGCGTGCGTGTACCGACGGCCCAACTTGTTGGCAATCATGGGCAGCAAGAATCCAAAGATCGCCGCCACGCCATTGTACACAGCATATCCGATGTTCACCCAGTCGGCGCCTTGGTTGAATTCCTTCACTTGGATGGCGCTGTCAGTCACTCCATAGAAGCGATTGGTGACGCCGGAGGTCATGTAACTCCACATGGTGAACAGGGCAAACCAGGTGAAGAACTGCACGAGACCAAGCTGTGCGACCGTCACCCAGAAGCCGGAACCCACCTTGCCTTCCTTGCCAGCGGAGGCCTTGTGTTCCTCGAAACTAGCCATTTCGGCAGGGCTGTACTCCTTGGTTGTCAGCACAGTATAGGTCACCGCCAACACGAACAGGATCGCTCCGGCATAAAATGCCCAACGAACCGCTGTCGGCACCACTCCTGGCACGGGTTCCTCGGGGGTCATGGTCTTGAAAATCTCCACCAAGAGCGATCCGAGCACCGCACCGAAGCCGATGATGATGCTCTGGGTGGCAAATCCCCGGTTGCGCTGCTCATTCGGAAGCAGGTCGCCCACAAGCGCGCGGAACGGCTCCATGCTGATGTTGATCGAGGCGTCCAGCATCCAGAGGCCAGCGGCCGCGACAAACACCGTGGGGGAACTCGGGAAAATGATCAAAGCCACCGCTGAAAGCAGGGCCCCGAGCATAAAAAATGGCCTCCTACGGCCAAATCTCGTCCAAGTCCTGTCACTGAAATAGCCGATGATCGGCTGCACAAGCAGACCTGTCAGCGGTGCCGCGAGCCACAGAATCGGAATATCGTCCTCCTTGGCCCCAAGGGTTTGGAAAATCCTACTCACGTTGCCCCCTTGAAGGGCGAAACCGATCTGGATCCCGAAGAACCCAAAGCTCATGTTGAAGATCTGCCAAAGCGAAAGACGAGGTTTCTGCGCCATCAGCTACTACCTATTTTTGAAGGACTTATGTTCCAAACCGTTAGCCAAGATAAAAGGAAAAATTTTAATAAGTGTCACTTTAACACTATTATTGTTCACCCCTCGTTTACAATTCGTTTTGCCCATGGAACCATCGAAAAATGGCCCGATTCGCCGAATTTCCACTGCTTTTTACCTGCTGCTGAGCCTGCCTTCCACGGCGATGGGCTTTGGCTTGTCGGTGCAGATTTCGGCCTTGTCTTGGATCCTCTCGGAGAAGTACGGCCTCAAGATCGACGAGGTGGGATTCGTATGGCTGGCAGGGCCGCTCGCGGGGATTGTCGGGCAGCTGCTGGCCGGAGTGATTTCTGACAAAATCTGGTTCCTGGGCGGACGCAGGCGGCCCCTGATCATCCTGGGAGGCTTGGTCGCGGCTTTCATGCTTTTCCTCCTGCCGAGGTTGGATTTGATCTCGGAGGCATTGGAGCCCATGGACATCATGTTTGTGGCATTGACGGTGGCGCTGGGACTGGACCTGGCGATCAACATCGGCTTCAACCCGACCCGGAGCATCATCGCGGACGTGACGCCGGCGGGAGATGCGCGGACGCGGGGCTATACCATCATGCAGACGGTCTCGGGCTTCTTCGGGGTGAGCGCTTACTTCATTGCATTGGCATTTGGAAAGGTGACGCTGATCTATGTCGGGGTCGTCGTCATGCTGGCCTTCAACCTGATCCCTGTCCTGTTCATCCAAGAGCCGCGCAGCTTGCAGGCTGAGTCCTCTGGGGCCTCCTCTCCCACTTCCAAGACCAATCTGCGGCAATTGCTGGCCGTTTACATCGCGCATGCCTTCACTTGGCTAGGGGTGCAGACGATGTTCGTGTTCCTCTACGCCTACATCAAGGGCCGAATGGGCATCACCGACGACGTGGAAATGGGCCGGGTGATCGACATCTGCTTCCTCACCCTGAATACTGTGGGATTCATGCTCCCGGCGCTGGTCTTGCAGCCATTGGCCAAGAAAATGGGGCGTGTGCGGGTCCATACTGCGGCGATCGCGGTGATGGCGCTGGGGTATTTTGCAGTGCTGGTCGCGGGTGGCAGCCCGGGTGCGATGTACGCTGTGATGGCAGTGCTGGGCATCGGGTGGGCGGCTGTGGTGAGCTTGCCGTTTGCGATTGCGACGGAGGCCGTGAGCCCTGACAAACAGGGACTTTACATGGGCATCTTCAACCTTTCCGTTGTGATCCCACAGGTGATCGTGAGTGCAGTATTCGGCAAGGTTTTCAAGGATGCGGAGAACCTCGACATCATCTTTGTGATCTGCGGGGTATCCCTTGCGATTTCGGCCTTGCTATGGGCCTTGCTTGTGCGGGAGAAGAAAGCCTAGCCTTCCACCGCCCAGAAGCCGAAAAAGGCCATCCCGATGATCGCCACAACGAAATAGGGCACGATTCCTGCGGCTCCGGCATAGTCCTTGGCAACGCGCTGCCCCGTGAAAAGCTGCAAAAGGGTAAACCCACAGAGTGTCACCGCTACGAATGGGGGCCAAAATCCGCGCATTTCATTGTCCAGCATCCACCAAATCCCCGCGACCAGCGAAAACAGGCCCGATGCGATTTCCAGCAATGTGAGCACCGAAAGCAGCAGCGGCACCATTCCCCCGAAGATGCTTTTGGAGAAATGCCCCTTCAACCAATCCAGATTCCCCTTGCGGTCGGTGACCTTGTCGAGGCCACTTTGGATGAACAGCACCGCAAAAAACAGCAGGATCAGCAGTCCAATGATGCGGACAGGCAAAAAATCAAGGTAAGTGGGGCCCTCAGAGGGTAGGTATTCCATCGTAGTTCCAGGCTCGGAGCATCATGCCCCTCAGTCCTCCAAACTCCGCTTTTTGAGGATGAAAAACAACTCCCGGCCGGCCCGAGGCGGTATCGAATTGTAGCAGCGCTCCATGGTCTTGATGTCGAAGAGCCGGTCAAACATGAGCCTGTATTCGGCCTCGCTGCCACCGAAGGGCGGTCCTCCGTCCAGCGGAAAGTCAAATATCACCCCTGCCACCGTGCCGCCTGGCGCAAGCAAGGAAAACAGCTTCATCGCGTACCGATTGCGCAATTGCGGATCGATGGCGCTGAGGAATGTCTGCTCCAGAATCAAGTCAAATTCCCCTTCCAAGGCAAAAAAGTCCCCGCAAACCATCTGCTCGGCAGGGAAATCCGGCAACCGTTCAGCAAGCCGCTCCATCGCCAGCGAGGACCAGTCCAGGGCCGTGACGTTGCGGTAGCCATTTGCCCAGAGCCAATCCACCTCATATCCGCTGCCCGCGCCAGGAATCAAGATGCGCAAGTCCTTGCTGCCCAGTTGGGAGCAGTACTCGGTCAGCGCTGGGCTCGGACTGCCCATGTCCCAGGGCGTATTGCCCTCCTGCCACCTATCCTGCCAATATTTGTCGTCCATAATTTCTTCGATTCTTCTTGTTGGATGACCTCAAAGGCGGGTGATTTGTTTGGGTACGGCCTCCATTCCTACTCATGCTTCGCTTTCTTTCCGCCACAAAGGCACTAAGGCACCAAGCTGGACGCGAAGGTCTTTGTGTCTTTGTGCCTTTGTGGCCCCAAACAACCTCCACTTAGCTCAATAGCCGCGCAAAGGTCGCCAAATCCGGCAAGGCCGTCAGCACGTTCCGCGGCATGCTCACACCCATCTCCCCGACGAACACCGCCGGAATTCCTGCAGCCTTGGCCGCCTGCATGTCCGAGAGGCTGTCCCCAACCAGCAACGACCGCTTCAAATCCACGCCCGGCAGCTCCTTGGCCGCTTTCAGGATCATTCCCGGCTCCGGTTTCCGGCAATCGCATCCCTCCTCCTTGTCATGCGGACAGAAATACACCGCATCGATCCGTCCGCCAGCGGCTTCCACATCCGCCTTCATTTTCGCATGGATCCCCGCCAAATCCGCCTCCGTGTAAAATCCCCGCGCAATTCCCCGCTGATTGGTCACCACCACGAGCTGGCCAAACCGCTTCGACAGCTCCGCCAATGCCTCCAACACCTCCGGAAGCCATTCCCATTCTGCCCAGGTCCGCACATAATCGTCACGGATGCGGCGATTCAGAACCCCGTCCCGGTCGAGGAAAAGGGTCCATCCTAGGTCCACCTGCGTCAAAATATCAGCCGCCTTCATGATTTCATCCCCTCTTGCATTTTGTGGATGGCACCTGTGAAGCTGTACCAGTAAAACATGACCTTGTCCTTGATCACCTCCTTCACCATGGCGTCCTCGCGCTTATTGGCATAGAAATCGACGATGGCGTCCGCGATTGCTGCACTGCTGACTTCCGTGACATAGCCTACCCTCCCATGCGGTACGATTTCAGGCAATCCACCCACGTCAGTAACAAGCATGGGGCAGTCATAATGGTAAGCAATTTGCGTTACGCCGCTCTGCGTTGCTGTTTTGTAGGGCTGCACCACCATGTCGCAAGCGCTGAAGTACTTGCCGACATCACCATTGGGGATGAAATCGGTGCGGAGAACGAGCTTGTCGCCCACATTGAGTTTGGCAATCAAGTCGAGGTAGGGCTTGGGGTCCTCGTAGAACTCACCCGCCACAATCAATTTGACGGGCAAGTTGCGAATCCTGGGATCATTCATCGCCTCTATGGCAAGGTACAGACCCTTATATTCTCGGATGAAGCCAAAGAACATAAGGTGCTGTACATCAGGATCCAATCCCAGCAATCTTGCAGCCTCCGCCTTGGGATAAGCAGGCCCGAAGTTGTCGTAGATCGGATGCGGTGCGAAGACCACCGGCTTTCCAGTCTTGAAGGAATGAATGTCCTGTTCCACACTCCGGCTCATGGCCACGAAGCCGTCCACACTCCTCGCGAAGTACCGGATGAACTGCATGTCACCGGGCCGACGCTCATGCGGGATCATATTGTCCACGATGGAAATGACCTTCGTTTTGCCGTTTTTCCGGATCTTCCTTGCGATCGTCCCCAAGCAGGGCCCCATGAACGGGATCCAAAATTTCATGATCACGAGGTCGGGCTGTAGGTTCCGAATCTCCTTCCCGATCTTGAGCCAATTGAAAGGATTGACCGAATTCACCCGCACGCGGATGTCGAGGTCAGTCGGCGCGGGGTCGCTGGAATACTGCGTCGTGCCCGGAAACAGGAAATTCGGGTATTGGAAGCTGAAGGTGTAAATGATGACCTCGTGCCCCTCCGCGATGAACTCCCGGGCAATCCGCTCATTGAACGCAGCCAAACCGCCCCTCAAAGGATGCGCCGTCCCAACTATGACAATGCGTTTTTTGGCCATGCACGACTATTTCTAAGGCAAAATTGGGCCATTTTGGGTGGAATGCAAATGGGAGAAGGATGGAAAAAATCGGTGAATCAGCGATCCCTAAGTCCGAACTCCACTCCCGTATCGACTCGATCGCACTTCACGGAACCCTCAGATCCGCATCCGCCTTCGCGTAGTCCTCCGGAATCCCGATGTCGATGAAGTAGCCATCCTGCACAAATCCCTTGAAATTCAGCCTCCCCACCTGCCGCTCCAACACATCCTGCTCGAAGCTGAACCGTTCCGGCAAGTCCAACTTCCCCCAAATCCCGCGATCCATCGCATAGATCCCGGCATTGATGAGGCCCTCCTTGAGCGGCTGCTTCTCCTTGAATGCCAGAATCCGCTCATCCGCCCCCAACTCCACCGTCCCATAGCGGTCAAAGTCCCGCATGGGCTTGAGTGCCAGACTCACAAGTCCGCCACCCGTCACATGCCGCCTCCAATGCTCCGCCAAATCGATTCGGAACAGCGTATCGCCATTCAGCACCATGACGTGTTGCTCGGTGGTCTTTTCAAATGCCAACTTGATGCCGCCTCCGGTGCCCAAGGGCTGCTCTTCGACTGCGTAATCCAAGGAAATCCCCATGAATTCCCGCCCGAAATGCGCCTCGATCACCTCCCATTTGTACCCCACGGAAAGTACCGCATGCTCGATGCCAGCAGCCTTCAGCGAGGGAAAGAGGTGCTCCAAAAACGGCTTTCCGGCCACAGGGGCCATCGGCTTGGGCAGGTCCGTCACGACCGAGCGCAGGCGCGTGCCCATGCCACCCGCGAGCAGGATCGCCTCACGCGGATGCGCACTCATGCAGGAAAGAGCTCGCGCTCAACGAGTTCGCAGATGATATGCCCCAGCAGGATATGCACCTCCTGGATGCGGGGGGTGTCCTTGCTCGGCACGTTCAGGAGGTGATCGCTGAGGTCACGCATCTTGCCGCCTGTCTCTCCGGTCATGGAAACGGTCACCATGCCTTGCGCACGGGCCATTTTGAGGGCTTCGATGATGTTGCCGCTGTTGCCGCTCGTCGAGATGCCCACGAGCACGTCTCCGGGGCGTCCCTTTGCCTTGACGAGCCGGGAATAGACCTGATCGTAGCTGTAATCGTTGGCGACGGCGGTGAGGTAGCTCGTGTTCACGTGCAATGCCTCAGCAAACAGCGGGTCACGGTCATGGTAGAACCGACCAGACAGCTCGGCAGCAATGTGCTGAGCGTCAGCGGCACTGCCACCATTTCCGCAGAAAAGGATCTTCTTGTCCTCGCGCAGAGCGGTGACCACGGCCTTGACCACGGCTTCCACGGTTGCGATGAGTTGCTTGTCCTCCAAGGTGCGTTGCTTCACGTCCATGGAGGCTTGTATGAGCTGGGAAATGCGACTTTGCATGGGAATCATAGCGTTTTAGAGGGTCCAGGTTGTGAGGCCTGCCTCGGTGAAATTGTAGGTTTGGACATTGCCGCCGAATGCGGAAAGGGCATTGGCGACGGCGTAGCGGGTATTTGCCGGGCAATAGAAGAAGATGTAGCCTCCGCCGCCCGCGCCGGATATCTTGCCTCCTGTGGAGCCTGCAGCCATCGCAGCCTCGTACATCTGGTCGATGCCGCTGTTGCTGATGCCTTCCGCCATGGCCTTCTTGTGTTGCCAAGAGCGGTGCAGGATGGGGCCGATCTCCCCGATGTTTCCCGTGAGGACTGCTTCCTTCATTTCCTGCGCGGTTTTCTTGACTTCGTGCATGGCATTGATGGCGTCCTCGTTGCTGGTCTTGACGTTTTTGGCTTGGGTCTCGATGATGCTGCTACTTAAACGGCTGGTTTGGGTATAGTAGAGCAAAATATTGTGAGCCAATTCATTGCGGTAGCTCGAACGGACGCGAAGGGGATTCACGATCACCTTGTCGCCTCCATAGAATTCCATGAAGTTGAAGCCGCCAAATGTGGCGGCGTATTGGTCTTGCTTGCCGCCTGCCATGTTCAGGTCGCGGCGCTCGATCTCATAGGCGAGGTGGGCAATGTCGTATTCGCCAAGCGGAAGTTTGAGCCATTCGACAAATGCCCCGATGATCGCGACCACCATTGTTGAGGATGTGCCCAATCCAGAGCCGGGAGGAGCCTCGCCAAAAGTCGTCAAGCGAAAGGACAGCGCCTTTCCCGTGAATGCAGCGACCACACGGTTGTACACGCCCTTGAGCAGGTCCAGCTTTCCGTCTATTTCCAGAGATGCCGCGATGTCAAAGCTGAGAGATTCTCCCCTGTCAATCGAAACGAGCTCAATCTTCCCATTGTCCAGCGGCTCGATCGTGGCGTAGCTGTACATGGAGATCGTGGCATTGAGGATAGCCCCGCCGAATTGATCGGAATAGGGGCTGACATCGGTGCCGCCACCTGCCAAGCCGATCCGCAAAGGCGCCTTTGAGCGATAGATCATCGTGCGTCGTTAATTCGGGCAAATTTAGGCGGATTTGTGAAAAGGGCGAATTTCCTGAGGCTGCCAGCGGATCAATCCCACCAAGCGCTGTACAATCCCCTGCCTGTGAGGCCATTGGGGTCGTATTGCCAAGTCAGTCCTAGGGCTTCAAATGCGGCTGCAAAGTCGGATTCCTCGAACATGGTCACCAAATGCGATTCCTCCTCGTGCCGAATTCCCTTCCCCTCTTCGCCAATCATGTAGTGAAACTCGAGGATGCTGCGTCGCCCTGCGATTCCGGTGTAGCTCATCCGCATCACCTTCA
>JAXLVK010000134.1:0-12763 GCA_046329055.1 Bacteroidia bacterium
GGGCATCGAGCTGTCCGAGGAGATGATGCACAGCACCGTCGGTCTGCGGATCGACGAGGTCATTGCCAATTGGTACATGCAATTTCCATGGCAGGGCAAGTCGCAGCAGCAAATCCATGACGAAATTGTGGACAGGGTGATCGAATTGGTGCGGCAACGAGGCAGCCTGTTGCCCGGGGTGGAATCAGCGATCGAGCAGGTGCGGGACGAGGGGATGCGCATCGCGCTGGCTTCGGCCTCCCCGATGCGCCTGATTGAGGCTGTGGTGCAACAATTGGGGCTTTCCGGCGAGTTCGAGATTTTGCGCTCAGGCGCGGATGACAGCCATGGCAAGCCACATCCCGCGGTTTATATCCGGACCGCCGCCGACTTGGAGGTCTCTACCATTCAATGCCTTGCTATTGAGGATAGCTTCAACGGGCTGCTCGCTGCCAAGGCCGCTCGGATGCGTTGCCTTTTGGTGCCGTCCGTGGGTGGATTGGATGATCCTCGTTGGGGCATCGCGGACGCGGTATTGCCCAGCCTCGATCGATTCCGGCTCGGTGAATGGTGCTGACCGAGAGCAAGTTGACCTATTTGCCGACCCGCTCCCGGTAGTAATCCATGACCCGGGCAGCATTCCAGTCCAGCAACTGCCGCCGTTCAAAGCCCAATGCGTCGCTGACCTCCAACAAGCGGTCATGGCTCGGCGCCTCGATTTCCATGTAGGGCGGGATGAAGGCAAGGTCATCGATGTGCGTGTCGATCACGACGTGGGCATCGCCGAGGGCATATTGGCGGCGAATCTTCCTCATTTTCAGGTATTCATTGTAGCCGAGCTTTCCGAGGATCGTCCGCATCATCTCAAAATCACCGATCGACAACTCCAATTCTTCCCTGCTGCGAATGCCCGCTTGACTCAGCTCCGAAGGCGACTTCATGGTCAGGCGAACGTCATCCCCTTCCTTGCGGATGCGCAAAACTTGCTGCGCGGCACCCAATCGGCCCACCGCGTCATCGTAGTAGATCGCGAAAAATTCCTGCTCGAATTCGAAAGCAGCCCCCAAATCGCCCAATTTGGCTTGGATGGCATCGGTATCGATTTCGAGGATCTTGGCTTCTATCTCTTGCATCGCGGGTTCCTTGGGTTTTCCGCAAAAATGCACTTTCCAGCGGAATTCCAGTGTGGTTGTATGGCAGTTGAGCAGGGCAGGATTTGAGCCGAGTCGTCGCTCGAATGCGATTTTGAATATTTTTGCCGCATGGCTCAGAATCGACGGATCGTGAACAGGCTGATGGGTTTTGCCGCCCTCGCCTGTCTTTTGGTGACCCTCTTCAGTGGGTGTACGCAATGGACTGAGGAGCAACGTAAACGGCAGTCCCTTCCTGATTTCGCCTTTGAGGCTTGGGATGGCAAGGCATTTACCCGCGACATGCTGCCCAAGGACAAGCCGATCACCATCTTTTACTACGATCCGGATTGCGAGCACTGCAAGATGACCATGACCTCCGTGGTGGACCGCATCGACAAGTTCGGTGACAACTATCTGGTCATTTTCAGCTCCAGCGACCGTCAGCAACTGATCGCTGACCTGATCCGTCGCGGCATGGTCAATCGGCCCGGCGTGCAGATTGTGATATGCACGCCACAGGATTTTCTGGACACATTTGGCACCACATCCACGCCCACGATCCTCTGGTATGGCGCCGATTGGGACCTCAAGCGCGCCAACAAGGGCCGGGTGAACCGAGAAGGCATCGACAAGGGCTTGGCCGCGGCAAGGGGCGAGGAAGTCGGGGCGGACTGAAAATGTCAGGGTTTCGAAACACTCGAAACCTTTTCTGATCAAAACAAAAAGGGGCACCCAAGGGCGCCCCGTTTTGTTGAAATCCCTGCCGGATCAGTTGGTCGTGGGCAGGAAGGAGTACTTCTCGCTGTAGTACAGGTGCTGCTGCGTGAAGTCTTCTGGGTACTCGATCTTGATATCGATGATGTTGCCAGAGCCGTCCATCACAGGGGTCAGCACAGGGTTGATGAAGCCATTGTAGGCCGGAATCTTCAGCGACTCGACGCGCTTGAGGACTTCATCGTGCAGGGCGTGGTCCACTTGCACACCGTAGGTCTCGACGAGGGCAGTGGCAGCCTTGGTGTCGCCTTCGCTCTTGATGCGCTGGATCTCGCGGAGCAGGTCGCCGAAGAGCTTGCGGAGTTTGTCGTAATCGTTGATCACGAAGTAGGTCTTGCCTTCGCGGGTCTTGCGCTCGATCACGTTGTCCGCCTTGCCTTTTTCCATGACCCACATGCAGTTGAGCTGACGGTTGCGCATGTGGTCTTCCTCCAGGTTTTTGCCGGGCTTGAGGCGACGGAGTTGGAGCATGAGGCCATTGCGGACATAGTCATTGTATTCTGCCTTGCCCACTTCGAGGTCAGGCATCACGCCGATCTCGACGAGTTTCGGGTCCATGATGTAGTAGAGGGCGACGAGGTCGGCGCGGGCTTCCTCCAGGGTGGAAGCGTATTGGCCGAGGGTCTCGTGGGGAGGCTGGACGCCGTCATTGACCTTGCCGGAGGCGTGGCCGATCACTTCGTGCATGTCGGTGTGGAGCTTGCCGGGGAGGCCGCTGTACTTCTTCGCAAGGGTGATTTGGCTTTCGTCCCAGGCAAATTCTTCGAGCATGCCGGAGGTTTTGCCTGCTTGGTCGTAAGCCTCGACGATGTTGGCGAGGTTCACGGACTTGGAGCCCACTTCGCGGATCCAGTCGGCGTTGGGCAGGTTGATGCCGATGGGGGTGGAGGGGGAGGCGTCGCCTGCTTCCATGACCACGTTGATGACCTTGGCGCTGATGCCTTGGACATTGGCCTTCTTGTGCTCAGCCATGATGGGGCTGTTGTCCTCGAACCACTGAGCTTCCTTGGCGATGGCGGCGATGCGCTTGGTGGCCTCGGGGTCCTTGATCTGAACAACAGATTCGAACGCGCCCTTGCGGCCGATCGCGTCGCCATAGACCTCGATGAAGCCGTTGATGAAGTCGATGTCGCCGTCCTTGTCGTCGATCCAAGCGAGGTTGTAATCGTCGAACTTCTTCAGGTCGCCGGTTTCGTAGTATTGGATGAGGAGCTCGGTGGCTTTCTTTTGCTTCTCATTGGTCATCACCGTGGTCGCCTTCTTGAGCCATTCCACGATCTTCTCGATGGATTGGCCGTACATGCCGCCGACTTTCCAGGTCTTCTCGATCAGCTGGTTGCCGGACTTGATGAGCTTGGAGTTGAGGCCGTAGCTGGGCTGGTTCTTCTCGCCGGGCTTGGACATGGCGGCATAGAATTTCTCTGCCTCCTTCTTGGTGACGCCTTCATAGTTGTTGTTGGCGCTGGCAGCGACGGGATCCACACCAGCATCCTTGTTCACACGCTTGAAGTCCACTTTGGGATCGAAAATGATCGGCTTCAGCTTGGCGACGAGTTGCTCCACGGTCTGACCACGCTCCAAGGGGAACTTGGCTTGGTCGCTGCCCTTCACGAGCTGGTCGAAGTAAGCCTCGGTGAACATGGGCTCGTGCTTCTCATAGCTGTAGTGGTGGTGGATGCCGTTGCTGAACCAGATTTGCTTCAGGTAGGAGTGGAAATGGGTCCAGTTGCTGTCCGCCTTGTCGCCGTTGTAGGTGCGGAAAATGTTCTCCAAGGAACGGCGCACCAGCAGGTTGTGGCGGTAGTTCTGGTCATAGATCATGTCGCGGCCGGATGTGGCAGCTTCCGACAGGTAGTAGAGCAATTTCTTTTGCTCCAGCGGCAACTGGCTGAATCCCGGCACCTTGTAGCGCAGGATACGCACGTCCGCGAACTGGTCTGCGATCCACTTGAAATTGGGATCGTCGTCAGGGGCAGGAGTTTCCACCGCGGTGGAGTCGCCTTCACCACCCTGGTTCTTGGTGTCGCTGCCATTGCAGCTCCAGAGCAGCAGGCAAGCAACTGCTGCATACCAGAACATGTGCTTAATCTTCATGAAGGAATCGTTTTTGAACAAAACAGATTGATTTTGAATGGCCGCGAATTTAGGCAGTTAGCGTCGAAATTGCTAGCGCGATCCTGCAATGTCTCCTCCAATGGAATTGTAATTTCCATGTTGCTGGTGTAATTTCGCGTGTTTGCCTTCTATATGATCGGATTGGACAACGGCAGATATCTATGAGACTTGTTAAATGCTTGATTGTGATGTTCTTGATCACCTTTGGTGGTAGCTATGCCACGTTCAAGATCCTGCAATTGACCAGTGACAATCCTCGGCTCGCTGATGCCAACATGCGCGATGTCTTCATTGGGCATTATCCCAAGTACAAGAAGTGGTTCACCATGAGCGACAAGGCTGTGGCCGACTTCAAATCCCGTGAGATCAACGCGGCGATCGATGAGATCTTTGCGTGGATGCTCATCGCAGTCGTCTCCTTCTTTTCGCTGAGTATGTACCCTGTCTTCAAGATTTGGTCCTACGCGTGGTGGAGTTGATCCGCGCAGTAGTCTCCTCCCACTGAATCAACTGGAAATCAATATGCCAACACTCTCTAAAGGTTCTAAAGGTGATGATGTCAAGCGTGTCCAGACCCTGCTCGGACTGGCTGCTGACGGGGTTATTGGCTCCAAGACCGAGGCTGCTGTGATCTCATGGCAGCAAGCCCATAGCATCAGTCCCGCAAACGGCGTCGTGGGTGCAAATACCTATATCCGCATGGGATTGGTCACTGGTACCGCCGCCGCCCTCAATCTCGCCGCCCTCGTCGGTGTCATTCCCGAAAAAATCCTCTCGCAGGTGATCGATGATGCCTCCAAATTCAACATCAACAGCAACCTCCGCCTCGCCCACTTCCTCGCGCAATGCGCAGTGGAAAGCGGTGATTTCAAGGTGGTTGAAGAAAATCTGAACTACTCGGCGTCCCGCCTCTTGGTCGTTTTCCCCAACAAGTTCACTGAAGCTGAGGCCCAGCAATACGGAGGCAAGCCCGAAAAAATCGCGAACCGCGTCTATGCGAACATCATCGGCAATGGCAACGAAGCCAGCGGAGATGGATGGAAATTCAGGGGCCGCGGGTACATCCAGCTCACCGGGCGCACGAATTACAAGGCTTTCGCGGATTTCAGCGGGATCGATGTCGTCACCAACCCCGATCAGGTCGCCTCGACCTACCCATTGGCGTCTGCGGCAGACTACTTCAACCGCGTCGCCAAGATTTGGCCCACTGCCGACCAGGGAACGAGCGATGACACCGTCAAGGCTGTCACCAAAAAGGTGAACAAGGCCCTGCTCGGACTCTCCGATCGCACCTCCAAGTTCAAGAAATACTACGCTTTGTTGGTTCCAGCATCCTGAGTGATCAGCTCAAGAGGATGCTCACATCCAATTGCATTTGGTTGGCCTTCTCCAGGAGGATGACCTTTTGCCATTGCTTGAAGTCGTTGAGCGTGGCTTCGCCGTAGGCGACACGCTTCAGGTTTCGCATGCTCAGGATCATCGGATAGATGTCGTACTCCTCCTTGATCTGATCACGGATTTGCTCCAATAGGGCGGTTTTTTGGTCCACCAATCGGAAGAAGGCATTCTTGCTCAGCCCCTTGAAGTTTCGTTCAGGGTAGCGCGGCTCCTTCTCCAAATCGACATTGAGGGCATGATCGACGGCGAGGTGGAATTCTCGCGCATACTTCTTGATGCGTGGATTGACACCCTTCAATTCCATCCATCCAGCCTCGCCCAATGGCGGCGTGACGGCCAGGTCCACGAGCTTACTGTTCGGGATGATGTAATAGGCGGGCTTGTCGAGCTCCTTCGCGATTTGATCGCGGATATCATAGATCCCCTTGAGCACCAATGTCTGCCGCTCTGTGAGCCGGCTCGCATTTTGGATGTCCAGGTGGGGATTCTCCTTCTTTTTATAGCGGATGTCCTCCAATTCCACGCACTCCTCGGCCAGCCAGTCTTGCCTTCCCTTTTCCCCCAATTCGCCCAGGAGAATCTCCCGGAGTCGGTGCAGGTACTCGACATCCTTGCTCGCATAGTTCAACATGGAGTCCGTGAGGGGGCGTTGGTTCCAGTCACTCACGCGAACCTTCAGGTTCTTCACGATCCCGAAATGTCGCTCCAGCAGATAACTCAGCGAAGTGTTCTCGTAACCAAGGAGTTGTGCGGCCTTTTCAGTGTCGAAGATGTTCCGTGGCTGTCGCCCATAGAGATAGTCCAGCAGGACGATATCGCTTTGCGGGCCATGGGAAATGATCTCAACCTTGGGATCCTCAAGAATGCGCAGAAAGCCATCTAGGTCACCCACCTTGGTGGGGTCGATGAGGTAAATCTGCTCACCGTCACAGACTTGGATCAGGCAGAGGTGGAGTCCATAGCGGTGCAGGTTCCATTCCCCTTCAAAATCCACCGCGATCAGGGAAAACTGCGACAGATGGGACACCACCCTGCTCAGGGCGGCGGCATCCTCAATCAATTGGTAGCTACCGGTCTTCAATTTTGTCAAAACCAAGTCTAATCTCTGCAACCAAGCCGACTCCAACTGCCTGCTGCTTCCTTCCAAATTAGGCAATAATTTCTGAAACCGCGTTTCGAAATCGGCAATTTTTGCCTGTCCGCTGACTGTCAATCCCCGCGAGCCTTTTGTCAATTCCCGTCAGTGAACTTAATTTGTGACGTAGGGCGATTTTCGCCGGATCAACTACCTGTTTCGTTATATGAAAAAGAATCGATTTTCCCTGCCGTTTGCAGCTGCTGCATTGGCGTTTTGCCTTGTTGTCGCGGGTTGTGCGACGACTTCCATCAGCATTCAAGTATTGGTGCCTGCCGACATCTTCGTCCCGCAGGACATCAAAATGCTCGCCCTCGTGAACCGGTACCGTCCCGAGAAAAAGGAAGGCGTGCTGAATGTCCTCGAAGGAGCCGTCACCGGGGAGGGAATCGGTCAGGACCGCCGCAGCGCAGAAGCAGCCCTCGACGGCCTCACGACCGCCCTCGCGGGCTCGCCCCGCTTCACCATCACGCGCCCTGCGGTCGAATTGCGCGGCACGGGCCGAGGAGATTTCCCTGAGCCCTTGCCTGTGAATGAGGTGCAAGACATCTGCCGCAAGTCAGGAGCCCAGTCTCTGGTGACCATTGAGGCATTTGACAGCGATCAAAGCGTTCGTTGCACCACCCAAGTCCGTGAGCGCAAGAACAAAGCCGGCGAAACCGAGAAATACACCGTCTTTTGCTCCCAAAAGACGATCAACGTGACCGTGGGATGGCGCATGTACAAGGCCTCCAATGGTGCACTGATCGACCAATTCCGCATGGTGGAGCAAGTGGGCTTCAATGCTGAGGGCCCGACGGAGCAACAGGCGATCTCCAACCTGCCGCAAGGTGAGCCCGTGACCCGCCGAATCGGGGAAGTGACTGGGGCTGCATACTCTGCTCGGATTTCACCGACGTGGATGTGGGTGAGCCGCAGCTATTACAAGGCTGGCAATGACCTGCTCAAGCGCGGCAAGCAAAAGGTGAAATACAAGGATTGGGAAGGCGCCGAGAAGCTCTGGACGCATGGCTTGGATGATGAGAAGCCCAAAAACGTGGGCCGCGCCATGTTCAACTTGGCCCTCGCCGAGGAGATGAAGGGCGAACTCGAGGCTGCCGCTGAAAAAGCCAAGCAGGCTGGTACCAAGTACCAAAACAAACGCGCCTTGAGCTATTTCAATGTCCTGCAAATGCGCATCCAAGACCAGAAACGCCTTGAGGAGCAGATGAAAGGCGCCAACTAATTAATAATGAATAATTAACAATTAACAATGCCGATTGCGCGTAAGTGCCTCATTATTAATTATCAATTGTTAACTATTCATTGAAAAGGGTCTCACAGTTCCGGGAGGCATGGCTGGTGAATCACCGGGTGAATGCCTTGTTGCTCGATGCGGTGGGGGAGGAGGGGCTGGAACAGAGCTATGCACCGCGTGCCCGGAATGTCCGTAAGGTCTTCGTCCACATGCACAACCAACGCCTGAATTGGTTGGGGGCGACCCTCAAGAACCCACCGAAGATCGCCCGACTGAAGGCGCGTGAGGCACACGATGTCGCGACCCTCAAGGCTGCATTGGAAGAGTCCGGCCAGGCCATGGCCGATTTGGTGGAGCGCATTTTCCGGAAGGAGGAGGTGAAAGGATTCGATCGGTCACCGGCGACATTTCTCGCATTTGTCCTCGCACATGAGGCCCATCACCGCGGGCAAGTCGTCCTCACCCTGCGCATGGCCGGAAAGCCCATCCCCCGCGATGCTGCAAATGCACTCTGGGATTGGGACACCCTCTAAGGAATTGATAATGAATAATTAACAATTGATAATGGGCCAGGTGGGCCACACGATCCATTGTCAATTATTCATTGTCAATTATCAATTACAGAATCGTGTTGATGATGGAGGTGATGGCCTCGCGGTAGTCCTTGTCCCTTGTGGGGATGCCCATGGCGTTGAATTTCCACTCGCCGTTGTGCTTGTAGAAGCTGCCCATGACCATGACGACATGGCCCGCAAATGCAGGCTCGCTGCTCACACGGTATTTGGCGAGGACGTTGGTCGGCTGATTCGGAAGGCCCTCGTAGATGCGCACCTCAGCGTGAGGAATGGCGGAGAAGTCGTCCTTGGAGTAGCTGCACAGGAAGACCACGACCTTGGCGCAGTTTTCGGGGAGGCGGCTCAGGTGACAGGTCATCACCTCATTGTCCTGACCGTCATCGCCTCCGGAGTCGCCCTTGAGGTCGTCACCGCTCAGGTAAACGGCGTTGTTGGCGGAGGCGAGCTTGCCGAAATAGACGTGCTCCAGCAGGCGCTTGTCCTCCGTGAAGAGGGCCACGTGCAGGTCCAGGTCGATGCTGCGGCCGCTTGCGTGGGCGCCCCAGTTGGCACCAGCGCAGAATTGTGTGACGGCGGCGCCGTCTTCTTTTTTGAGGCTGATTTTTTGCCCCTTGACGAGATTGACTGCCATTTTCTGATGATTAGCCGATGTTCACTCCGTAGATTTCGCAGAACTTCATGAGTCCGCCTGCGTAGCCCGATCCGACTGCGCGGAATTTCCATTGGTCGTTGCGCTTGTACAAGCTGCCGAATTCAATGGCGGTCTCGATGGAAAAGTCCTCAGCGAGGTCATACTTCACGATTTCCTCGCGTGTGCCCGGGTCCAAAATGCGGACGTAGGCATTGCGGATTTGGCCGAAGTTCTGCCTGCGGGACTCCGCTTCGTGGATGGTGACGATGAAGGAGATGCTCTCGCAGTTCGCGGGCACCTTGCTCAGGTCGATTTGGATGGTCTCGTCGTCGCCGTCGCCAGCGCCAGTGAGGTTATCGCCTCCAGAGACGACGCCGCCCTCGGGGCTTTGACGGTTGTTGAAGAAGACGAAGTGCCGGTCGGAGAGGACCTTGCCACTGGCATCCAGCAAGAATGCGGATGCATCCAGGTCAAATGTGCCGCCTGAATCTGCCCGGTTCATGTCCCAGCCCAGACCCACGGTGAATTTTTGGACATTGCCGACGGGTGCGTTTGCCCCTTTGGTCAAATTTACTCCCATTGTATCGTGTGTTTTGAGTTGACGAAAGTAGTGAAAAGAAGGCAATTCGATCTATGTGGATTCCCGTCGCCTTATTTCTTCCAAATCGAGCTCCAATCGAAGTCGTCGCCGATCATATTTTTCTTGTTGGCTTCGTCGAGGGCCTTCCCTACATCCTTTCTCGTGCTTTCGTAGGCGTCGTAGGGCTTGGGCGGCTCGATCCCAAACTGCGTTCCGTACTCCTGAATCAGGCGGTCCATCCCCGCGAAAAGCTGCATGAGGCTGACCTGCTCGTCCTTGGCGATGTCCTGAAATGCTTGATTCACTGCATTGAGTCGGGATTCCGCAGCCGATTTCATGCCCTGTGCGTCCATCTCGCCAAGGCGAAAGCTCGGACAGGATGCGGTTGGCCTCCGCCAGGTCGCCGTCCTGCGGTTGAATCTTGCCTTGCAGTTCCTTGAAGGCATCGAGTACCTTCTTGCCTTGCGGGGAACCGCCGTCCTTGGAGGCTGCAAGTGCCTCGGTGCTCAGGCGCATCATCCCTTTCACCAGCCCCACCATGGCCAATCGCAGCAATTCAGGATTCTCCTTAACCGCCTCCGGGTTTGTGCCAAGCAAGCCTGAAAGCAGCTTCAACCCATCGTTGACCTGACCTGCCCCCTCGCCCTGTTTTTCATCGAAAAATGCCATCAGCAACCCTTTCAGGTTTCCGAGGACATCGCCCAAGCCGGAAATCGCCTGCTCCTTGCGCTCTTCGTCGCCCGTCTTTCCCTCCAGCCAGGTCCGGAAGAGGCGCTGATGCACGAGGTCGCGGGGATAGAATATGTTGGCCGAAAACGCGGAATCCGTGATATTCAGAGCCTTAACCACCACCGCCAATTCAAACGCCCAATACCCAAAAAACTGCGGGTCATGGGCGATATGCGTGTCGTGCCAGGAGGTTTGGGCCATGCCCGCATACCAGTTCCGGAGAAATGTCGCGATCGCCGAGCCCGATGCCGCAGGGGAGACGGCGGCCTCCAAAAGCGATTCATGCCCAGGCCGAATGAGGTTCTGAACGGGCGACACCATCGCCCCGGTATAGCGCAGGAACGCATCAAAAACCCGGTCCTGACCGACTCCGCGTTGCACGAACTCCATGGAAGGGTCGCCAAACAGGATGCTCAGTGACAGGCCCCAAAGGGCGGCGAAATACTGATCGTGGTCGCTGAAATTGAATTTGGCCTTGGGGGAGGCGGAATCGTTTTCCAGATGGGACACGGCAACCTTGACGGCAGCCCGCACCTCCTCCAGTGCGTCCCCGCGTGAGTACAGCGCGATGGCGAGGAACAATTGCTCCTTGTAACGGGTGATCGCATCGGCCTGTGCCATTGCAGCCACTCGCTTTTCTCGCAGGGCAACAGCAGCCTCCGCCGACTCCACCATGAACACTTCGCGTCTTGTCGTTGCCATTGCTGCTGATTTTCAGAGGTCCGAATCAAATACCCGCCAAAATCCCTCGATGTTCACGATGTACCGACCGGGTTGGAATTCGCCCATGCCCACGAGGATGAGCTTGCGCGCCCCGGCGACCTCGTCCTCTCGGACATAGTAATAGATGGGCAGGCGGTCATCGCCGGTATAGGTCTCGAATTCATTTTTGGGAGTCCGGAAGCCTTGCTTCTCCAGGATTTGATCCCAGGCGTCCTCTCCCAGGATATCCTTGAGATCGAGGAACTTCCGTTTGACAATCTCCCCGAAGGAGAATGCCCATTCTGCTTTTCCAAGCGGAACCGGAATGAGCATGCCATAGTCCTGCGGCTCCTCGCCATCGAATGCACCGCCCCGCCGTACCAGGTCAATCGGTTCGACACGTGGCTCCTTGCGGACGGGGATGTCGAGCGGGGGCACGTACTCGCCCACAAGCGTCGCGAGCATGACCAAGCGTGAGCCGTCCTCATAACCTGTGAGCATCTTGACCCGGTAGTTGAAAATGCGGGTGAACATCATACCCTCCCCAGTGAAGCCCTGCCCCGTCCAAATCGACTCACAGCGGCTCAGGAAGTCCATGGCGTCCCATTCAGGCGGAAATGTGGACTCTAGGAACCAATCACTTGCCACAGGGACGCTGCTCGCAAGGTCGTTTTCCTTCGCATTGGGATTCCATTTGCGGCGTGCATCGGACCTGGCGTAGGAGCCGAGGCGTTGCAGGCTCTGCAAGTAGTCCGCAAGTGCGTCGCAGCCGAGTTCCCGGGCGGCACCCACCTGTTCCGCGCTCACGTGATCTGGATGAATCCCCGCGACCTCCAACTCAATGCGCAGAAATCGGCGCTTGGCCCCGAGCGTCGCGAGGGACTCCACGTCCTGCTTCCCGCGAAAAGGCAGCATCGAGGCCACACGGCCATTGAGGTATTGGAGGTTGTCGGGCGCGATCACTGTATCCATGCGATTTGGAATGGGCAATTTAGTCAGAAAAAGGCTTGGGCGATCAATCGATCGTGACGAGGTGCAATTCCCGGCCTTGGAAATGCACCCGTTCGCCAGCCTTCCTGTCCTGCAATGCCCGCCCGATGGGTGAATCCAGGGAAATCACATAGACCAAGCCGTCCTGCAATTCCACCTTTCCCATTCCCACTGCGACGAAATAGCGCTCCTTGTTGGTCTGTACAAATGCCCCGAATTCAACCTTTTCGCAGGGCTTCTGGGGATCGATTTTGGTGAGGATTTGAATTTGCTGATCCACCTTGTCGCGCTGCATGGCCAGCTTTTGCAATTCGATCTGCACCATGGCACGCCCGGTCTCGTACTTGTCGCCTGCGGTGCTTTTGGTCTCGTTGCCGAGGGAGGCTTGCGTGGTCAAAAGCGTCTGCTGCGCATCTGAGAGGCGTTCTTGCAGCATTCCCAGCAATTGGGAAAGGAGGGAGGACTTGTTGGGACTGGGGTTGCTCATCGACGATTCCTTATTCTTCCCACCATTCCTTAGCCTTGTCCCAGAGGTTCTTGCTCTCTTTTTCGACGCCATTCACCACGTCCTCACCCAGCTCTTGGCCTACCGCGGCGATGGTGTCCGTATTGGTGTAGCGGTCGATGCCCTTGATCGTTGTCTCGAGCCTTGCAATGGTGCCGAAGATCTCTTCGGTATGTGGGACATCATTTTCCTTCATCAACTCCTGCCAATCGATCTCGCTGAGGCGGGCGAGCATGTAGGAGATGATGATTTTGCCCATGAAGACATTGTCATAGACAGA
>JAXLVK010000135.1:0-12630 GCA_046329055.1 Bacteroidia bacterium
CAAAACAGCCCGACCCTCGTCTCCGAGACCTTCAACTTCAGCGGCGTCCAAGGCTTCAAAATTCAATTCTGGGCCTTCCCGAGCGAAACCTCCTGCGGCCAAACCAACAGCTGGGGCTCCTGCGTGAGCAATTCCGCCTTCGTCGATTTTTCCTCCAATGGTGGCACCACCTGGTCACAGATCATCACCATGGACCTCGCGACGAGTTCGGACATGTGCTTCAACAACAGCTCCAATACCAAGTGGCTCACCGAAAGCGCTTGGTCGCGGGTCTGCCTCACGGTTTACCGCAGCACCACCGCCCCCGGCAACTTTTATCCCTCCGCGAGCAGCACCTCGGGCGCATCCGGCATCCTCGTGAACAGTTCCTGGTTCTCCAGCACATTCAAGTTCCGAATCCGGTACAGCCAATCCGTCTCCTGCACCAGCGGCATCACCACCACCAACCCCGGCCGCTACCTCGCCATCGACTACCCCGTCATCACTGCGGGCGATGAGATGATCCCCTGCGGCATCTCCTTCATCAACATGTGCGGCTATGGCGCGGATGCCAATGATGACGGTGTCGGCAGCAACACCCTCACCAGCTCCACCACGGCCTACGGGACCGTGCGTCGGGGCGTGAACCAGGCCGAACGCGGGGTGGAAATCCTGACCTCCCAGAGTCCGGCATACGCCTCCCAAAACCTGAGCGGGTCCACCTTCGCCACCAACTTTGACCTCTGCAACGCCGAGGGCGGCGACCGCCAATGCATCGACTGGAGCGCCAACAACAATTTCTACACGGTGGTCTATGAATGCCTCGCTGACTGGGAGGCGGCGAGCGGAACAGGGATCAATGTTCAATATTACAAAGGCACGACCCCGCAGTCCATCGGCATGACCAAGGTGACGACCGTTGGCAAGACTGCCCTGCTCGGCTGGCGCTACTCGGCCAACAGGTTTGTGAGTTGCGGCAGCCTGAGTGACCTCAACCCGGGCTGCAACGGCTATTATTTCCTGTCCGGCAGCCTCCCCACGCAATTTGCCCGTGGCTTCTATGCCCTCTCCCAAAACAGTACGGGACAGAGCTGGACTTACTACGGCGCATCTTCCTGCAACCATTACTACAACGGGCCATTTTTTGCGCCTGTGGCCAAGCCCGATACCGTCACGGGTAGCCCGAACTATACCATCTGCACCAGCGGTCAACTGTTTTTCACGGGCCTCTCCCGGTTCTGCTCGGATGCCTCCGGACTCAGCGGCACAGGTGACATCACCGTCGCGGGCCCCAATGGCTTCAACGAGGTCATTGCCTCCGGCGGCATCGGTGTCACGCCCATCGTGGATGCAGGCACCTATCAGATCACAGCCAACACGCCCACCTCACCTGCTCAATGCGTGGATTGCAGCCGGCTGGTATGCATCACAGTGAGCCCTGCGGAGATTGGCAACTGCGGATTGGCGGCCTATCCGGGACTGACGTTTTGGGCGGAGGTCGTGGGGGAAAGCAGTGTGCGCATTCGCTGGAACATGATCCGGGACGAGGATGCGGAGGGCTATGTCGTGGAACGGATGTGGCCCGATGGGGCTTGGACGGCCTTGCATCAAACCTCCCATATCCAAGGACAGCAGGATTATGGCTATGTCGAGCCCTCGGCTTGGGTCGGAAAGCGTTGGTACCGTCTCAAGGTCCTGAAGCCTGACGGGGACATCGCCTACTCGGATGCGGTGGAGGTGGTCTTGGCGGACGAACGTTGGGTGCAGGTCGCGCCGAATCCTGCGCAGGATGTGCTCCATGTGCGCGCTTCATTGCAGACGGCACACATGTCCGTGGAACTCTGCGACATCACCGGAAGGGTGGTTCGCAAGTGGAGCCTTGGCTCTGCCTCCGCCGACTTGGGCCTGGAGGGGATTGACCCGGGCGTTTACCTCGCGCGGATTTCCGCCGAGGGCCGGGTCGAGACCATCAAGATTGGCATTCATTGAGTCGGATTCTGCCTCAAAGTCATTAACTTGCGGCCCAATTTTTTCTTTGGGTCATGAAACACCTTCGATTTTTCTTCTTTGCCGCGATCAGCCTGAGCTTGGTCGCCTGTGGCGGTGACAAATCCTCATCCGAGGGCACCATGGATGCCTTGGCGCAAACCTCCGAGAATGCCGCTGCCTCCACATTGCCTGCGACATTTTACATGAAGCTCAAGGGAACCATCGGCGACGGGATTCCGGTCACCATGGACCTCATCCGGGAGGACACCACGCTTACCGGCACTTATTACTACGACAAGATCGGGATGCCGCTGAACCTCTACGGCTCCGTGAAGGGCGACGAGATGAAATTCCGCCTCCGTGAATCCAATGCGCAGTATGACGAGACCGGAACCTTCGAAGGCAAATTCTTGAACGCGGCGACCATCGAAGGAACCTGGACCAATGCCAAGAACAAGAAGCAACTCCCCTTCAACCTCCAAGAATCCCGCGACGGCATCATGCAGGTGGCATTCGAAGAGTTCCATGAAGAGGATTGCGGCAACCGCGACAAGAACCTGAAGAATCCTAAAGCAGAAGACGAAGGTTGGTGGACGGATACCCTCTGCTCCTCCATCGACCTGTTCCTGGTCAAGGTGACTGGACCGGATGCAGGAGTCGCCAAGTCGATCAATGAGGCCATTGAGAAGGCCATCGGAAGCGACGGCGTGGGTGATGTGCATTCTATCGAAGACCACATGAACTCCGTCCACAAACTGGAGGCCGACGAATACATGGAGATGGAGGAGGACTGCGGCATCGTGACCAATGAGCCGGGCCTCTTCGTCGTGAGCATCGGTACCTACGAGTTCTCAGGCGGCGCCCATCCCAACAGCTGGGTCACATACCTCAATTTCGACTCCAAGACGGGTCGCCGCATCCAATTGGAGGAACTGCTCAAGCCCGGAGCTAGGAAGGACCTCGACCGCATCGGCGAGCGCCTCTTCAATGAGCAAAATGGCGGCGAATCTGAGGGAATGTGGGATTTCGAGCCCGGCAAATTCACGCTGAACGACAACTTCGCCATCCAAAAGGGCGGCATCACCTTCGTCTTCAACCCCTACGACATCGGCCCCTACGTGGCTGGCGCGCCTGCGGTGTTCATCGCTTACAAGGAGTTCAAGCACCTGATCAAAGAGGGTAGCGTGATCAGCAACCTCACGTTGTAGGAGTGCCTTCCAGCACGTCATGCTGAGACGCCCGCGGCGTCGAAGCATCTTGCACGCCTACTTGGCCACCATCGCATTTGCTTGTTGCTAGGTACACCAATCCCTCGGAACGATCTCAATGAGCGTCCAAGGTGAGTCCAAGGGACTCCCTCTTGAATCCCAAGATGGTACACCGCAGCTACACCCATCCTACACCCATCCTACACCCAATCTACACCCAGAGGCCGTTTACTAAAGTAAAACCTCCTGCGCTCGAAGCCGAATTGGTCTCTATGGGAGCCGCAATTGCCCGCGACACGCAGCCTCAATCAACCGCCTATCATCGCATCAAAACGAGAGATGGAACCCTCTCAGGTCCCATCTCCGATCAATCAACATCTATTTACAGTCGGGGCAAAATCACTTTTGAATCATCGCATACAGCAGGTTGTCTTCCCTCAATTGGTCCATCGCCTCGGTTGATGCCTGGTCCAGGTCCATGGAAAGGATGCGGACCTGCGCGCCGCGTCCAAGATTGTAGGTGCTCACTTCGTGAAGTTTGCGTTCACGCAGTGCTGCGAAGCGAACGAGGTCCTTGTCGCTCATCAGGTCGATCACCAATGCAGACTCGTTCTTATAGGTCGTCTTGATGCCTTCGGAGCGCTGCAGGGCCTCCTTCCATCCTGCGATCTCGCAGACCGTTTCCATCTTGTACAACTTGTCCTCCTCGAAGTAATACGTGACAGTGTAGGCAGTAGTGGACGCCTGAATCGATCCATCCTCCAAGGTTGTGGCAAGTACCATCTGCTTGGATTTCAGGAATTCTGCAACCTCAGTGGCGCTTGTTCCGAAGTCCTGGGTCAAATACGTTTGAGCAATGAGGGTCGTGAGCGGCAAAAGCGCCGCGATGGTGGTGAAGAACTTTTTCATAGACAAACGAATTAGGTACAACACTAAATTACGACTTTCGAAATATCGCCCAACGCGATAATCCCGTCACGCAAGGCTGTTGTTAGGCTCGAAGTGCTTTTGCAAGGAAAGCATGCCTGATCCCCACTGATTGCAAGCCAAATGCACCAAAACAGGGCAAAATTTTCTTGACCACGAGGAAAGAAGAATTGCGATACATGACCGCAAACCCTGACATAACCTAGGGGCAACCTCGTCGGCCCGGACCGCCTCAAATGCGTCCTGTGCATATCTTTTGCGATTTTTTTCTTCCATTTCATGGTCGCCACCTAACTTTGTGGTCCATAAGTAAGGCTCACTTATGGGTAATTCGACCAAGTTTATTTTCGTTACTGGAGGGGTGACATCCTCCCTGGGCAAGGGCATTATTTCCGCCTCATTGGCCAAACTGTTGCAGGAGCGCGGCTATTCCGTGACCATTCAGAAGTTCGATCCATACATCAACATCGACCCGGGCACGCTCAATCCTTATGAGCACGGCGAGGTCTATGTCACGGATGACGGCGCGGAGACCGACCTGGACCTCGGACACTACGAGCGGTTCCTCAACATCCCCACCTCTCAGGCCAACAACGTCACCACAGGTCGGATTTACGAGACGGTTATCAAGCGCGAGCGCATGGGCGAGTACCATGGCAAGACCGTCCAAGTCATCCCGCACATCACCGACGAGATCAAACGCCGCATGAGGTTGCTCGCAGAAACAGGCAAATACGACGTGGTGATCACCGAAATCGGTGGCACCGTGGGCGATATCGAGGGCTTGCCCTATGTGGAAGCCGTCCGCCAAATGCGCTACGAAGTCGGCAACAGTGACAGCATGGTCATCCATCTGACGCTGATTCCGTTCCTGAAGGCAGCAGGCGAACTCAAGACCAAGCCCACGCAACACAGCGTGAAGATGCTGCTGGAATCCGGCGTGCAACCCGACGTCCTCGTTTGCCGCACAGAGCACAAGCTCACCCGTGAGCTCCGCGCCAAAATCGCCCTCTTCTGCAACATCCCTCAGAATGCGGTGATCGAGAGCATGGACGCGGACACTATATATGAAGTGCCGCTGCTCATGCGCAAGGAGAAACTGGACGATGTGGTCCTGCGCCGTCTCAAACTCAAGCCAGGCACCACTCCTGAATTGACGAAGTGGAAGTCATTCGTGAGCCGGGTGAAGAGCCCTAACGACGAAGTGACAGTGGGGCTTGTGGGCAAGTATGTGGAACTCAAGGACGCTTACAAGTCCATCGCAGAGGCATTTGTCCATGGCGGCGCGGAAAACGATGCCAAGGTCAAGGTCAAATGGATCCACAGCGAGGACATCAATGCCGACAATGTCGCCCGCAGGCTGAGCAAACTCGATGGCATCCTCGTAGCGCCCGGATTCGGGGGCAGGGGAATCGATGGCAAGATCGAGGCAGTGAAGTATGCACGGGAAAACAAGGTGCCCTTCTTTGGGATCTGCCTCGGCATGCAGGTCGCTGTGATCGAATTCGGTCGCAACGTCCTCGGCCTCAAGGATTGCCACAGCACCGAGTTCAAGCCCAAATGCGGCAGCCCGGTGATCTTCCTGATGGAATCGCAGAAAAAGGTGCAGCAAATGGGAGGGACGATGCGCCTCGGAGCTTACGATTGCGACCTCGCCAAGGACAGCCAAGCCCTGCGCGCCTACAAAAAGACCCCGATCCAAGAGCGCCACCGTCACCGCTACGAATTCAACAACGCCTACATGAAGCAGTACGAGGCTGCAGGCGTCCGCTTCACCGGGATCAATCCGCAGGCGGGGCTCGTCGAGATCATTGAGATTCCGAAACATCCGTACTTCGTCGGCGTGCAGTTCCACCCCGAATTGAAATCCACGGTGGAGAATCCGCATCCATTGTTCGTTTCATTTGTGAAAGCGGCCATCGAGTACCGTTCGCTGCACAAGTCAAATGACCCCAATGCAGACTGAGAAATTGCATTTCGGCCCAGTTTCCGCCCCTCCGAACGGGTTCGTTTTCCTTTGAGAAAGCCACCCTCAGCAGCTGCAAAATCGGATTTGCAAATCCGATTTTTGCGTATTTTTGCCGTCTCTTTTTAAGACTCATTTGCTCAATCCAAATAAATGGATAGAAATACCATCATTGGTCTGGTGCTGATCGCGGGCATCGTGCTGACCTGGACCTTATTTTTCAACAACGGCTCCGACGACAAGACCACACCGCCTGCAGCCAAGCCCAAGACCGAGGTCCAAGCCAATGTCACCACTGACACCGCCGGAACACCCACCGCTTCCGGATTGCCGATGGGCATGGACGACTCCACCTTCAATGAATTGCCCGACAGCGTCAAGCAGGCTACCCTCGCCGCTGAAAAGGCCCGCGAGCATGGCGTCTTCGCTCCCCTCTACGAAGGCAAGGACGAGGTCATCAAGGTCGAGACTGAAAAGTACCAATTCGACATCCACACCAAGGGTGGTCGCATCGGAGGCTTGTTCCTGAAAGATTACAAGACGGCGGACAGCCTGCCGCTCCCGATCCAAACCGACGACGAATTCAATGGACTTTCGGTGAATTTCACCCAAAGCGCCAATGTCAAGTACCCCATCGTGAACACGGCCGACCTCTACTTCCAGCCCAGTGCTGCAAGCGGTATCAAGGTTGCGGGCGGTGACTCCGCGGTGCTGACCATGAAGGCTGCCGTTGATCCTGCCCACCAGATCGAGTTCATCTACACCTTCCGTGGCAACACCTATGACTACGGCTTGGAGATCAAGCAGACCGGCCTCCAAAAGGACGTTCAGCAACAGGCCATGTCAGTGAATTGGCAGGCGGAAATCCCGAAAACGGAGCGCACAATGGCTCTGATGCGGGAAAAGACCTCGCTCTACTACCGCGAATCCGGGGATGTCGAGGACCTCGGAGCTACCAAGACCCCAGAGGCCCCCGTCGTAGCTGAAAACCGCGTGGATTGGATCGCCTTCAAGAGCCAATTCTTCACGCATACCCTGATGACGCCTGAGGAAAGCGGCAACCTCGAGAATGCCAAATTCTTCCACGCCAATCCGGTGCCTCCGGTATTGGACGACCCGAACAGCGGCGACGTGGTCAAGATGATGAATGCCACATTTGACATTCCGATCGCGACCGTGCCCACAGGAAGCGTCAAGTTTAAAATGTTCGCCGGACCGCTGGATTACGGCATCCTGAAGACTTACGACCGCAGCATGACCAAGCAGATCAACCTCGGCTGGGGTCCGCTGCAATACGTCAACCGTTGGCTTACCATCCCGATCTTCAATTTCTTGGAAGGTTTCATCGGTAGCTACGGATTGATCATCCTGATCCTCGGTCTCATCATCAAGACCCTGATCTATCCGCTGACCTACCGCACCTACATCTCCACGGCCCGCATGCGCCTGGTGAACAATATGCCGGAGGTGAAGGAGCTGGACGACAAGTTCAAGGACGACCCGACCAAGCTCCAACAGCACAAGATGGCCTTTTACAGGAAGTATGGCGTGAGTATGCTCGGCGGTTGCTGGCCCATGCTGGTGCAGTACCCCTTCCTCATCGCCCTATTCTTCTTCTTCCCGAATGCCATCGAGTTGCGTCAGCAGAGCTTCCTCTGGGCGCCCGACTTGAGCACCTATGACTCCATCCTGGACCTGGGCTTCAATATCCCGATGTACGGCGACCACGTGAGCTTGTTCACCCTGCTCATGACCGTGTCCATCTTCGGCTACACCATCATCAACCAGCGGATGCAACCGCAGACAGTGAATAACCCGGTGATGAAGTGGTTCCCCTATATCATGCCCATCTTCCTACTGGCGTTCCTGAACCGCTACTCCGCGGGCCTCAGCTGGTACTACTTCCTGTCCAACTTGATCTCCATCAGCCAGACGATGCTCACCAAGTATTTCGTGGACGAGAACAAGCTCATGGACAAGCTCCGCGCTTACGCCAAGCAAGCCGATGCCGATCCCAACAAGAAGAAAGGCACCCTGGAGCGCTGGGCCGAGCGTCAGCAACAACGTCAACGCGAGATGTCCGATGCCCGTGCTGAAGCCCAAGGCAACCCCCAAGGACAGCAGCCCAGCAAACCCGGAGCGAAGTACACTCCTCCGAAAAAGCGCCGTTGATTTGTTCCTCAAAATCAATCCCTAGAAAAAAGACACCATGAAAACCCTCTCGACCGCCTTTTTCATTGGCTTGTTTGCCCTCACGCTCTTCACCGCTTGCAAGACCAAGGGGGGAGGTAGCACCTCCAAGCTCGCAGCAGACTTCAGCCTGGAGCTCCAGCATATCGGTTGCCGTGGAAATTGCCCTGCATACAACCTGAAAACGGATGCGAAAGGCAACGCCACCTACAATGGCCGCCGCGCAGTGGAAATGATGGGCAATTACACCAAAACCTTGGATGCCAAGACCGTCGAAGCCATGGCGCAAGCCATCACCGATGCTCACTTCTGGGATTTTGAGGCCGAATATGGCGGCGAGGTTGCGGACCTTCCAAGCGTGCGCACCGTCGTCGTGATGGATGGCAAGACCAAAACCGTCAATGACATCCGCAACGCTCCCCAAGCCCTCAAGGACCTGGAAGCCAAGCTGGAGGGCCTGTTCGGCAAGGAAGGCTGGACCAAAACCGCTGAGTAATTGATCGTTAACAATGAATAATTGATGATTGGCGTTGGGTTCACCAGGATCAGTTATTCATTATTCATTGTTAATTCCTAAATTTAGACATGAACTGGAAAAAGCCTGTCCTGATCTTGCTCACTGGGGCCATGGTGCTGGGCATCGTGTCGTCCTGCGCGGGTGATCCCCGCAAGAACTGCAACCACCCGCAACACGGCTCTTACATGCGTGAGATGCAAAAGAAGCGGACTGGTTTCTAAGGCTCTGCCTTCTGTCGTGCTCACCCTTAACCATTCATCTTCAATGAAAATGATGCGCATCAGCCCGGCACTCGGTCTGGCAGCTTTGCTCTTGGTCGCCTTTTCCTCTTGCAAAAACGAACGGAATACATGGGACGGCGAAGTCACATCGACTGTGGATCAGAACTTTGCGGACTCGGAGTTCAACTCCATCCGGAACATGGTCGATACGGAGGGTACCGCTGACTCTGCCATCTATGGCAAGACCACGGGCACCACAGGCATCTTTTGCCCTACCTCCGTCACCACCGTGACCGTCACCGGCTCCAACACAGCCCGCCTCACGATTGACTTTGGCACTGGAAGCAACTGCTTGGATGGCCGCCTCAGGACTGGCAAGCTCCACGCGGATTTTTCTGGCAAGTGGAAAGACTCAGGCAGCACCGTCGTGATCACCCCTGAGGGCTACACTGTCGGTGGATACGCCTTCTCGTTCAATGCCTCCGTGACGGTCAATGGCCGCGACGCCAACAACGACTTGAGCTGGACCACAGTCGTTACCGATGCCGTATTGACCCACCCCACGGCGGGCACCATCGATTGGAGCGGCACCCGCACCACCACCTGGGTGGAGGGAGAAGGCAGCGGCGACCCTAATACCTACGTCTATGAAGTGACCGGAAATTCCAGCGGAGTTGCCAGGAGTGGTCGCGGATTCCAAGCACAAATCGTCACCCCGTTGCGGATTGAGCTTTCCTGCAGGTACATCACTGCTGGGACGCTGAGCATCAGTCCACAAGATTTGGAAACCAGGACACTGGATTACGGCACCACAGGTTGCGACGACCAAGCCGAGCTCACGGTCGGCAAGTTTTGGACGCAGCTCACCCTGCCTTGATCCATCAGGGCTGAGGATCAGCCAAAATGCGGCGAGCATCACTGGAAATCTGTCCGGTCTGCTCGCCGCCTTTGTTTTTGACCTAAATTTGGATTCGATCTAAATAGCGAAGACATGGATACAGGAATGCTCCACACCCACAATCTAGTGGTTTCCCTCTACCTCCTGCAACTGTTGGTGCGGGTGGTGATGATGATAGCGGCAAGCAAAACCGCAGTGGACAAATACGTCAAGGCGATGCGCATTCCGCACATCGTGCTTTCCATTCTGATGGTGGCAACGGGGACATTCTTGATGTTCCGCGCCCCAGGCGGGGTGCAGCCCTACATCCTTGTGAAGCTGGGATTGGTCCTGGCATCGATTCCATTGGGAGTCATCGGCAGCAAGCGCAACAGCGTGGCGCTGACCGGATTTGCATTCGTTTTGTTGGCTGGTACCATGGCCTTGGCCTACGCGAAGCCTGCATTCCTGCGCAACACTTCCAGCACCGCTGCCAGTGCCAAGGAGGGCCTTGATCCTGCCAAAATCAAAGCCGGACAGCCACTCTACGAGCAACGCTGCACCCTGTGCCACGGGAACGATGGCGCCGCTGGCTTCCAAAAAGCCGCCGACCTCAGCACCTCCAAGATGGCCGACGCAGACATGCTCAACATCATCAAAAACGGCAAGGGCGTGATGCCCGACAACAGTGACCTCAGCGCCGAACAACTCGATCAGGTCAAGGAATATGTAAAGAACCTGCGGAAGTGAGGTTAGCGGTATAGAATTTGCATTGAGCGCAGTCATGAATACAAGGAAATTCATCTCCATCCCAGCCTTGATCGCCTTGGCAGTGCTGGCTTTCGGTCAAGCATTTGCTGCGGGACCAGACAAGCCGGGGCCCGGCAAGGGAAATGTGGTCACGGTGGCATTTTACAACATGGAAAACCTCTTCGACGCGGTGGATGACCCTGCGATCAACGACGAGGAGTTCCTGCCAAATGGCGCCAACCAATGGACCGAGGAGCGCTACAAGCACAAACTCGCCAACATGTCCAAGGTCATTTCGCAGCTTGGCTCGGAGGATGGGCCGGATGTCTTGGGCATGTGCGAGGTGGAAAACAAGAAGGTGCTCGAAGATCTGATCGCAACCCAGGCACTCAAGAAGAAGGGCTACGGCATCATCCACAGCAACAGCCCCGACCAACGCGGCATCGATTGCGCATTCCTGTACCGCGTCAAGCGATTCACACCGCTCTATCAGCAAGCCTACACAGTCCCTTTTCCTGAAAACAAGGACCTCGCCACCCGTGACATCCTCTTGGTCAAGGGCATATTGGACAAGAAGCACGACGTCACCTTCATCGTGAACCACTGGCCGTCGCGACGGGAGGGACAGCAGGAGTCCTCTTGGAAGCGCGAGCGTGCTGCACAAACCCTGCGGACGGCGATCGATTCCATCCTCGGCATCGATCCCTACGCGAACATCGTGATGATGGGCGACTTCAATGATGAGCCACTGGACATCAGCATGAACAAGACCTTGAAGGCAGGTCGGGACTCCGTGGAAGCCTGCGCAACGCTGCTCTACAATTGTATGGCGAGCATCAAGGCAGAGGGACGCGGCACCCTGAAATTCAAGGGTGGCTGGAACCTCTTCGATCAAATGATCGTGAGCACCGCAATGATCACAAAAAAATCGCTGCTCCAATACCAGAAAGGCTCTGCGAATGTCTTTAACCCCGATTGGATGCGGCAGGTGAATGAGACCGGCGACTGGAAGGATGCCCCCAAGCGCACCTTCATCGGCAAGAAATACATGGAGGATGGGTTTTCGGACCACTTCCCCGTGTACATCAACTTGGTCTATTGATGGGGAGGACTCGTGGGATTTGGATGGCGGTGATGACCGTTCTCGGGTTGCTGCTCGGGGGTTGCGCCATTCCCAAGGAGCCGACCTTCCAAGGGATCTCCAAGTTTCAACTCAATGGAAAGCAAAACGGCAAGGAACCGGGCTTTTCCATCGGCGTGGATGTCCACAACCCCAACAACTACCGATTGAAACTCCTGCAATACGACCTGCGGGTCACCGTGAATGGGGCCAAGGTCGGCGAGGCGCATCAGCGCGGAAAGCAGGTCCTGTTCCGCAACTCCACGGGCACCATTGGCTTTGACATCTCCACCGACTTGAAGCAAGTCCTGGGCGGCTTGTTGGGTGTGCTGAGCGGATTGCTGGGAGAAAAGAAAGGCGTCCTGGTGAAGGTTGACGGCACTGTGGTTGCCAAGGCCAAGGGAATCCGGAAGGAGGTTCCTGTGACGTTTGAGAAGAAGATCGAGATCTGAACTCCGAGGTTTCAAAATCCCCGTTGATTGTCGAATTTTGGCCCGGATGAAATTGACCGATTCGGGAAGGTTGGGTGACCTGCTGGTGATCGCCGCAGTGGCATTGGTGAGCTTTCTGCCTTTCTTGGGGGCTGCTCCGCTATTCGATTGGGACGAGATCAATTTCGCCGAATCTGCACGCGAGATGATCGTCAGTGGCAACTACTTCCAAGTCCAAATCAATTTCGAGCCCTTTTGGGAAAAGCCGCCCTTGTTCATTTGGCTGCAAGTATTGTCAATGAAGGCCTTCGGCGTTTCGGCCTTCGCTGCCCGGCTTCCCAATGCCCTCGTTGGGGTGGCGACGCTGATGGCGCTGTATTGGCAGGGGGCGAATTGGAGGGGAAGGAGGTTCGGATGGATGGTGGCCTGGATGTATTTCATTAGCCTGTTGCCCT
>JAXLVK010000136.1:0-12392 GCA_046329055.1 Bacteroidia bacterium
CCACGATGTAGCCCTTCATTCCAGCTTCATCGGTGAATCCAGCTGCGCGGGCTTCCTTGACGATGTCCAGGTTGCTCCGGCTGAATTGCGGGTAGAAGGGCATCCATCCGTTGCGCACACTCATCACCGTCCAGTCGGCGCTGTGCATGTTGGCGAGGTGGTTGTCGGGCGTGCTGTTGTAGTATTTCTGGTTGCCGTCGTAGCGCCATTGGTCGCTGTTGATGTAGTGCCAGATGGGACCTTGTTGGAGGCGGACCGGACCTTGCCAGTCCTTTCCTGCCATGATGGTGCCCCAGCTATCGACGGGTGCGAGTTTCTCCTGCCCGACGTAGTGGTTCATGCCACCGCCGTTGCGGCCATTGCAGCCCGTGAGCATCTGAGCCATGATGGATGCACGGTACATGAGGTTGCCATGGAACCAGTGGTTGATGGCCGCGCCCACGATCACCATGCATTTGCCCTTGGTGACCTCGGCTGTGGAGGCCCATTCGCGGGCAAACTGGATCACAGTCTTGTCGCCGATGCCAGTGAAGATCTCCTGCCATGCTGGGGTGTAGGCGGAGTCCTTGTCGTCGTAGCTGCTGGGATAATCTCCTGCCAAGCCGCGTCCTATGCCGTATTGGGCCATGGTGAGGTCATACACGGTGGTCACGGGAATGCGGCTGCCATCGGCGAGGTCCATGTAGCGCACCGGCACACCACGCATGGCCTTGCGGTCGAGACCGTATTCGACGAATTCCACCTGCGTGACTTCATCGTGCTTGTCCAGGAAGCTCAGGCAAGGATCGTAGGTCTCATTGGTTTCGCCGTCTTCAAAGAGCATGTTCCAGTTGCCCTTCTTCTCGTCCCAGCGGTAGCCCATGGTGCCTTTCGGACTCACCCACTTGCCAGTCGCAGCATCGGCGTTGAGGAATTTCCAGTCGCCATTGGTGATGCCTTGGTACTTGCTGATGCGGTTCGCACGGACCATCCTGCCGGGCACCATCACACCATTTTCCCGGTGCAATTCCACCAAGAATGGGCAGTCGGTGTAGCGCTTCACATAGTCAATGAAGTAGGGCACCTGCCGCTTGACGTGGTATTCTTGGAGGATCACGTGGGTGACAGCCATCCAGAATGCGCCGTCGCTGCCTGCGTGGGCGGGAATCCACTGGTCGGCGTGCTTGGCCACCATGCTGAAGTCCGGGGACATCACCACGGTCTTGGTGCCATTGTGCCGTGCCTCCGAGAAGAAGTGGATGTCCGGGGTCCGGGTCATGCCCAGGTTGGCGCCCATGCTCACGATGAACTTGCTGTTGTACCAGTCGGCACTTTCGCAGACGTCGGTTTGCTCGCCCCAGATTTCGGGGAAGGCATTGGGCAGGTCACAGTACCAGTCGTAGAAGCTGAGGTTCACGCCGCCCATGAGTTGCAGGTAGCGGGACCCAGCGGCGTAGCTCATCATGGACATGGCCGGGATGGGGGAGAAGCCGATGAGGCGGTCCGGGCCATATTTCTTGACGGTGTAGAGGTTGGATGCTGCGATCAGCTCCAGTGCCTCATCCCAATGCACCCTGCGGAAACCGCCCTTGCCACGCGCTTGCTGGTAAGCCTTGCGCTTGGAGGGATTGCCTTGCAGGCTTTCCCAGGCCTTGAGGGCATCGCCCCCAGTTGCTTTCTTGGCCTCGCGGAATGCATCCAAGAGTGCGCCCCGCACGATGGGATACTTCACCCGGATCGGACTGTAGAGGTACCAGGAATAGGAAATGCCCCGTTGGCAGCCGCGTGGCTCGTAGGGTGGCAGTCCCTCCTCTAGCAGCGGGTAGTCGAGTTGCTGCATTTCCCATACCACGATGCCGTTTTTCACGTGGATGGCCCATGAGCAGCCGCCGGTGCAGTTCACGCCGTGGGTGCTGCGCACCACCTTGTCATATTGCCAGCGGTTGCGGTAAAACTCCTCCCATTGACGGGTCTTGGGGGAGATGAGGTCTTGAATCCAGCTCATAAGTCTAGGGATTTATTTCAATTCTGTGATCTCAGTGGACTTGGCGCTTGTAGATGTCATGCTTGACGCTCTTGCGCTTGCGATTGGCCCAGACAAGGCCGATGAGTGCGAACCAGATGGCTGCGCCGACAGATCCGCCTACGAGGAGCATGCTGTGGTCCGGAGTGGGCTCGGCCGGAGGCACTTCGCGCTCCACCTTCTGGAAGAACGCGGTGAGGGCGGTGACTTCCTCGGGGTCAGCGGCTTGTTGCGGTAGGCATGCCATGGCTGGGAATGGGGTGGAACTGAGGATAGGTGGTAGTCCGGCCTCACCGAGTCGTCCATATACGTGGGTCAGGTCTTTGGCGAGCAGGCCGCCGGGTGGCAGGTCGGCCGCAGTCACATTGTGACAGGAAATGCAGCTGGGTCCGGCATGGGTGAGTTGAGCGTCGCCCGTGAAGATCGCCCTACCGGTGGCGGCATTGATGTTCAGGGCGTTCAGGGCAGAGTCCGAGAGCGGGGCTTGCAGGCTGTCCTTCGCGGCCGTTGCGGGGGCGGAGGTCTGCTGCCCGTACACCGCCTGCGGCAGCACCAAGGCTGCTTGCAGGAGGGTAATGACGATTGCGATGCGGGGTTTCATGATCTACTTCTGGGATGAGCTTCCATGCCCATCTGGGACAAAGGTGATGGTGTGATGGATGATTAATAATGATGTGTATCATAAAATGCGATGCCATTCATCAGAATTGGACTCGGTTGTGATGGCTTGCTTTGATCCGAATATGATTTGAATAAGATATGAATAGCTTGCCAAATTGCCTCAATTACTCTGTGCCAATGCGATTGGTATGGGCTGGGGTAGATGGACGTTTGTATGTTTTGAATCATATAAATGGAATGCCTGACCACATGGCAATTCCTATCCAAGATTGGCCGATATTTGTCCTGAGATGAAACTGAGACTGCGCTACTATGGCATGATCGCACAGCGGCTGGGCTGCACCCAGGAGACGCTGGAATGGGAGGGGGAGGGGGAACTCGACATCCGGCCTTGGCTGCTGTCCATCCATCCCGAACTCGCTGCCATGACTTGGAAGGTTGCAGTGGATTTGGAGCTGGTCGAGGGGCCTTGCGCGGTCCATGAATCCAGTGAAATTGTCATTCTGCCCCCATTTGCAGGGGGGTAATTACCCATTAAAGCGTATGCAAGAGACCAAGGAAAGAAAACCCAAGAAGGTATTTGTCGATGGCCCGATCGCTGCGGCGTTCATTGGGGACAGCATTGCCAAGCACCAAACGAAGACGGACATCGGTGCGCATGACATCTTCCTGGGCCAAGTCCGGGCGGACGTGATCGAGGGCAAGCAGGTCGTGGCGATTGACTACAGTGCCTACGAGGAGATGGCGGACAAGGCATTTTTCGAGATCCGGGAGGAGGCATTTGCCCGTCACAAGCTCACTTGCATGCACATTTACCACAGCCTCGGGCGGGTGAATGCGGGGGAGATTTGCCTGTTCGTGTTCGTGAGCGCCCCGCATCGGCAGGCTGCATTTGAGGCCACGCGGGAGATCGTGGAGGCTATCAAGGCACGGGTGCCCATCTTTGGGAAGGAAGTGTTTGCGGATGGGGAACACGTTTGGAAAGTGAACAATTAACAATTGATAATTAACAATTTGCGATGAACAACATTAGAAGCTGGCTTGGAGGACTTGTGGGGCTGCTGTTGGGCTTGGGGCTTTCCGGGTGTGGTGGTTACGGTTCGCCGAGCGATGTGGCTGAGCGGTACTTGGCGGCGATGCAGGTGGGGGATTATCGCGGGGCGCAGGCATTGGCGAGTGAAGATTCACAGGTATTGTTGGAGGCATTGGCCAAGGGAAACCCGCCGATTGGGGATCACTTGGTGGACATCGAGGTGGGAACTTACAAGGTTTCCGGGGACCGCGCCGCGGTGGAATACACTGTCGATGGCGAACCGCATGTACTTGGTCTGGTCAAGGAATCGGAGGAATGGAAGGCGATCTTCGAGCCGCTGGGCGGGCATGTAGGATTGTCACAGCCAACCACGGTGAAGGAGACCGAGGCAAGGCGGGCGGCGGTAGATTTTTTGGTGGCCCTGTACAGTGGCGACAAGCAGACGGCACTCGACCTTTCCACTTGGGATTCGCATCCGGAGATCGAATTGCTGGATTACGACTACAAGCGCGAGAAGCCCGACGCGATCGATATCTTGGACGTCACAGAAAATGGCGAGACTGGTACCGTTCACTATACTCGGAACGGCAAGAGCTTTTACCAAGACCTGGTTCTGACAGGGCAGGGCTGGAAGGTGAAATTTGACCGGACGGATGAAGAGGTATTCGAGGATTTGCAGCGAGGGCTGGACCAGATGTAATTGATAATGAATAGTTAATAATGAATAATGAACAGCTTTTGGGGATGGATTGGGTAGTGCATTTGAGTTAGCGTGAGACTATGGTTGACATCACACATAAAACCCGCACCCTGCGGTCCGCGATCGCGGAGGCGACGGTGGTGCTGAGCAGCGAGGCTGCGTTGAGCGCATTGGTGGAGGGCCGGGTGCCCAAGGGCAATGTCTTCGAGATGGCCAAGACTGCGGGGCTCTTCGCTGTCAAGCGGACGGCGGACATGGTCCCGGATTGCCACCCGATCCCGGTGGAGTACACTGCTGTGCGCTACGACGTGCAAGGGATGGAGGTGCGCATCGAGATCGAGGTCAAGGCCATTTACCGCACGGGGGTCGAGGTCGAGGCCATGCATGGCGCGAGTGTGATTGCCCTCACCATGTACGACATGCTCAAGCCGCTGGACAAGGGCAACGGCATCCGGAACATTCGCCTGGTCAAGAAGAAGGGCGGCAAGACCGATTGGAAGGACGAGTTCAAGGGCGACCTGCGGGCAGCCGTGGTCGCGGTGTGCAGCGACAGCGTCCCTCAGCAGGTAAGAAGCAGGACAGCGCGGGGAAGGTCATCATCACCAAGCCTTTGAAGCCTGCGCGGTGACCATTGCGGATTACCAGATCATCCCCGACGAGGTCGAGGCGATTCGGGAGCGCGTGAATGCCTACGCGGCCATGGGCATGGACCTGCTGATCTTCACAGGCGGGTGCACGGCCTGAGCCCCCGCGACGTGACCCCGAGGCGATCCGCCTGCCGACCGGGAGATCCCCGGTATCACCGAGGCAGCGCGTGCGCATGGCCAGGAGCGCACCCTGGAGCATGCTCAGCCGAGGCCTCGCCGGACGAACGGGGGACAAGCGAGAAGCCGACACGTTCGCCTGACGGGCGGTGCGAGCGAGACCATGGATGCGCTTTTCCCGGCAGTGCCGCATGTGTTCCGATTCCTTAGCTGCGCGGCATGATTGAGAGGGGGGATAGCGCCTGTAACCAACTCAAACCTTGATTGAAAAACAGGATGTCCTATGGCTCATGGAACATGCACAAGCCCCAACAATTTCCCGGTTTTCATTCACAGCATGCACCGATTCGGCGACCACGTCGATTCGACCTTGGGTATGGTCGAGGCAACATTCTGGCCCAAGGGCGGCTAGGCGCGCCCGGCCTCCAAGTTTCAAGGCAGCATTCTCCACCTTCTCCTTATCTTGCCCATGAATGCAGTCATCTTCGCGACCCGTCATTCTCCACACATGCAACACAGTAGCTTGATCCCCCAGCGCCGCCCCAGTCGATCCCTAGCCTTGGTGATCATTTTCAGCATTGCCCTTATGAGCAACCTCCACGCCCAGGACAACCTCCGCGCAGGCATGTTCGCCGATGAATTCCGCAAGGTCAAGCCGGGCATATTGCCGGAGGAGGCGAGCTACTCGGGCACCATCGGATTGGTGGACACCATCGAGGGCATCGCGGGCACTTGGAACTTCTCTGTGGGGAAGAATGCGCTAGTGTCGGCGCAGTTCAACTGGAAGGAGGTGGGAATGGACGAGGACGCCTACAACCTGTGGAAAGACCAAGTCGGAGCCGTCTGCAATCTGGCGCAGAAGGCTTGGGGCGCGCCGCTGGAGTTCAAGGAGGGCAAGATCGAGTTCCATCCATGGGATGACCCGCGTCCACAAGGAATGGCCCATGGCTCTAGGGAGGTCTTTCAGGATTTGACCTGGGAGGTGGGCACGAACCGCATCGCGATTTATTCCGGGTTCAGCAGCAACCATTACCCGTTGGAGATGACCGGAAACTTGGGAAATAACCCGCCTGAGAGGTTTTCCTATGGGTTTTCGATCATTTACGAGAAGGTTCCCCGCACTGCCCCGCTGGACAGGGTTGAACTCTCCACGCCCAGTCCCGAAGAGGAGCATTCGGCGCCCAAGCAATCTGAATTTTCTCCCGCCAATGTCCACCTTGGCATGAGCTTGAAGGATTTGAAGGCGGCATTCCCCCGGATCAAGGCCTCGGAGTCGGCGATGACTGGGCAGTTTTCAGAGGAAGGTGAATGCAAGGGGCTATCCGGCGGCTGGCATTACGAATTTGAGAAGGGAGCGCTGAAGCGGTGGTCATTCTCGCACTATGGCCACGAGGTCAATGAAGCCGCGTTCAAGCAATGCCTCGCAGCAGCGGATGCCATGGTCGCGGATTGCACGAAACGCCTAGGTAAACCTGATAAACTCGAACGGGACAACACCAAGTTCATCGACCCGGCGAAGAAGCACCATTGGGGATACAAAGTGCTGCGGGCGACATGGTCCAAGCCTGAAGGCACCGATACCGAGGTGCGGTTCGAGTTTTTCGGCGGCAAGGGGGATTATTTCTTCGTGGTGGAAATGACCCAAGAGGCGCACTGATCCTAATCCCATGCCCCCAACACTCTACCTCCTCAGCGGCAATGGCAGCACCCGGCGATGGTTCGAGGATGTGGTGCCGTACTTCAAAGCGAAGAATCCTATCCCGCTGGAACTCCCCGGATACGGCGACAATGCGGATACCCGGCACGGCTCGCTCGGCGAACTCGCGGAGGCCCTGATCGAGATGACGGAGCCGGGGCAGGAGATCTTCGCGGTGGGGATCAATGCCTTGGTGGTGCTGCATGCCATGGTACGGAAGCCTGGGCATTTTTCGAAAACCTATTTATTGGCTCCCGTTGGGGCGTTTTTGGAGGAGCGGCGGTTCGTGGCCTTCATGCGGACGCCTTTCATGTCGCGGTTTGCGAAGTTCCTATTGGGGCGGTTCCCGAAGCTCATGAAGCGGAAGTTCTCTTCCAAGCAATGGACGGACGCGCAGTATGCCCGGATGGGGGAGGGGTACCGCAAATGCAGGGCATTCACGGATTATTTCCGGTTCGTGCAGGGGTGGAATGCGCTTGACCTCTTCGAGTGGATCGAGGACCCGATTGTGCTGCTTTGGGGACATGGCGATGCGGTGCTCGATTTGGGGCAGGTGGCAGCTTGGGACAGCATTTTGCCCAGGGCGGCGATGGAAGTCTGCATCGTGGATGGATGGGAGCATTATCCGTACATCGATGATCCGCAGGGATTTGTCCGGTTCATGGAGGCCGGGCCAAAGGGCTTTCCGGCGCATACCAAGGCTGGACGGTTGGAACTGGGCACCCTTGCGGGTCTGCCTGTGCCCAAGCAGTTGCCCGTGCGTTCACCCGAGCAGGCAGTGGCAGTCGCGAAGGCTTGCAAGCCCGGACAGCTATATGCGGTGCGTTCGTCTGGCGCGACTGAGGACCATATCGATCATAGCAATGCGGGCTTGCACACGACATATTTGAGGGTGCCGGCTGCTGAGGTGGAGGCGCGGGCGAATGATCTCCTGAACATGGGCCTGGAAACTGCTGTGGTGCAGGAATTCGTGGAGCCGCGGGTGTCGGGGGTCGCATTTGTGCGGTGGATCGCAGCCGAGGTGGAATTGGTGGAGGGGCATCTGGAGGGATTGGTGAGTGGGACACTGTCACCGATGCGGTTCACGCTGAGCCGATTGGGAGGCGAATGGCAGGTCGGAGAGACATTGCAGGTGCCTGCGGGATTTCCGGTCGGGGAGCTATGGGATTTCCTGCGGCGGTGCATCCGGACATTCCATTATGCGCCGAGCGACATTGAATGGGCCTGGGACGGGCGGCAGTTTTGGATGCTGCAAATCCGTCCCGTGACCGCTTACAATTGGCGGAGGAGCCTGAGTACTGCCAATCTGGACGAAATCTTGCCCGCGCAGGTCAGCCGCATCATGGAGCATGGACAGAGGCGGGCGAGCCTGAGCATCGGGCGGTTTTATGGGCTTTGGGACAAGCGTTGCCTCCGTGACAATGAGCCGTTTACCCTCACGGCGGACGACGCCTCCTACCTGAACCTGGACCTGTTCATGGGGCGGTTTTACGATTGGGGACTGAATTCGCAGATGATTGCAAGGGAGATTGGCGGGGCTGCTCCTCGGATCGATTTCAGCCTGGGTCGGTTCTTGGGGAATGTACCGACCTTCCTGCGGATGATGCGGCGGGCGCGTCGGGAACTGCTGGGGACCGAGGCGAACTTGCAGGCATTTGACAGGGAGCTGAAAATGCTGGAAGAGGCTGGCGACCCCGATGCGATGGCTCGGTGGTTCGCGCGGTACTACCTCTATATAGTGCGGCAAAACATGGTGATCAATGCCTGCCTGTCGAGCGCGATGGGGAGTTTCCTGGCGCGGCGTCGCACGGTCTATGGGCAGATGGGAGAGGAGGGAGTTCATCCGCACCGGCTCAAATATGAAAGTGATCCAGCAAGTCCACGGGCAAACGTTCCGGCTCCGGCCTTGGAGGCATTTCCGAGGTGGTCGGGCATGGTGCGGCTGCTGCACAGGATGGGTGCGCCGGGTTTGGGTGGCAAATATTTCGAGGTCCGGGAATGGTTCCGGGATGCGAACATGCGGCTGTTTTTCCGGTTGCACCATGCCTTGAAGGGCAGTGGATGGCTGGAACTGCATCCGGGCGTGCGCAGCAAAAGCGGCACATTTTGGCAGGATGGATCAGGGAGCATGGCCCAGAGCCATGGGTTCGTGATCTATCCCGGCGCGGCGGAGGGCATCGTGGGGCAGGACATCCTGATCGTGGACGCCTTGGAGCCGGGGCATTATGCGGATTATCAATTGGCCAAAGCAGTGATCGCCCGCACGGGCGGACGGTTGTCGCATGGCGCGACCCTGCTGCGTGAGCTGAAAAAGCCCTCGGCAGTCATGCCGGGCGCGGATTTCCCACCGGGGACGCAGGTGCGGTACCGGGATGGAAGCATCGAAATGGCTTGAGACGGAAGATTGTGTCTATCGCTGGTAGCGCTCGCAGCGCTGCCAGCGATAGACACGGATTTGCACCCAGAGGGGTATCCAAAGGACACCCCCCACCCATCGAAACGACACGTTAGGGCCATCGCGGCGACACCCGGGTGGGGATCTCAGAGACACCCCCACCCGTCAAAAACGATACCCAGGTGGTGTGCCCGCGACACCCGGGGGGTGTCCAATTGACACCCCCTTACGCATAAAATCGACACCCAGGAGCTGTGCCCGCGACACCGGGGGGGTGTCCAATTGACACCCCCCACCCGCCAAGACGACACCCTTGGGTCGTATCGATGACACCCAAGGATGTTCCGCAGGACACCCCCTCGCCGTGAAAACGACACCCTCGGAGCTTGTCATCGACAGGCTCAGGCTGTCAATGTCCTACCCCATCCCCCTTTGATTTGATTGGCGAGATGCCTCGCCTTGACAGGCTTCAGGTGTCAACCCGAGCGGTGGCATGCCGCGATTCGACCCCCAGGACGTGTCGCCCCGACGCGCGCCGGGTGTCCAACCGAACCCCCAATGGGTAGGGTATCGATTGGCTTGACTGCTTGCTGTGACACCCCGAGTGTGTCTCCTTGAACAGCAGGGGGTGTCGCTTCGAAGTGTCGGGGGGGCAATCGCGAGGGGTTTGTCCAGAAAGCTATGCGAATTCAGCCCGCTCAGTCCATGTCGATGTTGTCGATGATGATGACATTGCCATGGTTCGCTTTCGTGCCTGAGGCATTCTGGGCAGAAAGCCGTTGGTGGATCTGCGCTGAGGCTGTCGCTGCACCCAACAGGAACAGCAACCCAAAGATAAAAGCGGCTTTGCGTGGGCTTTTACCCATCAATGTGCCATGGTGGCATGGATTTTCCATATTTCTTTCAAGGTTGGAGGTAAGTGATCGATGTTCTGCCGGATTTCCTCACGGAGGCGAGCAGCATATTTCTGGTTGTAGTCGGTGGGCACGGTGGCGGCCTGGGTCAGCAATGCATGGTAATGCAGCCCTATCCGGTGGATGTCCAGCAAGACGACCTCGGGCAGATGCGCCAATTTCCAGAGCACAAACGTGCTCGCGACCACGTAACCACCGATCAGGATGATGTCGTCTGGTCGTTCCAGCAGGCCCAGGTCCAAGACTTGGTACTGTTCCTTGAGCTTGCTCAGGCAAGGCTCGCGCTCCATTTCCGTGGCCACGAGCAGGTATTTCGTGTGCAATACCCGCAGGCGCTCATTGGAATTTTTCGCATACAATGCAGCCAAGTCCAGGTATTCCCTCGCATGCAGGAGGTCTCCGGATTTGATCAGGGTCATGGCGGCCTTGCGGTAGGCGCGTGAAGAGAGCGGCGCATGGTGCATGGCAACCCGGTACTGTTCCAAGGCGCGGAGGTAGAGGCCGGATTCGTCGAGTCGGTCGCCCTGCTCGATGAACGCATTCAGCCGGGCCGCGATAGGGTCGGTCAAATTCCTCCGCCCAGGTGGCCCATGATCGTACAGGAGCCGCCTGCGCATCCAGCGGACACGCACGTCCGCGAGGTGCATCAGTCTCGTTGTCAATGTCATTTTCCTTAGATCTTTAGAGGTATGATCTCAATCCTGCGAGTTAATCGCTTTTTGGGGAGCTGATTTACTGGTCTTAGGGGAGGAGGGCTCCCGATTTTGATGGGGGAAGGGGAGATCATGCATGGAATGCGGCGACGGGAGTTGTCTTGGAGGAATCCTTCCGCAATGAATTTGGGTTTGGCTAACAGTTGTTCAAAAACCAATCCAGCAAAAACCCTCCATACTCAGCCAGAATGGACATGTTGAAAGAAATCAGCCCGGAATCAGGAGTTTGTTAATGAAATCTTAATGTCCTTCACGATTCCTATGTATTTTTGCTCCCACGGAATTGCTGTTTACCCATCTTGAATTGAATTGCTCTGTCCATGAGTCCATGGTAGCGCATCGTAACGTTTGCATAAGGTAACGCTCATTACAGTATGAATTTGAGACGACTTTTAACCACAACCCCTACATTTTGCTTAACACTTTTGCTAGTAGTCACATCGGGTCTCGGATCGAGCCTCTCGGCACAGCTGACGGGCACCAAGAACATCCCGGGTGACTATGCAACGCTAGCCCTGGCCATTACTGACCTGAACGCGGTCGGTGTCGGGGCAGGCGGTGTGATCTTCAACGTGCTACCCGGCAACCCTCAGACGGCGCCTGCCGGAGGCTACGTGATCGGTGGCACGGGCTCAGCCATCGTGATCGGTGGTGCGGCTCCTACCAGCCTCGCCAACAATGTCCAAATCAATGGCAACGGAAACGTGATCATGGCCTCCAACGCCCATACTGTGGGTGCCCTGAACGATGCCGTGTTCAAGCTGATCGGTGCCGACTACATTGGTATCCAGAACTGTTTGATCCAGGAGAACCCCGCGAACACGGTGATCACTCCTGCCTCGAATACCATGACGGAGTGGGGCATCGCCTTGCTTTACGTCACGACCACCGATGGTGCGCAGAACAATGCCTTCGTCACCAACGCCATCTCGCTCAACCGTACCTACACCAATTCCTTCGGTATCTACAGTAACGTGCGCCACAACAGCACCACTGTCACCACCGCCGCTGACATCACCAACAACACGACCGCGCCGAACAGCGGCAACCGCGTGTATGGGAATACATTCAGCAACGTGAACCTGGGGATCGCCTTCATTGGGTCGGGTACCGCAGCCAACATGGACGTGGGCAACGACATTGGGGGTACATCAGCGCTGACAGCCAACACCTTCACCAACTGGGGTGGAGCTAGCGCAGCGACGTCCTTCGTCTCCAACTCAGGTGTGTCTTACTGTATCTTTATGAACCATCAGACCTCCTCCAATGTCTCCTACAACAGCATCACGAGTGCTGCCGTTTCGGGAACAGCAGTGACACTGAGGGGCATCTCCCAAGACTTCACCACGAATGCTCCCACTGGGACATTCACCAATACGATCTCCAACAACTCGATCACCCTTAACAGCGGTTTTACGAGCGGTACCTTCCAACACATCTTCACGAACTCCGCTGCTGCCTCCAGCGGTGCTACGATGAACATCACCAACAACTCCATGATTGGCAGTGCGGTGACCGGGGCATCCTCTTCCTCTGCCATGGTTGGTATCGCCA
>JAXLVK010000137.1:0-12304 GCA_046329055.1 Bacteroidia bacterium
GCACTCGCACCGCGGCGGCGTGGTCCTTGGGGATGCCGAGGGTTCGACGCCAGTCATTGCCTGTGCCGATAGGTACCTGGGCGAGGAGGATTTGGTGGGAGGGGACCTTGGTTTGGGTGAGAATGCCGTTTGCCACCTCATGGACCGTGCCATCACCGCCAACGGCGAGGAAATGCTTGGCACCGTTTTCCACGGCTTCATGCACCAACTCGATGGCGTGACCAGCCCGCTGAGTGAGGAATGCCTTGTAATTGATGCCCTCCTGACGGAGCAGCGCCTCGATCTTGGGCCATTGCTTGGCGCCCTTGCCACTGCACGACCGTGGGTTCACGATCACCGTCCAGATTGGAGTCATGGGCAGCGAAGATAAAGGAAGTTTAGGATTCCCTCAATGCTCCCATTTGCTGGATTTGTCTTCCATCACGGCCTTCAAGCGGCCGAGTCCGCTTTCCATGTCGCGGCGCATGTAGGGGGCCATCATCCGGGCCATGATCTTGCGGCTGGGGTTGGTGCCGGAATCGCCGTGCATTCTCCAGGTCACTTCGGTCTCGTTTCCGACCGTCTTGAAGGTCAAGCAACCCTTTACCATGTGACCGCCGTGACCAAATGTGAGCATGAAGCGCAGCTGGTCGGGACGTTCGCCGCCGCAGATTTTCGTCTTGCCAGAATGCCCCTTGGCCTTCCAGCATTGTGTTGCTCCTGTGCCGCTGCGGCTTCCCTCGTAGGTAAACTCAAAGTTGGGGTTGACCTCCTTGCTCCAAACGGTCCAGCGCTCCCAGTTCTCGATATTGTTCACATAGTCATAAAGTGTCTCCCTGTCGGCCTTGATGGATTTGATCGCAGACACCTCCCACTTGGGGCTGAGCTTGGCGCCGTACAGCACAAAGCCCACCACGATGACCACAAATGCGGCCAAGAGGATGATGACTAGCGGAGACATGACTTTGGGTCCAAGGGGTCTATCATTATTACTTGCGTTCCATTTGAAACGGTGTCGCGGAAAAATTGTTTGGGAATCCCAAAAATGGAACAATTTCCTTCACGATTCGGGGGATTTTGTGAATTTGCAGTGAACGTAAACGCTGCGACGCATGGTCCACCACTTGTCATATACATCTGAGCGGGGGCATCCGATGGGCCTCAGCCTTTACGGGGCCGACCTGCCGAATAACTCGCCTTGCGTGCTCTACCTGCACGGATTCAAGGGCTTCAAGGATTGGGGATGGGTGCCTTACATCGGAGAGCGGTTCGCTGGCAAGGGCATCCGGCTGCTCGCCATGAACTTCTCCCACAATGGAATTGGGCACAATCCCACAGAGTTCACGGAGTTGGAGAAGTTCCGGGACAATACCTTTTCGCTGGAAGTCGAGGAGGCCATGGAGGTGCTGGAGCAGTATGCTTCGGGTAAGCTCTTCGGTGCAAGGCCGGGAATGGCCTTGGGTGCGCTCGGACATAGCCGGGGTGGGGGAGTTTCCTTGCTCGCGTTTGCCCGGCACCCTTTGATCAAGGCGATCTGCACTTGGGCCTCGGTCTCGACCTTTGCGCGGTACCCGGACCATGTCATCGACCTTTGGCAGCAGCAAGGCTACCTCGACGTCACCAATGCGCGTACCGGACAGGTCATGCAACTCGGCTGGCAACTCCACAAAGACCTCATAGAGCACCTCAATGGCAAGTTGAGCATCCGCAATGCCGTCTCTGAGACCACCAAGCCGCTCTGCATCATCCATGGTGGCGCCGACGAAGCAGTGCCAGATGCCGATGCCCAAGCATTGTTTGAATGGGCGGATGCCACGCAAGCAGAACTGCACCTGATTCCCGGGGCGGGTCACACGTTCGGTGCCAAACATCCCTTCGTGGGCACCACACCCGAACTCGAAGACGCCTTGCAATACACTTTGGATTTTTTCAATCAGCACCTCCAATCCTAGCGGCATGACACTCGCCCCCATTGACTGGATATTGATCGTCGCCTACTTCGTGTTTTCCGTGGCCATCGCCATGCTGTATGCGAAGCGGGCCGGGAAGAACCTCGGCGAATTTTTCCTTGGCGGCCGCAGCCTGCCTTGGTACCTCGCCGGCATCTCCATGGTTGCGACGACTTTTGCCGCCGACACGCCGCTTGCCGTCACCGAATTGGTGGTGCAAAAGGGCATCTCCGGTAACTGGCTCTGGTGGAACATGTGCATCGGCGGGATGCTGACCACGTTTTTCTTCGCGAAGCTTTGGCGCCGTGCGGATGTATTGACTGAGGTCGAATTCATCACCCTGCGTTACACGGGTACGGCGGCCAGCGTTTTGCGTGGGTTCAAAGCGGTTTACCTCGGCCTGCTCATGAACGTGCTGGTGATTGGTTGGGTGAACCTGGCCATGGTCTCCATCCTGCAGGAATTCTTCGGACTCACGGATGCGCAGGCGTTCTGGTACACAGGCGCGGCCATGCTCATCGTGGGCGTGTACTCCAGCCTCGGCGGGTTCATGAGCGTCGCTGTGACGGATGCCTTCCAGTTCATCTTGGCTATGGGTGGCTGCATCGTGCTGGCCATCCTCGTCCTCCAATCCGATCAGGTGGGAGGCATAGATGGCCTCAAGGCGAAGCTGGGCGAGGACAATCCGGTCTGGAATTTGGTGCCGCACATCGGTGACTCGGTGGGTGGGACCGCCACGATGTTCAGCATCACGTTCGCCTCCTTCTTCGCCTACATCGGCCTGCAATGGTGGGCCTCCTGGTATCCCGGCGGCGAACCCGGTGGTGGCGGCTACGTCGCCCAACGCATGATGAGCGTGAAGACCGAGCGCGGTGCCGTGGCCGCGACCCTGTTTTTTCAGATCGCCCACTTCTGCCTGCGTCCCTGGCCATGGATCATCGTCGCGCTCTGCTCGATGGTGCTCTACCCCAACTTGCCTGCTGCCGACGCTAAGCTGGGCTATGTCATGGCAATGAAGGATTTCCTTCCTGTGGGACTGCGTGGGCTGATGCTCGTGGCATTCTTCGCCGCTTACATGAGTACGATCGCTACACAGCTGAACTGGGGCGCGAGCTATCTCGTGAACGACCTCATGGTGCCCCTCCGACAACGCCAAGGCGGCGCAGCCTGGACCGACAAGCAACTCATCATGCAGAGCCGGGGTTTCACTTTGGTGCTGATGGCGATTGGCCTCGCGGTCACCTCCCAAATCAGCTCCATCAGCGCGGTTTGGGCATTCATGATCGAGTGCGGTGCGGGCTTGGGACTGGTGCTCATCCTGCGCTGGTTCTGGTGGCGGATCAATGTCTGGTCTGAAATCACGGCCACGGTCGCGCCGTTTTTGATCTATGCCATGGTCAAGTTTGGACTGCCGGAGGACCATATCCTTTCCACCTTCCCTTACAGCTACTTTGTCACCATTGGCGGTACGACGATCGCATGGTTGGCCGCGACTTTCTTGACTGAACCCGAGCGTGAGGAGCATTTGCTTGCTTTCTACCGTCGCGTCCGACCTGGCGGCATTTGGGGACCGATCTCCTCCCAATCCGGCATCAAGGTCCAAGCCAACACTGTCCCCCTCGTCATGTCCTGGCTCAGCGCTGTCGTCATGACTTATTCGACCCTCTTTGGCATCGGACAGCTCATCTTCAAGAACTACAGCGCCGGGTTCACCTACCTAGGCGTCTCCGCCGCCGCTGGGCTGTTCCTGTGGCTGGTGGTGCGGGAGTGGAAACTCTTCGACTAGGTGATAGTTGACAGTGGATAGTTGATACGTCCCTGAGGTTCTCGAAGGGAGCTGTCAACTATCCACTGTCAACTTTCAACCAAAAAGGAAATCCGCTCCTTGGGGGAGCGGATCCGTATCCTGTTGAGAGGCCGTTGGTTCGGGCCGATTATCCTTTGATCTTTGCTTCGAGGGCGGCGATCACGCTGCGGTTTTGCTCCTCTTGGGTAAGAGGGCGAATGACCTCAGCTGGGTTCACTTGCAGACTTTGACGCCGACGGGCGGCACGGCTGCGCAGTTTTTTCTTTTTGGTAGATGTTCCCGTGCTCATGACTTCACTTTTTAGAAGGGGCAAAGATAGATGTCTCGGCCTGCAATCCAAAACTTTTTTTCCTTTTTTGAAATCAATCCTTCTGAAGCGGGAAGTCCGCACTCAATTCACCGTTGAAACCCTTGCCGAGCAGGTCATGGGAGAGGCTGATTTTCATCTGCGTACCCATGGTCTTGCCGACTTTTTGAAACAGGTGGAACTCCTGCCGCACCGCCGATGCCGAGGGAGCCTCAAAATCCAAAATCAGTTGGAAAGTGCCGCTCAGGAAGTAGCCTCCGGGCATCGTGTCGCCGAATGCCAACTGAATGGTGTCGTTCTTGATCTTGAAATGCTTGAGCGGCGCTTCCTTGTCCTGCATCAATGCCAGCACATCCCGGTAAGTGGCGGCATTGCGGGCCTCCAAAACTGCCGAGGCAGGAATCGATCGGGCGGGTACGCCTACGCGGGTTCCGTCGGCGAGGAGTTGCAGCCTGTCAGCGCTGAGCTGCGCGGGTTCGATCAGGCGGGAGAGCGAATGGCTGATGGCCCGTTCCAGCGCACGGATGAGGCGACGCTTGGCGTTTTCGGCATTGCGCTGGACGCGTTGGTCGGCCTCCGGGTTGATCTTCAGGAGGCTATCCAACTGGTCGCGGCCTGCGGCAGCTGATTGCGCCAATGCGGCTTGGATCGCCCGGTCCCAATTCGCGTCGAGGGCAATTGCCAATCCGATTCCAAACGAGGATTCCGTGGATTTGCCGCGTGCGCCAGGGGCGGGGCGTGCTGGTGTTGGGCGCTCTGCACGAGCAGGTTTTGCGGGCTTCTCCTTGGCCTCGGGAGCGACCGTCTTCGCCGCCGCAGCTGCCTTGCGCTCGGCTGTCTTGGCTTCGTTGGCTGCGCGGATTTCCTCGGCGCGCTTGGCGCGGGCTTCCTCAGCGGACTTCCTGGCGGTTTCGCGTTCGGCGCGTTGCGCTGCGAGGCGGGCATTGGTTTCGCTGACCTTGGCAGCGCGAGCCTCCTCGGCGGCCTTTCTTGCAGCCTCGCGCTCGGCACGTTGGGCATCTAGGCGGGCAGCATTGCCGCTGGCCTTGGAGGAGCGGGATTCCAATGCAGCCTTGCGGGCTTCCTCGCGGGCAGCACGCTCGGCGGCGACCTTCGCGCGTTGCTCCTGGGCCTTGGCGGCGCGTTCTTCTGCCGCCTTGCGAGCAGCTTCGGCGCGTTCCTTGGCCTGTTGTTCGGCGGCTGCCCTGCGATCCGCTGCGATTTCGGCCTTGGATTTTGGTGTTTCGGGTGCCGGAGGTGCCTCGACGACTGGCTCGGCTGGCTTGATTTCAGCGACTGGTGCAGGCTTGGCTGCTGGGGCAGATTTCGCTGCTGGCTTCGCTGCGGGTGCTGGCTTGGCCGCCGGCTTCGCTGCTGGAGCAGATTTTGATTCGGGTTTTGCGGCGGGCGCAGGTTTCGCTGCTGGGGCTGCCTTGGCTGCTGGTTTGGTTGTGGGGGCTGCCTTGGCTGCGGGGGCAGATTTTGGGGCAGGTTTGGATGCTGGCTGTGCACCTTTCCCTTTCGGGCTGGCGGCAGGCGCGGGGGCCGGGGTTTCCTTTTTCTTGGCCATAATGCTTTTGAGACAATAGATAGAACCAATATTACCAAAAATGTGATTGGGAGCAATTTTTGAGCGGATAATTGCAAAAGGAGGCTGCTGAAAAATCCGATCTCTCCTTGGATCATCCCGACGATTTTGTAGCCAATCCCTGCAACTGGCAAAAAAGCCTTGGTTGGCGGTTTGCCCGAATGCACCTAATTTTGCGCCGAATCAGTCGCTATGAACGAGATACTCATCCAATTGGGCCAAACGATGGCCACTTCCTACAGCTGGGGACATGCCGCCAAGCAAGCCTCCGCTCCTTTCAAATCCATCCAAGAGGCCCAATCCGCCCCGCAATTGCCGGGACTCGACGAGTTGCGAGCTGGCATGGCCGAACTCCTGGGCAAGCCCGGACAGGGTGTGTCCGTCATCGTCAAGGCGGATGAATTGATCGACCGCTTCGAAGCATTCGATGACCTGCGGGAGTATCTCATCGATCTCTGCGTGGTCGGGCTGCTCGATGAGCTGGAAGAGGAGGACGAGGATGCGTTGGAATCCCCGGAATGGGCCAAAATCGAGACTGCTGCAGGCGACCGCGGCTCTGAATTGCTGAACCTGCTCATCTACATCAAGGACTGCAAGCTCGCTGGAGCTGAGCCGGATTTGGAGGATTTCCTCTATGGTTTCCTGCTGGCGGATGACGAGGACTATCAAGACGAGATGGCGATCTACGAGCCGATTGTGAAGTCGCAGGACCTGATCGAGGCGCCGCTCAAGCAGATGATCCAAGCCGGCAACAATCAGCGTGACAACGAACTTCGCGAGCTGTTCACGCCGTTGATGGCCTTTTTCCGGGACCAAGAGCCGCAACCCGGCAAGGTGACACTGGGCATATTGGAGAGCAGCGCATTGCCGGAGGTGCATTGTGCGCTCTACCGCGTGCTCTGTGAGGCGATGAAGGCGGAGATCTAGTCGAAATTCCAACATTGGTTGGGAATACATGGGAATCGTGCGTCAATGGATGTTGGCTCACGATTCCGTGTTTTCTGAGGCAGGCTTGGTAGGGCATTGGGGATTTCTTCCGAGATTGGGAGAAGCAGAAATCCGCAATGAACAGCACGAACTCAACATTTGATGACCTGGAGGTAGCCTTGCGCGACCCGGAAAATATCCGGTCGCTGCGGCTAGGCGGATTGTCGTGGACGGAACTTCCCGAATCCCTGCTTTCATTCCGCCGTCTTGAGGAGTTGCGGTTGATAGGCATCCCACTCAATCGACTGCCGGAATGGTTGGGTGAGCTGGGAAGTCTGCGCGTTTTGGAATTGAGTGGGGCGTGCTTGGGATCGGTTCCAGATCATCTAGCCGGGGTGGCATCCTTGCAGGTTGTCACGCTTCGGCATTGTGGCATCGAGCATTTTCCCGAGCATCTGTTGCGGCTGGGCTCCCTGCGTGAGTTGGACCTGTCGAGCAACAGGATTTCGAGCATTCCGCCCTTGAAATGGCTCATTCAGCGATTTTTGAGGCTTGATTTATCGGAAAACTTGATCTCATCATTTCCATGGAATTTGTTGGAAATGAAAATGTTGGATTTGAAGATTGTCGGAAATCCACTTTTGAATGCGTTTGGGGAAGACGAGAAGCAAATAACTCGGCTGATGCAGCAACTGATCCGGCAGATGGGCATGGAACCTCCGAAGCGGAGGCAGAATCTATCGCTGCTCGCTATTCTTGTGGGGGACCAAGCACGGCTGGAAAAGGTCAATGTGGATGATTGGCTTGCGGCGTTGCGGCATTCCGATGAGGCGGTGGGGATCCGGGCTTTGAAGACGATGGCGGAGCATTGGAGGAGTCCGTTCATCGGGGAGAAACTGCCTCGACGGCTCTTGCTCTCGGGCAGTCCGGGCCGGTTTCAGGTGGAGGAGGCACGGCATTGGTTGCGGGGCAAGGGGATCGAGTTGCTGCAAGGGAGGGCCAAGGGGATTGACTGTGTGGTATTGGGGTTGCATCCCGGCTCAGAAGCGGAGGAAGGGATCGATTCGGGTGCCTCGGTTGCCTCCATCGGTCATTTGGAGGAGTTCTGTGCGACTGGGCTACGTGGTTGGCTCGCAACGCCGTCAAAGGCGAGTTCCAACGCAACAAAGTCCCTGGAAGGACTCGCCCTGTCGCATGAAAGCTCGAATCGGCAACTGGCGCTGACGATGATGCAGAGTGGGGGAGTTCCGAAGCACTTGCTCCCAGTCATGTTGGCTTGGGCTTGGCGGGGCGAAAGTGATCTCCGGCAGTTTGCCCGGCATTGGATCGGACAGGAGGGACCCATGTGGATGCGCATCTTCGTGGAGGAGGAGGAGCGGAGGCGTCAGCGGTTCTACACGCATTGGCGGTCCGGCAGGTCGGCGAATGTGGTCCTGGAGAAATTGGGAACGCAGGCAGGTCTCTTTGCCAAGGCGCTTGCCTGCATGGGAGCAGCGGGCGAATGGGCGTTTTTGCCCCATCTCAATGCGAAAGACTTCGATCGGAACATGCTGTCAAGCGGAACCCTTTTCATCCACTCTGAGCCGGAGTACTGGAATCCGCTGCCACCGGCATTTCAGGAGCCGATCTCTATCAAGAGTGTTCAGCTCTCCAAATGCAAGTACGATCGCTGGCCCGAGGGCTTGGAGAATGTCAGGGGATTGAAGTTCCTCGATCTGGGTTCAAACTCGCTATATGGGTTGCCCCAAGAATTCGCTCGATTGCAAGAACTGGAACATTTGGTTCTGAATAAGAACCGGTTCGCTGAATTTCCCGAAGTCTTGTTCGAAATGGGAGGGCTCAAAGTCTTGGAAATGAGCGGGAACCAACTCGCGAGCTTGCCTTCTGGATTTTCTCGATTGACACATCTGCAAACGATTGAATTCGAGGACAATGCGTTCAAGGTGTTCCCGGAAAGCCTTACGGAATTGCCTGCGTTGTTCGAATTGAGCATGGGTCGGAAGCGCAAGACGGGCGGGATGGAGAGCCTGCCTGAATCAATCGGGAAGATGGAGAACCTGGGGGGCTTGCATCTCGAAAACCATCGGCTTACTCAGCTTCCTGAAGGATTCCGTCTATTGAGCCTCAAGCGCTTGTCGCTCAGTGGCAATCCCTTTTCCGAGATTCCTCAGGCATTGCTGGACTTGAAGAACCTACGTTCCCTCCACCTCAGCAACTGCAAGCGATTGAAGGCGCTGCCCAACAACATCGGCCAGCTCAGCGAATTGGATACCTTGGATCTCCAGGGCGCTGGGCTTCGAAAGTTGCCACCGGAAATGCGGGATTTGGGAAAACTGCGCTACTTGAATTTGTCCGATTGCGAATTCGACGACTTTGAAGAGACCATCGCGGTGATCGCGTCCATGCCGAGCCTACAAGGCTGTCCGGGTCCCAGCTTCGTCAAGGCTCCCAGTGATTACAAGCGTACCGAGTATGGCTACGGAAATCTTGTCGATTGGGCACGGCGGTCCTAGGCTGGCGTAGTCGGCCACCAGATGTTCCCGAAGGGGTCCGCGACACCGCAGGTGCGTCCGTAGGGCATGTCGGCGGGTGGCATGATGCTCGTCGCGCCGCTGTCCATCGCACGGGCATAGACTGCGTCGGCGTCTGGGACGTACACGAAGAGCCCAGCGGTGTTTTCGGTCCATTGTTCGGAGGCTTGGGCGAGCATGAGGGTGCTCCCGCCAATAAAAAGCTCCGCATGGGCGATGGTCACCCCGTCCTCGCGGTAGGATTTCATCTTCTCGGTCGCGCCGAGGACGGCCTGCGCCCAGTCCCAGAATCCAGCGGCGTCCTTGAGGATAAGGTAGGGCATCAAGGTCTGATAGCCTTCGGGGATGTTGAGTGTGCTCATGTTTTCAATCAATTTTCAGCAAATCTAGCTGCCGTCCCGCCGCCGCGATTGTAAAATCGACACCGCTCAGGTTTCGCGGTATTCGATGCCTTCAGGACGCCCATGGAAGTAGGCGCTAGGCGTGTAGCCGGAGAATTGGCGGAAGTCGTGGATGAAATGGGCTTGATCGTAGTAACCGCAATCGAGGGCGATTTCCGTGAGCGATCGCAGCCCCATGTCCCGTGCCTTGGTCGCCGATTGGAACCGCAGCACCCGGGCAAGCCTTTTGGGTGTAAATCCTGCGAAATTGTGAAAGTGTCGCTCTAAGTGACGTAGGCTATATCCTGTCTGATCAGTGAGTTTGGATATTGGAATCTGCCCATTGGTTTGGAAAAGTCGCCGGATCGCCCATTCGATGCTGGGATTGGGGCCTTTGTTGGAATCCAAGCGGGTCAGGAGGAAGTCGGAGAGGATAGTTGCCCTGCAATGATTGTCGGGAGCGAGCATGATGCGTTCCTCAAGTTCCGTTCCCGCTCGTCCCAGGGCTTCTTGGAGGGTCGGCATCTGATCGGTCAAGGAGGCAGCAGAATGCCCGAACAAGATCGGCAGCGCATGTGGGTAGAGATAGGCGCCGAAGATGCCGAAATCGCATGAGGTCACAAAGCGGCGGAAGCGCTGCGTCTGCGCGTGAAGGTGACTGAAACTCGGAGGGACCGGGTCGGATTCCGTAAGATCATCGAACTGACTCCGGTAGTGGAAGACGATCTCCGCGCAGCCGTCCGCGAGGGAGCGATAGACGTACTCCTGCCCGTTCAGGCCAGAGATTTCGAACGCCCAATACATCCTCACCATCCCGGCAAGTGCGGGTGGCGGAGGCAGGGTTTGGTAGCGGACATCCAAGGCTGTGAATGGGATTTCAGCAAACAAAAGGAGTTCGCGGGACAATCTCAAATCGCCGCTCTTCATCGGTCAGGAAATCCGGCGAGAATTGACTAGATTGGCTGATTGTCAGGAGTAATTGTTTAGCATTTTTTAATCATTTAAAAGAATCAAATGGAAGATCAAGTCACTCGTATTCAGTCTAAATTGAAAACCTTGATTTCATTGGATACAGGTCGTCAAATCTTCGGAGCATTTGGGCATCAGTACGCCCTGAATCCTCCCAAGAAGGAGCCGGAGGTCGCCTGGTTCGAGCAGCAGAACGGCATCAAATTGCCGGAGGGCTACCGCGCGTTCTTGCTCCAAGTTGCGAATGGAGGAACAGGGCCTTACTATGGATTACTCCGACTGGAATCAACCCGTCTTCATGACATCGATTACCCGGATGCATCCAAAATGCTCGACTCGCGCCAACCCTTTCCTCATACCGAGGCTTGGAACTTGGACGACACCCCAGAAAACGAGCAGGCATTCGAAGAGGAATACTTCGCCCCCAAACAAGCGAACGGGCTCCTCCGCATGGCCAACTATGGTTGTGGCATTTCCATCAATATGGTGGTCAATGGACCGGACTATGGTAAGATGTGGGTCGATGATCGGGCAAACGATGGCGGCTTCTATCCGGACCATTTGCTGGGCAATGAGCAAAGGCTGGAGTTCCTCGATTGGTATGAATTGTGGCTCGATCAATCCATCGCGGAGATCAGTGCGAAGGCATCGGAACCTGGGATTGGCGGCCGTGCCCCCGGCTGAGTCTGAGGATTTTTTTGCCAAAAAATCTTAATACGAAAAATTGCATGTAGCAACATGTAATTTTCTTTCTATCTTTGTGACGAATTAAAACTCAATTGCTTTCAGAAGCACAAAGTCATGAAAACACTCAAGTATTTTGCATTCGCGTTGGTCGCAGTGATGACCCTCGCATCTTGCGGCGGCGGCAATGAAGCCACCACCGCTGGCGCAGCTGACAGCGTGGCCACCGCCGGAGCTGGCGCAGCTACCTACAAAGTCGATGTCGCTGGCAGCGAACTCCAATGGCATGGCTCCAAGCTGGCTTACGGCCACACCGGCGTCATCAACATCACCGAGGGCAGCCTCTCCGTTGAGAATGGCAACATCACCGCCGGCAACTTCGCCGTGGACATGAAGACCATCAAGGAAACTGGCAGCGATGACGCAGAAAGCGCAGCCAAGCTCGCTGGTCACCTGATGTCCGCAGACTTCTTCGACGCTGAGAAGTTCCCGACCTCCAAGTTTGAGATCACTGGCTCCACCGCCAACAAGACCGATTCCACGACCCACACCATCAAGGGCAACCTGACCATCAAGGATCAGACCAAGAACATCGAGTTCCCCGCGAATGTGGCCATCGAAGGCAACAACCTGAACGCCAAGGCTTCCTTCACCATCAACCGCAATGACTGGGGTGTCACCTACGGCAGCGGCCTGAGCGGCGCCATCGGCGACAAAGTCATCAGCGACAACATCGACTACAAGGTGAGCCTGAAGGCCACCAAGAACTGATAGTCAGTTGATTGTCCCAAAAAGAAAGCAGCCGGATGTCCTCCGGCTGCTTTCTTTTTGGGGTTCGGCGAAAGCCCTTATTCCAAGATGAGTTTCTTGGTGGTGGACCTGCCTTGCGAGCTGAATTGCAGGTAATAGACACCCCTGGCGAATGAGGAGACATCCAAGGTGGAGGCTGCGCTGCCGCCATTCACTTCGGGCGTCCAGACCTTGAGGGTGCGGCCTTGGAGGTCAACCATGGTGATGGTCATGTCATCCGAGGTCAGATCGGCGAGCGAGATGCGCACTTGGTCCCTGGCAGGCACTGGGCTCAGTTCGATGGTGCCGGAAAGGGCGCCTTCGATGCCGACCACTGTCAGCGATTGCGTGATGGTGTCGCTGCCGCATGAGTTCGACACAATCAGGGTCACTG
>JAXLVK010000138.1:0-12266 GCA_046329055.1 Bacteroidia bacterium
AAAATAGGTGATCGGGCCGTGGACGCTGGATTCGAGTGCGAGGTACTGGTGTTTCATAGCATGCGCAGGTATTGAAATGGCAAGATAGGGGATTGTTGGGGCGCAGAAAAGAAGCAGGGACGACTGAAGCCGTCCCTGCATTATCAGATAGGTCAATCAAATCGCTAGATGGTGCCGCTGAGGACGACTTTCTGGACGAAGGTCTGGCCCTCGAAGCTGAAGCGGGCTTGGTAGATGCCGCCTGCGAGTCCTGCGGGGACATTGTAGAGCGGGTGCCCCTGACCGATGGTCATGTCGCGCTGCTCGGTGTGGACGAGGCGGCCGGAGACGTCGATGAGGTCCATGGCGAGCTCTCCCTCCACAAGGGCGGTGAAGTCCAGGGTGAAGTGCTCATGGGCGGGGTTGGGATAGACATTGCCCACGACGTAGTCGCCTGCTTCACCGAAGGTGGCCGCCAGGATGGAGGAGAACCGCACGCTGCCGTCCAATGCGGTGTAACGCAGGCGGTAGTAGTACTGCAGGCCCTCAACGGCGGTCTCATCGATGTGGTGAGGTTGCGCTCCGGCGGTCTGCTCTCCGAGGTCGGCGACTTGCATGAAGCTGTGCTGATCCAAGGAACGCTCCAGGATGTAATTGGCGGGCGTGGCATCGGGGGCGACGGACCAGGTCAGTTCGAGTTGGTCAGGGGTCTCGACTTGCTCCAGGCGCACGATGTTGCCGTCGAGGGGCGCCACGGGGGTGAGGCTGACCTCGTCCAGGAAGTAGTAAGAAAGGCCGTTACCCGTGGTGAAAACGCCCACGGAGGTGCTGGCATCGTTGCGGAAGTTGCCCATGGTGAGGTGGGTGTAGGGCAATGCCGGGGTGAAGGTGAAGGAGAACTGGACCCAGGAGGTGCTGTGGGTGATGCTGGTGATCTCGATCTGCGGGGTGATGGAGAGCGGCTCATGGTTGAGCTGCACGGGCGCACCGATGGTGAATGCCGCGCCGATGTTGTTGCTGCCGCGGCAGCCGTACCAGTTGGCGGAGCCATTGGTGAGCCAGAAGCTGAAATTGTAGGCCTGCCCGGGGATCATGGGCCCTTCCAATTGATAGATGCAGTATTCGCGGAAGTCGGGCACGAAGAAGTTGGTGGTGATGAAGCCCGCGAGTGCATCGCCGTGGTGGGGGACTACGGTTCCGGCGAAGGTATTGGGCCACTGCACGTTGGGCGCGGTGGCAGCCGCTGAGAAGAGGTCCGGGGTACCATAAGGAAACGCGGAGAAGCCGTTGCCATTGGTCCACCGGAAGCTGCGGTGGAGTTCGCCTGAGTTGCCGGGTTGGCTCGTCAGACTCTCAAAGCTTCCGTTTCCAACCAGGTTGGTGGGTTGAGCGTGCAGGGATTGACTGCCGATCAACAAGGCTGCGGTACAGAGGAGCAGGAGAGAGAGGAGCGTTTTCATACACGTATCAGTTGGCAGAAAAAATCACGGCCTCAGGTCAGACGTTCTAAAAGCTAAATGGGTAATCTTCTCAAGGAGGCTTTACCTCCAGTGGCATGATAAAGGTCATCATTGGACCGAGCGGATGCCAACGAGATTCGGCAACCTCCTAACATCCCCCATCGGAGAGCTTGGATACGTTCATCCATGCCTAAAACGATTTAGCCCGCTTCAATTGGAAGGCACGCAACCATTCATGCAAAAGTTGGCCGATTGACTTACATCAGTGGTGGAGGGATGTAAGGAATCGTCGATTTCTAGCAGCAAACTGCGGTTTTGGTCAGATCGACTCCCAGCGGAGTTGGAAGTTTTCGGATAGTTTCCTAATTTGAGGACGGGAAAAAGTTAGAGATACTTAAAAAAGTCGCTTTGCGCAGTTGAGAATGAATGGATTGAAAGTGTACCTCAGATCGAGGACCACCCAGCTCTATATCTACGCACAACCTGCCATCGGATTCTTGCTCATCGTGAATGCGCTTCGCGAGTACCACCCTTATGCGGATTATCTCACGGAGATCATTGTGAACATCGTGGCAGGCTTGCTGCTGATGCTTGGCTTCACCATCCCGAAGCGATGGCGCCGGCACCTGCGCTATGTGCCGGGCATCTTGATCGCACTCGGCGGGTTGGCGCTGTATTGGATCACCGACTCGTCGGGGATCGCGGCGTATCATCACCTGAACAAGTACATCACCTTCCTGAGCTATGGACTGTTTGCATTTGGGATGCTGCAGCCCTTGCTGGACCCGAGGCACTTCGCCTATTTCCAAAAGAAGGGTGTACGCTACCGCTTCGGGGCATTTTCCCGGGGCTTCGCGAACTGGCATGATGTACTGGGCATCTCCTATTTCGACAGCGGATTTGAGCTGGCTCTGAAAAATGGGAAGACCTATCGCATGCTGCCCTACAATGCGGAGTCACAAAACCTGCGCCTGTACATCGATCAGATGCTCCATGCGGGGAAACACGAGGACGCGGAAGAGGAAAAGGCACCTGAGAAGCCCCTGAAGCGGGCGATGGTGAGCGCGTAAAAAAAAGTCCCACACAAGCACCTGGAGCCTGAACGGCCCCCCTTTAAGACATGGAAGACGACGCCGGTGACCTCGACCATCCGCTGTCACTCCATGGAGTGTTCCCTATTGCTAGGGATGCGGTCCGCTCTTAGTCCCCTGAGTTGGTCGCCTAATGAGTTTTTTGTAGGAGGCGGTTCAATGTCGGGCGCGAGTGTGGGCTTATCTTGTGTGACCAAGGCCACGTTGCATTCAAGGAGCGAATTGTGAGGATGAAGTTAGGGAATAGGGGCTGGAAATGCAAGGGAGATGGGTTTCACCGCAGAGGGCGCAGAGGAACGCAGAGGGGAATGGGAGGAACCGCAGAGGGCGCAGAGGAACGCAGAGGGGAATGGGGGGAACCGCAAAGACGCAAAGAAACGCAAAGCCAGGGGGAACCGCGGAGGAACGCAGAGGAGGCGCCGATGCGAAAAAAGTGATAGTTTGGCAGTCCAATTCCAGATCATTATGAAACGTTGGCCTTTGTATGCCTTGGGCATGGGGATGGTGGTGCTTGCCGTGGTTGGTTGCGGGAAGGGTGCCTCGTCCGATCAGCCTGATTCCAAATCTGATTCCACTGCTGTCGAATCCAAGACCGTGAAGCCTGTCATCTACCAATTGCTGGTCCGCCTATTCAGCAATGCCAATTCCACCCGCAAGCCTTGGGGAACCCTGCAAGAAAACGGCGTGGGAAAGTTCAATGGGATCACTGACAAGGCATTGTCGGAACTCCAATCGCTCGGCGTGACCCATGTCTGGTACACGGGGGTGATCGAACATGCGACGGCGACGGCATTTCCAGAGGCGGGCTTGGAGGCGGACGACGCGGATGTGGTGAAGGGGCGCTTAGGTTCTCCCTACGCCATCAAGGACTATTATGATGTGGCTCCAGCGCTGGCGGACGATCCCAAGGCGCGCATGGCGGAGTTCGAGGCATTGATCCAGCGCACCCACGATGCTGGCTTGAAGGCGCTGATCGACTTCGTGCCGAACCACGTGGCGCGCTCCTACCACAGCGATGCGAAGCCTGCGGGTGTGGCCGACCTCGGGGAGGGCGATGACCTGACCAAGGCATTTGCCCCGAACAACAATTTCTACTACCTGCCGGGGAAGTCGTTGGTGGTGCCGGAATACGACCCGATCCCCAAGGAATTGGCTCCGGGCGAGGACAAGAAATTCAAAGAGACTCCCGCCAAGGTCACCGGCAACAATGTGTTCAGCGAGAAGCCCTCGGTCAATGACTGGTTCGAGACGGTAAAGCTGAACTATGGTGTGGACATGCAGGCGGAGGGACAGCCGAAACACTTCGACCCGATTCCGAGCACTTGGCTGAAGATGCGCGACATCCTGCTCTACTGGGCGGGCAAGGGGGTGGACGGATTCCGCTGCGACGTGGCGGAGATGGTGCCGGTGGAGTTTTGGGAGTGGGCGATCAAAAGCGTGAAGGAGAAGTATCCGAAGCTCATTTTCATCGCGGAGATCTATACACCTTCTATGTATAAGGACTATGTGACCAAGGGCGGATTTGACTACCTCTATGACAAGGTGGGGCTGTACGACAAGGTGCGGCCGCTGATGGAGGGCAAGGCGGATGCGACGGTGGCGGGGATCGAGGAGGCGCTGCAGCAGGCGGAGGGGATCGATGGGAATATGCTGCGGTTTCTGGAGAACCATGACGAGCAGCGGATCGCGTCGAAGGATTTCGCTGGTGATGCGCTGGCGGGTGTGCCGGGGATGGCTGTGACTGCGCTGATCGGGACTGGCCCGGTGATGGTGTATTTCGGGCAGGAAGTCGGGGAAGAGGGCAAGGGGGCTGAGGGATTTGGAGGGGAGGATGGGCGCACGACGATTTTTGATTACTGGGGTGTGCCAGCGCATCAGGCTTGGCTGAATGGCGGGGCATTCGATGGACGGGGCTTGAGCGTGGAGCAAAATGAGCTGCGGGAATACTACCGTAGCCTGCTGAACATCGCCAATTCGGACAGGGCATTGGTTGAAGGGGAACGGTTCGAGGCGGCGGTGAGTGGAGGGGAGAAGGTGTATGCGTTTGTCCGCTGCGTGGAAAGTCAGGGTGTATTGGTGGTGGCGAATTTTGACCGGGACAGTGCGGCGACGGTGCAGGTGACGATCCCCGAGGGTGCCTGGAAGAAGATGTCGGGTGAAAAATCGCGCAATCCTCGCGCAACGGATGTGCTGCGTGCGCCGGGCGGCGTCGATCAGGCGGGCAAGCTGGATGGCGTGGAGGTGATGCGAGACAAGCCGATTGAGGTGGTCATGGGGGCGAATTCGGCGCGGGTGATTTCTTTGGGGAAGGGGGAGTGAGGTAAGGGGCTAACCTGTCAAGGGCGGCGTCATGCTGAGGATCTGGCTGGGCATGCTGGCGGGTTTCGCATGATGCGCATTGTTGGATGGGAAAGGCTGGGTGGCTTGCGGGGTGTGCCTGGTGAGATGGGAAAGGCTGGGTGGCTTGCGGGGTGTGCCTGGTGGTATTGGAAAGGCTGAGTGGCTTGCGGGGTGTGCCTTGTGAGATGGGTAAGGCTGGGTGGCTCGTGGGATGCGCCTTGTGAGATGGGTAAGGCTGGGTGGCTTGCGGGGTGCGCTAGATGCTTCGGCCCCCTTGGGGCCTCAGCATGACGTGTGGAACCGGGGGCGGTGGTGGTTGGTTGGCTTTCTTTTTCGATTGTTTTCGCCGGAGGCTAATGTTCGATAGCCCTGCGGCACGAACCGAGGAATACGAAGGTTTTGCCGCGGGCTCTTGGGCTTGTATAGAATGAGATTAGCTTATATTTGCCTGAGAACACTGGAGGGTATCCATGCGGAAATTTGATGTGAGCTTCAGGAACGACCTTCGCAAGAAGGTTGAGGCCGTGGAGAGCGACTCGGGCACTGAGCTCGTGGTGGCTATCCTGCCGCGTTCCTCGTGGTACCTGGAGTATTACCTCGGCTTGGGGGCTGGATTGGCCTTCTTGGTGCTGACGGTGATGATGTTCATCCCCTTCGAAATCTGGTATGTCTATATCTACTTCGAGACGATCGGGGTAGGGATCATTGGTGGGGGCCTGCCTTGGCTGATCCGTCCGCTGCTGCGCTGGATTGTGGGGAAGAAAGTGATCCAAAAACGCACTGATCGCTATGCCAGGGCCATTTTCCACAAGGCCAACATCCATGAGACCCGCGAACGGGTGGGGGTGCTGGTCACGCTGTTTTGGCTGGAGCGGGTGGCGATCGTGATGCCTGACAAGGGCGTGGTTCAAATGGTTCCTCCGGACGAACTCGAGGCGCTGGAGGTGCGGTTCAACAAGGTCTTCCTGGCCGATGACCCGCCCGCCGATGTGCTGCTGGCCTTGGATGCATTCCGCGAGACCATGGCGAAATACGTGCCCGCTGAGACCCACCCCGTGAACGAACTTCCCGACGACCTATGGATCGAATGAAACAAATCTGGCGTCGTTGGTGGTGGGTGGTTCCTGTGCTGGCCCTCCTGGTGCTGGCTGTGATGCCGCCGGATGTCTATGGCCGTCCCGGTGGGGGCAGCTCTTACAGTGGAGGAGGCTCCTCGGGCGGTGGTGGCGGTAGCTGGAGCGGTGGTGGAGGCGGCGGAGGCGGGGATGGAGATGTCATCGGCCTGATCATCCTCATGATTCAGTATCCGTATGTGAGCGTCCCGGTCGTGGTGCTCATCATCCTCTACCGCATCTATGCGAGCCGCCGTGCAACCCCGACGGAGACGATCGCCTCACATTCAGGTCGCGAAAACATGATCTGGAACCGCCGCAAGGTGGACAATGCGCTCTGGGATTTCCGCCAAGACCAGGACACTGCATTTTCGCAGACCCTGTTCCTGGACTTTGCACAGCACCTTTATTACCAGTACCATCACCACCGGACGCATCCGGAGATGGCGAACCTGCGACCCTACTTCAACGACGAGATCATCGAGAATGCCATGCCCAAGGGCAGCTTCCGGATCGATGTCACCGAATTGGTGGTCGCGAGCGTGGACTTCGTGAGCCTGTACACGCAGCCCAAGTACACTACGATCGCGGTGCGCTTCGACACGAACTATACCGAGACGATCGACGGGCATAGCAACCGCTGGTGGGCCGTGGAGGTCTGGTACTTCACCCGTGAAGCTGGCCTGCTAAGCCCTGAACCTGACAAACTCGCCGCCGCGGGCTGCCCCAATTGTGGTGCTGCGCTGGTGCTGGGTCCGACCGGAGAATGCTCCCAATGCCATACGGTGGTACAGCCCGGCAGCAAAAACTGGTTCGTTTCGGGCATCAGCATCTCCAATCGCGAGGCTCAATCCGGCTCACCTGTGGGCACCTACGCCCCCGAGCAAGGCACGAACCTGCCCACATTGTTTGATCCGCGGCTCGCGACCATGGGCAAGCGGTTTGTGGAGGCGCACAAGATCGAGACGATCACCGATTACGAAGTCACCTTCCGCGAGAAGGTCGTGGAGCCCATCTTCCGGGCTGTCTATCGTTCCTGGTCGGAGCGCGACTACTCCCCTGCCCGCCCGGTGATGAGCGACAACCTGTTCCGCTCGCACCTGTACTGGATCGAAACCTACCGCGAGCACAAGCGCATCAACCGCCTCGACAACCTCAAGGTCACGAGTGTGCAACTGGTCAAGCTCGACCTGGACCAATACTACGAGGCAGTCACCGTGCGCATCTTCGCGAATTGCCTGGACTACCTCACGGATGAGAGCGGCAAGGTCGTCGCTGGCAATCCCAAAAATCCAAGGGTGTTTTCGGAATACTGGACATTTGTGCGGCGGACCGGCGTGGAGGCCGACGAGAAGCAATACAATCCCGACAACTGCCCCAATTGCGGCGCACCCGTGAACATGGGCATGACCGGGGTGTGCAGCTATTGCAACAGCAAGGTCACGACCGGGGACTTTGGTTGGATCCTGTCGCGCATCACCCAAGACGAAACCTACTACGGATGAAAACACTCGATTTTTTGAAATCTATGCGCCTGTTCCTCGCGGGACTGGTGGTGGTTTTGACCTTCGCAGGTTGCGGAGGCACGGACATTTGCGCCTGCTTGGAGGAAGCCGACAAGGAGAATCCGAATCAAGAGAAGATGGACAAATGCCGTGAGGCCTTCAGCAAGATGGAGATGAACGAGGTGCAGGAAGCTGTGGAGGAATGCGGCCGGAAGAAATGAGCCCGGTGGTAGAGGTCGGGTTTTACCTGTATGGAATTGGGATGGTGGATGGGGAGGCGCCGCTGCAAATGGTCGGCGCGTTTCCAAGTGGGGTGTATGCGTTTGCCATCGACGGCTTTCCGGTGAATTCGGATGGGGAGGGCGAAGACGGGGAACCGAATTGGATGTTTGAAGAATTGTCGATGTCTCTGCAATTGCTGGAATCCATGACGGGTTGGGTGAAGGGTAACCATGCTGGTGCGGGATGCTTCTGCGACTATGTTGAGTTTCATATCCTTGCCTTGCCGGATGGGGAGGCCGAACTGGATAGCCACTATGCCATCGAACCGAGGGGCACCCGAAAGGCGAGGTGCAAGGTGGTGGACCTGTTTGCTGGATTTGACAAGGCGACGCGGGATTGGGAGGGGTATTACACTCGCTTGAAGCCGCTGATGGAGGAGCAGATTGCCCGGCATCCTGTTCCGAAGGATTATCGGTACCTCAAGGAAATGCTGGGAAAGGGGCTCTGGGAGCAGGCATTTGCGGCATGGCGGGCGGCTTATGCGGGGTTTGGGGGTTGAGGGGGTGAATGCGGTGAGGTAAGGATATCAAGACAGGCGGATTTATTCAGAATCACCGGGATGCCGTCCGAGGCAGGCCATTCCATCAACCCATTTTGTGATTTTCGCCGGAGGCAAAGGTTCGATAGGCCTGCGGCGAGACGCCGCGGCCTCGGCTTCGATCAATTCGGATCCGAGAAGGCCGGATTGGTCAGGAATTCGTGGTCGGTGAGAGATTTCAGGAAGGCTAGGAGGTCGGATTTCTCCTGTTCGGTGAGGAAGAGGCCGTCGGGCTTCTTGATTTGGGGGGACAGGGTGGGTGAGCGCTTGATGCCGGAGTTGTAGTGCTCGATGACCTCCTCCAAGGTGGCGAAGCGGCCGTCGTGCATGTAGGGGCCGGAGACCTCGACATTGTGGAGGCTGGGGACCTTGAACTTGCCTGTGTCGCTGCTGCGGCCTGTGACAGCTGCCCGCCCGATGTTGGCGCTGGTGAAGGTAGCGTCCAAGCCGTTGTTGTGGTACTCGAAGGTGGTGAGCAGGTCCACGGTGTGGCAATGGAAGCAGTCGCCGCGCTCGGTGAAGAAGACCTGCATGCCGCGGTAGGCGGCCTGGCTGAAGCTGCTTTGCTCGCCTCGTGTGAACTTATCGTAGTCCGAGTTTCCAGTGATCATGGTGCGCTCGAACTGGGCGATGGCCTTCACTACGAGGTCCTCGGTGATCTGATCGGTTTCAAATGCCGCCTCGAACATGGCCGGGTACTTGGTGGTGGCTTGGAGCTTGGCGACGACATTGGGCCAGGACTCGTGCATCTCGATGGGGTTGATGACGGGGAGCCTTGCCTGGTTTTCCATGCCAGCCGCCCTGCCGTCCCAGAAGAATTCCTGCGCCCAGCCGAGGTTGATGATGGCCATGGCGTTTTTGTCTCCTTGGAGGCCGTCGATGCCTGTGCTGAACTGTCGCCCGCGATCGGAGAAGCCGAACTCCTGCACGTGGCAGGTGCCGCAGGACTGGGTATTGTCGGCGCTGAGCATGGGTTCATAAAAGAGGTGCCGCCCGAGTTCCACACCCTCCACTGTCAGGGGATTGTCCTCTGGAATGGTGATGGGAGGCAGGTTGGAGGGCGTCTCCAAGGTGAGTGGCGTAGGAGCATTGTCTTGGATCCACACAGGGCCTGCATCATCGATGATACAGCCCGCCGAAAACAGGGCACAAGGCAAAGTCAACCACAACAGGCGAAACGAGCGACGGTTCATGCTTCCTTCAGTTCGTAGGGGTGATCCCCTATTCCCAAAAATAAGGGCAGATCCGCCAATAATGAAATGACTTATGTCTTAGAAAACTTTCATGCGGCCCCGATTCCAGCACCGCATCCCTCCCCTACCCGCGCAGGCGGTCGAGCAGGCTGCTGAGGGTCTCGTACTCCTCGTCGGTGAGCGGCCCTAGCTCCTGGTCCATCTCGGCCATGAGCGCATCCATCTGGCTCAGCAGTTCGAGCCCAGCCTCGTTGATGACCACATTCACTTGGCGACGGTCATCCGGGCAGACACTGCGCTCGACGTACTTCTTCTTGAGGAGCTTTTCGACAAGGCGCGAGGCATTGCTCATCTTGTCGAGCATGCGCTCCGTGAGCAGGGTGATGGAGGCTGGCTTGGGGTGCTGCCCGCGGAGAATCCGGAGGATGTTGTACTGCTGCGATGTGAGCCCAAAGGGCTTGAGGAGCTTGGATTGCCTTGAGTGGAGCCAGTTACTGGTGAAGATGATGTTGACCACCCCCTTGTGCATGGGGCTCTTGAACTTGGACTGAACGATTTCCTTCTCGATTTCCATTCTGATTGCTGAACAATGTCATTGCAAAAATACATGTATAGACAACAAATGTCCGGATTTCTGACAGCAATCAGCTGAGATTGAGAGATTCCCAATTCTATCCCCCTGTGGGCGGCTGGTGACCCAACAAAATTTCGTGGTGACAATGGTCAGGATGCGCCGTGATGTTGGATTTTAATGTTGCGATTCCCTAAATTGTTTTGCCCCGCTTGATGCAGGCAACGGCGGGAGTCGCATGGTTTTCAGTTGCCTGGGAGACCCTTTACTGCTTACGCGATCCCGTATAGACTATGAAGACGTTTGAGACAAAAGACATCAAGAACATCGTGCTTGTCGGCAGCACCAAGTCTGGCAAGACCACCCTCGCGGAGACGATGATGTACGAAGGCGGCGTGCTGACCCGACGGGGTTCCGTGGAAGAAGGCAATACCGCCTCCGACTTCAGCGACCTGGAAAAGGAAAAGGGCTACTCCATCTACGCATCCCTGCTGCATACCGTGTGGCGGGACACCAAGATCAACATCATCGACACCCCCGGCAATGACAACTTCATCGGTGAATTGCTGGAGGGATTGCGGGCGGCGGACACCGTGGTGCTCGTGCTGAATTCACCCCATGGGGTCGAGATTGGCACAGAAGTGATATGGCGGTACGTGAAAGCCAGCGGCAAGCCGGTCATCCTCGTGGCGAATCAGGTGGACCATGAAAAGTCCGACTACGACAAGCTCCTGGAGGATGCCAAGGCGCGATTCGGCCCGGCGGTGGTGCCCATGCAGTTCCCCTACAATCAGGGCGCGGGCTTCGACACCATCGTGGACCTGCTCAAGATGACCACTTACAAGTTCAAGCGGGATGGCGGCAGGCCGGACAAACTGGCGATCCCCGCCGATGTGAAGGCCAAGGCCGATGAGTGGCACAATGCCCTCGTGGAGGCTGCGGCGGAGAATGACGAGAGCCTGATGGAGAAATACTTCGAGCAGGGCAGCCTGGACGAGGATGAAATGCGGCAAGGCATCCGGGTGGGCATGATGAAAACGAGCATCTACCCGCTCTTCGTGGTCTCCGCGAAGCACAACATGGGCTCCGGCCGGATGATGGGCTTCATCGGCAACGTCTGCCCCACCGCTGCGGACGCCCCCATCCTGCACACAACGGCTGGCGAGGAGGTCTCCTGCGAGAGCAAGGGCAAGACCAGCCTTTTCATTTGGAAAAACACCACGGAGCAACACCTGGGCGAGGTCACCTACTTCAAGGTGCAGAGCGGCGTGGTCACGGCTGGCGAGGACCTGCAAAATGCCCGCACGGGCAACGTGGAACGCTTCGGCACGCTCTACGTCGCGGAAGGCAAGAAGAAGCACCAAGTCGATAAGCTCTATGCGGGCGACCTCGGCCTCACGGTGAAGCTCAAGGACGGCAAGGTCAATGACACCTACCACCTCAAGGGCGTGGAGCTGGCATTTGAGCCGATCATCTTCCCGACCCCGCGCATGACCACAGCCATCAAGGCCACGAACAAAAACGACGAGGAAAAAATGGGCGAGGCGCTCCATGCCCTCGTCCAGACCGACCCGACACTGAAGGCGGGCTACCGCGGCGAACTCAAGCAGACCATCATCGAGAGCCAGGGCGAGATGCACCTGGGCATCGTGAAGACCCTGCTCGAAAAGCAATACAAGATCGCGACCGAGTTCATCAAGCCGCGCATCAGCTACCGCGAGACCATCCAAAGCCATGCCATCGCGAGCTACCGGCACAAGAAGCAGAGCGGTGGCGCCGGACAGTTTGCCGAGGTGCACCTGCGCATCGACCCCTATCATGAAGGCGCGCCCATCCCCGGCGAATACAAGGCGCGGGAGACGCAACTCATCGACCTGGAATGGGGCGGCAAGCTGGAGTTCGTGAACTGCATCGTGGGCGGGGCAATCGATGCCCGGTTCGTGCCGTCGGTGCTCAAGGGTGTCATGGAAAACATGGCCGAAGGCCCGCTGACGAATTCGCCCGTGCGGGATGTGCGCATCTGCCTATTCGATGGGAAGATGCACCCCGTGGACTCGAACGAAATGGCCTTCAAGATCGCGTCGAGCCATGCCTTCCAGGAAGCCTTCCTCAATGCCAGGCCCAAACTGCTGGAGCCGATCATGGAGCTGGAGGTCCTCACCCCTGCCGAGACCATGGGCGATGTGATGACGGAC
>JAXLVK010000139.1:0-12245 GCA_046329055.1 Bacteroidia bacterium
GAGGTGGTCACCGAACAGCTTCGGGATCACCGGGTGCGTGTCGCGCCGCAGGGCGTATTTCACGTCCTTTTGGATTTGCAGCTTGTGATAGAGGCGATTGAAGTGCGAGGAGCTGCGCATGAAGTAGCGCTTGCGCCGGGTTGCGGAGCGGAACAGCGTCTCTGCGATGAGCGTGGTGTCCTCGTAGAGCCGGAAAAACGGCCGCAGGCGATGAACCACTGCCCCAGCGAAGATGGTGTCCTCGAGGTTGGGCTTGTCCTTCCAGGCGGAGCAGACGAGCACCACGTTTTCATTCCGCTCGATGAGGTAGTTGCAGAGCACCGTGAAATTCGGGAACGCCCCGATCACGACCTCCTGGGCATTCAGCGCCACGGCAGCCTTGATGGCCTTGGTGCCGTTGGTGGTGGTCATGGCGATGTCCCGCCCAGCCAGGTCCGGAGACATGAAGGAGAATGGCGAATTGCCGAAATCGAATCCTTCCACTTGCTCTCCGTCGCGCTCGCCAGCCGCCAAGAGCCCCTGACGCTTGTATTCGAGGCCCTCATCGGTGGTGAGTACCGGGATGATGGAGCGCACCCCATGGTCAAACGCCACACACATGCTGGTGGTAGCGCGGAGGACGTCGATCACGACCACGATGGCATTCTCCAGTTCAAATTGCTCGATGAGTGCCGGACTGATGCAGACACCCACCCACTTTTTGGACTTGTCAACCTTGAAGGGCTTCATAACCTATACTGCTGAGGGTAAAAACGAATTCTTATTTCCTGATGAACGGCGGAGCGGTCACCACGGCAGGCACGTGCTTGCCACGGATGACGATGTCGATCTGACCACCTGGGACTGCGAGCTCGGTCGGGACATAACCCATGCCGATGCCGTAACCGAGGACGGGGCTGATGGACCCGGAGGTGACATAACCGACCACTTGACCATTGCTCGCGATCTCGTAGTGCCCGCGTGGCACCTGCCTGTCAGCCACGGTGAAGCCCACGAGCTTGCGCTTGAGGCCGCCTGCCTTCAGAGCCGCGATTTTGTCCTTGCCGTTGAAGTTGCCTTTGTTCAGCTTCGTGATCCAACCTAGTCCGGCCTCCAATGGGGAGGTGGTATCGTCGATGTCGTTGCCGTAGAGCATGTAGCCCATTTCCAAGCGGAGGGTGTCGCGGCTGCCGAGGCCGGTGGGCTGCAGTCCGAGCGGCGTGCCGACTTCGAAGAGGGCGTCCCAAACCTTGAGTGCGACCTCATTGGGGAAGAAAATCTCGTATGTGCGCTCCCCGGTGTAACCCGTGGTGGCGATGAGCACGTTGGGCACGCCAGCGACCGTGCCGCGGGTGAAGCCGTAGTACACCAGGTCGCCGATGGGGGCGTCTGTGAGCTTGGAGACGATCTCGGTTGCCTTGGGGCCGCTCACTGCAATGAGGGAGGTGCTTTCGGTTTCGTCGATCAGTTCCGCGCCGATGCTCTTGTTGGTCTCGACGATCCAGTTCCAGTCCTTCTCGACGTTTGCGCCATTGACCACGAGCATGTAGTCGTTGTCGGCGAATTTGTACACGATGAGGTCGTCCACGATTCCGCCATCATGGTTGGGCATGCAGGAGTACTGCGCCTTGCCATTGACCAGGACAGAGGCATCGTTGGTGGTGATGGTCTGGATGAGCTCGAGGGCCTTGGGGCCACGAACCATGAATTCGCCCATGTGAGAGACGTCAAACACGCCGCATGCCTCGCGGACGATCATGTGTTCGGCCTTGTCGCCGGAGTAGCGAACGGGCATGTCATACCCCGCAAACGGGATGAGCTTGGCGCCGAGGGCCACATGACGGTCGTAGAGCGCTGTGCGCTTGATGGTTGCAGCTTCCATTCTATTTTTCTAATCCAAGTGTCAAATCAGCGGCAAAGATACGAATTTATTCCATTGGGCGGGCTGAAACGAAACCATGATGGATACCCCCGAAGGATATCCCATCGGATGTTACATTCGCCTAACCATCTTTGGCTGAGGCAATGTCGCGCTTCTCATTGGATGCCAGCGAAATCTAATCTTCAAAATCGAACACTCTTACCCTCTGGAATTGAGCACAATTCACTAAATTGCAGATCGAAACCAACTACTCCAACTTTAAAATTCTAGGACCAATGCGTATGAGAAACACCAACCCAACGAGAACACTTATTCTGTTTGTGGCGATGATGTTGTGCTTTGGAGGAATGAAAGCACAACTCCTCTTCGGGACCTCGCCCTTTCAGGATTCGATGTGGGCAATCGACACCACAACATGGTCGATTCAGTCCAGAATGGCTCCCAGCCTCTCCGGATTCACCATCACAGGTATCACCGGTATGGCCTATGACCCGGTAGGTCATCAAACCTACGTGATCATGAAGGTCTCTGGTGTTACCGGCCGGGTCCTGGGCACCATCGATCCGCTGACAGGCGTCTGCACCCAAGTCGGAAACCTCGGGACCAACTTTGCGACGATTTCCTTCCGGAACGATGGGCAACTCTATGGTGTCACCGGCAACGGCGCACAGCCAAACCCAGAAACGCTTTTCAAGATCGACAAAACGACGGGCGTACCCACACTGGCCATTGCGCTTGGAAATGGGGCCGACGGCGAAATCATCTCCTACAATGGTGATGACGACATGTTCTACCACTGGTCAGGAAACGGCACTGTGGTGTTCGAGAAGTTTCCTTCCCAGCCACCGTACACGCCTGTCACCAACATTCCAATCAGCGGCACAGCTGGTGGTGAGACCTTTGGAGCAATCTATCTGGGGAACAATGACTTCATCATCTCCAACATTGCAAGCACCATCAAGCACCTCAACTCCAATGGCACCTACGCCAGCAATACCCTGATGAGCCTGCCCGATGATTTGCGCGGCTTGGCAATGCCTCCTCTGTTCTTCATCGACAAGGACACCGTCTGCCCTCAGGATTTGGTGAAAATCACGGTGAAAAACGCCGGATTTGCCCGTGACACCACCTTCTACCAATGGGGCGACGGAAATACCACTGCCCTGTTCCCGGCTTCAGATGCCACCCATGGATACACCACACCAGGCAACTACACCGTTGCAGTGGTGATGAAGAACGACACCGTGGGCATGGACACGCTGTACACCTTCCCCATGCGTGTGCAGAATGCTCCTCTCGTGGCGCTCACGCCTGGAAATGACACCACGATCTGCGACATGGACTCCCTCGTGATCGCAGGCACATCCGGTGGCACGCTCCAGTGGTACATGAATGGCTTGCCGATCGTCGGTGCAACCGGCACCAACTACACCGCCATGACGGCGGGCGTGTACAACCAGCTCAAAACCAACCTCAATGGTTGCTCCGACAGCGCCTCAGTAGGTATCCTCGTCAAATTTGGGGACTACCCTGTGGCCGACCTCGGTCCCGACAGCACCATCTGCGACGGAGACTCCCTTTGCTTCACCCTTTCCAACCCTTCAGGTGTGACCTATGCCTGGAGCAACGGCTCCACAGCCAGTGTGGTCTGTGCGACCACCGCCGGGATGCTTTCAGTGCTTGCCATTGACTCCGTTGGTTGCCGCACCGAGGATTCCGTCAACGTTTCTGTGATCCTGATGCCCAACCCTGCCATCACCGCCGATACCAGCAACTGCCCCTCGATTGCCTTCCTGAGCAATGACCAAAACGGCACGAGCTGGTCCTGGACATTCGGCGATGGCGGCACAAGCACGAGCCAGAACCCCAGCCACACCTATACCGCCAACGGTTCCTACGTGGTCACAGTGGTTGCCGACAACTCCTGCTTCACAGGTGTGTCAACCTCCTTCACTGTGGACATCAATTGCTTGGTCGCCGTGAAGGACGCCTTCCTACAAGGCCTCAGCATCGCACCGAACCCCAGCAACGGCAAGTTCATCCTCAATGCCGTGCTGCCTGAGGCAGGCAACCTGCATTACTCGGTCACCGACCTCGCAGGACGCACGATCTTCATCGGCGGCAATGACGACCTCCGCACCTACTGGAACGTGGAAATCGACCTCCAAGCTGCGGCAGGCACCTACATGCTCACCGTGAGCTCCGGCGAACACCGCGCGGCCTACCGGATTTCCATCCAATAAGCCCCGGCAACCTGAAATTGAATTGGGGGAGGCGTTCATACGTCTCCCCCAATTGTTTCTGGACGCTGGGCCAAGGGTGCCCGGTTCTCGGCAGAATTTCTTTCTTTGTAGTCACCAACTGAATCAGCCCTTGGAAATGCTACCAAGATCCTTCCGCATTGCGATTGCCTGCTGTCTCCTAGCCTGGCTACTGCCTAGCTCCATGATGAGCCAATGGCTCTATGGAGTCTCCAAGGACCACGATTCCATCTGGGCGATCGATACCACCACATGGAATGTGGCTCAACGCAAGCAGCTATCCCTCGTCGTCGACAGCATTCTCGGCTGCAATGGCTTGGCCTACGACCCTGTCGGACATGAAAGCTACCTCTTGCTCCGTCTCCAATCCCAGCCCACCAATGTCCAGCTTGCCACAGTCAATCTGCAGACCGCCGTATGTAGCCCCGTTGGCAGCCTGAATGATGATTTTCGGGCAATCGCCTTTCGAGAGGACGGACAGTTGCTCGGATTGGTGGGCGACGGTGGTGCACAAGCAGAATCTTTGTTCCTGATCGACAAGGCAAACGGCAGCAATACGCTCGCCACTGCGCTCGGAAACGGTGACATCGGGGAAGCCTTGGCATTCCGCCCGGACGACGGACTCCTGTACCATTGGTCTGGATCGATCAATGCCATTTGTGAAAAATTGCCCGCGACGGCGCCCTTTTCCCCGATCCAATCGATTCCATTGTCGGGCTCCCCGGCCACAGAAGTGAGCGCTGCATTGCATTTGAACGGCACCGACTTCCTGGTGGCCTTGGCGGATGGGACCCTTGCCCATCAAACTGCATCGGGCTCCCGTGGCCCAACGTTGACCACCGCCCCCACCCCGTTCAGTGGCATTGCCATGCCTCCCAGGTTTGTCTTATGGGATGCGAGCATTTGCCTTTCAGAGCCCGCAGAAGTGCTTTTTTCGGGCTTGGCGGCAGATACGGTGGTTTATGATTGGGGGGACAGTTCCTTCACCACAGTTTATCCCGCCGGGCCAGCAAGCCATTACTACCAGATCAATGCCTACTACACCCTCAATGTGATCCTGAAAAACCCCGCATCGGGGCCCGACACAGTTGCGAGCTTGCTGATTTACGTGATTCACCTGCCGCCAGTGGGGTTGTTTCCCGGCCTTGATACCGTGATTTGCGATGTGGACACCGTCTTGATCACAGGTGCATTTGGCGGGGCAAGTCAGTGGTACCGCAACGGGCAGCCGATCCCCGGCGCGAACACCTACCAGTACATCGCGACCCAAAACGGCTGGTACAACATGACCAAGACGAACCAGCTCGGCTGCACGGATAGCGCCCATGTTGGCGTCGCCATCGGGTTTGCAAGCCAGTCCATTCCCACGATTCAAATGGACACCTCGGATTGTCCGACCATCCATTTCAGCACCAATAGCCCCGTGGTGCAATCATGGCAATGGTCATTCGGAGACGGCAGCATAGGCTTCGCAGCAAGCCCTTCGCATACCTATGCCTCCGTCGGCAACTACAATGTCGGGGTGATAGTGATCAATGAATGCGGCAGCTTCTCGGGCACAGCAACGGCGATCGTGGATTGCGAGATCGGGGTGAAGGAGCCGGACGACCTTGATCTAGAGGTTTTCCCTAACCCCGGCGATGGGGAGTTCCATCTGAAATTGTCAGGGGCAAGCGGAAAGCCAGTCCACGCCACGGTCAGGAACCTGCAAGGGCAGATCATGCTCGATCAAGTCCGAAATCCGGATAGGTTGGATGAGGCGTACAACTTCAAGGCTGCGGCAGGTGCCTACCACCTTCATGTCGAGACAAATGGGAAGTCCATTAGCCGATTGCTGATGGTGCGCTGAGGGTCAGCCCTCCTTGGGAGGACGGTACTGGGAATCCTTGAAAATGCGCTGGTAATCCGTCATTTCCACGAGTTTGTCGAGCGTCACCTCCGGATGCTCCCGCAAGTAGGACCTCAGGATTCTCCAACCGATGAACTGCCCGAGCCTGGGAGCCGAGGCACGATTGAGTTGGCTGGTGAATGGGCTGTCATCCACATAGCGGCGCTGCAGGACGGCATCAGCGGAGTAAAGGTCATTGACCAAATCCTTGTAAACGCGGCCCTCGTAGAGGTTCGCCCAATCCATCTGCGTGGCGTCGTAGAAGAGCTTGAGCGTGTCCTGGACATCGGGGCCGAGGAGCTTGTCCACCATCGTCAGGCGGATTCCCTCACGGATCACATAGTCGATCAAGACAGGATTCTTACCCAAATCCGGCTCCGGGACGGTGAGATCGGCGATCTTGTGGGCCACGAGCGAAGCGACATGCTCAGGGGTGCACCTGCGGCGGATGTACCGTGGCAGATCCTCAGGATAATACTGAAAATGCGGCCCCATGAAGTAGTGCATCCCCACACCGAGGTACTTGGGGGAGATGAAAACCTGATCCAAACCCGCTTGGGCGGTTGGGGGGTACCCGTCCGCATAGGCGACGACAGTCGGGATTTCCTTGTTGGGGAAATAATACTTGTAGCGCTTCAGCAATGGCTCCACCATCGCCTTCAGGTCCAACCCGCCGAGCACCTTGTGGATCGAGTCCACGAGCAGCTTCCCATGCGGATCCCCCACAAATGACCGCATGGCTGCCCCGATCAGGCTGTCCGTGGCAATGCTGTCATTTCCGCCGAACATCCAGTCCGTGACGAAGCCCCTACTTTCTTGGAAATACTGCTTGAAGATCGACGCAGGCTGCAGGGTGGTATCCTTCTGTATGCCCTGCGCAGCCTGATACATGGACTCGTCGAGCCGCACGACATTCAGGTCTATGTGCACCTCGTCGAGCGGCACGTCCTCGGGAGCATTGCCGCATCCAAACAGCACCAATGCAGTGCCGACCATCGCAAAACGAAGAATCGACTTGGGAAGGAGTTTTTCAAAAAATGCTTCCAGTTTCATGCAATAGCGCATTTTCGGGCCAAAAATATGAATGTTCGGGCTAAATGCTTAAAATTGCAGGGCATTTTGGAACGATTCTTGTTTCGGTTTGCAAAACGATTTGAGTAACACTAATACCGAAATTATGAAAAGAACAGTATTCATCTGCACATTGCTTGCGCTGGTGGGATTTGTGGGAATGAACAAGGCGATGGCACAAGAGGGTGCCAAGGTGGGCTTCCGTTTGAGCCCAATGGTGGGTTTCCAATCGATCGTTGCGGATAGCACAAAGCAGAAGCCTACCGGTCTCGACACCAAGGCTGGCGTTGGATTTGCCTTTGACTTCGTGTTCACCTACGGCTTCTCTGACAAGATTGCCCTCAAGACCGGCATCAACATCTCCAAGAAGAGTGTCGGCTCGTTCTACGACTTCAGTGCCCTCGGCACCACAGTGGACCAAAAGGTGAGCCTCACCGCTGTCGAGGTTCCGATTGGCTTGAAATTCCGTTCCCCCGAGATCGGCTCAGGGCTGTACATCATCGGCTACTTTGGCGTCACTCCAGAACTCAACTTCGCCAACAAAGTGGTCACTACCACGACGATTGGCAGCTTGACCACCACGGACGAGCGCCGCGATGTGGATGACATCAACCTGATCACGGCCAGCTTCGCGCCTGGCGCTGGTGTGGACTGGGAATTTGACTGGGGTATGCTTGAATTCTCCGCGACCTACAACCTTGGTCTGCTGAGCTACACCAACAAGAAAGACACTGGCATGTCCAGCAAAATCAGCTACATCTCCCTCAACCTCGGCTACTTCTTCTGATCCGAGACGAGTTCGAAATGATACCACAACGGCCATTCCACTCGGAGTGGCCGTTGTGCTTTTGGAGTGATCGACGTATTTTGAGGGAGCATGAATCGAAAAATCATTTGGCAATGCCTGGGCCTCGCCATCGCAGCAAGCCTAGCAATGGGCTGTAAGCCCCGACAGTCCACCCCACAATCAGGAAGCAACATGGAAATGCGCCCATTTCAAGAACCTGCCTACCAACCCGGCATCTCATGCGACGATACCGAAAAGCTTCTCAAGGCATTGGAAGTTGCATCCGCTTCCAAGAAAATGGTCAAGCTTCCAGTCTATTTTGAGAGAAACGCAGGGAGTATTCGGTCATTTGAAAGGGCATACATCGGCACCAAGGAAACTCCAGATGGCCCGCAACGCATCAACCTCGGCCCCAATGACAGCGCTCTTGGTGTCAGCCTCGCAGACCGCATCGCCCAATACTGCCCTGAGGCTGGGGGATGCTGCCTTTGGCTGGTCGGAATGTGGCATGAAAGGAAATCGCTGCTCGACGCACCGTCCGCCCCATCAGGAGACCTGCATGCATTCGGAATTCGCTCTGTAGTCGGTAGTTACAAGGCAGGGAGGCAGCACTCGCCTACATCGCCGGTAGCGGGGTTGAATTTCCGTGGCCATTCGCGCAGCAGGTGGCTGAAGGCATGTTGAACCCTCTCAGCAGCCGCGGCCAAATCAGGCTTCCGCTCGATTTCCTCGTGGGCCAGTTTCAGGTCATACAGCGATTGCCGATGCCTGGGTTCCCGGACGGCACTTTGGATCCACGTCACCACCACCCATAGCGCTCGCCATCGGTGACGGGCGCGACGCGGTACAGTAGTGGCTGGGTAAAATCGCATCGCCAGCCTCCAGCTTCCATTTCGTCCAGTCCATAGGCCCCTTGACCTCCAACTCTCCACCCTCGTAGTCCTCCGGATTTGAGACGAAGATGGTCATCGCCACATCCGTCCTGATGGGTTGGTTGCTCATCATGATGGGGCTGTCCAGATGCCAACCGTAGGTCATGCCGGGGGCGTATTTCGCATAGATGAGCGAATAGACCTTGGTCGGGAAAAACGCCTTGTGGACATCAGGCACCCCCATGATCGATTGTAGCAAAAGCTGGTCAAGCTGCTGTTTCTGTGGGCTGTCCGCCATCTGCAGGTTGTGCTTGACCTTGCCTGCTGCGCCTCCAGCTGTGGCGCGACCGTCCACGAATTGGCTGAAGGACATGGACTGCCTCACCTGCGCAAGCAGCGGAGGTGGCAATATGCCGGGCACATGCAGGAACCATGGGGTGCTTTCCATAGACGGTTATTTTCTGTGGGGACAAGATAGGAAATCCGAATCAAATGCCCCATGTTCAATTTTCTTTTGCAGAAGGGAGGGCATTTCCCTAATTTTCGTCCCAAAATTAAGACAATGAAATCGCCTAGAATATTAATCATTGATGATGAGGAGAGCATCCGCAGCACTTTGAAAGACATTCTCGAGTACGAGGATTACAAGGTGGAAACGGCCTCGGACGGCGATGAGGGCCTGCGGATGATCCGGGAGGATGAGTGGGATGTGATCCTCTGTGATGTGAAAATGCCCAAGCGGGACGGGATCGAAGTCCTCGAATTGGGTCTCAAGCACAATCCCGAGCTGCAATTCATCATGATCTCGGGCCACGCCAACATCGATACGGCTGTGGAATGCACCAAGAAGGGTGCCTACGACTTCATTCAGAAGCCACCGGATCTCAACCGCCTCCTCGTTTCAGTCAGGAATGCGATGGACAAGAGCGTCCTCGTTACCGAGACCCGTATCCTCAAGCGCAAGGTCACCAAGGTTCGCGAGATCACGGGTGACTCCCCGATCATTTCCAAGATCAAGGAAACCATTGAGCGGGTCGCTCCCACGGATGCGAGGGTGCTCATCACCGGCTCGAACGGCACCGGCAAGGAACTTGTCGCCCGTTGGATCCACGAGAAAAGCAACCGCAACACAGGCCCTATCGTGGAAGTGAACTGCGCTGCGATCCCTTCGGAATTGATTGAAAGCGAATTGTTCGGCCATGAAAAAGGCTCCTTCACGGGTGCCCTCAAGCAGCGCATCGGCAAGTTCGAGCAAGCCAACGGCGGCACCCTTTTCTTGGACGAAATCGGCGACATGAGCCTCAGTGCGCAGGCAAAGGTGCTGCGCGCCCTGCAGGAGCACAAGATCACCCGCGTGGGTGGCGATAAGGATATCACCGTCGATGTGCGGATCATTGCCGCAACCAACAAGGACTTGCTGAGTGAAATCGAGGAAGGCAACTTCCGCGAGGACCTTTACCACCGACTCAGCGTGATCCTGATCCACGTGCCTTCTCTCAAGGATCGCAAGGAGGACATCCCACAACTCGTGGAGCAGTTCCTCAAAGAAATCTGCGAGGAATACAAGGTAGCCATGCCCCGCATGGGCAAGAAGGCGATGGAGGAACTGATGAAGCTCGAGTGGCGCGGCAACGTGCGCGAGCTCCACAACGTGATCGAGCGCCTCGTGATCATGAGCGATGGCGAAATCAGCGAGCAGGAGGTCATGACCTTTGCCGTCCCCCGCAAAAACAAGCGGAACGAGGAGAGCATTTTCGACCGCTACGAGCGTTTCCAAGACTTCAAGGACTACGCCGAGCGCGAGTTCATCGAGAAAAAGCTCCGCCGCAACCAGTGGAACATCACCAAGACTGCCGAGGAAATCGATATCCAACGCAGCCATTTGTACAACAAGATTGAGAAATACGGACTCCGCCGGGACAAGAATTAAGCCTGCGGAATGGGATTGGGGCTTAAATTTGCACCGCGAAAGCCCCTCCCAGAGCGAGACATTTTATGGATAAGATTCGGAATTTTTGCATCATCGCCCACATTGACCACGGCAAAAGCACCTTGGCAGACCGCTTGTTGGAATTCACCGGCACGCTGACAGCCAGGGAAATGCAGGCGCAGGTGCTGGATGATATGGACCTGGAGCGCGAAAAAGGCATCACCATCAAGAGCCACGCGATCCAGATGAACTACAAGGCCAAGGATGGGCAGCGCTACACCCTGAACCTCATCGACACCCCCGGGCACGTGGACTTCAGTTACGAGGTCTCCCGCTCCATCGCCGCCTGCGAAGGCGCATTGCTGGTGGTGGATGCCGCCCAAGGCATTGAGGCCCAGACCATTTCCAACCTTTACCTTGCCATCGAGCACGATTTGGAGATCATTCCTGTGATCAACAAGATCGACTTGCCCGGCGCCATGGTGGAGGAGGTCAAGGATGAAATCGTGGACCTCGTGGGTGTGAAGCCGGAACACATCATTCTGGCTAGCGCAAAGGAAGGCGTCGGCATCGAGGACATCCTGGAGGCGATCGTTCAGCGCATCTCCGCCCCCTCCGGCAACCCGAATGCGCCCCTCAAGGCTCTGGTATTCGACTCCGTCTTCAACCCCTACCGGGGCACCATCGTCTATTTCCGGATCGTGGATGGCACGATCTCCAAACTGCAACACGTCAAGTTCTTCCAGACCGGAGCGAACTACCATGCAGACGAGATCGGTGTGCTGAAACTGAAGATGGAGCCGCGCGACTCTGTAGAGTGTGGCTCGGTGGGTTACCTGATCTCCGGCATTAAAAATGTCCGAGAGATCAAGGTCGGCGATACGATCACTGGCGTTGACAACCCGGCCCTTGAGGCGGTCGAAGGCTTCAAGGAAGTGAAACCCATGGTCTTCGCCGGGGTGTATCCGGTGGACACAGAGGAGTTCGAGGACCTGCGTAGCTCGCTGGAGAAGCTCGTGCTGAATGATGCGGCCTTGGTATGGGAGCCGGAAACATCCGCTGCTTTGGGTTTCGGGTTCCGTGTCGGCTTCCTGGGCATGCTCCACATGGAGATCGTGCAGGAGCGCCTTGAGCGAGAGTTCGACATGACTGTGATCACCACCGTGCCGAACGTCGGCTTCAAGGCCTATCTGAGCAACGATGAAGAAATCGCGGTGAACAGCCCCAGCGATTTGCCCGATCCTTCACGCATCTCTTGGGTGGAGGAACCCTTCATCAAGGCGCAAATCATCACCCGATCGGAGTACATCGGAGCCATCATGACCCTCTGCATCAACAAGCGGGGGCAGTTCAAGAACCAGACCTACCTCACCCCTACCCGCGTGGAGCTGATTTTCGAGCTTCCTTTGGCGGAGGTGGTGTTCGACTTCTTTGACCGGCTCAAGACGATCTCCAGGGGTTACGCTTCATTCGACTATGAACTCATTGGGTTCCGCGAAAGCAACCTGGTGAAGCTGGACATCCTCATTAACGGTGATCAGGTCGATGCCTTGAGCGCGATCATTCACCGCGACC
>JAXLVK010000014.1:0-79307 GCA_046329055.1 Bacteroidia bacterium
CCTCACCCCTGCCGAGACCATGGGCGATGTGATGACGGACCTGCAAAACCGCCGGGCGATCATCTTGGGCATGGACACCGAGGGCAATTTCCAGAAGCTCAATGCCAAGGTGCCGCTTGCGGAACTCTACAAGTATGCAACGAGCCTCCGCTCCATCACGCAGGGCCGTGGGGTACACAGCAATGAGTTCAGCGAGTATGCACTGGTGAATGAGCAGCTCAAGGATGCGATCGTGAAGGAGCTGAAGGCCGCGACGGTGGAGGAATAGATCGATAGCAATGAACAGGTAGCAGTTCTTCGCACTACAGCGGTGCAGGAACTGCTACTTGCTTTTCCAATATCGTTGGTTTCCGGGATGCTTTTCGCGCCTCAGACGGTGGCCATCACCTTAAGTTCGATCGCAATCGGCGTGGGCAGGCAATTGATTTCGAGGGTCGTGCGGCACGGGGGATTCTCCGCAAAGTACTCCGCCCAAAGCTTGTTGTAAATCGGGAAGTCGTCCTTCATGTTCGTGAGATAGACGGTCACGTCCACGATCTTGTCCCAGCTGCTGCCGGCCTCTTCCAAGACCGCCTTCACGTTCGCGAAGACGGAGCGGCATTGGACGGCGATGTCGTAGGAGACGATCTCGCCCTTTTCGTTCAGCTCCACGCCGGGGATTTTCTTGGTTCCCCGCTCCCTGGGGCCGATGCCGCTGAGGAAGAGCAGGTTGCCCACCCGGCGGGCATGGGGATAGTGACCGACTGGCTCGGGGGCCTTCTGCGAATGCGTGACGTCTTGGTCTGCCATATTTCCTCGAATCAATTGTACAATCTGTGGCGCTTCCAATTGCTCTGTGCCTGCCGGGCTGTGCCGCCGCTGCCTTGGGCGACCTCCTGACCGCTGCCCAGTACTGCCGCCGCGACCATGGCCGCGACCTCGGCCTCGGCCTCGCTCAGGCTTTGGAGCAGGTACTCCGGCTTGAAATGCTTCTCCACGAACTTGGTGTCGAAGTTACCGGAGACAAATGCCTCGTGCTCCAGTACAAATTCGCAGAAGCGCAGGGTGGTCTCGAAGCCCACGATCTCGAACTCCCGGATGGCGCGGAGCATCTTGGTGATGGCCGTGGCCCTGTCCGCCCCGTGGGCGATGAGCTTGCCGATCATGGGGTCGTAGTAAATCGGAATGTTCATGCCCTCCTCAAAACCGTCGTCGAGGCGGATGCCGTGGCCCTGCGGCCTGCGGTACACCTCCAGCTTGCCGATGTCCGGAAGGAAGTTGTTCATGGGGTCCTCGGCATACACCCGGATTTCAATGGCGTGCCCTTGGATGCTGAGGTCCTCTTGGGTGAAGCTGAGCTTTTCGCCGCGGGCGATCTTGATCTGCTCCTTGACCAGGTCCAGGCCGGTGATCATCTCCGTGACGGGATGCTCGACCTGGAGGCGGGTGTTCATTTCCAGGAAGTAGAAATTCAGGTTTTCGTCCACGAGGAACTCGACCGTGCCGGCATTGTAGTAGTTGCAGGAGCGGGCCACGTTGACGGCGGCTTCGCCCATGCGCTTGCGGAGCTCGGGCGTGAGGACACTGGAGGGCGCCTCCTCGACCACCTTTTGGTGGCGGCGCTGGACGGAGCATTCGCGCTCGAAGAGATAGACGATGTTGCCATGGCGGTCACCCAAGACCTGGATCTCGATGTGCCGGGGCGAGCCCACGTATTTCTCGATGAAGACCGCGCCATCGCCGAAGCTGCTCACAGCCTCGCTGACCGCACGGTCCATCTGCTCCTCGAAGTCCTCGACGCGCTCCACGATGCGCATGCCCTTGCCACCGCCGCCCGCGCTCGCCTTGATCAGGATCGGAAAGCCGATCTGCTGGGCGATGGCCTTGGCAGCCGGGATGTCGCTGATGGCCTCGGCAGTCCCCGGAACAAGCGGCACGTCGAAATCCTTGACCGCAGCCTTGGCGGCGAGCTTGCTGCCCATCACGTCCATGGATTCCGGCGACGGACCGATGAAGGTGATGCCCGCAGCCGCGACCTTGGCCGCGAAGCCGCTGTTTTCACTGAGGAAGCCGTAACCCGGATGGATGCCGTCCACGCCATGCTCAAGGCAAAGCGCGATGATCTTGTCCGCCTGCAAATAAGACTGCGCACTGGGTGCCGGCCCCACACAGAAAGCCTCATCCGCAAAGCGGACGTGGGGCGAAAGCCGATCCGCCTCCGAATAGATGGCCACCGTGCGGATGCCCATTTCCTTTGCACTGCGCATCACCCGCAGGGCGATCTCACCCCGATTGGCAACTAGGATTTTCTTCATGCTACCTGAATTCCAAGAGCGACAAACATACGAAAAAAGCGACAAGGCAGGGAAAAAGGAAAACTAAGGAAAGGCAGATTTAAAAAAAATTGCCGAACTTTAGGGAAATGAATAACTTTGGGCGTGGGAAGAAAAGCAGGAGAAAATAGAAGCGAGAAGGCTGCTCTTGAATGGCTGCTGGGTGGGGCGACACTGAGCAGAGAGGAGATCATTGCCGGGCTTCAAGCACGAGACCCCCAAGCAACACCCACCACACTCAATTGGCGGCTGCATGAACTCTGTCGGACCGGAACCCTGTTCCGGATTGGACGGGGGAAGTATGCTACAGCAATACGCGGCATCTACTATCCACAGGAATTGCCCGAGTTCATTGCCAAGGTTTCGGCCATCATGAAGGCACAGTTTCCCTATCTCAAGCACAGCCTGTTCCATACCAGCGAACTGACTCAGTGGATGCAGCACGTGCCTTCGCGGCATTTCACAGTGCTAGAAGTGGAGCGTGAGGTGATGGAATCTGCATTTCTTTCATTGCAGGATGCAGGGATCGAAGCCTTCCTTCGGCCGGATTCAACCATGATGACGCGGTATGTCTCTCGTGCAGAGGCGCCCGTGTTGATACAGCCACTTATTTCTGAGGCACCACTTTTGGAAGTCGATGGGATCCATTGGCCCACATTGGAGAAGATTGTTGTGGATTTGATCGCTGAGAAAGCCATCTATACTGCGTGGCAAGGTGCAGAACAGAGCCATATCCTGAGCAACATTGGGGAGCGGTTCCAGGTGAATCGGGATCGCTTGGCTCGCTATGCATCTCGTCGCAATCGCAAGGGCATGCTTCCTGAATTGCTAACATTTTTTCAATAAGCCCTCTTTCATGTGCAAGGTATACTATTTATTTTTGCACAATGATCATTTCACACTCAAGGTCGCTTGCTTGGATACAAGAGGCGGCCAAACTGAATCGCATTTCGGACAAGACACTGTTGGAGAAGACGATTCGGGCTCTGTCGCTGCTTGAAGGACTGGCACTTCATGGAATTGACTTCGTGTTCAAGGGTGGCACTGCGCTGATGCTCATGCTTGGATCTACTCGGCGGCTTTCGATTGACATTGACATCGTGATGGGGGCAACTGAGCCACCCAGCGAGGAGGTTCTGGCATCGATCGCATCGTTGGCGGGGTTTTCACGCGTGGAATTGCAGTCCAGAAAGCACGGAACGGCTCTCAAGAAGGCCCATTACAAGTTCTGGTACGCACCCTCTCATATCACGAATCGATCAGAGGACTATGTGTTGCTCGACATTGTGATGGAGGGGATTCACTACCCACAGATACGGCAAATCGAGATCGTATCACCGTTTTTGCAGCAAGAGGCTCAGCCAGTTCAAGTCTGGGTCCCCACTTACGAGGGCATTCTCGGAGACAAACTCACGGCATTTGCACCGCAGACAACCGGCATTCCCTATTACAAGAACGGTGATTCCAAGAGCATGGAAATCATCAAGCAGCTTTTCGACATTGGGTGCCTCTATGACAAGGTGGAGTCACTGGAACAGGTTGCTGCGGCGTTTCGGGGACATGCTGAGGCTGCTCTTTTGCAGCGGGGACTCACCGAATTGGACGTGGAGCATGTTCTGGAGGACATCCTTGAGACGGCTTTCTGCATTTGCCTGAGGGGTAGCCATCTTCACGAGCAGTACGCCGAGCTCCATGCTGGTGTGCAGCGCATCCAATCGTTCATCTTTTCGGAGAATTACCATCTGGAAAAGGTGATCCTTCACGCCAGCAAAGCAGCGAACCTCGCACTCGCGATCCAAGCGAACTGCGAGACGCTGCACAGATGGACTCCCGGCTTGGCAATGGGCAATATGCTGGTGATGCAACCGGAGCGCAACAAGGTCAACAAACTCAAAAAATCGAATCCCGAGGCGTTTTTCTACTGGTACTCGGGGCTGGGCCAAGTGGTGGAGCCTATCAGTGCCCAAGGTTGATCTGGCACGTTCAATTCAAAATCAAATCTCTCATTTGCAACACCTTTTGCACGAACCCCGAGAACCGAGACGACCTGTCCCTGTGCAAGGTTGTGATTTTGCCCCGATTACAATCCTGCCCACCAATCTAGACAACCCTCCCGCCCCATCCACAGTATGAACCCGTAGAGACAATTGGGATTATTGCCGAATTCTTCAAGATTTGTAAATGCCTTTTGGAGATATGAAGATGGACCGCCTACGTCGAAAATGGTGGCTGATTGGGCTGCCGCTGTTCTTGCTCTTGATCCTCGCCTGCACGACGAGCCGCAAGCCGCTGGGCAATGAGGTGCCTGACAATGCGGACGAATGGGGCCTCACGGAGGAGCAAAAGGGCCAATTCGCCCCGGAAATTGCGCGGATGGACAGCCTGAATGCGACGGAAAGCCGAGGCGGCATCGTCTTCACGGGGAGTTCCAGCATCCGCAAATGGGAGAGCCTGAACAATGACATGGCGCCGCTACCTGTGGCGAACCGTGGATTTGGTGGGGCGATCATCAAGCAGGTGACCTATCAGACCGGGAAATTGATCGTGCCGCTGAGCCCGAGGCTGGTGGTCTTCTACTGCGGGGAAAACGACATCGCCAACGACAAGTACCCCGCCGAGATGCCATTGGATGACTTCAAGGCATTTGTCAGGACGATCCGGAAGCGGCTGCCTGCCCTGGGGATCATCTTCGTGAGCCTGAAACCCAGCCCCCTGCGTTGGCAATACTGGCCCAAGTTCCAGCGGACCAATGAGCTGATCCAGAACTATGTCGCCCAAGAAAACAAGATGTGGTACGTGGATGTCTCCAAGGCGATGCTCGGCCCGAATGGTCGCCCCAAAAGCGAGCTTTTCATCAGCGATTCGCTGCACATGAGCCCCGCTGGATATGAACTCTGGACACATCTCCTCAAGCCGGAAGTCGCCAAGCATTACGATGAGTTGAGGCAGAATTGAGTCGCTGCCAGATGATTCTGGCCAGATTCCAGCCATTTGGGCGGGCGACTGTTCAAATTGTCCTACACCGCACTGGATAGATCGCGCTTGAGCCGGAGGATTTTTCCTAATTTCGAAGCGTGGGAATGCGTACCAACCTTTCCGGAAAAATCTGGGGCTTGATCCTGGGGCTTTGGCTCTGTGGAGGAACTGGCGTTTCCGTGCAGGCGCAACCCATCACCACCGTCCATCGCAAGACCGTCCAATCCCAGCTGATGCTGCACATGGATGGTCTGGAAAGCAGCTGGGAGGTGATGAATGCCCGTGCGCATGAGGTCAGCAAGGGCATCACCACGGCGGCACCCGTCCTGCCTGCCGACGATCAGATGGGCCGCGAGCTGCGCACGACCATGGGCGACATCCGCATCGAGATGAGTCCCAAGGTCCGGGAATTCGTGCAGCTCTTCACCCAACAGCGCCGGAGCACGACCGAGGCCATGCTGGGTGTGGCAGGCATTTACAGCCCAGTGATCGAGCGCCGCATGTCGGAGATGAACATGCCGCCGATCCTTTTCGCATTGCCGGCTGCGCTGTCCGCCTTCCACCTGCGGGCGGTTTCGGAGGATGGCTGTGCGGGGCTCTGGCAACTGAACCACTATGTCGCTGTGAAAAATGGCCTCATGTGCAATGCCACCGTGGACGAGCGCCGCGATCTCTACAAAAGCACCAAGGCCGCCATCGCGCACCTCGCGGATTTGTACAAACTCTACGGAGACTGGAGCCTCTCGCTCGTGGCCTATACCTGCAGCCCGGCGAGCATCGTGCGGGCGCGGCAGCGGGCAGGCATCCGGGCAGGGTTCGAGCAGATGTACCCCTTCCTGCCGGAAAACAAGCGCGATTACGTCCCGGCATTTGCAGCGGCGGCCTACGTCATGACCCATACCAAGCAGCTGGGCCTGAAGCCATTGCAGATGGAGGTGATGGCACTCCCCGACCGCATCCAACTTCAAGAGCCGCTCAAGTTCACCCACGTCGCGAACGCCCTCGGCATCCCGGAGGATCAGCTCCGCAACATGAACCCTGTCTGCCGCACGGAGGTCATCCCCGGCATCAACATGCCCGTGCAGCTCTGCCTACCCACGGGTTATGGTCAGCGGTTCAACCTGCTCAAGGACTCCATCTACCAATTGCAAATGAAGATGGATGCCGAGACGATCAAGAAGATCGAGCCGAAACCGACGGCATCCAGCGCCGAGACGCCCGAGCATCCCAAGCCCGAACCCGTCAAGCCTCCGGCACCCAAGCCCTATGCCCCGCCGACGGGCACGGTCCCCCTGACCTATACCATCAAGTCCGGCGACAATGTGGGCCTGATCGCGCAGTGGTACGCCATCCCCACCAAGAGCCTCAAGGAAATGAACAGCATGACCTCCGACCGCATCACGGCCGGGGACAAGCTCACCATCCACGTCCCCAAAGCTGACGCCGCCCGCCTCGGAAAGATCGAGACCATGACCTTCGAGCAGAAGCAGGCGATGGTCGGGGCGACCGTTCAACCCCAACCGATGCCCAAGGCCGCCCCTGCGAATGCAGGCTACACCTTGTACACGGTCAAGCAAGGCGACAACCTCTGGCTGATTTCCAAGAAATATCCGGGCGTGACGCCTGAGGCCATCATGAACCTGAACGGGGTGGGCACCAAGCTCCAACCCGGCATGCAGCTCAAAATCCCGAAAGTCCAAAAGTGAGCACCCCGACACAACATCCGTCCGTGGGTCCTGCCCACCCACATGCTGGCGCGACGCTGGACAAGCAGGCCGCGCAGCCTGGCGACCATGTCCCCGTTTCGCCTGGGCATCAGCCACCGCCCAGTGCCCCTCCAGGCAAGTCCATCCAGCCCTGGTACGTGCTGGGATATGTGATGAGCGTGATCGCGGTGCTAGGTGTGATTTCCCTGTTGGTTCCAGACAAGGGAATCCAAATACGCGCCTTTGGCCCGGTGCCAGCGATGACGCTCTACTTCCCGTCTTGGGATGATTTTTTCGCCCCGGACACGAACCAGGCGAAGGACCTCGACGATATCCTCGCAGCGCTGAATGCCCCGGTGGATCCCAAGACGACCGCCTCCATGGACACCACCAAGGAGTTTGCCAAGTCCGCCAATCTCACACAGGCCCCGAACGTGATCCAATATCCGAACGGCGACCCGAGCGTGCTGTTTCCGGCATTTGAGGCATTCGAGAAAGCGGGACAAGGCAGCAAGCCCATCCGCGTCCTGCACTACGGCGACTCGCAGATTGAAGGTGACAGGATGAGCGGCCTCTTCCGTGCGAGGCTGCAGGAGCGCTTCGGTGGCGGCGGCCCCGGCTTGGTCGCGGCGAAGCCACTCACGAGCTCCATGAGTGTGGTGATGGATGCCTCCGAAAGCATGATGCGTTTCACGCAGTACGGCGTCCAAGACCGATCCGTGAAGCACCGCCGCTACGGGGCCATGGCCATTTTCAGCAGATTTGCCCCGATCGTTCCGGACTCCGCCTACACAGAATCCGAGACCCATACCGGCTGGGTCAGCATCTCGATCCAAGGCGGGGCCTACGGCCCGACCAAGAGCTACGACAAGCTCAAGATGTTCTACGGCCACAACCGCAGCGACGTGAACGTCAAGGTGTTCCTGGACGACGTGCCCTATGCTGATGAGACCCTCCCTGCCAACAAATCCCTCCGCGTGCGGACTTGGCGGTTTGACAGGACTCCCCGCAAGATCATGATCATCATGGAGGGTTATGACAGCCCGGACATCTATGGCTTGAGCTTGGAGAAAGATGGGGGCATTGCCCTCGACAACATCTCGATGCGGGGCAGCTCCGGTACCACATTTGGCAGCCTGGAGACGGGCATCTTCAAGCCCATGCTGGACACGCTGAACCCCAAGCTGCTGCTGATGCAGTACGGCGGCAACACGGTGCCCTATATCAAGGACAAAAAATCTGCCGACAATTACGGCCGCAACTTCAAATCGCAGATCGAGTACCTCAAGGGCTTGGTGCCGGGTGCGGCGGTGATCGTGATCGGCCCGGGTGATATGAGCACCAAGGTCGAGGGCGAGATGCAGACCTACCCCAACCTGACCAATGTCCGGGATGCCTTGCGGCAGGCGGCATTCGATGCGGGGGCGGGATTCTTCGACATCTATGAGGCCATGGGCGGTCACAACTCCATGATCCAATGGGTGGAGGCCAAACCCTCTCTGGCAGCAGCCGACTATGTCCACTTCTCCCCCAACGGCGCCAAGATCATCGCGGAGGCCTTCATCAAGTCCCTGATGGCAGACTACGAATCCTACCGCCAAGCCAAGATCAATTGAGGACAAGCGGGACATATCGTGGATGGGCTCGCGGCTTCGTGCTGATGATGGCCTGCATGCTCGTGGTCGTATCGGCCCAAGCGCAGCAGGACTATCCCTACGCCCTGAATGTCTATCCCTTCCTGCATCTGGACAAGAATCAATTGACCTTCCCCGGCGACCCAAACGCATTTGAGCCGCTGTTTGCGAAGATGGACAAGGTCCTGTACGAGGGCAAGGGTCAGGTGCAGGTGGTCCACATCGGGGGGTCGCACTTGCAGGCGGACATGTGGAGCGACCGGATGCGGCAGCGCTTGCAGCATTTCTTCCCGGGAGTAGAGGCCACGCGGGGGCTGCTCTTCCCCTTCAACATGGCCCATACCAACAATCCCTACAACTACCACACGGAATACACGGGTAATTGGGAGAGCTGCCGCAACGTGCAGTGGAACAAGGCTTGCACCCTGGGCCTCACGGGCATCTCGGCGACCACGCATGACAGCCTTTGCCGGATCAAGGTCTTCTTCCGCGGGGCGGATTACCCGCAGTACGAGTTCAACCGGGTGCGGGTCTTCATGGACCTGGACAGCAGCAGCTACTCGGTCTCGGTGGTGAATCCGGGGGTCACCTCGCAGGCTTCCACGGACTCAGCATTGGGCTACACGGCGTTTCAGTTGGGGGCATTTCAGACGAGCCTCGAACTGGAAATCCGGAAGACTGCGCCCGGGCAGAACCATTTCACTTTCTACGGCATCAGCTTGGAGAGCGAGGATCCGGGATTCGTGTATTCGGCGATCGGGGTGAATGGGGCTGCGACCAAGAGCTACCTGCGCTGCAACCTCTTCGAGCAGCATTTGCGGGCGGTCAAGCCGGACTTGGTGATCTTCTCCGTCGGGATCAATGACGCGAACACCTCGGAGTTCGACTCGCACATGTTTGAGCGGAACTACGATAGCCTGCTCACGCGGGTGCGGCGGGCGGTGCCTGGCAGCACCATCCTGTTCACCACCAACAATGACACCTATTACCTCAAGAAATACCCCAACCGCAATGCTGAAAAGGTCCGAGTGAGCATGCTCAAGATCGCCAAGAAGCACAATGCGGCCGTATGGGACCTCTTCGAGATCATGGGGGGCTTGGGTTCGATCAAGGAATGGATTGCTGCCGGATTGGCGAATCAGGACAAGATCCACCTGCTCAAGCCGGGCTACGAACTCGTGGCGGACATGCTGTTCAATGCCCTGATGCAAGCCTACGACCAACACCTCGCCACGACATTCCAAACAACCCAGAAATAGAGACCACGACCCTTGGAACTCCTTCGATCCATATTCCTCGACTATCAGACGCCCCTGCTGTTCACGCAGTTCTTCTTTTGGGGCTTCTACGCGGTGGTCTTGGGAATCTTCACCCTCATCCATCCCCATCGCCTGGCGCGGAACACTTTCCTCTTCATCGCCAGCATCTTCTTCTACTACAAGACGGGGAGCTTCTTCTTCGTGCTGCTGCTCAGCTCCACGCTCTTCGACTATTGCATGGGTTTCCTCATCTTCAATGCGAAGAAGAAACCCGTCAAGATCATGTGGTTGGTGACGGCGATCGTTTACAACCTGCTGGTATTGAGCTATTTCAAATACAGCTATTTCTTCACGGAATCCTTCAACGACCTCTTCGGCACCCATATCGAGTACCACAACTACTTCAATGAGTGGATGAACGGCATGGCGGATTGGATGGGGATCAAGCTGGGCAAGACCTTCCCCATCGACAACCTGATCCCGCCTGTGGGGGTGAGTTTCTTCACCTTCCAGACCATCAGCTATGCCATCGACGTCTATCGCGGCGACATCAAACCGGTGCGGAACATTCTGGATTTCGGATTTTTTGTGAGCTACTTCCCGCAGTTGGTCGCAGGGCCCATCGTGCGAGCGTCCGAGTTCATCCCGCAGATTTACCAGCCATACAGGGTGACGCAACGGGAGTTCGGGATCGCGATCATCTGGGTGCTGAAGGGCTTGATCAAGAAACTGGTGCTCGCGGACTTCATCGCCGTGAACTTCGTGGACCGCATCTTCGCGAACCCCGAGCTCTACACGGGTTTTGAAAACCTGATGGGGGTCTATGGTTACAGTATCCAAGTCTATGCGGACTTCTCGGGCTATACGGACATCGCGATTGGCATTTCGCTGCTGATGGGCTTCCGCCTCCCCGTTAACTTCAACTCTCCCTACAAGGCTCGAAGTGTCGCGGAATTCTGGCGGAGGTGGCATATCTCGCTCTCTACTTGGTTGCGGGATTACCTCTACAAGCCGCTCGGCGGCAACAAGGGCAGCAGCTTCATGACCTGGGCCTTTTACTTCTCGTTGCCGCTGATCGCCTTGGGCATCTTTGGCCTGGCCTACCTGCCGTACATCATCTTCGGGAGCGTTGCATTGCTGGTCATCTTCCTGTTCTTGGATTACCGCTTCCCTGAAACCCGGGCCGAGATGGCTGTGAGTGCAAACCTGCTCATCACCATGCTGCTGGGTGGATTCTGGCATGGCGCGAGCTGGATGTTCATCATCTGGGCCGCGCTGAACGGGTCGGCATTGGTGATCTACAAATACTGGAAGCGCATCAGCCCCTACGAGGGTCGCAAGGAATGGTATTGGGTGGTGTTCACAGTGTTTTTCACCTTCAGCTTCATCTCCTTCACCCGGATCTGGTTCCGCAGCCCCGACTTGGAGACCGCCAATGCCCTCATCCACAACATCTTCACCAACTTCGGCTTCGAGCATATCCCCGCCGTGGTGGACAATTACTTCAAGGTCTTCTATGTGATGCACCTGGGCTTGGTGGTCCACTGGTTGCCGGATTGGATGAAGGACCGGGCTTACAATGCCTTCATCCGCCTGCACCTCGGCTTCAAGGTCGCCATCACCGTCTCCGTGGTCTTCCTGGTCTATCAAGCGATCTCGAGCGAGCTGCAGCCCTTCATCTACTTCCAGTTCTAGGTTCCACTACCCCCAAAAACAACATGGCGGCAACTCGAAAGCCACCGCCACGCTGGGTTTGCGACCCTACTGTCAATGCAGGGTGTAACTCTTGAGGGTGCGCGACCAGGTGAGCTGCCCGGTGTGTGCATGGAAGTCTGTGTCCAAGAATGCAGCATCTGCAAAGTTGACCACTCTTACCAATCCCACTCCCGGAGCCCAGTAGGCATTGCCGATGGCCTGGCACCCGAAGACGCCTGCAGGCGAGGTGACTGGGACGATGGTGGCATCCACGTGTACAGGGAATATGGGCAAGGAGTACTGCACTCCAATCTGGGACGTGGGCCCAAGGCCGGGGATGCATTGCGGCAGGTCCTGGAAGATGGGATATAGGCTGATGGCACTGGTGTCGTTGCTGGGCTCTACGAGGCCGGGATACATCGCCTCATTTTCAGTGTACAGCACGGGGACATTCGCTTCAAAGCCATTCCGAACCTCGTTGCATTGGTCATTGTTCAGCCCGAGCAACTGGTAGAAAGGCTGCGGGCCAAATACCTTGGCGGAATCCACGATGTAGGTGAACACCTTGTCGGGCACGTCAGAAGTCACGACTTCCCAAGCTTCGTAGCGCTGAATTTCGTGGTCACCCTGCCCAGTGTGGGTTTCGAGTGTGCGCTTTCTGCGGGTGACGCGGTAGCTGACCTCCCTCACGAGGGTATCGGAGCTAGGGAGGCTGGTAGTAGTGAAGAAGCTGTCCACGAAGACCCATTCGTTGCCGACGGCGAGTGGTAGCAGGGAGTGCGTCTGCGGAGCGACGTCCTCAACCTTTTTGCAGCCCATGGCCATCCCGGCCAAGACTGCGATGACGGTGGCGATGCGGCGGGCTTTCATAGGGATTCGAATTGTTTGAAGAGCCTGAAATGAACTGCAAGAGATCCTGCGGGATTGAGGTAGCGGTAGGGATTGGCAGACAGATAAGTGTCCTCCGGCCCTACTTCGTGGATGTACTGTGCGCCCATCATGAATTGCACTGCCCACCGTTGCTTGGCGTAGATGGACAGACCTATGGTGAGCCCTGCACGGAACTCGTCGGAAAGCAGGCTACGACCGATCAGGGTCAGGTAGTAATTGCCGTTTTCGCGGGAAGCGAATGCCGAGGCGTCCAAGGTGAACTGCACGGGCCGCTTCCACTTGATGAGGGGCGAGTGGTGGGTGACAATCAAGCCCGGATTGAACACATACGGCAGCAGGTCCAGGGACCACCTGCGGTAGTGGACAGCCAAGGAGGGATAGAGGTGCATGGCATTCGCAGAGCCAGCCGCGATCCCTGCACCGACGTTCCATTTGCGAAAGCGAAGCTTGGGGGTTTCCGACGTAGTCGTGGCTGATGCATCTGAGGTAGCGTCGGTCTGTGCCTGTGAAGGCAGGGAGAGCAGCAAGAAAAGCCCTGCCAGCAAGACCAGTATCCTCATGCGGTGATGTACAGCCGGGGGCCGGATGATTTTCAACCGATTCATAAGAGCAGAATTTTAAGTGAGGTAGAGGTCTCTCTCGATGCTCCAAATATGTCGTCCCGATTTTGGGAAAAAGGTGTCAAAATCGGTGGATATCGGTGCAGTCTCTGGTGCACCATGCATCAGGCCAACGGGGCTACAGCTCGAACTTCACATTCCTGTAAATTCCCCTCATGGGCACCTTGATGGCGATGGAATGCAGGGCCACAGTATCCTCAAGGCTTTGGTAGCTCGTGAAATACCATTCGTCCCCGGGCGAGCGGGTATAGACATCCACCTGCGGATGGCTCTGCTCGATGATGACGTACTCCTTGAGGCTGGGTATCGTCCAATATTTCAGTAGTTTGCCGCCGCGATCCCACTTCATGTTGCCGGGGGAGAGCACCTCGACGATGAGGGTCGGATTGGTGGCAATGTCCTTGCGGTCTGGCGTGGTTTCAATCTCTCCGCAAATCACAGAGGCATCTGGGAAAACGATCGAACCGTCTGACTCAATCTGAAAGCAGAGATCACCGTTGAAGGCGATGCATTCTGTGCCTTCCAATGCGCCCCGGATTTCACTGCCGATATTGAGTCCAATCAGGCTATGGCTGGGAGAACCGCCCGCCATGTCGTAAATCTCACCGTTGAGGTATTCGGCCTTCCCCTGAATGGAGTCCAGATAGTCCAGGAACACCGACCTGCTCACCTTCTGCCGTTCATCTCGCGCCCATGGAATCAAAGATAGAAATCAGGCCATGGGAGTCAATAGCCTCTCCATCAACTGACTCGCCAAAGACTTGGTTTGCTAGGATTTACGGCCTCAGCCGCGCACCTCATTCACCGCCTTCACCACATCCTTCACACCCAGACCGTACTTCTCGAGCAGCTGCTCGGGTTCGCCACTCTCGCCGAAAGTATCGTTCACGGCGACGTAGCGCTGCGGGGCAGGATGCTTCTCGGCCAAAACTTGCGCGACGGCATCGCCCAGGCCGCCATGGCGGTTGTGCTCCTCGGCGGTGACGACCCGACCGGTCTTCCGGACGGATTTCAGGATCGCCTCCTCGTCGAGGGGCTTGATGGTGTGCATGTTGATGACCTCGACGGAGACGCCTTGCTCCTTCAGCTCGGCAGCGGCTTGCAGCGCGATCCAGACCATGTGCCCACAAGCGATCACAGTCACGTCGGTGCCTTCCACCAGCACTTGCGCCTTGCCGATCTCAAATGTCGGATCCTCTGCGGGCGTGAAGATGTCCCATTTCGGGCGACCAAAACGCAGATAAACCGGCCCCTTCAAGGCGGCGACAGCCAAGGTCGCGAGGCGCGTCTGATTGTAATCGCAGGGGACGACCACGGTCATGCCGGGTAGCATCCGCATCATGCCCACGTCCTCCAGGCTTTGGTGGGTCGCCCCGTCCTCTCCCAGCGTCAGGCCCGCATGGCTTGCGCAGACCTTCACATTCTTCTTGCTGTAGCAGACGCTCTGACGAATCTGGTCAAACACCCGCGCCGTGCTGAAATTGGCGAAGGTGCCCGTGAAGGGAATCTTCCCGCCAATGGTCAAGCCTGCGGCCATCCCGATCATGTTGGCCTCGGAAATGCCGCATTGGAAGAAGCGATCCGGGAACTCTGCCTCGAAGGCGTCCATCTTCAATGAACCCGTGAGGTCCGCGCAGAGCGCCACCACATCCGGGTTCGAGCGACCCAGCTCCAAGAGGCCCTGACCGAAGCCAGAACGGGTGTCTTTTTTGCCAGTAGAAACCAACATTTTGAGTTGACAGTTGAAAGTTGAGAGTTGACAAAGACCAGTGGGAAGGCGCGTCAATAATCCAAGAACCGGGTGACGGGCAGCTGCGCCATGGCGCGCTCAAACTGCGCGTCGTTGGGGGCCTTGCCATGCCATTCGTGGGTGCCCTGCATGAAGTCCACGCCGCGGCCCATGTCCGTGGTCATGAGGATGCAGATGGGACGGCCACGGTAGGTCGCCCGACGGGCGTCCTCCAGCACGTTGAGCAGGCTCACGTAGTCGTGCCCGGACATGTCCAGCACCAGCCAGCCAAAGGCCTCGAACTTGCGGCGCATGTCCCCGAGGGCCATGACCTTGTTCACCGGGCCGTCGATCTGCTGACCGTTCCAGTCGATGGTGCAGATGAGGTTGTCCACCTTCTTGGCAGCAGCATAGATCACCGCCTCCCAGATTTGGCCCTCTTGCAGCTCGCCGTCCCCGTGCAGGGTATAGACGATGTTCTTGTCGCCGTTCAGCTTCTTGGAGAGCGCCGCGCCGATGGCCACGGACATGCCCTGCCCGAGCGAACCCGATGCGATGCGCACGCCCGGCAAGCCTTCCTTGGTCGCAGGGTGACCCTGCAGGCGGGAATTGATCTTGCGGAAAGTGGCGAGCTCATCGACGGAGAAATAGCCGCTCCGCGCCAGAACGCTGTAGAAGACCGGAGAGATATGGCCATTGGACAGGAAGAAAAGATCCTGATCGCGGCCGTCCATGCTCCAGTTTTGGGGATCGTGGCGGAGGTGGTGGAAATACATCGCGATGAAAAACTCGGTGCATCCCAGCGACCCGCCCGGGTGTCCCGATTGCACGGCATGTACCATGCGCAGGATGTCGCGCCGCACTTGATCGGCCATTTCCTGCATCTCGGGGATAGTGTTCAACCTCATTGTTTTGAAGAATGGCGCGAAATTACGAAGCCATCCGTTGCTTTAATTCACAATCTTGTTCACAGAAAAATGCCCCGTCCTAAGCGACCAGCGACCAGATGAAGTAGGCCGTGGCCCCCATCAAGGCTGAGATCGGGATGGTGATGATCCACGCGACAAGCAAGCGGCGGGTCACACCCCAGCGCACTGCGGAAAGGCGACGCATGGAACCGGCACCCATGATGGAACCCGTCACGGTATGCGTGGTGGACACGGGAATGGACAGGTTTTCGGTCAGGAAGAGGATGGAGGCACCCGCAGTGTCCGCGACCACACCTTCGAAGGGCGTGACCTTGGTGATCTTGCTGCCCATGGTCTTGATGATCTTCCAGCCGCCACTCAGGGTGCCCATCGCAATCGCCCCGTAACAGGACAGCGCCACCCAGTTCGGGATATGGCTCGCATCGGGGATCAGCCCCTCCGCCACCAATGCCACAGCGATGATACCCATGACTTTCTGCGCATCGTTGCCACCATGACCGATGCAAAATGCCGCAGAGGACACCAGCTGCATCCGGCGGAACCAGCGCTCAGCCTTGGCCACAGGCATGCCACTCAGGAACATGGTGAAGATGCTCACGATGGAGACGATGCTCATCAAGAGCAGCCATTTGAAGTTGGTGCCATGGAAGACGACCTTGAGCCAGTAGGACTTGAAGCTCGACTTCAGGTGCGAAGTGTCCCAGCGTTCCGTCTCCGGCGAACTCTCCGTGATGCGGTGCGCCTCTACGATATGGCTGGCCACCTTGGTCTTGGCGGCCCCATCTTGGATCTTGGTCGTCAAGGAGGGGTCCACCGTGGTTTCTCCCGCCTTCTTGAGGAAGTTCGTCTTGACCGTGAACAGCGTCTTGGTCTGGTCTGGATTTCCGCTGGCATCGTTCGCAGGCTTCACCACCGGGGCAAATTCCTTTTCATCCTTGTCCTTGAAGGTGAAGTCCTTCTTGAGGTCGTCGCTCTTAACCTCGGAATCAAACTGGATGGTATAGACCGTGCCGCCGAGGAAATCCTTCTTGGTTTCGAGGTTGGACCAGACCAGGAAGGCCATGCCTCCTATGATTGCCAAGCTGATGAACTTCGGATACAGCGCCTTGCGGAAGCTGTGCAGGAACCACAGGCCGATCAGCATTGCCACCAACATGCCCAGCATCGGGGCCAGCAGGATGAAGCTCGCGGCCTTGATGATGGGGGTGGAATTCAGGCTCTGGAATCCGGCAGCGGCGATCGCGGCACCCATCAATCCTCCCAGCAAGGTATGCGAGGAGCTGGACGGAATGCCTTTCCACCAGGTCAACAGGTTCCAAATGATGGCTGCGATGAGCCCGGAGATGATAAGTGGCAGGGTGATGTAGGGCTCCAAGACGGTTTTGGAAATGGTCTTGGCGACACCATGCTCCGTGAAGATGAAAAACGCCACGAAGTTGAACGCGGCGGCCCAGATCACGGCTTGTCGTGCTGTGAGCACACGGGTGGAAACGATGGTCGCCACCGAGTTGGCGGCGTCATGGAATCCATTGATGTAATCAAAGCCTAGGGCTAGGATGATGATTACAACCAATAAAACGGTCATCGGAAAGGGATCAGGTGGTCTTGATCAGGATGGCCTCCAAGGCGAAGGAGAGCTCAGCGAAGTAGCGCATGGCGTTGTCGGTGGCGTAGAAGATCTCGCGGAGCTTCAGGACCAGGGTCTGGTCGTAGTCACCGCTGTACAGGGCCGCCATGCCGTGCATGAAGGTCTCCTCAGCGCGGGACTTGTGCTCTTGGATGGTCTTGATCTTCGCGGCCAGCATCTTCGGCTGACGCAGGGACTTGAGCATGTGGATGGCCTCAGCGGCTGCCTCTCCGCAGTCCTGGATATCGGCTGCGAGGTCGAGCAACTGTGTCGGGAAGGTCTTGACGTCGTAGAGGATCACCCGGCGGGCGCCTCCATTCAGTTCGTCCAGGATCCCGTCCAGCGTGGTAGCGAGGCGGTGGATGTCCTCCCGGTCAAAGGGAGTGAGAAAAGTAGCGGTCAATTCCGTGATCACCGTGTGGATCACCTGGTCGCCTTTTTCCTCGGCATCGCTCACTTGATCCGCAAACCGACGGCGGGCGTCGGCATCCTTGGCGGTGAGCAGCTCGAAGTAGGCATTTCCAGCCAACTTGACTTGCTCCGCGTGGGAATCAAAGAGTGGGTAAAACCTCTTGTCCTTGGGCACCAGCTTCTGAATCAGAGAATTGGCGAAGGACATGCGGGAATAGGCACCTGTCTGTTTGGATTTTGAATCGCGCTCTTGCACAACTGTAGCTTCTGCGATCATACAAAGAGAAAACTGCTTTATGCAGCACTCCAAATATCGACATTACCCTTGAGTCAAATATTTCCGGGATGTTAAATAAATGTTACGTCTCAAGGGCACTGTCCCTCAATGCGGTAGGCGAGCCGGACAGGAATTTTCCATCAAAAAATACCTGAAGGAATTCATCCAGCTCATTTTCCCAACCTCCGGTGAGCAGCAGGGTATGGGCCTCCGCATCGTCGCGGTCCAAGGGCAAGTCCTGACAAATGCCCAACACGGTAAGCCCCCATTGCTGCAGGTTGTTGCCACACATGTCCGGCTCATTCATCCAGACCAGAAAGCAGCGTTCCCAGCTCCGCCCAAACTCCAGGCGCTGCCGACAGCCCCAGCTCCCGGAGCCGCCGTGGGCATGCAGCAGTTCCCAACCATGCCCGTCCATGGCCTGAAAAATCGGCTTCCAAGCCTCCGGCAAGCCCAATTCTGGATAAGTGATCATGCGCTGGGCAATTGTCTTGCAAATGTACTGGCGTGGGCCTCCAGCATGTGGACCTCCCAACCCGCAGGGTAGGGTGGCGTGAGCAGGCTGCCGGGCTCCAGGTAGGGATAACTTTCGTCGTAACGCGCCACGACGGTCTGCGACTCGTTCCGGTGGATATGGGCGCGGTTGATCTGCGTGGATCGCTTCAGCCCCGTCGCCGCCAGCAATTCCCGGAAGGCCTTCACAGTCTCGCCATGGAAATTGGCGACGCGCTGCTTCTTGTCAGCCACGACCAAGCCCTTCATCAGCTCCGGCTTCTGTGTCGCCACCCCGGTCGGGCAGATGTTCTTGTTGCATTCGAGGCTCTGGATACAGCCCAGCGAAAGCATGAACCCTCGGGCCGCATTGCAGCCATCCGCCCCGATCGCCAGTGCGCGGTAGATGTCGAATGCCGTCGCGACCTTGCCAGAGGCGATGAGCTTGATGTCCCGCTTCAGGTCAAATCCCACGAGCGCATCATAAACGAATGCCAATCCATCCCTCAGCGGCCAACCCACACTGTTGCTGAACTCCACGGGCGCCGCGCCTGTGCCGCCCTCTCCCCCATCCACCGTGATGAAATCCGGCCGGATGCCAGTCTCCACCATGGCCTTGCAGATGGCCAAGAACTCGCTCTTCTGACCCAAGCAGAGCTTGAAACCAACGGGCTTGCCCCCGCTGAGCTCTCGCAGCTGCGCGATGAACTGCATCATCTCAATGGGGGTGTGAAATGCGGTATGGTAGGGCGGAGAGTTCACCGTGGTGCCGGGTGTGACCCCGCGGATGGCAGCAATCTCAGGCGTGTTCTTGGCGGCGGGCAGGATGCCTCCATGGCCGGGCTTCGCCCCTTGGGAGAGTTTGAGCTCCACCATCTTTACCTCAGGTCGCTGGGCATTTTCTGCAAATGCCTTTGCCGAAAATCCCTCCTTGCCGGGTTCACGCGCCCCAAAGTAGCCCGTCCCGACTTGGAAGATGATGTCCCCGCCGTTTTCGAGGTGGTACTTGCTGATGCCGCCCTCCCCGGTGTTGTGCGCGAATCCCCCGATCTTGGCGCCGCCGTTCAGGGACATGATCGCATTGGGGCTGAGGCTGCCATAGCTCATCGCGGAGATGTTCAGGATGCTCGCCGAGTAGGGCTGCTTGCAGGCCGGGCCGCCGATGAGGATGCGGGGATCCTCCTCCACCGCGTGGTGGTCCAGCGCGGCGATGCTGTGGTTCACCCACTCGTAGCCCTCGGCATAGACATCGAGCTGCGTCCCGAAGGGGGCCGTGTCCAGCTCCTTCTTGGCCCGCTGATAGATCACCGACCGATCGATCCGTGAAAATGGCCGCCCATCAATGTCACTCTCCACGAAGTACTGGTAGATCTTCGGGCGCAGGAATTCCATGAAATACCGTCCCCGGCCCAGCAAAGGGAAGTTTCTCCGGATCGTCTGCCGCGTCTGCAACATGTCCATCCATCCCAGCACCAACAGCGGCCCGATCAGCACCAATGAAAACAGGACCGGCCACCAAAAGGGCGCGATTGCCCCGATGGCGATCAGGACCACGACCGTGAAAACGACAAATTCATTCCGCATGCCACAGATTTACAGCATATCGCGCATTTTTCCAATCTGGAAAGTCTCCGCATCTTTACCCCCATGGCCTGCCCTCGCTTCATCCCCCACTCTGCCCTCAGGACCTTGCTGGCCTTGACTGTTTGCCTCTTGGGGGTGGGGAAGCCTGTGCCGGGACGCTCAACTGATCCGCCCGCGATTCCATCAGATTCAATCCATCCAGCACAAGTGTCCAGCGGATATTCCTTTCTGGCAGGCGGGCACTGGTATGGCGCACATGAAAACGTGCATTCGCTGCGGGTTGCGTCGTCACTGTACGCTGCAATACCTGCGATCAAGGCAGCCCAACCGGACAGGATTTTCGCCCTCGGTGACGTGGTGAGGGATGCGGGCGACGTAAGACAAATCCATGGCTTCGTTGACCTTCAGACGGAAATCGGGGTGGGTATCCGTGTCGCACCGGGAAACCATGACCTGAATCGAAACGGCTATTTCCGATTCCCACACCGGTTCGGAACAGGGAACACATTTACATATTTCAATGGTGACAGGTTCTTGGTCTTGAATACCGAGATGCTGGTCAACAAGCAATCACATGATTTGATCGAGTTTGTGCAGAAGTCATTCGTAGATGTTCCGGAAGGACGGAATCTCTTCGTCTTCACGCACCGACTGGTTTGGGCGCTCGCGGAGCCGGGATTCTCAGAGATGGACGACTTCGCAAATGAGCCGATCGGGGACAAGGCGCCCTTGGATTCCATCAAAATGCTCTACGATGCCGTCTGTCGCCATGCGCCATCAGGGAGGATGTGGTGGTTCAGCGGGGATGTGGGGGCGAGTTGGTCCCTGACCTTGTTTGAGGGGCGGAGCCGGGACGGGCTGCGGCATTTTTATGCAGCGGGCTTGGGTGACAGGCCCGAGGACGCCTTTTGGCGGGTGGATGTGGACAGTTTGGGGGAGGTGAATGTGTCGCCATTTCCCTTGGTGGATGCAAAGGCATTGGAGCCGCATCAGGATTTGCAGTATTGGCGGGGGAAAATGAAGGAGGTGATGGCGGAGAATCAGGCACCTGGTGGACTGGGTTTTGGGCGGCTGCTGCAGACGCTATCGCTGTGGATCGGGTTGGTGCTGGGTGCATTGATCGGGGTGCTGGGCATGTATGTGATTCGGCGTCGGAAGCGCTGAGTTGCCATGGGGTTTTCTGCCTACATTGGCCTGACGATTGATCAAGACATGGACATTTTCAACGGCAACAAGAAACTAGAGGAAGTCATTTTTGATGCCCTCGACTACGCACTGTACTCCCGCCATGATATCCGGGATGTCTTCGTACCCTTCATGGTGCTGCACAGTGGTGGGGAGAGACGGCTCGTGCGCCTGGTTGGCGGTGGCGATCCCAATGCGGGCTTTGAGCAAATGTTGCGGGGTATGACCGAGTCCTACGACTTTATCGCGACCTGTTGCGAGGGCCGCATGACACATGGTGACACCAAGCAAGACGCGATCTTTGTCAAGGGATTTGACACCAGCCTGCCGGAGGGATTTCTGTTTGGGCAGCGCTTCCAGGGCATCGAATCCGGCGGCCCATTCAGGAAGCTGGGCAATCCCGCCCTGTTGAGCAAAACGGAGCCGCTTCCGGTGCCGCTCGTGGCGCGCGACGAGGATGAGGAGTACGATGAGCCGTACGTATCGGGCATGGTCGTGAAGGCCCCCCATGGTTCGACCAAAAGGGTCATCGTGGCCAGCCATACCAGTGCCTCGGTGCTGAGCCCGGCGCTCTTTGATTTCGTGGTCCAGGCGATATCCAAGGCAGAGCCAGACTTCTCCGGCGAATTCCTCTTCAATTTCGTCCCCGATTCCCTCAAGAACGATGGGCTGAACCGCTTCATCCTGGACATGCTGCACCAGGATTTGCTGGAGTTCCTGGCAGTAAAGGCTTGGGAATCCAAAACCGGGCACAGACTGCAGATTTCGCTGGAGTTCAATGATGGGAAGGGCGAGATCAAGCTGGCACGCACTGGCGGCAACAAATCGGGAGGCGCGTCTGGTGGCAGCAGTGGAAGCACCGCACAAGGGAAAAAACCGTGGTGGAAGTTCTGGTGAGACAGAAACGAGTTCCGAGCGGGAGTGGCACCACCACCCGGCCCTGACTGGCATCAGCTCGTATCCCATTCTAGCCCATTCAGGCAGCACCGTGGCTGGATGGCACCAAGCCACCCCATCATTGTAGCAGAATGAACACCATTCAAAATCATGAAACCTGAAAACAGCATCTCCAAGTCCAAGAATGTCCTACTGATCAACTCCGACAGCGAGGCCCTTCCGCCCGAAGTGCAGACATTGATGGCAGATTTCTGCGGGGTCGTCGTGAGGAGCCTTGCCGAAATCCAAGACGAACTCCGCTCCACGAAGCTCTATTTCTGCGGCGACGCCAGCGGACTGCGAGACCTGGACATGCCCGTTTCCATCATTCAGGAATTTTCATCGGGCTTCGAAGGCTCAGCCAATGAACACCATCGCTTGATTTCCCTTGGCAAGGTGCCTGTAGTGGTGCAGGGTGCCGGGGTGTATTTCCGCGAATTCTTCAATGGGAAGGACCATTTCCACAAGATCAAGGCCGAGCACCAATTCCAGAACCTCACCGATTCTAACAAGCCGGGGACGGCATTCCGCAAGGGGATTTACCTCAGCGAGGTCCTGCGGGAAGAGAATCCGGAACAAGGTGAAGGCTACCGGTTCCATCTGCTGCGCTGCTCCAGCAACCTCAGCGGCCCCACTGACAATTTCCGGACGACGGACCGCGAGATCGTCCAGGCCATCAATGCAGCGGCTCGGGAGGTCTTCGAATTGGAGACGGCATTGAACCACGTCCTCGCGCAGGTCTATGAAAACAAGGCATTGACCGAGACCCAAGGCAAGGAGAAGAAGGCCAAGATCAAGGCGCATTCCGACAAGACCAAGGACATGGCTCCAGAGGGATTGATGGCCTTCTGCACGTTTTATGACCCCACGCAGTTCAATCACCTCAAGCCCTCCTCCACCGACCGCTTCGACTGGGTGCGCAATGGGATTAGCGGATTGACACGGCTGCATTTCCGGCTCAAGGAAGCTGCGACCGACCCGACCTTGCCCCGCGAATTCAGCGTGACTCTGTATCCGAACTCGGTGTTTTTCGTCCCGCTGTCCACCAATCGCCTCTATACCCACGAGATCAGGCCCTCCATCTTGAGCGTGGAGCAAATCCCGACCCGCCTCGGCTACGTCGTCCGCTGCTCCAACAAGGAGGCCTTGCATTCCGGCGGGCAGACTTATGTGAATGAATACGGCGAATTGATCCCACTTGTGCCGATGACCCACGAAGGCATGGTGGATCTGAAGACAAAATACCGCGAGGAAAACACCTCGGTCGAGCGCATCGTCTATGGCCCGGTGGATTTCAGCATGAATGAGGGGGATTATGAGCGGCCGATATGGTGACAGCCCACCCTCCTGTCCCGGCGAAGTCGCGGAGCGGAGGCCCAACCCTCCTGTCATGTCGAGCGGAAGCCCAAGGGGCTGAAGCCGAGAACTACGAAGCAACTGCGAAGCACATCACGAAGACCGCTGAAAAAAACGTCACTGAGTACATCACGAGTGCCGCAGAAAAGGAGCAAAGACGAGTACATCTAGCGCACATAGCTAGCGTGTTACTGTCCATGCCAGATGTCTCGGCTACGCTCGACATGTCAAATGAAGCAGTTCTCGGCTAGGCTCAACATGACAAAGGCATTCCCAATATCTTGAACCCCCAATGTGGCAGATGAATCCTCCCGCCTTCCATCAACTCCACCTCTCGCTCGGCGAGGACATGTTCGCAGAACTGTCGCAGTCCGCTGCATTAGAGGACGTCGCCAAGGGCCGCAAGGGCAATCACCTCGTGGATCCGAGCGCGGCAGGCATTCCCCTTGTGCGCACCACGACGCAATACCATTTGCCTGCGAGCCCGTTCTTGGAGGTGCATCGCAGGGTAGTAGGGAGCATCCAAGCCGCAGCTGTCAATGCACCGGGGTTGCAAGACAAGCCCATCGCCTTCAACAATGCATTGATCGAGATCACGACCACAGCTATACCAGCATGAAGTACCACAGCGATCAATGCCTCGACATCGCAGAGGATTCCTTCATCGCGCTGTATTCCCGCTATGAAAGCCCGACAGCAATGCGCCCCGGAGACGCCCGCAAGCTGAAAGTCCGCAGCAAATCAGGCGATGCAGAATTCGAATTCGACCTCGCTCACAATTCCGTGATCCTGTTCTCCACCGAGACAAATGCGCATTTTCAGCACAAAATCGTCCTCGAACCTGCCAAAGGGGCCACACCCATCCCCGAACGCGGCCGGTGGCTGGGCATCACGTTCCGGCTGTCCAAGACTTTCATCCATTTCCGGGACGGGAAGCCGTATTTCCCAAATGGAATCGAGCTGCGGCTGGCGGATGCGGAAGAGAGCAAGGAGTTCTACCGCCTGCGAGGTGCGGAGAATGCAGCGGTCGGGTTTGTGTATCCAGAGGTGGGGTACACGATCAGTGAGGGGGATTTGATGGAGGTGGAATTTGAAGAAGATTCGCCCCGAAATCCATTGACGTAAGTGGCTGAAATATGCTGATTCCCAGAAACAACACTCCTTGGAAGAAAAGCCGAAAATTCGGCGACGTGATGGGCGGGCGCACCCATCCCAAGATTGCTGACCGGGTATTCAACCGAAAGCACAACCTGACTGCTCCGACCGAAGGAACTGTACTGCCCATTTTCATCACGGACAATCCTTCGAGGGACTTCTATTTTCCGATCAGCACCGATGACATTCAGGCTGCATTGGACCGCCTTCCAGCAGAACATACGCAGCATCTCACCCATGTATGGCTCCAAAAGTTCCGCAAATCGGATTACCAGGAGGGGGAGACGATCCAAGGTTGTTTCATCCGTGGCAGCGGGGTTTGCCTCATTGTGTTGCATCCCTTCCCCAAGGATCTGAAAATGCGATTTGGGAAGGAAAAGCCGTCCAATAGCAAAGTCAAGTATTATCAGCCATTCGATCCAAGCCTCGGAGAGGACAAACTGGGATGGTACTTGCTTTGGGATGAGAAGGAAATCCGGAGGTATTACCTCGACAGCCTTCTCCTCTATTTAGTGGGGTTCGCAGTAGCGGATTCTCACGGCCTGTACCAGGGCAAAGCCCATGTCGCGAAGTCTGAGAAGTGGGCGGAGAATTATGCCAAGGTTTGGGGGAAAGGGTAACGGAATTCAAGGGCATCGCGGATGAAAGCTATAGCACCAAGTTTTTCGATTGACGAAGTAATCGGTCAGTACAATCAGCAAGGCAAATGGCTCCATCCCCAATCCATGCCGCTCAAACCCCTTTGCCAGCAATGAGCTGATGGACTTGAGCCTCGGTCTTGCCCGATATTGCGGAGATTTGTGCAACGGGAAGTCCAGCGCTGTGCATGGCCAAAATCATCTCCCTCTTGCCTTGCTCGACCAGAAAAATCTCACGCTGCGCCATGTCAGTGAGGTAGATACCAAAGTCGTCGTAGGCATCTCGCTCCGCCTTGGTCCAGGATTGTTGGTCGGCATCGAGATAGGCGGTCTTGAGGCCATCATCATCGACATTGCTGGGAATGACCGCCAAATGTTCGGCATTCTTGATGAAGTAGGCCCACTTGTCCACCATGCTGACCAACTCATGCTCCTTTTTGTCAAACTTTCGCAGCTCGATGAAGAAGTACTTCACATCAGAAAGTAGGTTTTCACCTGTCATGGTGTCAACCGTCTGATGCGTGGAGAAGTAGCTGGGATTCTGGGTGAAGTTGAAGTCCAAGATACCGATGAAGTAGGTCGGCTTCAGTTTCGGGTAGTCATCCCCGCGTTCGATTTGTGTGGAGTAGTCGCGGGCGACATAGTACTGTACCCGCTTGTCAAAGCCCACCTTCTCGGCGACTTGCAACTCAACGATGAATTTGCGACCGCCCTGATCGGTGGCCTTCACATCGAGAATGCTCGTCTTGCCCGCAGGAACAGGTGGAAATAGGTAGGGATTCTCGACCGTGACACTCACCACCCTGTTGGAGCCGTCCGCGAAAAGCACCGCGTTCAGGAACGAGATGAGCGTGATGGTCTTGTTGGCATTGCCAAAAATCTTGTGGAAGGCCACATCGTTCTTGACATCGACGAATTTCATGCTGTGAGCGATTTTAAGGTGCAAAGATACGGAAATTCGCGGGAGGTTGCTTCTTCGAAGGGGAATCGAATCCTCCCCCCGCATCCCCTTTTTTAGTAACTTGCCGCCCTTTTATGAAAGGCTGGGGCACATACACACTGGGCACTAGGAATGGGCTGATCGCCCTCCTCCTCTTTTTGTGTATGGCCTCCCTCCTCCACGCCCAGCGGCTCGACGACGACATCGACAACTTCCCCAAGCTGCCGCAGGACAGCAGCCGGGTGGAGGCCCTTTGCCGCATCAGCGATGCGCTCATGCGGGATTATCCCGACTCGGCGATGGCGTTTGCTGGGCAGGCGATGGCGATCAGCCGCAAGGTGAATTACCTCCCGGGACAATCGCGGGCGCGGCTCCTTCAGACGAGGGCCTTCATCGCCAAGGGCGATTTTGAGAATGCGGAGGCCTCCCTGAGCATCTGTGAATCGGAATTCGGGCAGGCGGCGGACATGCACGGGCTGGCGGATTGCGCGCTTGCGCAGGCGGAACTGGGCATGGCCCGGCGCAACTGGACCAAGGCCCTCGCGGCTTGCCACAAGGCGGATTCGCTCCTGCAAGGCGACTCATTGGCATGGTGGGCGACGGCGCACCTGCGCGGTCGGCTGTTCCAGGAACTGGGCAGTTTGGATCAGGCGGGGCAATATTTCGGCGAGGCGATCCGGCTGGCTTCGGTCAAGGGCGACGTCCGCGGTCATGGCCTGGGTTGCGAATCCTTGGGGCAAGTCCAGCTTTCACAAGGCCGCAATGACAGCGCTGCGATTCAATTCAGGGATGCATTCGAGGCTTGGAAGGCAGCGGGTGACCGCAATGGGCAATCCTCGGCATTGATCGGTGAGGGAACGGCGGCGGTGCGGGCTGGGCGGCCGGAAAATGGCTTCCAACTCCTGCGCAAGGCCTACATCATCGCATTGGAGGATGGGGCGCGGCAAAGGGCGGCATTGGCATTGATCCGGCTGGGTGAATCGGAGGTGAAGCTGGGGCAGCCCGACTCGGCGCTCAAGCGCTGCGCGGACGCGGTGACACTGCTGCGGCAGCCCAAGGATCTGAACCTCGCGGTGGATGCGCGCATCGGATTGGTGCAGGCGTTGCTGATCAAGGGTGACTATGCGCGGGGCATCCGCCATGGGGACACGGCGATCGCATTGGCGGACAGCTTCAAGCTCTTCAAGCCATTGGCGACGGTGAACCTGCTCATTTCCAGGGCCTACCAGACCACAGGCGATTACCGCCGGGCCCTCGACCACTTCCAATGGGCGAGTGCAGCCAAGGACAGCCTGCAAAGGCAGCGCGACCGCAACCAAACCACGGCATTGCAGGTGCGGCTCACGGACGAGGAGGAGTTTTCCGGCAGGCACAAGATCGAGCAGGCACAGGCTGCAGCCGAGGCGGCGCAATCCGATGCCAAGACCTACCAATTGTTGTTCTGGATCGGCTTGGGGGCATTGATCCTGGGCATTGGGCTGGGTGGATGGGTCGTGTTGCGGGCAAATGGCCGTGCACGCAAGCTCTCCCAACGGGTCCGTGAGCAAAACGACGAACTCGGCCGTACCAAGGAGGAACTCGCCCGCGTGAGCACCCGCCTGCAGGAAAGCAACTTTGACTACGAATCGGTGATCGCTGAGCGGACGGAGACCTTGCAAGAGGCCGTCGAAAGCCTGATTTCCGAAAATGAGGCCTTGGAGGAATTCATCAACCACAGCGCCAATGACCTGCTCGGCCCGGTCGCACGGCTCAAGGGATTGGTCTCCGTCGCCCGCAATTCCGGCCAAATCAAGGACCTGATCCAGGCCATCGACCTGATCGACGCGGTGAGCACCTACATGGACAAGGTGATCCGCAAACTCATCGCCTCCCACGAACTCAAGCACGGCTTCAAAAGTCCGGAGCAGGTGAACTTGGAGGAATTGATCTTGGACATCATCCCGCAGCTCAAGCAGATTCCCGGCGTCAAATACCCGGACATCCGCCTCGACGACCGCCTCAAGCGTCCGGTGTTCGTGGACCGCAACATGATCCGTGTGATCTTGGAGAACCTGCTGGAAAATGCCTGCGTCTTCCGCAAGGACGTGAACAACGACTCCCCCAAGATCGATGTGCTGCTCCAAAAGGAGGACGAAGGCATCATGATCCGCATCCACGACGAAGGTATCGGCATCCCGAACAACATCCGCGACCAGATTTTCAACCTCTTCTTCCGGGGCAATGAGCGCTCCAAAGGCGTGGGCCTCGGCCTGCACCTCGTGCAACGTGCATTGCGTCAGATTGGCGGCCGCGTAGCCGTGGAAAGCAAGCAGGGCATGTTCACGGAATTTACCGTTCGGTTCAGGGAGTACGAGGGCTAAGCCCCGGAATCCAAGCCTTCAGTTCCATCTTCTGATCCACCTTCCACATCGGCACCCAAAGCGTGTCCTTCCCCGAAAATGCGGGCAGGAAATGCACCACCTCATTTTCCCCCATCACCTCAGCAGGCAGCGGGTTGCGGTTGGAGACGAACAGGTATTGCCCCATGCCTGAGAGTTCGGCCTCTTTGGTCAGGAGGTGATCCATCTGAAAACTGTCATGCAGACATGTTCGGATCCGGCTTCCTCCTTCCTCCAAGAATCTGCGACTGAAGTGGTAGCCCCATTCGCCCGTCCTGATGAACCGCTCGCGGTCATGGAGTTCATCTGCCACGGATTCCAGCAAATGATCCAGATACGCCGGATCGCTGAACACCGACAGCTTTTGGAAGTACTCCCGCACAAACCGATCATCCCGAAACGGAAAATCCCCCATGACCTCGTGGTAATCCCCGACCGGATTCCATCCGTCCACGCGGTAACCCCAAATCGGGCCGTTGATATAGGTGTCCTCGCCCTGACCGGAGAAGCCGTCGTAGCCCACAGGCTCAAGCTGGCTCGAAACGGGATTGAAATAGTACCGCCGGTTGTGCCAAATCAAGCTATGGTAGGCTCCAAACAAGTCGGTGAGGGCATAGTAGCTCGCCGTCCGATGCAGGTCGATCATGTCCATCGGGACGCCAGAGCCTTGGCGGTATTCTGCCATCAACTGGTCGGCGAAGTGAAATTCGGCGAGGTTGGCTGAGTCGCGGAGGATGGATTTGGGCTTGAAGGGCCGCACAGGCGCTGCCTCCAAGAATGGCGTAAGCATGTACGGAAATGCGCTGTCCCGCAATGCCGCGACCCGCGCCTCCCACATCCCGGTTTCGTCGATCCGCAGGATGGGTCCCTCTGGCCTGCCTTGGCGACGCAGCAATTGCGGGGTGAAATGCTCCTCGACCGCGTACGGCCCCCAATCCTCACCATTGACGGCGAGCCGGATGAAGTCATAGCGCGGCGCCAAAACGCCCTCGGCTTGCAGGGCCTTGTGGTAGAGCCATTCCTTCAGGTGGTCCCTGCGGCGCGGCAGCATCAAGGAGAAGTCGGTCAGACCCCGCCAAGCCTTGTCGCCCTTGACCTCGACACGGAATGACCACCGGTCGTCTTGGATATGATCGGTCCAGTCGCCCTTGAGGCGCAATTCGACGGGCCAATCTTGGTCGCCTTCTGTCAATTCAGCTTCGACCCAGCTTTCGTCGGTTTCGCGCAGGACGCCGATTTGCAGGGCTTGCTCGCGGATGGCGTTGAGTTGTGCCATAGCTGCAGGCTCGATTCGGAGCTCGATGGACTGCATCGATGGGAAGGTGTGGGGGGAGAGGTCGCTGGACGACTTTTTGTCCGGGCTCATTGTCGCCAATGCAACCAAGAACAGAACCGGGATCGCCAATGCCAGCAACACCACGCTCCATGAGGATCGTGCCTTTTGGGCGGGGTGATGATGGATGGACATGTTTCTCTATTTGAATTCTCTGTACAGCTTGATGCCTGTATGCCGCAATGCAACTTTTAGACTTCTTGTCCTTTCAATTGGATGCAGCTTTTGATCCCTTGCGGCTCTCATTTTGATTGAACGGGATAGACTGAAAACTGGTCTTCCGATTTACTCCCGCCAGAGGCGGGCGGTCTTTTCGGCTTCGGGCCGGAGCCTGTCCCGACAATCGGGGGCCTCTCGCCTCATTTCAGGCCTCTCGCCTCCTCAGATTTCCGGTGCGTCCACGCTTCCTTCGATCACCTTGCCTTCCAGTGTGAGCTTGGATCCTGTCTGGATGACGTGCAGGAGCTGGTTCCCAGCGTTTTCGCATTTCTGCACCGTGATGGTCGCCGGGCCGTATTCTGCGCGGGTCTGACTGGCCGTGAATCCACGCTCGTTCTTGCTCAGCACCAATTTCTGGGCTTCTACTTTGGCCAGGTCTTCGGCGGCCACGGCGGTCTCGCATCCGGTTACAGTCCCATCCGCGATCGCGACCCGCGCCTCTTCTTGTGCGAGAATGCCCCGGCGCTTCGCGCCTTCGATTTGCACCCGCGCAATGCTGATATTCCCTCCGCTGAATTCCATCGCGTCCTTGCCCACCCGACTCACGGCGGCATTGTTCAACACACCCATGCAGAAGTCCGCGTCCAATCCGTCCTCCTTCGCCTGCCCGATGTAGCTGTCGTTGAAGGTGAAGATGCAGCGCATCAGGCAAAGCGCATCCTCAGCCCTGCTCCGCACGATGCGCACATGGTCAAAGAGGCTCTCGGTCTCGTACATCGTCACCGACCCGTCCAGCTTCCAGCCCATGTAATTCAGTGAACCCAGCCCCTCGAAGGCGACATAATGGAACTCGGATTTGCCCTCGGCCTGCAACATGGAAAAGCCTTGGGCGGAGCTGTCGCTGCTCGTGATCAAGATGGGCGCATCGGCATCCCCAAACATCAGCACCTGCGACTTGGAGATGAATTTGGCGCCATTCACCAGGTCCAATTCCACGCCTTTTTCAAACCAAATCTGATAACCCACAGGGAACAGCAGGTCGCGGTTCACGGTATGCTTGCCCCGCTTGAAAGTGACCCGGTGCAGCGCCTCATCCACTTGGTAGATGTCATTGCTGCTGATGGTGAGGCCGGAAAACAGGCGCTGCTCCGGCGTGATGCCCTCGGGCTGCTTCCATTGCAATACCTCCACGCGGTAGAGCGAGTCCAATCCCGGCACCTTGAAATAGATCCATTTACCCTCCGTCGGGCAATACACGTCCAGGTACTCAGCAGGGAACTCATTGTTATAGGCATCGAGGAAAGTGCTGCCCGTGAAGCTCGCATCCACACCATCGCCCTTCTTGCCAATGCCCTCCAAGAACACAGGCAGGCAATGGTAATTGAAGACGCGGTAATGATGCCCCTGGGCGGTTTTGCCTTGGTAATGCGCCTTCACGGAGCTGTGCTGCAAGGGCGCGATGAGCTGACGGATCGTTTCTCCCCGCTCAAACATCCGCCTCCGGTCAAATTTGTAACTCGGCCATTCCTTCTGGATCACCTGCTCGTAGTAGCCGATCTGCGGGGCGATGCTCAGGTAAAATGCATCCAAGTAATCCGGCTGAGTGAACTCCTGCAGCGCCTTGACATAGAGCGCGAGGAACTTCATGTCATGGAAAAACCGCTCAAACATGAGTTCCCGGTAGCCTGGCGCCATGTAACGGACGTTGCGGCTGAATCCGATGAAGGGTTTGTCGATCCAGATGAGCGGCCCAGCCTCGGTAAATCCATCGAATCCGATCGGCTCCAGCTTCTGCAATACCGGGTTGAAGTACCAGCGTTGGTTGTGCCAGATGAAGGCATGTTGCGCACCCAGCACATCGATGACGGCGTAGTAGCGGGCCACCTTTTGCGCGTCAAACAGCTCCCAAATGGTCCGTTGCCCGGTTTTGTACTGCTGGATGAGCTGCTGCGCCGTCTCCACCTCGCGCCGGAGAGTGCTGTCCTTCCGCAAGGATTTTCCGCCAAATGGCACAATGTCCGAGGATTTGTAAGCCGGGACATGACGCTCGAAGTCCTCCAGGTCCGTGTCGAGTGAGACACCCTGTGCCTCCCAGAGTCCTTCCTCGTCGTATTTCATGATCGGGCCCTTGACCCGGCCCTTTTCACGGGCCATCTGCGGGGTGAAATGCTCCTCGTAGGCATAAAGGCCCTTTTCCTTGCCATTGATCCGCACCTGCACGAAACCGTAGATCGGGTTGATGACCTGCTCCTTGTCAAGCCAGCGGTGGAAAATCCATTCGCTCAGGAAGGACCGCGTCCGGGGATTTTGGATGGAAAATACCGTCATGCCCCGCCAAGCCTCGCCCTCATCCAGATCTATGCGGAAGGACCATTTGTCGCCCATGAGGTGATCCGTCCAGTCGCCCTTGAGCCGGAGGCGACCCGGATGCTGCTTGCCGCCCTCCTTGAGCGTGCACCGCACCCAGCTCTGCTCGTCCTGCCCCAGCAACCCGCGCGCCAGCGCAGCCTCGCGCTGCTGCACAAGCGTATCCCATCCGCTCCCCACTTCCAAGTCGAGCGTCACCACGGAATCCTGCGCCGTGACATTGCCCTCCGGCAGGCTCTGCCCCTCGGCCAGTCGCTGCACGCTGAAGTCGTCGAAATAGGCAGTAGCCGGGTTCGGGTTCCAGACATAGACCTTGAGGCTCGCCTTCCCGCTGTAGGTCGGGACCTTGATCTTGAGCATGTATTCGACCCAATCTCCCTCGATCATTCCGGTCGCCACGGCTTCCTTGTATTGGCCCCAGGAGGCGTCCGCAACGAAGGTGCCTGTGTTTTCGGGCGACTTGCGCCAAACCTTGGCGACAAACTGATCGCCGGGGCGCAGGTCGGTCGTCTCCCAAGTCAGTCCAAATTCCTTGCCCGCCTGAATCCTGCAACTGTATTTGCCAGAGCGGGCGGCGGAGTCGCTTTGGGTCTCCCCGTGAGCGAAGCGTTGCCCTCCAGCCTTGAAGTAGGTCGCATCACCCTCCTTTTCCACGCTTTCCATGTCGCAGGAGAGGGAGTCCCAGCCGCGTCCCCCCTTGCCACAGCCGCCGATCATGCCAGCGCTGAGCAGCAAGGACAGCAACACCATCCATCTATGGATATGGGCCGCAGCCCTCATCGTCTTGTATTCCATTGGCATTCTTACCATCAGGCAATCCGACGCCTCCCCGACCTCCTTCAAGTGGGTTGGGCGTCACAGCCCCTAAAATTAGACAACGCCCACCGCAAAAGCGAAGGACGGCTGAGGGCTTGGCAGGACTTGTTGAGGAAATGAGCCGGATTTACCCAGAAAAGGCGTCAATCCTTCGGTCGGTTGCAGATGTGGATGCAGTGTGGCTTCTCGGGGAGCTCGATAAAGGTGAAGCAGCCCTTGATGCCTTTGCGCCTCACTTGGCGTCGAACTTCCTGAACCCGATAGTAGCTACCACTGACGTAGAAGACCGAGCCCTTTGCTACATTGAAATGTACAGGTCCCGTCACCGAAAACTGAACCAAGGGCCGGATGGCAGGAAGGCCGAATCGATTGACCACAATCCCCCGGAAGAATCCATGAACGCTTGCACGGCATTCTCCTAGCTGAAATCCTGCGGGATTGCAGAACTCATAGGCTGAAGCCTCTTGGGCGACAAGCTTGGTTCCACCAATCAAGCACAGCAGCATGAGAATCTTCAGTATCGTTGCCCTTGGCCTCATTCCTCCGACGACTTTGCTGGGCCATAGTCAACTGATACGAAGTGCTTCACAAGCAAGTCCACTGGAAGATCGTATAAGTTGTCAGGACCGTAGGGATCCCTAAGAGAAATCGTCCCGCCAGCCGGATCAACATCAATCACTGAGTAGGCATGTGGGCCTAGGATGGTGAAATTGCCAAATTGCTTCTTCTTCCCTCCCCAATCCTTCGTACATAACACCACTGCGTTTCCTTCGGAAACTTGGTCAGCGATCAATTGCAAGACCGTATCCTTCCCCGCCGCCAAGCCAGCCTTGGCGAATGCTTGCTCATCGCTCCCCCAGCGGTCCGTACGTTCATTGTAAATGGCGGCGTTTTTGGATGATTGGCCAGTAAACATCTCGAAGGCAACCGTTGGATCTTCCCCATCCAAGTCCTGGAAGTGACCTCCGCTGATAAGCACCGCTGCAGCTTCCAGTACCATCACCCAGATTTCCATTTGGTCATCCCCCAGGCCCGCATAGCGCGGAAACCCAGTATCGGCTCTGGTGGGGAACTTCCTTCCGACCGTTATCGTCTTCCGGACCAAGGGAGATTTTTCGTCTCCACCCTCGCGGACATAGAGCTTCACATTGAATTTGCCGTCCTCTCGCTCTTCGATGATCTCCTCCAAATAGGACGGATTGGCCTTGGCAAATGCGGCAAGGGTTGCCATCAGCCAGCAATCCCCTACCTCCCCTTGGTAAACATCATCCTCCGCGAAGGCATGCGCATCGCCCTCGCCTGCTGCTGCCAAAGGCCCCTCGAACCGCTTGGGTTCACTTGGTACGGGCGGCTTCTTCTTTTTGCCTCCACCCCCGTCCTCGGGGCTTGCCGTAAGTGAAAACGCAGGTGGCGCCATGGCGGTCATCGTTGGAGACTCAGCCTCTGGGGCTTGACGCAATTGTCTTGGTGACTGTGTTTGTGCTTTCATTTGTGTGAAGCTCTATTGAATGAGAATGCTTTGTAGTGATGCAAATATGCACATATCAATGGGTTCTGCAAGCGGGGCAATGAACGCGCTGCCGATTTGATCGAAATCGCTCCTGCCCAGGCCGAGCCTTTGGCACGCATTTTGGACTGTTTCCAGTGGAGGCAATCATCAACCTCCTACAACATCGGTCTTTGTCTTTCGTATGATTCGTAGGTCAGTGGGGCAATGGGTGGAAAACCTGTTACCAAATTGGCCTAGATAAAAGATAGATTTGTACTTTAGGAAGAGTTTTACTCAGAATGGATATGAAATACGCTACAAAGTTTGCTTTCTTGATGGCATTGGTGTGGATGGTGGCGGGTGCCACAGGCGTGAAAGCCCAGAGCGAGACTGGAATCCAGTTCTTCCACGGGAGCTTCGCCGAGGCACAGGCCAAAGCCAAGAAGGAGAACAAGCTCATCTTCATGGATGCTTACACCTCTTGGTGCGCCCCCTGCCGCTACATGGCCTCCAATGTCTTCACCGACGAGTCTGTGGGTGAGTACTACAACTCCCACTTCGTGAACATCAAAGTGGACATGGAAAAAGGTGAAGGCCCTGACCTCGCCCGCCGCTACAGTGTGATGGCCTACCCCACCCTCCTCTTCTTGGATGGCAATGGCGAGGTGAAATCCCGCACAATGGGTGGCAAGCCTGCCGCGGACTTCATCGCCCTCGGGCAAAAGGCCGTGAAAGGCGGCAATTGAAAGAGACAGTTGTTCTGAAATCTATAGAATGGACCGGGGCTGCGATGAGCAGCCCCGGTTGTTTTTTCTCGCTACGGCGGATCGGAACCCGAGCGGAGCCGAGGGCTGTACGACAAATTGGGAAGGTTTTTCCCAAGCGACCCCAGCGCCGCGTGCCGAGCTATCGGCGGGGTCGAACGTGGGTAGCCCCAGGCCACACACGCGACCATATCGACCCCAGCGGGGTCGCACAGCGCGACACGATGCTGCCGGATTTGTCGTAAACCCGAGCCTAGGGAACTCTGGCAGGAATCAGCGGAATTGCATTCCTTTAGGGGCATCTGCCACAGGCAATCGCTCGCCCAACTGCAGGTTGCCTGCTCAATTGAAAACCAGCAAGCCATATCCTGCCGTCCCCACCCACTTCGCCTGGGTGCCGGACTCCACACGCATGCAGGTCGCTGTGTTGAGCATGTTGGAGCTGTTGGCCTCGGTATAGAGGGTCCACACATTTCCCGTTGGTACAAAGTTGGTCAATGACAGGGGTGATCTCATCCAGACCTCTCCGTATTGATCGCGCGTCAGCACATCGACACTCGGGTGGGTGATGGGCGAATTGGCTTCGCTCCAGTTGTCCCATGCATTGGCAGAGGACTTGAAGCTCAGGCCGCCCTGAGAGCCGATCCATAGGTCGCCGTCACCAGTGAGGATCAGGGAATTGATGGTGTTGTTCAGGATAGGCGAGTTGGAGGTGTTCAGGGTCCCGAAGTTGAAATTCGAGAAGGTCACCACTCCGGAGTCAGCCGATCCGAAATAGACCTCTTGCAATGGATTGGCGTCCACGTCCGTGAGGTTGTCGGTGGGGAGACTGGAATTGGCGGTGGTGTAGGAGGTCCAAGTGAAGGTATCGTAGATCATGAAGCCCGAACCAGGTGTGGTGACGATGGTCCAGTTGAGGGCTTGGACGATATGCCCAGCATTGTTCAGTTGCGCAGGGGCGCCAGTGCCAGAATTGTAGATCGTCCAAGTGCCGTTGTTGAGGCGGGCGACGCCATTGGCCGTGGTCATCCACATGCTGCCATCATTGGCTTGCCAGAAGTCGCGGACATCGTCTGAGGGAAGCATGGAATTGGAGGTATTGTACACCACCCAGGTTTCATTGGTCAGGACGCCGACACCTGCATCCGTAGCGAGCCACAGGCTCGTGCCGTCCCACCACATCTCGCGGACATTGTCGCTGGGGATGTCGGAATTGGCGGTATTGTATTGACGGAGGTTGGAGATGATGCTGCAGGCGTTGGGACAGACCCCGCCACAATCGACACCCGTCTCATTTTGATTGCGAATCCCGTCCGAGCAGGTCGCGCAGGCCTCGCACACGCCACCGCAGTCCACGGCGGTCTCGTCTTGATTCATGATCGCATCGTCGCAGGACTCCTTGTCCTTGCAATGCGAGAATGCCAAGGCGCACACGAACAGCAGCAGCCAAATCGGAGTTTTCAGGTTTTTCATGCCAAATTAAGGTTCGTGAATCCTCTAACTTCTAGAATTTCAGCCAGAAATCCAATTGGGCGAGAACGAGCAAAAGGCAAAACAGGAACCCCAGAGGGTCAAACGAATGCTCAGCCAGAAATCCAATGGCACGGACCCAAGTAGAAGCCCATCCAGGGACCCCAGAGGGGTCAAACGTATGCTCAGCCAGAAATCCAATGGCACGGACCCCAAGTAGAAGCCCATCCAGGGACCCCAGAGGGGTCCAACGTATGTAGCGCCCAAGGCGCGCCCATTCCACACATCCCCCCAAAAACAAAGGCGGCCAATCGACCGCCTTTGCTCTCTCATATATAGAATCTGATAGTATCCAGTAGGATTACTTCGCGTAGAGCTCGGCCACCTTGCTCCAGTTCACCACGTTCCACCAAGCACCGATGTAGTCGGGGCGGCGGTTTTGGTAATTCAGGTAGTAGGCGTGCTCCCAGACGTCCAAGCCGAGGATGGGGGTACCCGTGCCGGGTTCCATCAGCGCATTGTCTTGGTTGGCTGTGCTGCTGATGCTGAGCTTGCCGTCTTCGCCCTTGAGGAGCCATGCCCATCCAGAGCCGAAGCGTGTTGCAGCTGCTTGGTTGAACTTGGTCTTGAAGTCCGCAAAGCTGCCGAAGTCGCGGGCGATCGCAGCGCCGAGGTCTCCGCCGGGCTCGCCACCACCATTGGGGCTCATGACTTCCCAGAACAGGTTGTGGTTCCAGAAACCGCCGCCGTTGTTGCGGATGGCAGGGGAGCTGCTCATGGCCACGGACAGGATTTCCTCGATCGTCTTGCCAGCGAGTTCGGTGCCCTCGATGGCCGCGTTCAAGTTGTTGGTATAGGCCGCGTGGTGCTTGGAGTGGTGGATTTCCATGGTCCGAGCATCGATATGCGGCTCCAGCGCGTCATAAGCGTAGGGGAGTTGAGGAAGGGTAAATGCCATATTTTCAAATCGTTGCGTTGTGAGATACTGCGATGGAAAGGCCACCGCAAGCCTCGGCAAATTACAGCCCGTCCCGCTGAATCTAAAACCTGCTGGGCAGGATTTTGGATGGGCGGACCGAGACTGCTGCCATGAAAAGATAACATCGGTTCCGGCATTATGTTTGCAGCAGTGGTTACGCAGCTGGGTTGGATCACTTGAAGGGAATGCCTTATGAAGAAGAGAATCATTTTTCTAGTGACGTGCCTGACCTTGACGGTCGGATTGGTCGCCTGTTCACCCTACCGCGTCCACAAGAAGCCCGCCCGCAGCGCGGCGAAGCATGTGACAAAGCCGCCCATGACCATCATGGATTTTTCGCTGAAGCGGGGATGCGGGTGTCATTGATGGGGGAAATGAAGCGGCGGCGTCCCGCCGCACGCTGATCGACAATGCCGCCTCCCGGCGGCACAGAATTACTCTACGAATCAGAACCAGTCAAGGCGTTCAACCGATCAATTGCGCTCACCGAAGTTGAATCGAGGCATTCGGCCGATCAATTGCACTGTTCGAAGTTGATCAAAAGTGCCGCAATTCACCCTCCAGCGCAAAGGTGTACCTGATAGAGAACGCCTGATTGGGTTTCTCTGCCTCGCCGCCAGAGGCGGCGGTATCGATAGCCCTGCGGCGGGACGCCGCGGGCTCAATCTGTTCAATCATTCCCCAAGATCACGGGCAGCCCATCGCTCCCGCCGATCACGATGATCTTCGAGTTCTTGCTGTTCGCAAGCTCCTGGGTCGCTTCGATGCCTTTCCACTTCAGCAGCTTGTCGCTGATCCCATCCGAGACGATGTCCTGAAAATCCTTGATGCCTTGGGCCTCGATGCGCTTGCGCTCGGCTTCCTTGGCTTCCTTTTGGATCCGGAACTCGTATTCGTCCCGCTGCTGCTGTTGCTCCAGCTTGCGTTCGATTGCCCCCTTGATGAGTTCGGGCAGCTTCACCGAGCGGATCAGCACGGCGTCCAGGTGGATGTGCTTGGGCTTGACGTTCGCCTCCGTCTGCGTGAAAATCTCATTTTGGATCGCGTCACGCTTGGTGCTGTACAACTCCTCCGGCAGGTACTTGCCGATCACCTTCCGCGTCGCGGCCCGCACCTCGGGAGTCACGATCTTGTCCGCGTAGGTTTGGCCGATCTCCTCGTGCAGGTAGCCGACCTCCGAGGGCACCACGCGGTAGCGAAAGCTCAGGTCAACGTGGATGTTCAAGCCATTGGCGGCGAGCACGTCCATGTCCTCGGTGCGTTCCTGAATCCGGGCATCGTAAGTGAAGACCGTGTTCCAGGGCGATACCATGTGGAACCCCGGCCCGAGCAGGTTCTCCTTGTCCAGCCCTCCTGCAAATGGCCTGAAAAGGACCGCCTGAAAGCCCGCCTCCACGGTGATGAAGAGGCTGTTGAAGAGGACGATCAGCAGGACAATGCCAACAACTGCCACTGCCGGCAGCAAAAAGCGGCGTTTGGTTTTGGGATCGAGGGATGCCATTGGAATTGATTTTGAATGAAAAAGCGCCCGAAGGCGCTTTTTGTTTTATCACTTGATCGCGAAGTCGTACTGCGTGATCTTGAATGCTTCCTTGGGGATTTTGTAGCTCACCACGAAGTCCTTGAGGGCGGGCAGCTCGGACTTGAGCTTGGCAACCACATCTTTGTGGTCCTTGAGCTGCAGGTCCTTGCCCAGCGGACGGCTGATCATGGCCAGCAGTTTCCAGCTCGGCTGCACGTCGTGGATATGGTCCACGCTCCTCCAGCGGTCGATCGCCACAGCGGCCTTGTCGAGGCGGCTCTTGGGGAGGCGCATCCACATCTCGGGGGTCATCTGAGCGACCTGCTTGGCCATCTTGCTGTACTGCGGAATGCCGTCTTCGTTCACGAAGGTGCTCTCCGTCTCGATCTCCATGGCTGCAGGCAGCACCACGTCCAGCTTTTCCAGACCGGGGACATGCTGTGTGGCATGGGCGATCAGGGTCATGCCGTCGATCTTGGCCTTGGCGGCGGCTGCGAGCGCTTCGGTGTCTTCCAGCATATAGACGAACTTGAATTCGTTTTCGTGGAAGCGGCGAATCAGGTCAGTGATGGTGATGGGCTCCATGCCCAGCATCTCGCAACCCTTGGCGTTCGGGCTGCGGTCGTCGCGGCGGAGGAGGCTGTCACCCCAGCCCTTTTCGTTGTGGGTGATGTAGAAGATGCGGTGGTTGGGGCTCGCCTTCTTGGCAAATGCCTTGAGGGCGTAGTTGCTTTCCAGCGATGCGCGGGAGCTGCCGATGAAGTGCACGGTGCCTTCCCACTTGCGGATGAGCTCGACGGCGCGCTCCACACCCTTGTCGATATCGACAGGCACGTCACCCTTGACCCGGGCGCCTGATACGCGGTTGTCATTGAATTTCTGAATGTCCAGACGGCCAGCGTCGCACATCCAGTATTGGTTGACATCCTTGTTGTCGCGGGGGGTGAGGCGCATGACCTTGTTGTCCCGGACCCAGACGTCGATGTTGCAGCCTTTGGAGCAGCCGGTGCAGACGCCGGGGGTGTAAGCCATTTCCCAGACGCGGGCCTTGAAGCGGAAATCCTTGCTCGTGAGGGCGCCCACCGGACAGATGTCGATGGTGTTCATGGAGTAGGGATCGTCGAAGACGCCGCCGGGGCCAGTGCTCGGATAGTTCTTCTCGCCGCGGCCCACGATGCTGAGCTGCGCGGTCTTGCTGATCTCTTCGGTAAACCGGACGCAACGGGTGCAGTTGATGCAGCGCTCTGCGTCGAGGACCACATTCGGGCCGAGTTCCACGCGCTTGGGCTTGTGGACTTTGGAGGACTCGTAGCGGGAGCCTTCCGGGCCATATTTATAGGTCCAGATTTGCAGGGGGCATTCGCCAGCCTGATCGCAGATGGGGCAATCGAGGGGGTGGTTCACGAGCATGTACTCGAGGACACCCTTCTGATAGTCCTTCACGGCTGCGCTGCTCGAATGGGTCTTGACGACCATGTTCGGGGAGAGCGGCGTGTTGCAGGCGGTCGCAGGCTTGCGGCCCCAGTTCACGATCAATTGGTTATTGTCGTCATACTTCAAGGCACCCGTGGCCCTGTCGGTCATCGGGTAGCCGACCTCCACCAAGCACATGCGGCAGTTGGTGGGGATGCTCATGGCAGGATGGTAGCAGAAATAGGGAATCTCCACCCCATTGTCCAAAGCAAATTGGAGCAGCATGGGCTGCCCTTCGTAATTGTATGCCTTACCGTCGATCGTGATCTGTGGCATGTGTTTACCTTAAAATTTGATGCACCAAATGAGGAGCCAAATTTAGGGCTTTTTCGGTAGGAACAAAGCAAATCAATCCTTGGGGACGACCGTGGCGGTGTTCATCCAGCACTTGAGGGGATAGGTGTCGCCCGGCTGCCAACCGAGGTAGGCCGCCTCCCGGAGGGACGGTGCCCGGCGGGCATATTTTTCGTGGCGCGCATTGGCCTCCGTCTCCATTTCAGGGTCAATGCCTTTCAACTTTTGGCACAGCTCCATCAGCAGCCAATACATCGCCCGCCCCTCAAAATCCGGCCAGGCGCATTGCTCCGAACCCTCAATGTAAAGGTCCATCAGTTGCAAATAGGGCTCTCCCCAGTCCGGCCTCAGCCTCATCGCCTCCTGCAATGCAGCACGCGCCTCCCGCCACCGTCCCTGCTCCCGCCATGTCGCCGCCACCTGCAGCATGTCCGCCGCCTTCAATGCCACATCCTGCTCCCCTGCCGCCGCCGCCATCCAATGCCCCTTGCCCGTTTCCCAATCCCCCTGCTCATCGCCTCGGCCCCGCCCATCCGGTGCAGCCACGGCGAATCTTCCGCTTCGCTCACCTTACCCCAGGCCGCCTCCCACAGCCCCGACTGATCGCAGCCCTGCAAGGCGTACATCACCAAGAATGCCCTGCATTCCCGCACCCCCAAGGCCCTCCGTGCGATCGAGTCCGCATACCGCGTCAGCAACGGCCCGCAATCCGGAAGTGCCGCCCGCATCCGCAGAGTCAGCCGCGCCTGCTCCCGCACCCAAAAGGCCCCATCGTCCCCGCTCGCCAATGCCCGCCGCTCCATCACCTGCTCCACGACCGACCAATCATTCGCCGCCGTCACCCACGAGGCCCCAGCCTGAGCAACAAGCCGGGCAGCGGTCTCCCGCACCAGCGCCAGCGGGACCTTGGCAGGCGCCACCCGCATCGCCTCCATCGCCCAATCCATTGCTTTTGAGCTGAAATGCACCTCCTGCCGCATCCCGAGCAATGCCCGCGCCACGACCCAGGGTTCCTGCCCCGCAGGATCTTTCGCCATCCCGATGTGGATGATCCGCAACAGGGTATCCGCCTGCGACCGGCTCATTTTCCCGGTCCTGCCATCCATCGCGGCCATGGACTCCTCCGACACACGGAATACTTGGTTGCTGTCAGCTTCCCAGATTTGACGGAGGTGGGCCCGGACCTCGGCGGCATTGTCGGTCTTGTGGATCGCGTCAATCCATGCCTCCACCGCAGACTGCGCGGGCAGCTGCCACCACAGGGTCGCCAAGAGCAAGGCAAGCCCCCACCCAACAGGATTGCGGGAGGTCATGACTCAAAAATAAGGGAAATGCGGGCACGGTTGGGGGGTATGGTTGTGTATCTACTGTCCTTGTAGGGGCAGGTCGCGACCTGACCTTACAAGGACGAAATATCCATCGATTATGAATGAATTACCGCAGAATCACAGGGAATTCCCTGACCTCAGGGGAAGTCGATTTTCAATCAATCCTCCGCTTGATGAACCAGATGTCGTTCAGGTTCACGCCGAGGCGGAATTGGAGGGTCAGCTCCTGGAGCAGGTTGTTTTCGAGGGTGCCGCGACGGCCCACGTTCACGCCGACATTGATGCGGCTATAGCTCTGACCGATGGGGTTGAAGAAACCGATGGGGAGGCCCACGCCTGCGGTGATGCCCATCTCGGTGATGGCGCTGCCTTGCAGGTTCAGGAAGGTGCCATGGTAATAAGCGCCGAAGCGGTAGGCGATCTTCCGGGCGTACTTGTTCGAGCCGAGTTCCGGGATCCATTCGCCGCCCACATTCGCTTGGAGCGAGTTCGTGAGGGTCGAGGGGTCACCGAAGTAGGAAAACTTGGACCAGTCCTGCAGGCTCACGTCCGCGCCGACCATCCACTTGTTGGGGCGGGCGATGCTGAAGCCGAAGCCGAGCTTGCTGGGCATGGTCACCTTGCCAGTGTCGGCGTAGAGGGTGTCTTGGATGATGCTGTTGTTGTAGCGGTAGAGCTCCGTGCCGTTCATGGAGATGCCCGGGTCGAATGTGGCCCCTCCGCGAACGAGGATGCGTTGGGTCTTGGTGACGGTGCCCTCCTTTTTGCCGGATTCGACGTCCTTTTTCTCCTGCTCCAGGGCCGTGATGCGCTGGGCGATGCGGTCGCGGCGCAGGTTGATCCGGGCCTCGGCGTCGGTCACTTCCTTCTTGCGGGCCTTCATGTCCTGGGTGAGCTTCTTCCGCTTCTTGTCGAGGCGGTAGATCTTGTCCTGGAGCTTGCCGATTTCCTTGCTGTTGGCACGCTCATTTTGACCCAATGACTTCACCTGCTCCTCCAATGCCGCCTTTTCTTTTTCGAGGGCATCGGCTTTGGCTTGCTTGCTCTGGTCCTTGGCGTCGCCCTTGGAGGCCTCGGATTTCACAGCCTCCATCTCCTTGTCCAGGTTTTCGCGCTCATTTTGCAGGTCCTGGATTTGGTCCTCGATCTCCTTGACCCGCGACACCTTGACTTTGAGCTTGAGGGTATCCCCATACTGCAAGCCAAACTGCGGCAGGAACCCGCGCAGGGCGACGGAGCGCTCGGCTGCGCCAGTGAGGATCGTGCCATCGTCGTAGTCGGCAAACCACTGGTAGTTGGTGCTGCCAAATGCATAGCTGAGGTTGACCCCGGCCTGCACCCGCTTGAGGAAGCGCACCCCGAAGCCCACATAGAGCTGATTGAGACCGCCTGATCCTGCATACCGCGCCGTATAGGCCTCGACGGAGGTGTCCGCTTGGATCGAATCGCGCACCCGGACGTCGTATCCCACGGAGGAGTAAGGCGCCAATCCCACCACGATGCCATAGCCCCGGCGGTTGCTGAAGGCAAGGGAGACGTTGTGGAAGCCGGAGGTGCTGACCGTCTGGGAATTCAGGTTGCTCTTTTGGTTGCTCGTGGTCACGAAGCCATTGAAGTCGAAGGTCGTGAGGCGCAGGTCCGCAAGCGATGCGGGATTGAGCCGGTTCACCGAAGCATTGTCATAGCTGCCGATGCCGATGCGGCCCATGCCGAAGCTGCGGGCGCTGGAACTGCTGAAGATGTCCCCCAGCCCGTAGTAGGAATACGGGGAAATGGCGACCTGCGAATGGGCTGTGAAGGCCATCCCAATCACCAGGAACATCCACAGTATGAATCTTTTATGCATGGTAACGAATCAAGGCATTGATGCCGTAGAGCAGCAAATTTGGATCGGCAAAGGTGAGGCTTTTCACCTGATTTCCCAAGTACAGCGCGTCACCTCCGGTCAAAAACACGGGAAGCGGTGCCGATGAGAGGCTGCCGTAGTGCGCGATGAAGCCTTCGATCTCGGAAACCAGGCCATGGACCACACCGCTCCGGATGCAGGTCTCAGTGCTGTCTCCGACCCAAGGCAGTTCCCCTTCCGCATCGATCATGGGCAGGGCGGCAGTGTAATCGTACAATGCCCGGAACCGCGTCCGCATGCCAGGGCTGATCGCCCCGCCGAGGTAGTCGCCATGGGCATCCACATAATCGTATGTGACCGCAGTGCCCGCCCCGATCACCAGAACCGGACCTGAGCCTGCACGTTGATAGCCTGCCACAGCCGCACAGACGCGGTCCATCCCCAGGGTCTGCGGACTTCCGTACCGGTTCCCGATGGGCAGCGCCGTGTCCCGGTCGATGCGTCGCATCTCCAATCCGGGTTCCGCTTCTAGCAATGTTTCTGTGGCCTTCACCATTTCAGCATTCCCTACGCTCACGAGGCCGAGATATTTTGAACGGGGGGAAAACTGCCGCCAAGCCTCGGAGGTCAGCACCGCCTGCGGGAAGTCCTGATGCGGGTAGGCATTCACCGCCAGCAACTCCTCGCCTTGGAAGTAGCCGACCTTCACCCGCGTATTGCCGATGTCCACGACGATGTTCATAGGATGAATCGCACCTCCTTCACGCCGTAAAAATGCAGTCCCTCACCATGCCGCAGCGCCAGCCTGCCGTCCGGGTCCACGCCGACCACATGCGCCGAAATGCGTTGCCCGGCGATCTCCACCTCGGTATCCTCCTGATAGGCGAAGAGGTGCTGCAAGTATTCCCGCTCGATGCGGTCCGCCCGTCCAGCCCGGATGGCGAGGTAGCCCGCCTCGATCAGTTCCAGCAACCTCTCCAAGATAGGACGGATCGTGTGCTCCTTCCCCGATTCCAGCACCAGCGAGGTTGCCCTCCCATGCAGCTCAGGGTCAAATTCCCATTGGTTCACATTCAGCCCGATCCCAACCACTGCCGACTTGATGCGCGCGGGTTCCAATGCCGTCTCGACCAAGATGCCCGCCACCTTCCTGCGGTTCACCAGGAGGTCATTCGGCCACTTGATCTGGACCGTGGACTCCGGCAGGATGCCAGCAACCAGCTCCCGCAGGGCGCAAGCGATGAGTTTGTTCAGCAGGAAGATCTGCCGGGGTGCCAAAAAATGTGGCTGCAACACCAATGAAAAGGTGAGATTTTGCCCCGGCTGCGCCAACCATTGGCTGCCTTGCTGTCCCCTTCCGGCGGTCTGATGCTGCGCCAAAACCACCGTTCCCTCGGCGGCTCCGGCCTCCAGGAGGCTTTGCGCCACGGTATTGGTGGAGTCCACTTCCGACAGCTCCACAAAATTCTTCCCGATGAAAAGCGTATTCAAGCCAGAACTTCGCTAATTTTGGTCGAAAGTTACAGGTTTATAAGGATTTGAATGAAGGTTAGCACCCTAGTATCCGCCAAGCAGCTCGCAGACGCAGTGGTGGACGCCCTGCAAGACAAAAAAGGACTCAAGATCGTCGTGATGGATTTGCGTCAGGTGCGCGGTGCCATTTCGGATTATTTTGTGATCTGCTCCGGCACCTCCGACCGCCACGTGATGGCACTCAGTGACACCGTGTACGAGGAGCTGCGCATCAAGCTCCAAGACAAGCCCATGAATGTCGAGGGCAGGCAGCGCGGTGAGTGGATCCTGATGGACTACGTGAACGTGGTGGTCCACATCTTCCTGGAAGAGAAGCGGCGATTTTTTGACATCGAAAGCCTCTGGGCCGACGCCCCCGTCGAGCGCATCGCACAAACCTGGTGACAGCTGCCCCTCAGCGCAAGGGCCTCTGGGTCGCAGGTTGGGTAGCATTCGCCGCGATCACGCTCTGGTTCTCGTTTCACATCCATTCGCGGTCGGCTCCGTTCACTTACAAGAGCCAGATTTTCGCTGACAAGGCGGGGTACTACATCTACCTCCCGGCGACCTTTGTCTTCGGATTCGATGCCGACGCCGTGCCGGACAGCCTTTCCCAAAAGGTCGGCAATGGCTTCCTGATCACGGATCAAAACAAGATCTACACCAAGTACCCCATCGGGGTCTCCCTGATGCAGTCGCCATTTTTCCTGCTGGCGCACGGGGTGCTCTCGCCGCTGACCGGGCAACCTGCGGACGGATTTTCTCCCGTTTACCACGCCATGGTGGACATCGCCGCCTGGGCCTACATGCTCCTCGGGATGGGAATGCTCCTCATCGCTGAGGCGGCGGCATTCCGTCGGCCGCACCTTGGGGACATTGGCACTGTTGCTGTTCGGGACCAATCTCGCCTACTACTACTCCACCGAGTCCGGGATGTCGCATATCTACTCGTTTTGCGTCGTCCCGGCCTTGATCCTCTTGCTGGATCGGGTTGGATGTGTCATGTTGCCTTGTCCTGCAAAGTCGGGAAGCGGAGCAGCGCAGCTGTGAGTCGAAGTCATCTAGCGCACACAGAAACACTCCCTGCTTGTCCAATCCCAAAGCCCCGAAATCCCCACCCATCCCCCAAGCTCACCCCCCGCAAGCCCGGCTCCTAGGCAGCCTTGCGGCCTCCTCATCGTCACCCGCTTCACGAACGTCCTCCTCCTCAGCCTAGTCCTAGCTTGGGGCGTTCAGGACCTCAATGGCCTCTGGCAACGAATCCGTCTCATTCTCTCCCCAAAGACATTGCCCCTTTTGCTGCTAGGCCCAGCCATCCTCATCGGCCTGCAACTCGCGTATTACCACTACCTCACCAACAGCCTCTTCCTCTACACCTACGGCGACGAAGGTTTCGACTTCCTCCATCCCGAGCTGCTCAAAGCCTGGTTTTCCCCCAACAACGGCCTCTTCCCCCACGCCCCGATGGTGCTTTTCGGGCTCATCGGCATGGGCATCATGGCCGCGCGGCGCGAAGCCCTCGGCTGGTACGGCCTCGGATTGTTCGCCCTCAGCGCCTACATCTTCTCCTGCTGGTGGCAATGGTACTTCGGCTGCGCCTTTGGGCAGCGGAGCTACGTCGAGCTCTACCCGATATTGGCCTTCGGCCTCGCCCGGTTCCTTCAATGGGTCAGCACACGGACGCCCCGACCCGTTCAGATTTTGACTTGGAGCGTGTTGATTTTGCTCTGCCTGCTCGTCACCAACCACATGTACCACTTCAAACTCTGCTACATCGGGCAGGGGGACTGGGACTGGGGGTACTGGTGGGGGGAGGTTGTGCGGGTTTGAGGGGGGGCTAATGATACAACTCCGCCTCCACCAAATACCTTCCACCCAACTCCACCAAGCTCCGCACAGCCGCGACCACCCTACCAGGCGCCTCGTACATCCCCATGTGGCTCGCCTCCGGAATCCGGTGCAGCAATGCCAATGGCAGCTCTTGCAGCTCCATCCGGCTACGCTCCGGGCTCACGAGGCCATCCTTCCCGCCGATGATGTACATCACGGGCACCGCCAAGCCGCGCACCGCAGCCCGCTTGTCCGGACGGTCACGCATGATGCGCAACAATGCCAAAATCGCCTCCTCCGATGTCCCCGAGGTGATTTCCGCCAATTCAGCCACCCACTGCGCCTCCGGGTCATGGAACAAGGAGTCCACAAATGCCCGCAGAAACGGCTCCCGGCCATGGTCCTTCACGAACCCAATGGCTTTGGTACGGTTGGGCTTGCGCTCCTCGGCATCGTCCATCGCGGTGGAATGCAGGAATCCCAGCCCCGCCAATCGCTCCGAAAACAGGTCCGCGAATGCCGCTGCGATGTACCCGCCCATGCTATGCCCCACCAGGACACAACGCTCGATGCCCATGGCATCCAAGATGTCCCGCAGCCAGCAGGCGATGTCGTCAAGCGAACGAATAGAAGGATCCCAGGGCGTGCCACCATGACCCGGCAGGGTCGGCGCGATCACCCGGCATTCTTGGGACAGCTCAGGCAAAATCCCATTGAAAATCGCGGGCGTCTCACAAAACCCATGCAAAATGACCAGCGGAAGACCCTCCCCGATATCAACCACGGGGACGGAGGCAAGGAAAGCTATCTCTTCAGGGGATTGCAACGGACTCAGACAACCTCGGAGGTGAGGCCACGGTCCAGCAAAGCGATGCAACGGTCGATCATGTCACGCTTCTCGCCGCTTTTGACAATGTACTTGCCCTTGTGATGAACGATCCAGGCACATTGTTCGGCTTGGGTCGCCGAATGGTCACACACCTCGATCAGGCTCTGAATCACCCAATCGAATGAATTCACCTCGTCATTGAACAATACAATGCTGTATGTCTCGGTTACTACCGTCTCAACCGCTTCAAGGGTTAGCTCTTTGATACTCATCTCACAATCAGTTACAAACTCAGCCTAAAACCATCCTAAACATGCCATTGGCGCGAACCAAAAATAGCGAATTTTCGCCACGAATGCAAAGAAAATGTACTAAGATTGCGCCGATGCCACAGCCCGCCAAAATCCAAGTTTTCTCTCCCAGCCAGTTCCTGGACCATGAACTCATCGACGCAGGTGGCGGCGAAAAACTGGAACGCTTTGGCAAGTTTGTGCTGATCAGGCCAGAGCCGCAGGCACTTTGGTCACCCTCACTGTCCCCCGAGGAATGGCGCAAGATGGCCCATGCCCGCTTCGTGCAGGACGGCTCTGCCTCCGGAGACTGGGAACGCTACGACAACTCCCTCCCCGACCAATGGACCATCGGCTACAACCATGGCGACATGAAGCTGCGCTTCCGGCTGGGACTCACCCGCTTCAAGCACGTCGGCGTCTTCCCCGAACAGGCCGTGAACTGGGACTTCATTTATGACCGCTGCCGTGGCCTCAAGGCTCCCAAAGTCCTGAACCTCTTCGCCTACACGGGGGGCGCGAGCCTGGCCGCCAAGGCCGGGGGCGCGGACGTGATCCATTGCGACGCCATCAAGCAAGTCGTGAACTGGGCCGCCGCCAACATGGAACTCAGCAAACTCGAAGGGATCCGTTGGCTGGTGGAGGACGCCTTCAAATTCGTGCAGCGTGAGGCCAAGCGCGGCAACCAATACGACGGCATCATCCTCGATCCCCCGGCATGGGGACACGGCCCCAAGGGCGAGAAGTGGAAGCTGGAGGACCAAGTCAACGAGCTCATGCAGCAAGTCGCCGCCATCCTCTCCCCGGAGCGCAACTTCCTCGTAATGAATGCCTATTCCCTCGGCTACTCCTCCCTCATCTTGGAAAATCTAGGCCGCAGCCACTTCCGCGACCAACAACTCAAGAACCTAGAAATCGGCGAACTCTGCCTCCCCGAACGCAGCCACCGCCGCCTCCCCGCCGGCGTCTTCATGCGCTTCTGGAACTAAACCAAGGCGGCGCCACACCCAAGAGGCGGCGGCATACCCAAGAGGCGGCGGCCTCCGGCCGCACGCCGACCGGACATTTGCCTCCGGCGAATAACCAGCTCAGCACCCCAATGACCCCGTCGCTGCCCCCTAAGCCTGCCGCAGGAGCCGCCAGCCCCTACAATATGCACCAACGAAGTGGACACCGCAGACCAATACGCAATCCTCCCCAATCCGTTTTTTCCCTAATTTCCCAGCATGAAGCGCCTTTTCACCACCGCGTTGCTTGCCGGGTCGCTTTCAGGAATGGCATTGGCCCAGACTCCTGAGGACTCCGTCATGCTCCGCCGACTCTTCGATGCCGAGATCACCCAAGGCACCTGCTACGAGAACCTCCGGCACCTCTGCAAGGACGTCGGCCATCGCCTGAGCGGCAGCCCAAACGCTGCCAAGGCCGTGGAATGGGCCGCTGCCACCATGAACACCATGGGCCTGGACCGGGTGGAGAAGCAGCCTGTCTTGGTGCCGCACTGGGAGAGGGGCAAGGCCGACCGCGCCTGGTACAAAGGCAAAATGGGCAAGGTCACACCTCCCATCCTCGCTCTCGGCAGCTCCGTCGGCACTCCGAACGGCAAGGCAATTTCCGCCCCCGTGGTCGAGGTCTTCAGCTTGGACGAGGTCCGCAAAATGGAGGACGGCTCCCTCAAGGGCAAGATCGTGTTCTACAACAGGCCGATGAACGCCAAAGAACTCGACACATTTGATGCTTACGGCGGCTGCGTGGACCAACGGGGCGGCGGCTCGGTCGAGGCATCCAAGAAAGGGGCTCTCGCTGTAATTGTGCGCTCCATGACCCTGCAGCACGACGACCATCCCCATACCGGCAACATGCGCAACGAGGAAGGCACGACCAAGATTCCTGCCGCTGCCATCAGCACGAACGGGGCCGACCGCCTGCACGAGGACCTGAAGAATGATCCCAACCTCGTCTTCTCCCTACAAATGGGCTGTCAGACCTTTCCGGATGCACCGAGCCACAACGTGATCGGCGAAATCAAAGGCAGCGCCCTCCCAAATGAGTTCATCACCGTGGGCGGGCACCTCGACTCCTGGGACGTGGGCGAAGGCGCGCACGACGATGGCACAGGCGTGGTCCAAGCGATGGAAGTGCTCAAGCTCTTCCGCATGGTCGGCTACCAACCCCGGCACACCATCCGCGCGGTGGCCTTCATGAACGAGGAAAATGGCATGAAAGGTGGCCTCGAATACGCCGCACAGGCCAAGGCCAAGGGCGAGAAACACATTGCTGCATTGGAAAGTGACAGGGGCGGATTCTCTCCGAGAGGCGTTGAAATCCAAGCCAATCCCGAGAACACCGCCTGGTCCCTCAAGTACAAGCCGCTCTTCATCCCCTACATGGTCCACAACATACAGCCGGGCTATGGCGGAGTGGACATCAGCCCCTTGCGGGCGCAGGGCGCGGGCCTGTACGGCTACCTCCCAGATTCGCAGCGATACTTCGACTTCCACCATGCGGAAACGGACGTGTTCGAGGCGGTGAATGAGCGGGAACTCAAACTGGGTGCCTGGGTGATGGCGGCGTGGATCTACCTCATTGATCAATACGGCCTTCCGAGCAATGAACCCTACGAGCCGCCGAAGTAAGGGCAGTTGATTTTGCGATGTCGAAACCTTGGTTTTTCCGGCAGAAATGCCGTAATTCGCCACGCATTTTCAAAAACGCAAAATCGCAGTAGAATGAAACAATTGACTTATGCAATGATCCTGGCGTTGGCCGTGATCCTCGTCGGTTGCGACAAGGGTGCTGGCGGTGAGGGCGGCGACGCCTCCACGCTCAAGGACAACAAGGATAGCGTGAGCTACGCCATCGGCTATGACATCGGCAAAAACTTCTCCCAACAGGGCGTCGAGCTGAACATCGCAGTGTTTTCCAAGGCCCTCGAAGAAGGCATGGCAGGCACCGCTCCCAAGTTGGATGAGCAAACCGCTCGCAACGTGATGATGGCCTACCAGCAGGTCCTCCAAAAGAAGCAACAAGAGAAGCGCGCCAAGGAAGCTGGCGAGAACCTCGAGAAGAGCAACAAGTTCCTCGCTGACAACAAGGCAACTGCAGGTGTGGTCGAACTGCCCAGCGGTCTGCAATACCAAGTCATCAAGGAAGGCACCGGCAAGCAGCCGACCCTCGAAGACCAAGTCACCACCCACTACCATGGCACCCTGATGGACGGCAGCGTGTTCGACAGCTCCCGTGAGCGTGGCGAACCTGCCACCTTCCCCCTGAAAGGTGTGATCCAAGCTTGGCAGCAAATCCTCCCGATGATGAAGGAGGGCGCTACCTACAAAATCTGGTCTCCTCCCGCACTTGCTTACGGTGAGTACGGCAGCCCGCCCAAGATCGGCCCGAACGTGGCGCTGGTGTTTGAAATCGAACTCATCAAAGTCGGTGGCCCCGCTGAAGGCGCTGCCCAACCCCAATAATCGCCTTTTGAACAGTATAGGACTCCCCGGTAGGCTTGGCTTGCCGGGGAGTTTTGTTTTTCATCGGTTTAACCGCAAAGACGCAATGGGCGCAAAGACAGTTCGCGTGCAGCTTTGCGTAACTTTGCGCCTTTGCGGTTCAGAAATTCACCCTCAGTCAAAATGCACCCCGCCCCACATCCCACAGCCAAACTCGCCAAGACCATTTCCATCCTTACCATGGTGGTCACCACGGCTCTGGTCCTGTTGCTCTACGGCATCTACTTCGACTCATTTTCAGAAAGCGCATTGGTCACCCTGAGCTTTGTATGGGTGAATCTCTTCGGTTTTGGACTTGGGGGACTGATTGTTTCGCGGCGAGGGATCGGATGGAGCGTGGGGATTGGTTTTGTTGCCGCCTTGGCGCTGGATTTGGCCTTGTTCACCTTCTTTCTTGTGCTTTGGCCAATGCTCTGAAAGGCCCCTTAAGCTGCCTGCGCCGACACCACGACCGTGAATGTCGTCCCCTCTCCCACCGTCGAGTCCACGAGGATTTGTACGCCGATCTTCTCTGACAATGCCTTCACGATCGCGAGCCCAAGGCCGCTGCTGTGCTCCCCGGCAGTGGGCTTGGCGCTGAGTTTCTGGAACTTGCCGAAGAGCTTCTTCCTGTCTTGATCGGTGAGGCCCGGCCCCTGATCCTGAACCTCCACGCGCCAGCCTTCTTGCCCCTCTTGCAGGCGAATCCAGATCATCTTCCCCTTGGGGGTGAATTTGAGCGCATTGCCCACGATGTTCTCAACCACGCGGCGGAGGAGGATCCTGTCGGACCGCACGGTCACTGAATTCGCTGGCAGATCGGCCTCCAGCCGGATCGCCTTCTCCTGAGCTGGATGCCGGAAGTCCGTGACCACCTCCTCCATCATCGCGCGCAGGTCCATTTCCTGGCTGCGGGCAGCGACATCCCCCGATTCGAGCCTCGACAACTCCAACAGGTTGGCCACAAGATTGTTACCCCGGTCGAGCGACCTGCGGATCAGTTCCAGGAATTGCAGGCGGTCCTCGGCGGAGGTGCTCGGGTCCTCGATCAATGCCATGAGCCCGCTGATCGCATTCAACGGCGATTTCAGGTCGTGCACCATGATGTTCATGATCATGTCCTTCTCCGCAATCACCTCGTCCAGGACGCGGTTCTTGGCGGCGAGTTGGGCATTCATCGCCTTCGTGTTTTTGATGCTGAGCAGGAGCAGGATGCCCAAGAAGCCCAGCATCACCACTATGACAACCACCAGGGTGATGATCAGCTGCTGAGTCCGGTGACGGGATGCCAAATGCGCATTTTCATTCTTGACTTCCTCATTCTCCTGCTTCAGGTCCATGGCCGCGAGTTGGATCTTGACCTGGTTCCCGCTGATGATCTCTCGCAGGGTGTCCGCCTTGAGTTGCAGTTGCCAGGCCTGGCGGACGTGTCCATTTTGCAGATGAATTTCGGCAAGGAGCTCAGTGAATTTCTTCTGCCATTTGATCGCCCCTTGTTCGCTGGTCTTCTTCACCATCTCCTCACAGATGCGGAGGCTCTGTTGGGAGCGGTTGGTCTTGGAGTAGAGCTCGCTGAGGAACAGCTCACTTTCGAAGTAGGCGGTGATATTGGAGTATTGCTTGGCGGCATCAATGAGCAGGGCCTCTGCACGCGGATAGTTGCCGGAGCGCAAGTACATGATGCCCAGGTTCTGCCGGATGACGTTCAGCGCATGCTTGAAGGAGATCACCTCCGCATGGCTTTCTGCCGCCCGGTAGTTGAGTTCTGCGAGGGAATCACTGCCCGCTGCCCGGTGTACCTCCCCCAGCATGTTGTAGCTCCATGCAAGGACCGTGTCGTTGTTCATGGTCTCGGAGAGGCGAAGGGCTTCAGTTGCCATCTTGAGGGCATCACCGTATTTGCCGAGTTCCATCGCGGTGCCAGCGAGGCGGTAGTAGGCCCAGATTTGGCCCTTCATGTAACCCTCCTGCTTCGCGAGGTTCAGCGCCTCCAAGGCATATTGGTTGGCAAGCGGGAAGTTGCCGAGGTCACTGTACTGAAAGGCGAGGATGGCGGCGAAGTCGCTCTTGTCGCGGGGCAGGTGATGCTCCTCAGCGAGCCGGTAACCCTTGAATGCTGCGTCAAATGCATCCCTCAAGTCCAAGCTGAACTGACCCCGGGCGATGGCTCGGAGTTCCCTCAGGGTATTGGCGATCTCGGACGGAGCTTGGCTCGGGCTCCCTGCTTGAACACTGGACTGGGCCGAAACGCCACTGGACAAACCCCATGCTAGGCATAGCAGCAGAACTGCCTGCCGGACGGTCACCCGCCGCATCTTCCACACGGTTTGAACAGCCATTGCGAATGATCTTGACTCTGGGGAGGTTTGCTGACTCATAGCCTCCCTTTCGGAAATATAGGGAATTCGGGAAACACCTCGTAGCGCAGAAAGTGATTTTTGTCGCATTCCAAGGAATTTGCAAAAAACTGCCAAAATGAACGCAAACCACCCTTGCACCAGCGATCGGAGCCAGTGGCGTACTGATTCTTGTTTGGGCTTCCCCCACCGCCACCTACTTTCGAAGGGATTGGAAAAAGCAGTGTCACCCACAAAAGCGCTACTGTTGAGGGCATGCAGAAATGCAATGATCTGGCAGTTTTCTTCATCCGTGAGTCGGTTTCCGCCCCAGTGGGAAATCTGGATTCGGTTGCCGGGCTAGAAATGATCGTGGCCGTGTCAGTTCCAATGAGATTCCAATACAAACAAAAAAGCCAGCCCCAAATCTGGACTGGCTTTGATTCAAATTTCTATGACTCAATTGCAACGGAAGTGGAACTCGTAGAGGCCGTCCACGGCATCGTCGGAGCTCTGAAGGTTGGGCTTCATGATCTGAAGCCGCACAAAGTCGAGGGTTTTGCCCTGCGGGATATTGAAGACCTTCTCAGGCCAAATGCTCCAAGTGTACAGGGTGCCCGATTGCGTCATGCTCAGGTCGGCGTTGCTGCCAACTTGGGAGATGGGCGAAGGCTTGTACTCGGTGCCGTCGGTGTCGTAGGCACGGGCATACACGGAGAGTGCGCCAGGGTTCATCATCGTGACCTTGGTCTCCTGACTGTTGTCGTAGAGCAGGGTGAAGATGTCGTCCTGCTTGAGGGCCACGGAGTCACCGTCTTGCACGTCGGGGAAGGAATAGACCTTGCGCACGAGCGGTCCGGGAGGATTGACCTCCACGCTCAAGTCTTCGGTCTTCCACTCATTGCCGGCTGCGCTGCAGTCGCCACCGCCACCACCATCGAGGGCCTTGGCGAGGAAAAAGATGTCATTGTCGTACACATCCTGAGCCGTGACTCCATAGAAGTCCGTGGGCAGGATGGTGATGCTCCAGATGTCGGGCGACTCGTTCACGAAGGCGTGGTCCGTGTTGCTCGCGCTCCATTGGCCGTTGCCGCCGACGGGGTCAGCGGGTTTCCATGACCAGATGTACAGCGGGCCCGCATAACCCACGAGCTTGTTGCAGTCCATCTTGGTGAGGTCGATGTAGATCTTGACGGAGTCGGAGGGATTGGTGACCACAGCGGGTTCCGTCCACACCTTTTGCGCCATTCCGGCCTGTGCCAGTCCGCAAGCCAAGAGTATTCCCAATGCGAATGTCTTCTTCATGATGTCCTCCCTCAGTTGCGTGCAAACTTGAATTGATAGATGACGGAGACTGTGCCGCCGCAGGAGCGCTCAAACTGCACCTCCAGGTATTCGTCTTGTGGACGGATGGTGTGGAGAAGCTTGAGGTCGTACTGCGCGGTGCCATCGTTCATGGCGATGAGCGTGGGATAGTCGTTGTTGTCAAACGCCCACGTCCCACTGCTGCCCAAGTAATTGGGTGCATCCCCGGGGTTGAAGGTGAAGTCGAAAGTGCTCGAATTGAAGGTGATGGACGGCACGGTGCCTTTGGTGAAGGCGGAGGTCACGTCCAGGCTGTTGCCACTGCCGATCACAAAAGGATCAACTTGGGTGACACTGCTCAATGTAAAGGTACCGTTGATGCCCTCGAGCTTGCTGGGCGGCGGATCCAACACGATCTCCTCAGGCTTGCAACCCGCAAGGGACAGGGCAGCAAGCAGCAGGAACATGTATATTTTGATTTTGCCTTTCATAATCTTCTGTTTCAGGCTAAAAGTTACCGAATCACATCAAATTTATCAATGTCAGCAGCCTCCCTCGGGGTTGAGGACGATGGTCGGGTTGCCGGAGCGCTCCTCGTCTGGGAGTTGCACCATCATGCCGTTGCAGTTCCAAGGGGAGCCGTTGATGAGCAGGTTGGGGCTGTCGTGCACACCCTGGCGACGGAGGTCGTGGAAGCGGAAGCCTTCGCCCACCATTTCGTAACGGCGCTCGTTGCGGATGATGACCTTCAGGGAGGTAGCATCCAATCCTGGGGTCACATTGGGGAGGCCGGCGCGGTTGCGGATGGCGTTCACATCGGCTTCAGCGACAGCGAGGTTGCCCAGCTCCGCAGCGGATTCTGCACGGATGAGGAGCATCTCCGCCAAGTGCAGGAGCGGCACGCTGAACCAGGACTCGTTGAAGCGCGTGAGCAGGACCAATTCGTTGCTCTGGCCGGGATTGGCGAGGACGAAAAAGTTCTTGAAGCGCAGGTCACTGGTATCGGCGTTGTAGTAGAGCTCGCTGCTCATCCGTCCTGCGGGCGGGTTGCTCAGGTTGGTGCTGCGGTAGATGCCGCCCAACTCGGAACCGGAGTTGTTGAGGGATCCGGTGCTGATCAGGTTGAGGATGTTCTCGCTGGAGGGGGTGGAGGAGAACCGCGCCATGACGTTGGTGTCGAGGGCGAAGCCGCCGCCATTGATGACCTCGTCCGCGTAGTTGAATGCGGATTGGAAGTCGTTCATCTGGAAATGCACACGTGCGAGGTAAGCCTTCACCGCCCAGGAGGTGGCGTAGCCGCCATTGGAGCCGGGCAGGACATCCTTGGCATCCTCGAGGTCGCTCAGGACTTGGGCATAGACTTCACCCACCGTCGCGCGGGGCAGGGCCTCTTGGCTGGCTACGATGCGGAGCGGAATGCCGTCATGGCTGTTGTCCGAGGTGAATCCGTAGGGATTGGCAAACATCCGGACGAGTTCGAAGTGACCTACTGCGCGGAGGAACTTGGCTTCTGCGGTGACACGGGCCTTCATGTCGGCGCTCAGGTCGGGCACGAGGTCCATGTTTTCCAGCAACACGTTGCAGCGGTAGATCATGATGTAAGGCTCGCTCCAAGCATCGCGGGTCTCTTGGTTGAAGATGCCCGTGTTGTGGCTGAAGTAGCTGAGCCAGTTGCCGGAGAGGGAGCGGCCGTCGCGGTCGTCGCCCATCAGGTCGCTGAGGTTGCGCATTTTGCCGCCCATGAACTTGGCGGAGCGGAGGACGTCGTAGCAGCTGTTGAGCAGGAGCTGGACGTCGCGGGATGTGGTGAGGGCATCCTCCGTGGGAATCTCGCCTTCCGGTGGGATCTCCAGGAACTTGTTGCAGGATGTGGCCCCGAGCAAGACCACGAAGCAGAGCAGGAGATTGATGCTGAGTTTTTTCATTGTCTTGCGGTATTAGAATTGGAGGTCCACGCCGAGGGAGACGGTGCGCTCTTGGGGCGGTGTGAGGTAGGTCACGTTGGGGCTGATGTTCCGGCCTTGGGGACCGTTGTGGTCACGCACGATCTCGGGGTCGGAGCCGGGATACTTGGTGAGGGTGAACAAGTTGGTGGCCACGGAGTAGATGCGCAGCTTGCTCAGGAAGGACTTCTTCTCCTTGTTCAAGGTGAAGTTGTAGCCCAAGGTGACGTTCTTGAGACGGCCGTAGGTCGCATCGAAGAGCCACATCGTGGTGTTGTAGTTCCACTCGTTGTCGAGACCGTAGGTGGCTGGGTTCAAGGTGAGGCGGGGATACTGCGCATCGGTTTGGCCGGGGGTGGTCCAGCGGTTGACGATCTCCTCGCGCATGACCCAGTTGGAGACCACACCGAGTTGGCGCTTGGCGGCGTCGTCGTAGATTTTGCCACCGAGGGTGAAGGTCACGAAGAGGCTCAGGTCAAATCCTTTCCATTCAAAGGTGTTGCGGAGGCCGCCTTGGGCAGCAGGCTGCACGTTGCCGACGACGACGCGGTTCTCGGTGCGCCATTCGAAGGTCTCGTTGCCTTGAGCGTCCAGATAGACGGGCTTTCCGGTAGCTGCATCCACGTGGTCGAACCGCACGAGGTAGTTCACGCCCACTGGATAGCCGGGCACCACGCGGGTGTCGCCGGAACCTGCAAGGGCGTCAGGCGGGGTGGTGCCCACGTCCACGACCAGGTTGCGGTTGCGCGCGACGTTCAGGGTGGTCTTCCACTTGAAAGCCCCGTTAAGGTTGTAGCTGTTGATCTGGAGCTCGAGACCGCGGTTGCGGATGTGGCCGATGTTCTGCCAGTACTCCTTGAAGCCGCTGGAGCTCGGGGTGGCGGTGCGCAGGAGCACGTCCTTGCTCTCCTTGTTATAGACGGCAAATTCGCCCGTGATCCTGTCCTTCAGCACGCCGAATTCGAAGCCTGCGTCGATGGTCTGCGTGGTTTCCCAGCTCAGGTCGGGGTTTTCGAGGCGGATCGGGAAGATGATGGAGTCGCCGTTGTAGAGGATGTTGTTGTCGCGGCCGGAGAAGGTGCCGAAGCGCAAGAAGCTGGGGATGTCTGCGTTGCCGGTGACACCGAAGCTGGTCTTGAGCTTGAAGAAGTTGACGGCATTGCCGAGGCTGTTTTTCCAGAAGCCTTCCTCGCTCATGATCCATGCTGCACCCACCGCAGGGAAGTAGCCGTAGCGGTTGTTGCGACCGAACTTGGAGCTGCCGTCCACCCGGAGGCTCGCCTTGAAGAGGTAGCGGTTTTTCAATTCATAATTGACCCGGCCAAATGTGCTCACGAAGCTCCAAGCGTCCAGCGGATACTGGGTATCGATGGTGTCGCTGTTTTCGGTGCCGGTCCAGTTCAGGTAGAGGTGGGAAGTCACGTCGCTGACCTCGTAGTAGCCGCTTTGGCGTTGCATCTTCTGTGCCTCACCACCGATCATCAGGCTCAGCTTGTGGTCGGCAGGCAGCATCTTGAAGTCGTACTTGGCCGTGGCGTTGGTGTTCCAGTTCAGGATCTTGTTGTACCACTCCTTGCCGATGGTGTAGGTGTTGGTCCAGAGGCTGTCCTCGAGGTAGTTGTCACCAAGGTTCATGTAGTCCAAGCTGCCATTCGCACTGATGGTGAGGTTCGCGATGGGCTGGTACTGGAGGTTCACGGTGTTGATGGAGCGCTTCTCGATGCTGCGCCAGTCGATCTGGGTGCGGCGCTTGATGGGGTTGCCACCGCCAAATGCTGCATTTCCAGTCTCCTCATTGTAATAAGGAAGGGCATTGGACTGCGCCATACCGAGGGAGCCGTCCCATGCCTGGCCGATCTTGTTGTTGCGACCATAAGCGCCGGAGGTGCTGAGGCCGAACTTGAGGTTCTTGAGGATGTTCCAATCGAGGTTCACGCGACCGGTGTAGCGGCGGTAGCTGTTGCCAACCAGGTAGCTCTGGTTGTTCATCGCGCTCAGGTTCACGTAGGTCTTGATCTTGTCATTGCCCTGGGTCATGCTCAGGTCGTATTCCTGCTTCACGCCCGTGCCGGTGGTGAGGCGCTGCCAGTCGGTGGTGCCATTGGCGAGGGCGGAGTCCACGGAGTAGCCGCCGGGGAGTACGGTGGGCTGTCCAACATTGCCGTCATTTTCCCAAGCCTCTTGATAGAGTTGCACCCATTGCGGGGTGTCCAGGAAGCGGAGGAGCTTGGCGGGGCGGGAAATGCCGCTGCGCACGCTGAAATTGAAGGTGGGCTTGCCGCTTTTGCCGCGCTTGGTGGTGATGAGGATGACCCCGTTTGCACCGCGTGAACCATAGATGGCGGCTGCGGCGGCATCCTTCAGGATCTCGATGGACTCGATGTCCGCCGGGTTGATGGAGCTGAGGGGGTTGTTGTTTTGGCCACCGCGGTCACCTGCGAGGAAGGGGTCCTGTGTGATCGGAATGCCATCCACGACGTAGAGGGGGTCGCCACCCGCGGAGATGGAGCCGGAACCACGAACGGTGATCTTGGCGCCGGCACCCGCGATACCGCTGCTCTGGATGACTTGCACGCCAGCAGCCTTGCCTTGAAGCGTCGCATCAAAGCTGGAGCCGGGGATGTCATTCAATTCGCGGGCGGTGATCTTGGAGACGGAGCCGGTCATGTCCCGCTTGCGTTCGGTGCCGTAACCGACGATGATGACATCGTCCAGCACCTTGAGCTTGAGGTTGACATCCACGTTCATTTTCTCGCCCGCCGTGACCTTGAGCACCTGCTGGTACTTGTCATAGCTGACATAGTTGACCGTGAGGGTGTAGTCACCGGGCTTGACGCCGTCGATGGTGTAGGCGCCTTCGCCATCGGTCATGGCGCCGTACTGGGTGCCTTCGAGCACCACGGTTGCGCCAGTGAGGGGCGCATTGTTTTCGTCAAAGACCACGCCAGAGATCGATGCATTCTGTGCAGCGAGCCAGGCGAAAGCCATCGCGACGAATCCAAATGTTAATGCAATCCTTCGAGTAAATGTCCTCATCTCCATTCCATTAAGAGAGTAAGCGGATTCTGTGGGAGTCGCCAATTTAAAAAAAGTTTTCATAAGTGTCACAATGACACTTATTCGGAAATGAGATTCGCCTGCTGATGTCCGGATCAGAATTCTAGAATTATCAGAATTGCAGAAACTTTGCGCGTAGTTGGCGCATGCCGATTCTTCAATTTTGGTAATTCCTTAATTCTGATTCAGAAACAATCACCCCACCTTCTTCCGGTGGATGTACACCGTCCAGCCGAGCCGCAGCAGCACCGCGAGGATCATCGGGTAAAATGCCGCGTGCAGGCCACAATGCAGGAAAAAGGCTGAGAGGGTCACCGGGATCATGACCATGGCGTATTTCAATGCAAGGGGGCGGCTGCGACGCATCACGAGCATGAAGGCGTAAATCAGGTGCAGCGGACTCGCCCAGAGCATGTTCAGGTTCCAATAGGTGGCTTGGTGATCGGTGGCGATCCAGAACAGGAGCAGCAGCACCCCCAGCAGGCCAAAGACGAAGAAGAGCAGGAAGTCAAATCCCCTGTATGGCCGCCGGGCGCGGAATCCGAGGAAGGTGACGGCGGCTGTGAGCGCGAAGATGATCCATCCCAGGATGTGCGGGCCGTATTGGAAGGCGGTGATTTCGCTCTTGGGCATTTCGAGCAGGACTTGCTGACTCGCCACAAGGGGCTTCCATTGGCCGTCGAGCTTGACTTCGGCGGTGTTCAGGGCTTGGAGCAGGTAGTCCGGCAGGAACATGGCGCCTTGCTGATTGGCGGTCTTGTCGGTGGGGCGGCCCAATGCAAGGTCGATCCCAAAGTCCGCCCATACCTCGTTGCGGAGGTAGCCGTCGATGAGTTCCCGGTAGGTGCCGTAGTCGTCGCCTTCCTTTGGCTTCCAGCGCAGGTCTGGGCCGAGCGCCTTGGCGATCACGTCGCGCTCGCGGGTGGCGCAGTTGTCGTAGAAGAAGTCGTATTTATAGTATTTGTTGTCAGGGAGTTCGTTGACGAGGAGGGCGTCGAAGATGGCTTTCTTCTGAGCCTCGCTCAGGTTGAGGGTCTGCTCGGTGATGCTCCGCCTTTCTTGCTGGTACTCAGCATAAAAGTGCCGATAACTGTAGCTCAGGACATAGTACAGCAATTTTCCCCGCGCGAACTTCATCAAGAAATTGGGAGTGTCGAACTCAAATACGCCGTAATTCCAGACCCAATCGAGGCGACTGGTGGAGTCTTGAATGCGCAAGGCACTGTGTCCGAACACACTGTACAGCTCTGTCCCGGGCGAGCAAGTGAGCACGCTGAACTTGGCTGCCGGACTCAATGTGGAGACAGGGGGCTGGGCCTTAAGGGGATTCAGGCAAATCAAAATCCCAATGAACAGCGTCAACAGGAATCGGTTCCGGAGGGTAGCGGACATTTGAAAGGACTGAAGTGGATTCTGAAACGGACGCGAGGGCGATGTCATGCCCAAATTTAGGATTTCTCCGAGATGGGAGTTGCAATTACCACATCTTCCTGACCAATGCCTCCAATCGATTGCCTTCGCGGAGTTCGAGGTTCAGGGGCTTGTCGGCTTGCTTCTGGTCGAAGACGAGGGCTTTGCCGCATGGGGATGGGCTCAGGACCATGGCAACAGGTGACTTGCCGCGGTTGCGGACGGCAATGGCCCACTGTGCGACCATGGGGCAGGACTTGACGTTGGTATTGTCGTAGGTGGTGCTGTCGAGGAGGGCTGCCTTGATGTCCGCGACTTCGGTGGAGAGCAGGGGATGGACCTTTTTTACTTCGTAGTCGAAGATGTAGCGGATGCCTTGCTTGTGCTCAGCGGGCAGGGTCTGGTAGCCGTCGATTTCGCAGGCCCAGAGGGTGTCGGCGGTGGCGAGCGTTTTTTGGAAACGGTCGAGGGTGCTGGTGGGTTTGCAGGCTGCTAGGATTATGGTGATGACCAGTAGGGCGGCGGCAGGGACTCGCCAATTGGGGGAGTTGCGTTTTGGGCTCGGGCTGATTCCTCGACTGGTGCTGCCTCGCCGCCCCCTTCGACGATGCTCAGGGCAGGGTCCGGCGGCGTTTTCGATCGGCGTGCCCCGATAGATCGGGACCGCCTCGTATCTATCACTAGCGTCCATAGGTGATCTCGGAGTAGTAGAGGCCATTTTGGACGGTGCAGTTGGAGCAGGCGGCTTTGGTGGACTTGTAGCGGGCGCCGCTGATGGTGTTTTTGATGAGGCCATCCCAGTCTGCTTCGTCCTTGTGGAGGTAGCTGATCTCGTCGCGCAGGGATTGGAGGAAGCTGACGGTGTAGAAGCCGCCGTTCGCATTGTTGGCCCAGGAGACTTCGCCGGGGCTCGCTGCGGTGGAGATGAGGCTGCCCTTGCTGTTCAGGAAGAGCTTGCGCAGGCGCTGGACATCGTAGTTGTTGTTGGCTTGCATGTTCATGAAGCTGGCGGAGGTCATCTGGCTGATGCCCACATCACTGTTGCAGCAGTCGGCGAGGAAGAGGTTGAGGCGGGCACCCTTGGCGGTGACGGTGTTGTACACCTCCTCCAGGTTGATGGAGGTGGCCTCGGAGATGCGGGCGTAGCTGGTGTAGCGCAGGTCGAGCTGCGGATAGGTCTCCTCCTGGTTGGACCAGCGGAATCCGTGGCCCCGGTAGATGAAGATGACGACGTCGTTGGCGGTGGGCTTGAGGCCGCTCAGGGTAGAGACGACATTGGCCTTGGTGAAGTTCTGGTCCTCGATGATGTACTGCTTGTAGCCCATGCCGACGGCCTCGGCGATGCCCTTGAACTCGCTCACGAGGTTGCGCTTGTCGATGCCGCAGCTGGCCCCGATGTCCCCGATCGCGGTGTTGGCGACGATCATGAGGTGGAGGGTGGCCTTGGCATTGTTGATCGGGGTGACCACGGGGGTGGTGTTCTTGTCCAAGCCAAAGAGCTTGCGCAACGCGAGGTATTCGGGCTCAGTGGGGCTGAAAAAGCCCTTGAGGTAGGCCTCCGTCGCCTTTTGCTTGGTGACGGTGGTGTAGCTCATCACCTTGGTGGCATTGGACATGTCGTACTCGGGGTCGTCCGAGGTGTAGGGCAGGTCGTAGTCGCCGCCGTCTTCCCAGACCCAGATGAAGTGGTCGGGATTATAGGTTTCGCCCTGTGCGTCCGTGATGAAGTGGGCATTGTCGCCGACGAGGAAGAAGTAGTTCTCGCCATCCTCCTCGCCCGTGGTGGCGACGTAGTCCGCGTGGACCACCCGGTACTTGCCGCCCTTGGTGTAGGCGATGCGCATGAAGGCCTCCTCTTCATCGGTATAGACGAGCAGCCCGGTGTAGATGGTGCCATCGGAACCCTTGTACTTGAGTTCGCTTACGTCTTGGGCAAATGCGAGCCGGGCAGTGGCCATCAGCAAGCAAAGCAACAGGGGCAGGTGGAGTCTCAATTTCATGACCAGATCAAGCAATTCTGCAATCGCCACAAAGCTAAGGATTCCAATGACGGAAGCCGCCCTGTGACCATCATTTCATTGAGCCACAGCAAATCGCGGGCCGAATTTTTCTCAGTCCATCATGCGCTTGAGCGCCATGGCATAGCCGAGGTGCAATGCCTCGTGCACGGCGACGAAGCGGATGGCATCCTCCACGCTCGTGAGGTGGACACCGAATCCGGTGGTATAGGGCTCAAATTGCTGGAATTTGCCTGCGGCGTAGTCGGCTTCGAGTGCGTCCAGGGTGGTCAATGCCCACTGACGGAGTTGGGCGACCTCGGCGGAGTTGTTCTTGCCATCAGGTGCGGTGCCTCGGCGGTATTTCTCGATCACAGCCTCGTCCATGTGGTACGGCAGCCCTGTCGGGCGATAGACCAGCAATTGCGTGGAGACCAATGCATGTGCAAAGTTCCAGAGCAGGTTGTTGTTGAAACCGTGGGGGACGAGGTTGAGGGTGGCGAGGCTGTGGCCTTCGATGAGTTTGAGGAAATTTTGCCGGGTCTGGCGGAGGATGGCGAAGGAGTGCTCCATTTTCTAGTTGATAGTTGACAAGGGAGAGTTGATAGGGGCCGGCATGGGTTTGACGGGTAACCATGTTGCTGAACTGAGTTGGGTGGCATTGGGTTTTGGAATTGGGGACGATTCATTGAGATTTCTCATGGCGGTATCGTTTAGGGGATTTGGCGTTATCTTTTCATCATCCACCGCTATTGGTCATGCATCGCATCCTCCTCCTTTGTTTTCTGCTTGCAATGGGTGTCGTGAGCCACGCTCAGAGCAATGCCCGGCTGGGATTCCAGGTGGGAATGGGCAGCAGCTGGGACTACGGGATCGAGATGCCCAATGTGCCGGGCTACGCGCCCTACTCGAGTGCGCGGACGAGCGCATGGAGTTTCGATGCATTTGTGGGAATCCCATTTGGGCGGCTCACGGTGTATCCGACCTTCATCTATTCGGTGCCCTACCGCAGCATCCTGATCGAAAACCTGAATGGCGACTACATCCCAGAGGGGTACTCCATCTCCCTGCCCTACTCCACGAACAATCCCGACGAGATCGACGGCCCGACCTACTACGACCTGAGTTCGCGGGCCATGATTTGGGAACAGAAGCTGGGGGCCATGGCGCTCTTCCATGTCGGGGGAGGCTTGGAATTCGGGACGGGCATCTTCCGGCGACAGAAGACGATCACCATCACCTCCCCGGTCCTGTACGATGCCTACTGGTACGAGAGCTCGACGGGAACCCAGACCGACAACTACAGCTACTACGACACCTATACCGATCATTTTGAATTCGATGAGATCACGTTCAACAGCATCAGCGTCCCGCTGGTGATGCAGTGGCGGTATGAGAGCTCGTACCTCTACACGGGAACCTCGATCGTGCGCTGGGTGGGCGGAGGCGATGCGTACTGGAGCTTCCGGTTCACAACGGGCTTTCATTTCTGACTGGGCGGAACCGGGCGATTCATCGCATAGAATGTCGAGGAACCATCGGGGGAACATTGCCTTGAATGGCTTTTTACCATGCATCACCATTGGGCTATCCAGGGAGATGCCACGGAGATGGTGCGGAGATCATGCGGAGATGGTGCGGAGATACTGTGCGACAAACCCTCCTATCGCGTTGTAATCCAATTGATTACCACAGACATCCTTGCAGCGATTTCGTGAGTTTTTGACACGAGATGTCAAGGATTTAGGGGCGGCACAGGTGGGGTGGGCCATGCTAAAGGTGTGAGGATTTCGGGAAGAATGCAATGCGGAAGGCCAGGGCAATCGCTCCTAATTTCGCCCGGGATTGAGGCGACGGCCTCCAGCCGGACGCGGCCCCTGCCGCTGGCATACCCGCCCTGAGCTTGTCGAAGGGTTGCCAGCGTAAACCGAGATTCCGATTAAATCTTCGAGATTCTGGAGTCCCTGCGCCAGAGGCTTGAGCAGGATAGCCCTGTGGCCGGGAGGCCACGGGCTCGAATGCGTTGCGGTTAAGAGCGATTGCCCTGCGAGGAAGGCCAAAAATCGGGCCTAGTGACTGAATGAATCGTTGATTGTCTCGGCGGTGGCTTGGGATGGGTTTGATTTGGGCCCGATCCCCTAACTTCGCCATCCGAATGGAAGCCCGGTCCCGTGCCTATCTGCAAATCCATACAGCCGTGCTCTTGTACGGCCTCACGGGCATATTGGGGGACCTCATCTCGATTCCGAAGCCCACGCTGGTCTGGTGGCGGCTGATCCTGACGGTGCTGACCTTCCTGTTTTGGCCGGGAGTGGTGCGGGATGCGATGCGGCTGGAGCGCAAGGTGCTGCTACGGATGATGGGCATCGGGGTACTGGTCGCAATCCATTGGGTGACATTTTTCGGGGCAATCGCCCTGACGAATGCCTCCGTCACGCTGGCGATGCTGGCAAGCTCCCCCTTCTTCACTGCCTTGCTGGAGCCGATCATCACCGGCCGACGGTTCAAGGGGTACGAGTTGCTGCTCGGCCTCGTGGTGATTCCGGGCGTGGCCCTCGTGGTGGGAAGCACCGATTTTGAGATCCTGGGCATCATCGTCGCCTTGTTCTCGGCGGCCGTGGCTTGTGTGTTCAGCATCCTCAACAAGGGACTGGTGGGCAAGCAGAATCCCATGACGATGACCCTCGTGGAGCTGGGTTCGGGCCTTCTGTTCCTCTCACTGCTCGCGCCGATTTACTATGGGATGATGCCGGAGATGCCGTTTTTGCCCGTGAAATGGGACTGGGTCTATCTGGCGATCCTGGCATTTGGCTGCACCTCGTTTGCCTACGTGATCACGCTGCGCGCCCTGCAAGTGCTGCCGACCTTTACCATCAACCTCACCATCAATCTGGAGCCGATTTATACCATGATCATCGCCTATTTCATGCTGGACGACGCGAGCGAGCTGAATCTGGGCTTCTACGTCGGGGCGGCGGTGATCATCGTGTCGGTGTTCCTGCATCCGTTGCTGGCGCGGCGGTTTGATAGGGCTGTCTGAAGCAGAATTCACAGGATTCACTGAATTCACAGAATGCAGATGTCTGAATCAGAATTCTCGGAATTCGCAGAATATGTCTGAATCAGAATTGTCAGGATTCGCCGAATTTCAGAAGGCAGGAGCAGAATTCAGTGAGTTTCCATTGTGGGGACTTTTGCAGGATGAGATGGGGAGGCGGCCTTATCGAGGCTCAGAGTTATATTTGTGGCATGACCCGTTTCCTTCGAATCGCTGCATTTGTTTTGGGGGTGGCGCTGCTGCTTCCTGCCTGCAAGGAATCCGCTGGCTCTTCCAAGAAGCGCCGGACCAAGTGGCTGCCCTACGTGGAGCAGGCTGCCTTGGATGAAAATGCCTTGCGTGCCCGCTTGCATGTGATGTCGCGGGAGGCGAAAACCAATGCGCCCTCGGACACGGGGATCGTCTGGTTTCCTTCGGAGACGATCCTCTACAATGCCTACGGGCAGCCGACGATGGCGCAGGAGTTTGACCAAACGGGCGCGATGGTCAAGGAGACCCGCAGCGATTACCAGGACAGCCTGCTGGTGCGTCAGGCGGTGAACGAAAAATCCGGCTACAGCTCCGCCATCCACACCACCTACAATGCCGCCAAACTCAAGGTCTCCGAGTTGCTGTTCCAGCGCGGGGACAGCATCATGCGCCGCGAGTACAAGGTGGACGACCTGGGCAATGAGTTGGAAGTGAGCCTGATCCGCTACCGCGACAGCAGCCGCTACAAGCTGGTCACGGAGCGCGACGACCTGGGCCGCCCCGTCAATGTCAAGGAAATGCAAGGCGAGAAGACGAACTGGACGGAGACCTACGAGATCAGCGATACCCTGTGGCGCATCCTCCGCAAGGAAACCTCGGGCAAGCTCCAGAGCGACTACGAAATGCGGTTCGACAAGGAGGGACGCATCACCCGCATGGTCAATCGGAACCCGGACGGCAAGGCGCGCATCCAGGTCGATTACACCTACGACGCCAAAGGGCATCCGCTCACGGAATCCTACATTGGAGGGAATGGACAGCCCATGCAAACGATGGAATTCAGCTACGACGACAAGGGATTGATCACCGAGCGGCGGCTCATCGTGCCCAATCAGCCCTTTGTGCTGACGACGCGGTACACTTACATCTTCCGGAAATAAGGGTCAATCCCTGCAATTGATCTCGATCCAGACCTGCGCCTTCTCGGCGGTGGGTCCGGTGTCCACCTTGAGCACTTGGTGCCAATCCTTGCATGCGCCCTTGTAGTCGCCGAGCACGCGCTTGGCCTCGCCCCGGTTCAGGAAAGCCTCGGAGGCGGTTTTGTCAAGGGAAATGCAGCGGTCGTAAGCGGCGATGGCGTCCTTGTAACGGCGTTGCTTGAAGAAGATGCGGCCCATCAGCAGCCATCCTTCCGGCTCCTTGGGGGCGAGTTCGGTGGCCTTGAGGACTGCGGTCATGGCCTCGTCGTATTGCTCCAACTCGGCGTGAAGGAAGGCCTTGTTCCACCAACTCGTGGCAAACGTGGTGTCCGCAGCGATGGCACTGTCGAAATCGATCCGCGCGTCGTCCTTCAGTTCCAATGCCAGCAGGATGATGCCCCGGTTCAGGTGGGCGTCACGGTCTCCCGGACGCTTCTCGAGGACCATGGAATAGGCCTTCATTGCCTCGTAGGCATTGTTTTGGCGGACTTGGACATTGGCGAGGTTGAACCAAGCGTCGGGATCGTCGGCATCGAGGGCGAGGACGAGGTTGTAATCGGTCACGGCCTCTGGCAGATTGCCAAGGGAGGTCTGGGCGTTGCCACGGAGCATGAAAGCCTCCTTGTCGAGCGGGTTGGCATCGATGGCGCGGCTGTAATAGTCCACGGCCTGCCCTGCGCTGCCCGATGCGAAGAAGATGGCCCGGCCGTTTCCAAGCCATGGAGTAATTCTGGTCCAGGTTGATCGCCTCCAGGTAGTGCACGGCTTTTTCGACTTCTTGCCCAGTCCTCGTAGGCCAATCCCTTGTGGAAGACGAACTCGACATTGCTCGGGGTTTGCTTCAATGCCTTGTCGTACCACTTGATCGCGCCCTTGTAATCCTTTTGCTGCCAGCGGCATTGGCCCCCAGAAGTGGCCGTCGGGGTGATCTTTGCTGCTTGATGACGAGCTTCAGCTTTTCCTCGGCGGTGTAGCAGTTGGCCATGTAGTCACCGTCGAGGGCATCGTTGCTATAGAGGCGGACAACGCCCTGCAGGCTCACGCAGTGTGGTGAGGAGGGTGAGTGCGAAGATGAGGGTAGTGAGGGGCGCGGGTCGTGCTGATTGCAAACTTGCGAATGCGGGAGATGATGTCGTGGATACGCGTTCCAAGGTGCGCCTAGGGGCCGATTTTGGGCAAAATAGCAGGGCGACGTGAGATAGACGGGACATGGCCTTCACAGGGATCGCCTAGCGCGGCGGAACCCGCTTCTTGTGGATGAGATCGTACCAGAACCTGAGCGGTCCGATTCAAATTCCAGGACACCTTCTCGTTCCGGGAGGCAAAACATTTCACCTCTGGATCGAGTCACCTTGATGATGCCGTCAAACGTGGTTTCCCGATCAAAAACAACGGATCAGGCTTGCATGGGCTTCTTGCGAACTTTTGTACAGTCGGCCCAGAGCAGTCGTTCCAACCCTCCACGTTGAATGGCTCAATGCCTTTCCCCTCAATGCGTGCGCTCCAATGGGGCTTGGGCCAAAGGGTTGGATCGCCGTCATTGGGGTAAACAAATTCAATCTGCGGAAAATCTGCACGAGAGAAGGCCGTCGATCAACGTACTTCACGGCGATGACCTCCCCGATGCGAATCTTGGGCAATCGGCGGTCCCCTTCCGCCTTGAATGAAAACGAACAATGGACTTTCTTCACCCCCTTGATCACTGTGCCGAATTCAACAGCGATAGGTTGCTCACAAGGCTCGAATTTGGCCCCATAGCCATAAGCATTCCAGATGAATAGGCGCATGGAGTTGTCGTAGCTGCGTTCACAACTCCATTTGCGGGAGGCGCACTTTCCGTAGCTGTTCAGGTGGGCGCAGAGCTGGCGTCCGGGACTTCACTGACATCCGGCTGATTCCTTGGTAAAAGCTGTTTCCGGCATCGCTGGGAAATCAATGGATTGAAGGTCGGTCCAGGTAGTGGTAATCTCCCGGATTTCGGCGTGGGTAAATGAAAATGGGAACAAGGCGATTGCGCAGGTGATCCGCACCGCTCGAAGCCATGAAGCTGGTTTGCTTACCCAAGAATGGATTGAGTGTCTCATTTGACTCATGCTCAGTTTGAAATTCGCTGATCTCCCTGAAAAATGCCATGTCTGAAAAGGCTCATCGACTTCAATTCCCAATAGAACCCTGAACAATCCCTATATTCGTGCGTTTTTTCTGGAAATGAACGAGATGACGCGTGTAGAATCCCTGACCCAGGTCAGCCCGATGGGTGCCGAGAACGGCGAACAAAGCCATGTAATCATTGCGGGGCCGTGCAGTGCGGAGACGGAGGCACAGGTAATGGACACCGCCCGGCAGCTTGCCGATGCGGGGATCAGCTATTTCAGGGCTGGGGTGTGGAAGCCGAGGACGTCGCCGGACAGCTTCGAGGGTGTGGGCACAGAGGCGCTCGCATGGCTCAAGCGGGTGCAGACGGAGGTGGGCTTGCGGACGGCGGTCGAGGTGGCGAATGCGCGTCACGTGGAGGCGGTGCTGGAGGCGGGTGTGGACCTGCTCTGGATCGGCGCGCGCACCACGGTGAATCCGTTCACTGTGCAGGAGATCGCGGACGCGCTGCGCGGGGTGAAGGTGCCGGTGATGGTCAAGAACCCGGTCAATCCGGACCTCAAGCTCTGGAAGGGCGGCATCGAGCGGATCCTCCGCGCGGATGTGGGTCAGGTGATGGCCTGCCACAGGGGATTTGACGTGTATGGTAAGAGCCTGTTCCGGAATGAGCCGCTTTGGGAGATCCCGATTGAGCTCAAGCGCCTGCTGCCTGAGATTCCGATCATTTGCGACCCGAGCCACATCACAGGCCGCCGCAAGTACATCCCTGAGATTGCCCGCAAGGCGTTGAACCTGGGCTACGAGGGTCTGATGATCGAGACGCATCCGAACCCGGACGAGGCTTGGAGCGACGCAGCGCAGCAACTCACCCCCACAGCCTTCAAGGAACTCCTCCGTCACCTGCAGTGGCGGCAACATACCACGGACAATCCGAGCTACAAGGAGCAGGTTGCCATCCTCCGGGACGCCATCGACATCACGGACGCGGATCTGTTGCAGCTCATCGCGGACCGCATGGAGCTGAGCAAGCGCATCGGTTCGTTGAAGCAGGAAAACAACATCGCATTTTACCAGCACAACCGCTGGAACGCCATCGTGGAGCAGGTGCAGCAACACGCGAGCAAGCTCAACCTGGACCAGGAGTTCATCATGAAGCTGTTTTCATTGATCCACCTGGAGTCGATTGATATTCAGGGGGAGTGAGGGGGTTTCAGTTCACTTCTTCCACCAGAAAACTGCCCACATTTCGCATCGCCACATCGAATCCGATTCCGATCAGGATGACTTTCCGGCTTGTACCAAGGTATTGAGCGTGATAGGCCTTGGTCTTGATTTGGGCGAGGGCGGACTCAGCATCGCCCAGCTTGAATTCTACCACATACACATAGCCTTGTAGGCTGATGACGGCATCGATCCGACCCGTATGGGTGAGCACTTCCACCTGGATGTCATAGCCCAAGAGCCTCAGCACCAGGTAGAACATGGTATGGTAGTACTTTTCATAATTCTCCATTCCCAATGCCTCAGATGGCTGAATCGGATAGGCAATGCCCGCAAATAGCGACTTGAGGGAGTGAATGAAGCTGCTCACCTCCCCGACGCGCAGTTGACGTGCCATCTGAAAGACCAACGAATCTGTCATGCTCGCCGCCTTTTCGGAAAGTTCGGATAGTAGGTGGGCGGAAAAGGCATTGGCTACCTCCCGGTTGGGAAAGTCCAATGTCACCGTCTGTAGCGCCCTATCCCTGCTCTTGATAGTGAGGTAACCCGTCTGGAACAAGACCGCATGAATGTCAATGTCAGGGACATCGAAACGGTTGAGCGAGCGAAGCGACATGACACTGTTTTCCAAATCGAATGCTCCGTAGTGTTTGGAGCGGATGAGCTTCATGAGGAAGGTCGGTGTTCCCGTAGCAAACCAATACTCCCCGAAGGCATTCTTGGAGAATAGGTTAAGGATGGAAAACGGATTGTAAACTGCATGAACTCCATCCCAGGAGTAGCCGTTGTACCATGCCTTCATTTCGGCCAATACATCGGGATAGGTATCCGCCCAACTGGCCTTCAATGCTTCCAAATGGGCTGGGAAATACTGAAGGATTTCCTCGTGCGTATAGCCGACCATTTGCGCGTAGCTCGCGTCGATGGAAATATCATTGAGGTGGTTCAGGTCCGAGAAGATGGAAACTTGGCTGAATTTGGTGACCCCGGTGAGCATGAGAAAGGCGATGTGTTGGTCATTTCCTTTCAGTACCGAGTACAAGTTTTTCAGGGATTGCCGATTCTGCTCCACCAAATTGGTGTCTTCGATATTGTCCACGAGAGGCTTGTCGTATTCATCGACAAGGATCGCGACCTTCCTTTCCTGCCCGAGCGATTGGATCAGTTCCAGGAATTTTCCGGGGTTGGCATGGTCGGAGAGTTCGATGCCGTGTTGCTCTGCGATATCTCCCAATGCAAGCGCAATGCCTTCCTCCAAGGTGGATGCACGCTTGGAAATCTGTGTGAAATCCAGGTGGATCACGGGATGCGGGTCCCAGCAGATCTTGTCGTGGATCCACTGCCCCTTGAACAAGTCCTTGTTCCCAGCAAAAATGTGTTTGAGGGTAGTGATCATGAGCGACTTCCCAAACCTGCGCGGTCTCGAGAAAAAGTAATAAGAGCCGCTGCTGATTAGTCTATGGTAGTATTCGGTCTTATCGACATATAAGTAGCCTTCCTCGATCAGTTTCGAAAAGTCTTGGATGCCGATAGGGAGCTTTTTCCGGGTCATTTGCCTCAAAGCTAGCGATTTCATCTGTCCCAATGGACAGATTTGCGGAATGCCATTCCCCCTCACTTCCCCGTCCCGCCCGTGATGGTCGCGTCAAGAACCCATCCGGCGTAGCCCATCTGCACCTTGGGGATGGGTTGGAAGACGAAGGGCGACTTGGGGGTGTCGAGCATGACGACGAAAGACCATTTCTCGCCGTTGATTTCACGGGATGCCGTGCGGTAGCCTCTCAAGCCAGGGGCGAGGTTGGCGACGACGTTGCCGACCATGTCGGGTTTGCCGTCGCCGTCGTAGTCCACGGGGGGTTCGTTGGTGACCTTGGGGGAGCTGCGGAGCTGTCCGCCAGCCTTCAGGACGATGGCGGTCATGGGGCCGAGTTGCGGGACATCGGTGGTGCTGACCATCTGCAATTGCCAGCCGATGGAAATGCTGTCACCGGCGAAGGAAAAGAAGTATTCGGAAACGGTGTGCAGGTAGCGCGGGGCTTGGGCATCGTCCCGGAGGATGAATTCCACGCCCTGCTTGCTGGGCTTGAGCGAATGGACGTAACCGGGCGCGCTGAGCTTGATCGGAAACCGCATCCCAGTGTCGCAGCGCATGAAGTAGGTGTAGAATCCCTTCTTGGCCTTGGTCGCGCCAGAGTAGAAGGCGTCCACGTAGCGGTCGGCATTGATGTCAATGAAGTGCCAATCCTTGATCCAATTGGAGTTTTCTTCCTGGGAAATGAGCTCGCCGAGGCTGTCCTTGCGCAGGACATAAATCGCGAGGTCATTTTGCTGGAACTGCGGCGCCCGGACCTGCTGCTTGAACGCCGCCCAGTCAAACAAGCCCGCCACGATATGCGGCACACTGTCCCGCTGGGCCATTGCAGAACCCATCCCCAAGAGCAGGCATGCTGCCCCGACCATCCATCTACGCCAAAGTCTTACCTGCCCCATCGCGAATTATTCATTATCAATGATTCATTGTCAATTGTCCATCGACCTGATGCTCTCTCGCAAAATCCGTTCCGATTCTGGCCCCTTGTTGCACATGAGGTCCACGATCGAGAGGTCCGGCGAGAACACGTCCCCGAAGACCTGCAGGTAGCTCCGCGGCTGGAACCATTCTGGCATCCGCCCGTCCTTGGGGTTGAATCCCTCTCGCAGGTCCAATTCGTAGGCATCCGGCTCCAGGTAGCGCTCGGACACCGTCCACTGAATGGGCAGCTTGAGCGTGTCCCTGACCATGGTGATGATGGCCAGGTTGAAGTCGAAGAGCGAGTCCACGGGCTCCTTGTAGAAGGCTTGGATGCGCCCCTCGTAGTACTCGAAATAGGGCGAGGACCGCAGCGCGGACTCGATGGACTTCCAGTGGTCATGCCGCCAATTCCAGTCGTGGGCGATGGTCCGCAGCCCCACCGGGGTATGCTCGACAGCCTTCTGGATCGGGATGCTCAGCCGGAGGATTTTGTCCGGGCTCTTGATCTCCATCCGGTTGAAAAACTGCTGCTTGCGGTAGAACTGCCATCGCTCCAAAACGATGTCACCCGCCTGCAAGGCTGCGGCAAACCATGAAACCGGAGGGAAATAATAAACCGGAAAAATCTTCATCTATTCCGTATTTTTACAGCTAAAAAGCGGCTTGAAATGCGCTCAGCACCAGCCGCCAGATGGTAAAAATAGAAAAAATGGGCATGAGAAGAAGACTCTCCCTCCTCGCGTTGCTGTTCGTTCTGACCGGAATCACCTCCGGCCTCGCCGCCAAGGAGCTGATGTACTACGTGGACGTGTGCAAGTTCTACGATGCGTCCGGCAAACCCTACGTCGAGGTTTACCTGGACGTGGACGCAGGCTCGGTGAGCTATGCCAAGGCCGAGGACGGAGGCTTGCAAGGGCTGCTGGAGGTGCGCTATGCCATCCGCAAGAAGGGCGGCGTGGGCGAGGAGGCGATCCCTTACGACAAGGCGTTCGAACTCTGGAGCCCCACCGTGCAGGACAGCAGCCCCGCCAATACCACCTTTGGCATCATGGACGTGCGCCGCATCAGCCTGGCACCGGGTGAGTACGAATTCACTGGCTTCCTCAAGGACAAGGTCCAGCCCAATGCCCACATGCATCAGTTCGTCTTTGATGTGAGCATCAAGGAGCAACCCACGGGTTTTGCCTCCACGAGCGAGATCGAATTCGTGCAATCCGTGAAGCCCACCACCCTGCAGCAGGCGCATAGCAAGCTGGGATTTGACATCCTCCCGCTCGTGACCAATGGAACCTACCAGGATCTGGACTCCCTGAATTTCTACGTGGAGACGTACAACAGTCAGCTTGAGGCCAGTGAGGTTTACTTTGCCAGCGCCTACATCACCCTGGCTGGCAACACCTCCAAGATCGGGAAGGAATATGGCCTGACCTTCAAGCATACCTCCAAGCCCCTGGATGTGCTCTACGGCAGCTTCAACATCAAGAACCTGCCCACGCAGACCTATTACCTGAACGTGGAGCTGTACAATAAGGAGCAAAAGCTCATCGAGAACACCTCCAAGAAGTTTTTCGTGGTGAATACCCGCATGGAGATCCAGACGAGCATGAGCGCTGGCGCGTTTGACGAAGTGTTCAAGCTCGACGAGGAAAAACTCACCTACTACATCCACTCGCTCTACTACATCAGCACCAATACCGAGCGCGATTTCGCCAATGCCCTGAAGACCCTCGATGAGAAGAAAAATTTCTTCATGAACTTCTGGGAAAACCGCAAAGGCAGCTCCGGCAACCCGATCAAGGCTTGGACCGAGTACAAAGCCCGCGTGGACTACGCCAATCAGCATTTCAAGGCTGCCCACCTCGAGGGCTGGCGTACGGACCGTGGCCGCATCCTGCTCACTTATGGCTCCCCCAATGACATCGAGCGGAATCCGAGCAGCAACAGCAAGCATCCCTACGATGTCTGGCGCTACAACAAGATCAAGACCCAGGCCAATGTGCGGTTCATTTTCTACAACCCGAACGAGGCCACGGCGGACTATGTCCTGCTCCACAGCGACCTGCGCGGCGAACTGAACAACCCCCGCTGGGAGTTCAACCTGTACCGCACCGCCAACGACGCCAACCTGGACGTGGACGCGCTGAAGGACGAAATCCGGTAGAAATGCCGGTCACGGCCACGCACTCTAGCTGTCGCCCCTACTTCATCTGAAGCCCCCACTGGCATACCACCCCGTACGCGCGGCACTCTACCTCTGGAGCCTGCTGCCCATGCCCCTGCTGCATCTGCAAGCCTCTGCCCTGGCATGGTTCCTCCACCGCGTGATCGGGTACCGCCGCGCAGTCGTCCTCGACAACCTCCAGCAATCGTTTCCTGAAAAGTCCGACGCCGAGATCCAATCCATCGCGGCTGCATTCTACAGGAACCTCGCGGATGTGATCATGGAGACCATCAAGCTCCTGAGCATCTCCCCCGCCAACCTCCGCCGCCGCGTCCGCCACTCCAATCCCGAGGTGATCCCGGACATGATCGCCCATGGCGGTGGGGGCATCGCCGTCTTCGCCCACTTTGCGAACTGGGAATGGCTCGGCTCCGGCATGGGCCTCCAACTGCCCTTCTCCACGGTCGGCGTATATAAAACGCAGAGCAGCCGCATCGCGGACGCCCTCATGCTGCATATCCGCACCCGCCTGGGCAACGAGATGATCACCATGGAGCAGACCTACCGCGAGAGCATCACCCGGCTCAAGCAGCCCTGCTACATCGCCTTCCTCGGCGATCAGGTGCCCAATCCGCAACCCAAGCTCTATTTCACCGAGCTGCTCGGACGGCCCGCTGCCGTGCAACTCGGGATCGCGACCATCGCCCTCAAGCTGGATGTGCCGCTGTACTACTTCGACATCCGCCGGGAGCGCCGGGGTTATTACACCGTGGCCCTGCGGCATGTCCCCCACAAGGACCTGCTGCCATTCAGCAAGGAGAGCTGCCATGCCCTCACCGACCGTCACGTGGAAATGCTCGAGTCCATCATCCGGGAAAATCCCGCGGACTGGCTCTGGTCGCACCGCCGCTGGAAACGGAAGCCCGCCGAGGACTCTCAATTTTCCAAAAAACTGACCTCGGCCGGATCGCCTGTGTAACCAATGATGCTTTGCTCAGCTACCACCTGCGTAGAAACATTTCCACGGGCCTCACGTTTGTTTATCTTTGGGATTTTCACCCTTACACCAACTTAATTTTACTAAATCTATGTTCAACCCGATGGATTTGATGGGCAAGCTCAAGGAGATGCAGTCCGAGATGGAGCGTGCTAGGCAGCGATTGGATGAAATTACCATCACGGCTGAGTCGGGGGGCGGCATGGTCGTGGTCACCGCCAATGCCAACCGGAAAATCCTCAAGATCACGGTGGATGCAGACATCATGGACCGCAACGACAAGGAGATCATGGAAGACCTGATCGCCGCCGCAGTGAACAAAGCGATGGAGGCCGCCGAAAATGTGGCCCGTGAGGAGATCGGACGCGTGAGCAACAACTTCCTGCCCAATATCCCCGGCATGGACATGAGCAAATTTGGACGCTGAGTCATCCATGCAGCCTGCGGTCACCATTGTCATCCTGAACTGGAACGGACGCTCCTACTTGGAGCAGTTCATGCCGTCGGTACTGGGCACGACCTACCCCAACTACAAGGTGCTGGTCGTGGACAATGGCTCATTGGATGGGAGCCTGGAGTACTTGGAGATGGCCTTCCCACAGGTGGAGCGGCTGCCCCTGGACAAGAACTACGGCTTTACCACGGGCAACAACATGGCCCTGCCGCATGTCCAGACGCCCTACTACGTCCTCCTGAACAATGATGTCGAGGTGCATCCGGGCTGGCTCGGGCCGCTCGTGGCCGCGGCGGAGGCCGATCCCAGCATCGCAGCGGTGCAGCCCAAGCTCCTCTCATTTCAGGAACGCGACCGCTTCGAGTACGCAGGCGCGGCGGGCGGCTACATCGACATGTTTGGCTACCCCTTCACCCGGGGCCGCATGTTCGAGACGAATGAGCAGGACACCGGACAATACGAACGGCCGCATGACCTGCTCTGGACCACGGGCGCTTGCATGCTGGTAAGGAAGTCGGTGACGGACCGGATTGGCTTGTTTGAGGATCGGTTTTTCGCCCACATGGAGGAGATCGACTTTTGCTGGCGGGCGCAAAACCATGGCTACCGGGTGGTCTATGAGCCGGGTTCGGTGGCTTGGCACCTCGGCGGCGGCACCTTGCCCAAGAGCAATCCCCGCAAGACCTACCTGAACGCCCATAACAGCATCGCGACCCTGCTCAAGAATTTTCCCGCGAGCCAGGTCTGGTACAAGTTTTTCTTCCGGTTATGCCTGGACGGGGTCTGGGCGACCAAGGCCATGGTGGGTGGCGATTTCCAGACGGTCTGGGCCATTCTCAAGGCGCATTTTGCGATCTACTTCGCGATCGGGTACTGGATCAAGGCCAGGAAGCGTGCCTACAAGGAGCTCAAGCGCATCCCCAAGCCCAAGGCGGGCTATTACCCACGCAGCGTGGTCTGGCAATACTTCATCAAGGGAGTCCGGCGGTTCTCAGACCTGCCGGGGGTGAGGTAGGGAGGTTAACTGCAGGGCGGCAACACGCAAAGAGTATTTTAGGAGCCTCACCACTTTCATGG
>JAXLVK010000140.1:0-11971 GCA_046329055.1 Bacteroidia bacterium
TTCCCCCGCCCAGCAGCATGCTGCCCGCCGCAGGCGATTGGACGATCCCGGACGAAGCCGTGCAGTTGTCCGATGCGATGGCCATCGTGTTGTAGGCTGGCAAGTTTGCCAAACAATTCGTGTCCAATGGCAAGGTCTGCGCTCCAGGACAGGTCAATGACGGCGGTGCATTGTCCAAGATGGCGACCGCGAATGAGCAAGTGGTCGTGTTGCCGCTGAGGTCTGAGGCGGTCATCGTCACCGTTGTCGATCCGATGCCGAGGATGGTTCCGCCGGATGGCGACTGCACCAAGGCCGGGGCGGATGTGCAATTGTCCGTGGCTGTGACAACCGAGGAGTAGCTCGGCAGGCTCACCGTGCAGTTGGTGCCCACCGCGAGGGTCTGCGGGCCGGGGCAGGTCAGCGACGGGGGTATGGGGTCCGTCACCTGCACCGCCAATGCACACGTGGAGGTGTTGCCAGAGGCATCGGTCGCCGTCAGGGTCACGGTCGTGGGGCCTGTGATCGGACTGCCCGCCGCAGGCGACTGGACGATCCCCAGCGAAGCCGTGCAGTTGTCCGAGGCGATGGCCATCGTGGCATAGCCCGGCAAGTTCGCCTGGCAATTCGCATCCAATGCCAATGTCTGCGAGCCGGGGCAGGTCAAGGACGGCGGGGCATTGTCCACGACCATGACGGTGAAGTTGCAGGTGCTCTGCGCGCCCGAGGTATCGGTGGACACCAGCATGACTGCCGTGGGGCCGACGCCGATCAACTGCTGCCCCGGAGGCGGCACTTGACTCAGTGTCAGCGGGACAGGCTGGCAGAGGTTCTGAAATGTGGCGGAACCAGTGAAGTCAGGCAGGAAGGCGTCACAATTCGAAGAAAGTGGAATGGCGGACCCGCCCGGACAGACAATCTGCGGAGGGAGCTGATTCACCTGCAAGGTCATCGCGCAAGTCGAGGTATTGCCTGCGGCGTCTGTCGAGGTCAATGTGACCGTCTGCGCACCGGGTAGCGTGTAAGCAGTCCCCTGCGCCGGGCTTTGGGTGATCGATGGATTGGTCGTGCAATTGTCGGTCGCGGTAGCTAGGCCCGCCACATTCGTCAGGAGGTACTGGCATTGTGGACCGAGGCTTGCTGTCTGTGGCGGTGGGCAGGTCAAGTTCGGGGGTTGCTGATCGGCGGCCGTGACGAGAAATGAACAAGAGGCCGAATTCCCCGAAGCGTCGGTGCTCACAAATCGCACGGTGGAGGTTCCGGTGAAGACCGCGCCAGGCGCTGGAATTTGGATCATGGATGGGTTGGGGTCGCAGTGGTCCGTGGTGGAGCCAAGGGCGAGCAGGTTGGTGAGGGTGGCTGAACAACCTGAATTCATCGGGATGGCCACATTCGCGGGGCAGATGACCGTCGGAGGACTCCGATCCACAACCGTGGCTTGGAAGGTGCAGGTGAGGGCCATGACATTGCCATTGGGGGAGTAGAAACTCACTGTCAGGTTGCTTCCCAAGCCGCCTACCACGGATCCCGGTGCGGGCACCTGCGTCAGGATCGAGTAATTGGTGCCGTTGCAATTGAGGGGAAGCGGCGCTTGCGGCCTGAAATCGGGCATCACCCCCAGACAACCGGGGCCAGTAGGAACTTGCTGCGGTGGCAGGCAATTGAATGGCATTGGAGCAGATGGCTGTTCGGACCAAGTCAATAGCAAATCGGTCTGCGGGTAACAACCACCAATTGGATTGCCAGCTCCTTCCACCCCGAACACGCGGATGGAGTCGGGCATGATGTTCGTGCGGAAGGTGAAGTTGTAGGAATGGGTGGCGACATTGCCGCAGAGGGCTGTGGTGCTGATGCATTCGAATGGCCTCGTGACACAGGTGCCAAAGCCATAGTACCCTGGATCAACATACATGACAGTTTCTTGGCTATTGAATGGCGCCCCTTGTGCGCCAACATTCATGCCGGGCATGGTACAGCCGGTAAACGTACCCGTGATTTGGTTCGGGGAGAAAGAATTGACCGTCAACGTGGTGCATGCCTTGTAGAAGCCAAATGCGATCGTGCGTGTGTCGCCATCCGCGCCCAACAGTGCGCCAGTCCGGCCGGAACCGACATCGAGCCGGACGGAGATCACATACTCATGGGTTGTGCTGCTCCAGCTGATGGAGGTAGGGTTGAGCGAAGATCGATGGCAGGCAAAGGATTGCACAAAACACAGAAGCAGGCCTGCAATCACCAGCACTTTTGCCCATGACGGGAAACGACTTGATCGGAGTCCATTCATTTTCATGGATTCTTTGTTGTTTGGATGTCAATATAGTGCTTTCCTTTTGTTTCTCCTTGCCCATTGTAACCTCAGGGTGTTCACCTTTGCACGATGAAGGCATTGCTACTCGTTTTCCTTTCTGTCTTTTCCTGGAATGTCGTCTCTGCTCAAGGATGCGACATCTTTGCGGCGATCAAAGCCGCTGAGCCAACGCAGGTGCAAGCCTGTATCGATGCCAAGGCAGACCTGAGCGCGACCGATGCCAAGGGCCGCACCCCACTCATCGCCGCTGTGGCTGCCGACGGGGGTATGGTGGTCCCGGAGCGTCAAAAGAAAATCGTCCAAGCCCTGATCGCCGCTGGCGCGGATGTGAATGCGACGGACGACCGTGGTTATGCTGCCTTGCATTATGCCTCCTATCAAGGTGCCTACGACCTCATCGCCCTCCTCCTCACCGCCAAGGCCGACGCCAACCTGAAAAATCCCGCCGAGGAATCCCCGCTCCTGCTTGCCGCGCGCGGCCCGCTCATGGACGATGGCCGCCTGCGCACATTCACCCTGCTCCTGCATGCTGGCTCAGATGTGCGACTCGCAGACACAGCCGGACGCACAGCACTGCACCTCCTCTGCGCGCACCGCGCCCGCCTGGAGTCGCCCGACGATGCCGACATCATGGTCCTCCGCCTTGCTGATTCCCTCCAAAAGCATGGCGCCGACCTTCGCGCCCTAGACTCCCGTGGCAATTCGTCCTTTTCGAATGCAATGCAGGAAGGGCACGTCCTCACCGCAACTTGGCTGCTCGACAAAGGCGCCTCTGCGCTGGCACAGCCCTTGGCGGACTACACAGCCCTGCACCTCGGGACTGAACGCGGCGATATCGGCATGATCGACCGGGTCCTCAAGGCGGGCATCGACATCAACCGCACGACCAATGCCAAGCACCAAGCCCAAGGCAAATCCTATTTCTTCCCCAAGGGCAGCACGCCACTGGACCAAGCCCTGATCGCTGAGCATGAATGCAAGGACCCCAACGACGCCAAGGCTTGGAAGGCCCTCGGGAACGCGATCGCGCAGCGCGGTGGCATCTCCAAGACATTCGAGGAATACGTCAAGGGCTTCAAGGCTGTCAAAGGCGGCAGCCGCCCCATGCCCAGCAAAATCCGTTGATGCGGCTCTACCTGGACATCGACGGGGTCTTGCTCGACCGGAAGGGGCAGGTGCCCGAGGGCGCCCTAGATTTCATCCATTGGGCGACGACACATTTCGAATGCTACTGGCTCACCACGCATTGCAAGGGGGATGCCTCGACGGCTGTCCGCTACCTCGCAAGGCACTATCCCGCCGAGGCCATGCCGCTGTTCCAACAGGTGAAGGCGACGAATTGGGATGCGATGAAGACGGAGGGGATTGATTTCGAGCATCCGTTCCTGTGGCTGGAGGACAATCCATTCCAAGCCGAGTTGGTCGAACTCAAGGCCCGTGGGTGGAAGGATTCGATCGTGATCGTGGATCTGAAGCAACCCGACGAGCTTGGCCGGGTGAGAAGGCTCATCGAGGAGACCTTGTAACTTCGGCTACTCTCGGTCCACTGGCTCGATCACGCAGCCAAACGGTTGGGTGGACTTGGTCCGCACTGCCCGGTTTTCCATCAAGGCCTGGATCCCATCCGCGAGGTAGGTGGACGTAGCCCTGGGGCGGTGCTTGGCGAAGCCGACCGCATAATTGTCGATGGCTCCCCGGTAGCGGAGGTTTCCCTTGGAATCGAAGAGGAAGTATTCTGGAGTGACCCTCGCCGAGGCCATGTCCACCAAAACATGATGTGGATCCTGTGCATAGGCGATGGGGAGGCCGATGGAGTCCGCGATGGCAGCGAGGCGGTCCCCATTGGTTCCGAGGTACACTGCGATCCAGGCCATGGATTCCCCTGCAAATCGCTCGGAGAGACTTTTCACGACTCCGAAGTCCCGCATGGAAACAGGGCAGTCCTCCACGAAGAAAAAGAGACAGGTCGCCTTGTGCGCATCGAAGACCTTTCGCACATCGTCTGGACTTGCGCTGACCATTTGCTGGGCGTTCACCTGGGCATGGGAGCACATCCACGCCATCAGCACCCAACTAGCGCACCAATTCGCCCACCGTCCTGTTTTCATCGCCCTTCCAATAATCGACAAAGTAGAGACAGAGCACCATCATCTCCTGGTTGGAGTAGTTGTCGTACCGAATGTCCACGATGGGGTCATTGGGTTGGACGGGGTTGCCAGCGGTATTGTCATAGAGGACATTCATGTAAACGGTGCTACCGCTCGGCACATGGATGGGCCGCGGAAACATGTAACGCCCCTGCCACAGGTACTCCCAGACATTGCTTTTGAAGAGGTTGATCTTGCGGCAATCGGGGGTCATGGCATAGATCTCCACCATTCGCCCGATGAAATGCAGGTGGGGCACCAAGCCGAGGATCGAGATGTCCTTTTCGACCTTGTATTCAATGGTTTCGACCTTGATCTTGTTGGCGGGGATGAAGATGTCGAGGTTGTTCAAGATTTCCCAATGGATGACCCTGGGCGGCGGGGAGTCCCTGAGATGCAGGCCGACCCTGACCTGCTCCAATTTGCCCTTGAAGCCTTCGTCGCCATAGTGGATCTGCAGGAGCATCTTGGTGCCCTTGGGAAACTTGTGGGCGAAGTCCGCACTGTACCGGATCATCTGATGCCCCTTGGTCCAACTGTCGATGGGCACAAATTCATTCACGATGCTGTCCTTCATGCAGTCCCAGTCCGCCGGAAAGCTGTCCAGCACACCCATGGTGTCGATGTACATCATGATGTGGTGGATCGTGATGGGATTGGAGGATTCGAACGAGATGGCTTCAACGTAGGAATCCTCGCTGAGCTTGGGATCGAGGATGAAGCATTGGTAGGAATCGGTATTGCTGGTGATCTCGTGGGGTTCGGCTGGGCTCACGTAGATGTCCGCGCTGTCCAAGACCTGCTCCGATTCCAAGCCTGCTGGGGCATCCGGAGCACCGCGTTCCATCCCATGGTCGATCCACCAGATGATCTTCGAACGCTCCTCGTCGGTGATGGCTGGCGCATCCAGGATGTCGGAGTACTCCAAGTCAGCAATCCATGGGGGCATCACCCGCTCGCTGAGCACCTCCTTGATCGTGGAGGCTTTTCGCTTGATTTGCTCGTAGGTCTGCAACGGAAATGGCCCATTCCCTCCCGGACGGTGGCATGGCCAGCAGTTCGATTGGAAGATGGGCTTCACGTCAGTATAGGTGAATGACGAACCCTCGAACGAGGTGGGTTGCAAGACCGATTCCTCTGGGTGGGCTGAACGGTACGCATACTCCTCGGTCAAGATCCGCCGCGCATCCTCAGGCTTGCACCAAGACTCCGGAGGGGGCGGATTCCAGCCGTCCTTGCAACCTGCCACGATCAGCAACAGGGCCCAGAACAAGTGCCGATGCAGCTGCCGTTTCAAAAGGCGATCTCCTTTCTGTAAATCTTGACGCCGATGCGATCATCCCCCCAATACTGCGCCTTGTCGATGGCCGTGAGGTAGATGCGCCCACTCCGAATGCCTTCGCCTTCCAAGGTAAATTCCTCCCGCAAGGGTGCATCACATGGGTCAAAGGCATGCCCGAACTCACCGGGCGGGTCACCGCCATCCAGCTGTGTCCGCAAGTCGGGGTCGTGCTCGGCTTTGCGATTCAGCCGAATGTCCTCCTTGAGCACTTGGTGTCCGCGCTGGTCACGCACCAGTACCTCCAGTACGATCTCACCGCACTCGCTCAGGGCATGGGGGCTTGCCGCATTGTACCAATCCAGGGTCAGGCGGGTAGGCTCTCCCTTGGTCACGTTGATGTTGATGGTCTCGAACAGGCCGCCCTTGGGAGCGTGGACAGGGTGCCGCTTGTGGTCGGCGAAACGCCATTCATCGTAATGCGTGCGGTTGCCCTGCTCGTCATAGGTCTGATGGCAGCGGATACAGCTCTTTTCCGGAACCTCCAATCCTCGGGCGATGTTTTCCTCCATCGTCTCCACGCTGAAGTGGTGGCAGCTGTAGCAGTTGGTATTGGTGGTGAAGAAGGGCGTGGGAAGCGGATTGCAGTAGCCTGGCATCTCGGCCTTGGCGGGATCGGGCTTGAAGTCTGGGCCGGTGATGATCCGCTCGCCGTTGTAGTGGCAGGTGAAGCAGTCGGTGCCCGTGGAAAATGTCCGTGGGTCGGTCCTGGGCTTGGCAAACTTGTGCAGGTCGGGAAACAGGCTGTCGTTGATCAGGTGCTGGTCCGCGACAAGTTCCACGCCCTTGAAATTGGTCTCGAAGAGGTTTTGGCTGGTATGGCACTGGAAGCAGATGCTCATGTTTTGGTGGAGCCACTTCCCATACGCCTTCGGAAAATACCCGATGGAGGTATCCGTCGCGGTCTCGTAGAGCTTGCGCATGGATTTGAAGGAATTGGCATGAGGGCCGTCTTTCCAGTTTTGGTAGGCCCGTTCGTGGCAGGTCCCGCATTGCTGCACCGCCAAGGCGCGCTCAGTCGGCTCATCTAGATCGACCTGCTGGATGAAGGGATTCAGCGAGTCCGGCAAGGCTTCCAGGCTGTCGATGAGCGAAATCACCGGGGTTGTGTCCTGCACCGCCAACTCAGGCGTCGGTTCGGGCGACTTGTCTGGCGACGCAGTCCCTGTGTTCATCGGCTGCCGAAAAAAGAACAGCACCCCTGAAACCGCCAGGAAGATGGCAGTCGGGATGGTGATGAACAATGATGTGCCTTGTCGCTTCACCGGAACAATTTACACTTTTTGGGCATTGGGGAAAGCTGCCACGGAGGCTGGTTCCTTCTTGCGACCAGCGAGGATGTCGTTTGGTTGGAGCCTGCGACGCGCATTCGCAGAGGAATTGATCCCCCACTTGAAGCATACGAGGAATGAAAAAGTGCCGGAGGCAAAGCCCCCGGCACCCATTTATGTTCAGGAATCGATTACCCGCGGCGGATGTACTCGTCCAGTTCGCGAATGCTGCTGCTGAAAGTAAAGGCATCATTCACGATGTAGTAGTTCTGAGGATCGAAGCACTGACGGTAAGCCCACTTCGCGAAGTCCAGCTTGGTGCTTTCGAAGGTGAACATGTCCATGACACGGCCCACTTGGCTGGCGCTCAGGAGGCGTCCACCGATGGCCTGCTTGGCCACGAGGATCTTGTCGGATTCAAAGACGCGGTTGTTGATCGCATTGGCCACGTTTCCGAATTCGCCTTCGCAGAGGATGTTCATTTGGTGGTAGCCGCTGCACATCCCACACATCGGGGCGGCGGGCTGTACGTTCATGCCACCGGAGAAGGTGATGCCGTGACCGGAGCCAGAGACCGGGGCACCACAGTTGCCACCACCGTTGCCGTAGTAGCCGTTTTGGCCCATGGTTCCGCAGGCGCTGCCGCAGGGTCCAGCGTGGTTGTGGTGACCGCCACCGTGTCCGTAACCGTGACCATGTCCATGACCGCTGCCACTGCCGCCACCGCCGCAACCATTCTGACCACCGCCATTCATGCCACCGTAGGAGCCGGTCCAGGTACCGCCACCGCTCATGCCGACGCTGTTGGTGTAAGCGGTCACTTGGGCGATGCTGGAGCTGAAGGTCAGGACATCATTGGTCACGTAGTAATTCTGGGGGTCCACCACACTGGTGTAGGCAGCCTTGAGGAAGTCCACGCGGGTGCTTTCGAAAGTGAGGAGGCTGGCCATGTCGCGGACTTGGAGCGAGCTCACGAGGTTGTCCCGGACGACCTGCTTGGCGATCGAGAGCTTGTCCCTGTCGAAGGCCTGTCGGGCGATCACGTCGCAGGCCATCCTGAAGTCAGCCTGACTCATCACAGGGGGCGCATGGTACCCTCCATGGCCGGGCTCGCCCCAGCGCTCTTGGGTTTTGATTTCCTTCGAAATGGCCTTGGGAGCCTGAGCGAATGCGAAAACGTTTGCAAGGATCAATGCGGAAAGGAGTACGAGTTTTTTCATGACGTTTAAATTTTTAATCGGTGAATAGAAATTGAATACATCGTCAATGATCCAATCCACGTGCCAAAACGGGCCATTTCGCAGGTTCGGGAAGTGAATCGATTTAGGTCATCTGGACATTTTTGGCACGTCCTCCACATCGGTCAATCGGCCACACATTCGCTGTACAGTATTGTACACATCTGCATACAGTCGCTGTGTTGGGGGGCCATTCGGACATCGCCTTGGACTCCTCGAATGGATGAGGAATTCCATGCATTCAAAACAAAATGACAGGGGATGCGTGTTATCTTTCCATCATGCGACAGCGCGAAGACCATCACCGCATATTGTACAGCCTGGCCGGGGCCCTGATCCTGGTGGCGGTGATGTGGGTGATCCATTTCGTTCTGTACAGCCTCGACATCGACAAGAGCCTCCTCGCGAACATTCCGCGCCGCTGGGAGGGCTTGCTGGGAATCCTAACCTCGCCGCTGGTTCACGACGACTTCGAGCACCTGATCAGCAACTCGGGGCCACTCTTTTTCTTTGCCGCCGCGAACTTCTATTTCTATCCGCGCAGCTCTGGCTGGGTGACCTTGGGCGTATGGCTGCTGTCGGGCATCTGGGTCTGGCTCAGTGCGCCCACCGCTGCCATCATCGGGGCGAGCGGCGTGGTGTATGGATTGGGGGCCTTCCTGTTTTTCAGCGGGCTCATCCGCAGGGAACGCAGCGTGCTGCTCCTGTCACTGGTGATCGCCTTGTTTTACAGCAGCATGCTCGCAGGGGTGTTTCCCGGCAAGACGGGCATCTCTTGGGAGTCGCACCTCTTCGGAGCGCTCGCAGGCGTGGCCATGGCTTGGGGATTCCGCAAGGTGGACGTGCGGCCACGGAAGCGCTATGCCTGGCAGGACGAGCCGGACGAGGAGCCCCATGACGCCCACGCCCAATGGAACTACCGCCAAAACTGGTCCGGCGCCAATGACCTCTATGTCCCCGGAGGGGAAGAGGATCAGTATCCCGATCGCTGACGTGATCGACCGCCTTCCATTTCACAGAGGACTTATACGATTGGTGCAGCTGCCGCAGGATTCGGTGCCTTACTTGGGTTATGGGGAGCACTGTTGATTGCTGAAACGCTCCTCGGGCAGATTGGGGCACAGATAGGGGCCCGGCATTTGTCTATGCATGGGGGAACCATCATCTTTGGGCCATGCACTGGGAGGAAATGGTCACGGCTACACGATTGCAGATGGGTGGACGCAGGGCAAGGACGCGATTTGCGCCGAGCCCGACGGGTTACCTGCACATGGGCCATGTGGTGAATGCGATTTACGTGTGGGGATTGGCACGGGCACTGGATGGCGAGGTCGTGTTGCGGCTCGAAAACCATGACCGCACGCGCTGCAAGCCGGAATTTGAGGCGGCACTGTTGCAAGACCTGGAGTGGCTTGGCCTATTGCCCGATTTGGGGAAGATCGAGGAGTTCCGCTCGGGAGCATGCGATTTCCGGCAAAGTGATTGTGAGGCGCATTACGTCGCTGCCTTGGAGGAACTCCGGGCACAGGGACTGGTCTATGCCTGTGATTGCTCCCGGACCAAAATTGTGGGGCGCACCGGTCAGGCGGATGGAGAGGAACTGCGGTATGATGGGCATTGCCGGAATCGGGGATTGGAGGACGGTCCGGGCAGGACACTGCGCGTGAGGCTTTCCGATGAGTCCGTGCGTTTCCAAGACATTTTGCTCGGCGAGCAGGTGCAACATCCCTTTTCTGAGGTTGGAGATGTCGCCATACGTGACAATCACGGGCACTGGACCTATCAATTCGCGGTGGTTGTGGACGACATCCGTCACGACATCAACCTGATTGTGAGGGGAATGGATATCCTAAGTTCAACTGGAAGACAAATCTTGATGCGTCGAATGCTGGGAGGGCGCGACGATCTCGTTTTCCTTCATCATCAACTGCTGGTCGATGCTCAAGGCCGCAAATTGAGCAAGCGAGATTTTTCAGCGGACATCCATACACGCTTCTTGAACGGGGAATCTAAGGACTCGGTCATTTCAGAAGCAGTTGGTCTTCTGGGATTTGAATTCAATGAAATCATTCAATACTTGAAGTGATTTCGCCTTTCGATACAACGCTTCAAGATTGACCGCGTCGGAAATGGAGATCACGGACTCATTTTCCTGAAAACAACTCCAAAAACCGTCCCAAAACGCCTAAAAAAGCAAAAAGCGCAACCTGAGCCGCGCTTTTCGATTTTTTGCGTACTGAATCTTCCTCGGGACAAAAGGGTCAAGAGTGCAAGAATTAGGGTCTAGAGCTGCCGACGGACATCGGCGAAAAAACACATTGCCCTTCAAAAGACTCAGTTTTTCAAAGAGTGGGCCGAGATACGACCCATCTAGGACAATGCAAATATACACACTTCTTGGAAAAAGCAATACTTTTTTACCGTTCGAACTGAAAAAATAACCGTTCGCGCAGACAAACCGACTGCTTGAACGGTAAACGGCGGAATCGGCGGCCTGGGAGCTATCTTCGAATTGTCAGGAGATACCTGGCAACAAGAGCAAGGGTTAGGGTGACTCCCCACATGTGGGTTGAGTCCCCTAGCTTTTTTATACCTACCCCATCCGCAAGCAAAGCCTCTAGTTTTTCCCTTTCTTCCTATCTTTCACGGCAATTCGAGCGACTTTGAGCCGCGCTACCCTTTCATATCGACAATTGCCGGTCCTGCTGCTGTCCATGCTCATCTTGGCCTTGGCGATGGTTGGCTATTTGCGCAAGGTCGATTGGGAGCTGCAGGGGCAGGTGGAAGGCGCAGCACCCTCCAATTTTGGAGGAAATGATTGGGTGAAATGGGAGGACACGGACAAGGGAGTCGTCGCCAAGAAGATTCACCCACTCATCCAGAGCAATCCGATCCTGCTCGATCAGCATTTCCACGAGGGCGACATCCTGCGACGCATTGAGTATCAGGATGTCTATCGTGCTGAAATGGTGAACGAGCTCTCCAAGCATACAGCGCCGGGAACGGTGGTTTTGTATTGGGTGGAGCGGCCCGGAGCGGCGCAGCCCGGTGGCGGGTGGAAAAGCCTGCTGATCGAGACGAGCTTCCAACCCCGTTTCACATACGTCGAGGACACCCTGCTGTGGAGTTTTTCGCCATGGCTGCTGCTGGCTGGGATCTTCATCTCGTTGATTTCCATTCTCATCATTTTGCCCATCATCCGCCGTGCATGGCGGGAAAGCTGGCCGATCTTCCTGGTGGTCTTGGTGTCGTTTTTGGCGTTTTTAGCTTTGGGATTCCATCACCTTAACCTGCTGGTAAACAACAACTATACCCAGCACGAGATCGAGCAAGGCTTTACCATGATCATCTCGGGCCTGATCTTGATTTTGGGTGTGGCGACCGCCTTCGCGCGGCTCATCGGCAGCTTCCGTTGGGTGATCCTCTTGCCGATTGCGGCGGTAGGCTATGGCTGCTACACCATACAGGAGCTCATCTGGGGCCGGAACTTTGTGTTGCATGCCGAAACCGTCGAGCAATTCGTCCTGACGTTTTTCTTGGCGATGGTCTTCACGATGCTGCTGCTCGCAATTTTCCAGATGTGGAAGCAACGCAGCCGCCTCGACCGCCTTTTCCATGTTTTGGCGCTGCTTTACACTAGCCCGCTGCTGCTCATCTACTTGGGGAATCTCTGGGAACTCTCCTTCGTG
>JAXLVK010000141.1:0-11941 GCA_046329055.1 Bacteroidia bacterium
CGCGACTACATCCGCTTCGCAAACGGTGACGGTATCACGGGCAACCAGTGGAACCAAGTGCGCTTCACCTACACCGATGCTGGCGCCAACCTGCCGACCAACCCTGTGGATTGGAACCTCTCAGCCTTCCAGGCTGGTACTCCGGTGCTCGTCACTTCATTGGACTACGCTCCAGGCAAAGGCAACGTGGGCCAAGGCCAATACAGGCTCTTCGTGTATCGCCAAGGTCGTCCCACCTACGATGACTACATCACCATCCGGGTGAACAATGCGCAGGTCTCCACCATCAACTCCGCCAAGTGCGCGAACATCAATGGTGGCCCGCTCTGCATCACCAATCCCGGCAACGGTGGCGATCCCGGCCCCGGCATCGAGGTCTGCTACACGCCTCCGGGCAACCCGAACATGGCTGTCACGCAGTGCATCCCGCCCGCACTGATCAACTACTACATCGCCAACACCTGCAATGGTTCGTCCACGGGCGTGAGCGGCTACACCATCGGTGCATGCGGCTCCAACCCCTGCGCGCTCCAAAGCCGCGGTGACTCTGGCAAGAACTCCACCTACGGTACCCGCTAAGCGGTTGCCGAGCAGGTAAAACGAAACGGGCTGCATCTTGCAGCCCGTTTCGTTTTTATCCAGTTCGGAATTGATCGCTCGTGATTTGAGGAATGCCAGGTCGTCCGAGGGCTACGCCACTCTATCTAGGACAAATGGCTCGATGCCGTAGCAGGAGCTGAATCCAGGACGCATCGCTGCAATTGTCAATCCCCGTCAGAATCTAGCCGCAGACCGAATACAAGCCGACTCCTGAGCCATTGTCGCTCAAGAAGAGTGAAACCAAATAGAATCAGGATTCAGGCCAATCCGCGGCCGCGGAGGTAGTCCAGCCAACCGTCGTACTGCTTGCCTTTGAGGACGCGCGGAAACTTGCTTTGGCCGCCTGTCTTGCCCAGGTTCGCGAGGTAATCGATGAAGACTTGATTCGGCAGGATTTTCACGAACATGTGCGCCAATGCATGGCGACGCTCCACGGCATAGTCGTCATTGACCCGCACCAATTCCTCGTCCAGCATGCGTTGCACTTCCTCGTGGTCGGCCTTTTCGTCACAGGCGATGTACCATTGATGGCCAAATCGGGCATCGAATTGTAGGCCGGCGACCCCGAATTCGGGGAAGCTCACACCCAGGCGGTCCGCGGTGCGGGTGATCGCGTGGGTCATGTTGTCCACGCTCAGGTGCTCGCCCACCAGGCTCAGGAAGTGCTTGGTGCGGCCTTCAATGATGAGTTCCGGAGGATCATTGTTCACGAACCGCACCACGTCCCCGATGAGGTACCGCCAAGCACCCGCACAGCTGCTCATCACGAGCGCGTAGGACTTGCCCAGTTCCACCTCAGCGGTGGTGAATGCCCGGGCATGGTTGTCCCGGAGCTGCCCGTCGCCATCAAAATGATCATCGTCAAACGGGATGAACTCATAGAAAATCCCATGCTCGGCGAGCAGTTCCATGCCCAATGCATCGGGATGGCTCTGCAGGGCGATAAATCCCTCCGAGGCGAGGTAGGTTTCCACGAAGGCGACCTCCCTGCCAAAATGCTCTTGCAGCTTCTTGCGGTAGGGGTCTATGGCCACGCCGCCGTGGATATAGGCTTGGAAATTGGGCCAGATGGCGTGGATGTTATCGACTTTGTAGCGGTTTTCGATCCGCTCCATGAGGATGTCCAGCCATGCCGGGACGCCCGCCACCACGCCGATGTCCCATTTGGGGGCATTTTGAACCATCAGGCGCAGTCGGCTTTCCCAATTGGGTGCGCCAGAAATGCGCCTGCCCGGCTTTTGGAGCGTCTTCATCACCCGCGGGATGTGCTTGGCATGGATGCCGCTCACGTCCCCCTTGTAATGGTTGCCGTAATACTGCAACGTGGTGGAGCCGCTGAGTGTCAGGATCTTCTTGCTGATGATCGAGGGGCTCACCTTGAAACGGCGTAGCACCAATAGCTGCCTGACGCTCGCCTGCTGCGTGGCTCGGATGAGGTCCTTGGTGACCGGGATGTTCTTGGAGGGAGCGCCGGAAGTGCCGGAGCTCAGCGCGAAATACCTCACCGTTCCCGGCCAACAGACATCGGCTTCGCCGCGCTCGGCGCGCTCCCACCAAGGATGGATGGAGTCGTAGTTGCAAAGCGGCACGATGTCCTGGAATCGCCGGAGCGGATTCGTGGAGGCAAGGATGTCCTCGAAACCATAGTATCGCCCGAAGGCGGTGTCCTTGGCTTTGACCAGCAGTTTGTTGAAGGTACGCTCCTGACCGAGGTACGGGTTTTTGCGCAACCGGCGGACGGCATCTGCCATGGCCAATCGCTTTTTGATCGCATCCGAGAGCGGAATCATGCCTTGCTTTCTTCCAACTGAGAGGACAGGTAACCCTCCCTGTGGAACCAAAACTAAGGATTTTTTTATCGAAGCATGACAGTTGGGACTCGCATTATGACCGTCAGGGTAAAAATTGCGGGATAGTGCTCTAGCTGACTTGTGGGCATGGCGGGATCGGTGTAAATTTATTGCTTGCACGCAGAGTGCCCTCTAGACAGTTTTTTACCGCGCATGAGACGACTCCTCGCGACGCTGCTGCCCTTGTTCTTATGGATCCCTATCGTGCTGGCCTCCAATGACTCGCACGAGATGGCCGCTATTCGTTTTGTCCAAAACAAGGGACAATGGGAGTCCAAGGTCCTGTATGCTGCTGACATCCCCATGGGCCGCGTTTTCCTTGAAAGGGATCGCCTGACCTACGTTTTCTGCGATGTGAGCGAGCTGCACGAACGCTACTTCCATCACCTGCCCGGAGCGCCGGCGGACTCCATGCTCGATTGCCATTCCTTCCAAGTCCTCTTCGCCGGAGCCAATCAGCCGAACTTGGTGGGTGAAGGCAAGGCGGAGGGCTACAACAACTACTTCATCGGTGCCGACCCTTCCAAATGGGCCTCCGAGGTGCCGCTTTTCGACAAGGTGCGGTACCAAGGCGTCTATCCAGGGATCGATTTTCTGATCTATGCCCACGGAAACACCCTGAAGTATGATTTCGTTGCAGCTCCCGGAGCGAACGTGGGGCAGATTCGATTGGATTACAAGGGTTTGGATGCCTTGACGGTCGCTGAGGGACGCCTGCAAATGGTCACCTCCGTCACGACCATCCAAGAGGACCGCCCTGTTGCCTTCCAATCAGGTGAGATCGTACCATGCTCCTTCTCCCTCAATGGCAACTCTCTCGGGTTCATCTTTCCGGAAGGCTACGATGGCAAGCAGGAGCTCATCATCGACCCGACCCTGATCTTTTCGACCTTCACGGGCTCGTTTTCCAACAACTTTGGCTTCACTGCCACCTACGACGACAATGGAAACCTGTATGCGGGTGGCATCTGCTTCGGGCCGAACTACCCGGTCACCCAAGGCACTTTCCAGACGAGCTTTGGAGGCGGATTTGATGTGTCCATCTCCAAATTCGGACCATTTGGCGTCCATCATTATTCGACATTCATCGGCGGTGGAAATAGCGATCAGCCCCACAGCATGGTCTGCGACGCCCAAGGCAACCTTTATATCTATGGCATGACCAAGTCAGGCAACTTTCCGACGAGGACATTTGCCTATGACCAGACATTGAGCGGCGGTTCCGACATCTTCATTTCGAAGTTGAACCCCACGGGCACCACGCTATTGGCGGGTACGCTGGTGGGAGGGGATGCCTCGGATGCCATGAACATGGACGCCAACTATTCCCCTAACAGCATCAAATACAACTACGGAGACGATGCCCGGGGTGAAATCGTAGTGGATGAGCTAGGCGATGTCTATGTCGCCTCCTGCACGAGGTCCAGCAACTTCCCCACCACGGCAGGTTGCTACAAGCCACAGATCAGCAGCTCCCAAGATGGTGTGGTATTCAAAATGAACACCAACCTGTCCCAGTTGGTATGGAGCACACACCTCGGCGGAAACGGCGATGATGCGGCCTATTCACTCAAATTGGACGATTCCAAAAATGTCTATGTGGTCGGCGGCACCACCAGCGGGAACTTCCCGACAACCAGTGGTGTGATTTCCGCCACTCGTCCCGGTGGCATTGACGGCTTCGTCACCCACCTGAACAGCACGGGGTCGGGATTGATCGCCAGCACATACATCGGGACGACCTCCTATGATCAATGTTACTTCGTTGAGATTGACGGAGATGGAGATGTGTACATCATGGGGCAAACGAATGGCGCATTTCCAGTAACCCCGGGAGCTTGGAGCTTCGGCACCACCGGGCAATTCATCCAGAAGCTCGAGCCCTCCCTCACGAACATCATTTACTCCACGCACTTCGGCTCCGGGTCCAACATCAACATTGCCCCGACCGCCTTCTTGGTGGACGTTTGTGAATTCGTCTATGTCTCCGGATGGGGTGGCGCCACCAACTTCCAAGGCAGCACCAGCGGTCTTCCTGTCTCTTCCAATGCCATGCAAAGCAACACCGATGGAAGCGACTTGTACTTGATCGTGCTCCGGAAAGATGCGGCTTCCTTGAATTACGCGACATTCATCGGTGGCGGGGTCAGTCACGAGCACGTGGATGGCGGTACCAGCCGGTTCAGCAAGAATGCCGAGGTCTATCAAGCAGTCTGTGCAGGATGCTGGAACAATTCCGACTTTCCCACCACTCCGGGCGCATTTTCCGCAACCAACAATGGCGGGATAGGTTCCTGCAACCTCGCTTGCTTCAAAATGGACCTGGAAATCGAGGGCATATTGGCGGATTTCGATCCGGTTCCCGCCACCGGAGGCTGCGCCCCGCATACCGTTCAGTTTCAGAACCAGAGCATCGGGGCCAACAGCTATTTCTGGAACTTCGGAGACCCGACTTCAGGCGGCTCGAATACTTCGACCTTTTACAATACGAGCCACACCTTCCAGAATCCCGGCACCTACAATGTGATGCTCGTGGTCGCGAATCCCGCAAGCTGCAACGGATTCGACACCACCTACCGCATCATCACGGTGTATCCCGACCCCAATGTCCAATTGCCGCCGGATACGACCTATTGTGAGGGGAATGGCATCAACCTCACCGCGACTGGCGCACAAAATTACCAGTGGAGCCCCTCCACGGGTCTGAACACGACCACGGGCAGCTCGGTCTTCGCGAATCCTACTGGAACGGTCACCTACACGGTCATTGGCACGAATACAGGAGGCTGCGCGGACACGGCCCAGGTGACCATCAGCATGTTGCCGAGTCCCACCGCGAATGCAGGAACAGGAGGCTTCATTTGCCCCGGCGATTCGCTGCAACTCTCGGGCACAGGGGGAGGCTTTTATGCATGGAGCAGCCCCGGCACCCTCAGCAATCCCGCCGCTCCCAACCCGATCGCATTCCCGACGCAGACGACCACTTACACGCTCACAGTCACCGCATTGAATGGCTGCACCGACTTCGACACAGTGACCGTCCAAGTGAGCACCGTTCGTGCCCAACCCGGCCCAGACATCGACCTCTGCATCGGCGAATCCGCAACCATCAATGCCAGCGGAGGAGGCACTTATCTTTGGCAACCGCCATTGGGCCTCTCCAGCACGACCATCGCCAATCCAGTCGCCAACCCCAGCAATACCATCACCTACGGCCTCACGGTCACGGACGCCTTCGGCTGCACCTCCACGGACAGCATCACGGTTTTCGTGCATCCTCTGCCCATCATCGACATTGGGCCGGACCTGCTCATGTGCGAAAATGACACGGTGCAGTTGCAGGCCATCGGCGCAAGTACCTATACTTGGTCTCCCGGCACCTCGCTGAGCAATCCGAACAGCGCCAGCCCCTTGGCCTACCCGACCAGCGACATCACCTACATCGTCACGGGTGCCGATCAATATGGCTGCGAGGATCAGGACACCCTCTTCATCGAAGTGATGCCGGCCCCCACGGCTCAGGCTTGGGGCGGAGCAGTGATATGCCAGGATTCCTCCATCCAAGTCTTTGCCTCAGGAGGCAACACGTACCAATGGGCCCCTGCGGCCGTCTTCAACAATCCCGCGATCCAGAACCCGATCGCCACCCTGACGCAGACCACGGATTTGATCGTAACCGTCTATGCCACCAACGGCTGCCGCGACTGGGATACGGTCCATGTTCCGGTTACCCCCACGCCAGTGGCCCGAATCGTTGGCCCGCCCTTGCTTTGCCTCGGCCAATGGACCTCCTTGTTGGGCTCAGGAGGGGAGGATTACCTCTGGAATACCGGAGAAACCACGATCCGCATCAATGTTGACCCCGATACCACAACCGTTTACACCCTGACGACGTGGGTTGACGGTTGCCCCAGCGAGCCGGATTCATTGACCATGACCGTGGACACCATGGTGCCTGCGGCCTTCTTCGTGGCCAGTCCGGATTCGGGCATATTGCCTTTCACGACCACGCTGAACAACCTCTCCACCAACAGTTCGTCATGGATTTGGACATTCGGGGACGGCGCTAGCAGCAACGAGTTCAGCCCCATGCACGAGTATCAGGACACTGGCCGATTTGATGTCCAACTCATTTCGATCAGCCCTTCTGGTTGCCGAGACACCATTTCCCAAAAGGTCATCGTCGGCGCCGACTTCACCATCTATGTCCCAACGGCATTTACCCCCAATGGCGACGGCCTGAACGATGGGTGGGGCGTCAAATGGATCGGTGTCAAGTGGTTCCACGTCATGCTCTTTGACCGCTGGGGCATGATGATCTACGAATCCTACGACCCTGATTTCAGTTGGGACGGCTCCCTACACACCAATGAGGTGCAGGAAGGTGTCTATACCTTCGTGATCGAAGCCCGAGGCTACCTGAGCGAAAAGGTCAAGCGCGCAGGCACAGTGACCTTGCTCCGGTAATCCCTACTCAATTCTTCATCGGTTTGCTGCATTCACCCGCAGGGTGCTAACTTGCCCCTTGATGGCGGCAAATGCAGGAAAATTGGAGAAACTGGAGTCAGTCCGCGGCTTGGCGGGCTTCTATGTCTTCGTCCACCACTACGTCCACTGCAACAACGAACTCGCCTTCCTGCAGAAGTTCTTCATCTTCGGTCAGACGGCCGTGATGGTGTTTTTCATCCTGTCTGGCTTTGTGATCTACTATTCGGCCATTGGCCGCAAGGACAATCTGAACGTGCGGGACTACCTCATCCGACGCCTGCGGAGGATCTATCCGGCCTACATCCTTGTCCTGCTACTCGGTTATGCCCTGCCCAAGCTCGTGAACGGCGACTATGTCAGCTTCAAGCCTTGGGATTTCATCGGCAACCTGCTCATGCTGCAAGACAAGCAGCATCCCCATATCTGGTTCGAGCCCTACCAAGGCAATACCCCGCTTTGGTCACTTTCCTATGAATGGTGGTTTTACCTGCTGTTCATCCCGGTATGGTTTGCCTTCCGAAAATGGCCGCTTCGGCAGCAATACCTGGCCGCAGGCATCACTTTCTTGGGTTTCTTGACCTATTGGCTCGTGCCGAATCAGTTCTCGATCATCGCTGCCTATTTCATATTGTGGTGGTCCGGGGTCGAATTGGCGCGTGAATACGTGGACACAGGCAAGGTAACATGGCGACGGCAGGCCTTTTCGATTTCCATGTTGGCCTTGAACAGCCTGCTTTGGATCGCAATGGCCTACCTCAGCTACCGCGAATCCGGAAAATTCGTCCGGCTGGAATTCCCGAATGTCCAAGTGCAGCATCAGGTGACCGTGCTCTGCATGGTGGTTGGCGCCATCCTTTGGTACAAGCTCAAATGGGTGGGCTTCAAATGGACAATCGGCCCTTTCAAATTGCTCTCTCCGATCTCCTACGTGATTTACATCCTCCACTTGCCCATCGTCCTTTGGGCGGATTACATCAACCTCACTGGATCCGTTTGGCTGGACATCCTTTGGGTTTGGCCACTCATTTTCGGCATTTCTTGGGTGATCGAGGTGCCCCTACAGCGCTGGATCAACAGGGTCGTGAAATAATCCTCAGGGAGGTTGGTCGCCTCTTCGGATCATTTCCCGATACAGCCGAATCAATGCCTGCAATGCCCGGACTTCGTCCATGGACTGCTCAAGCTCCTTGAGGCGGCGCTCATTGAGGCCCACCAGATCCTGCAACCGCTCCTGCGTTTGGCGGAGCTGCCGCTCCCATTTGCCCTTCCACTCTTCGTCATTGTGAAAACCGTGCATATTGTCCGTCCCTCGCCGGGGTTGTTTTTCGGCTGGAACGGCGCGGGAATGGCATGAAAATCAGGGTGGTGGTGGAAGCTATTTTCGGCGCAAATAGCCTTGCTGCGCCGAAAATAGTTCCACCATTGCCCTGATTTTCATGACATCTTGGTGCCGTCTAGCCGAAAAACGGCCTCGGTGAAGGACATGCCCGCACCTTTCACATGGCGGGGATGGAAGGCAGTGGGCCGCTCGCCGGATACGCGGGAGCGGATGCTGCGCCCGGCGCGATGCCTGCCGCAGGTTGGGCCGGGAGGCATATCTTTGCCGGATGGAATTGACCCTGATCCGCACCGATTCGGAAAATGAAGGCTTTCGTAGCCTCGTAGTCCTCTTGGACCGTGAACTTGCCATCCGCGATGGCGATGACCACGCGTTCTTCGCGCAATTCAACAAGATTCAAAACATCCGAAACGTGGTCGTGGCCGTCCTCGACGGGGTTCCTGTCGGATGCGGGGCGTTCAAGGAGTATGAGCCAGGAGTGATGGAAGTCAAGCGGATGTTCGTCCAGCCTGAAATCCGGGGCAAGGGCATCGCTGGCAAGATCCTCCGGGAATTGGAGGAATGGATGATGGAACTGGGTTACAAAAGATGGATACTGGAGACCGGGGAAAAGCAACCGGAGGCGATCAGGCTCTACTCAAAATCCGGCTACACCCGTATCCCCAACTACGGGCAATACGCCGATGTGGCGACCAGCGTCTGTTTCGAGAAGCGATTCTGAGCCTCAGGCGCGGATATTGGCGTCCTTCAGCAATTCGAAGACCAGCGAGATCACGGCGCGGACATTCTCGTCCTTCTGGTCATAAAACTTCTTCATGACCTTGTCCAATGCGCTCGCAGCAAATGGGCGCTTGTGCGGCGGCAGCTTGTCCAGTTCGCGGTTGATCAGGAGTTTCCAGCGGGCTTGTGCCATGCCGATCTCGGCTTTGTGCTTCGCCTTGAGCGCCTTCAGGAGCCTGAACCGCACAAATGCCTCTAGCTTCTGCCAAGCCTTCGAGTTTTCGATGATGCCTCCCCAGTCCGCCGTGACAGCGTCCTCAAGTCCATCGGTCTCGACCTCGCCATAGACCCGGGACAGGAGTTTGGCCGGGATTTCATCGCTGGTTTCCAGCCCAAAATGGTGCGGCTTGCCCACGATCTTTCCATTCACCCGGACGGCGATACCGCTTTGTTTCGGGGAGCGTTTTTCCGTGATCGTGAATTTCATTTTCACTTGACCCACCTCATTGAGGTCGCTTTCCTCAAGGATCGTCTCGCCGGGCAGGTCCTCGATGTCCAATGCCTCCTCATTCACATAAATGCGGAAATTGGCTTGGCGGCCGTACTCCAGGAAGAGGATTTGCTTCAGGACATTCGGGTCGGGGAAACTCAGGTTCTGGTTCAGGTCGGTGAGCTTGATCGCGGTGCCGTGCTGATCGTCCGGGCAGGGTTCGATGTGCATCGGCAGGTCGATTTTCTCCAAGTCTTTGTCGGAGCTGAGCAAGTCGGCCTTGACGATGCTGACCTTGGTCTTCTTCCCATTGGCGCGGGTGCTGACCTCCATGACGTTGGCGGAAACCAGCCCTGCAAACTTGCCGATGCCCTTGCGGCCCTTCACGCGGCGGTTGAAGCGCAGGGTGCGCTCGCCCTTGCGGGTGCGGCGGTCGCTTGCGATCTTCAGGTAGCCTTCTGTCACTTCGCGCTCCGTCATGCCCAATCCATCATCAATGATGATGATCGGGTCGGCGGTCAGCGGTGCCGGAAGGTAAATCCAAACATTCTCCGCGTCGGCGTCCCAAGCATTGTCCACCAGCTCCTTCAGCGCATATTCCGTCGAGCGATAGTTCTCACCCAGCAATGCAGCCAGCTTCGTGTCCACCCTGAAGTGGGCCTTGTTTCCCATGAGGCATCAATTCCGTTTTCCTGTACCCATCCATGCCGTAGGTTCTACGGCATCGAGCCTTCAAATATAGCAGGAATCTTGACTTAGAGGAAAATTAGGGCGATTTCCTTCGGCTCAGGCAGTCCAGTGATGCCTCACCACCAAGTCCACGATGCGCCCCAGCCAATCTGCATCGATTTCATCGAAATCCTCCAACAGGTGTGAGTCCACGTCCAGTACGCCCAGCACTTCGTCTCCGTGGAGCATCGGAACCACTACCTCGCTCTTGCTCAGGCTGCTGCAGGCGATATGCCCCGGGAATTGCTCCACATCCGGCACGACCAATGTCTCCCGTCGCGAGGCAGCAGCACCGCAGACCCCGCGATCCAGGCTGATCCGCGTACAAGCCAGCGGCCCTTGGAACGGCCCAAGCACCAGTTCCCCTTCCTTCATCAGGTAAAATCCCACCCAGAAGAAGCCAAATGCCTCCTTGAGCACTGCCGTCACATTGGCCAGGTTGGCGATGAGGTCCGGCTCGCCCTCCAGCAGGGAAGCGATCTGCGGCAGCAGGTTGCGGTATTCGTCTTCGCGCTTGCCAGTGCCCACCAGAGAGATCGATTCAGCCATAGATTGCAGACATTGGATTGAGAACTAGTGATTAACTTTGCCTTTCGTTGCCGACGAATTCCGCCCGGCATCGTATTTGCAAAGATGCACTTGGTTTGCCCCAAAGCGATAATTCTGAATAAAAGATTCACAGCATGAAACAGTTCTGGAATTCAGCCTTGATGCTGACGCTGATTCTCTTGTCCGGTTTGGGCACTGCCCAGGCCCAGAAGACCAAGATGAAGGAGGTGGTGTTATTCAAGACACTTTCCCATACCTCCCCGGATGGGAAATACACCTACTTCACCGTCAGTGGTGACCCGCTCAACACCCGGATTTACACCTTGAAAAACGGCTTGAGCATCTACCTCACCGTGAACAAGAGCGAGCCGCGCATCCAGACGAATATCGCCGTCCGCACGGGTAGCAACAATGACCCCAAGGATTGCACCGGCCTTGCCCACTACCTGGAGCACCTGTTGTTCAAGGGCACCGACCGCTACGGCTCCCTCGATTACGCCAAGGAAAAGCCGCTGCTCGACCAAATCGAGGCCCTTTACGAGCAGTATCGTGGCACTACCGACGAGAGCAAGCGTGCTCAGATTTACGCGCAGATCGACAAAGTCTCTGGCGAGGCCGCCAAGTTTGCCATCGCCAACGAGTACGACAAGATGCTCGCTGCCATCGGCGCCAAGGGCACCAATGCCTACACCTCAGTGGAGCGCACGGTCTATATCAATGACATCCCGAGCAACATGATCGGCAAGTGGCTCACCATCGAAGGCGAACGCTTCCGCAACCCGGTCCTGCGCTTGTTCCATACTGAGCTTGAGGCCGTGTATGAGGAGAAGAACATCAGCCTCGACAATGACAGCCGCGCCGCCTACACCCTCATGATGGAGAAGCTCTTCCCGACCCACAACTATGGTCAGCAGACCACCATCGGCACCGTTGAGCACCTCAAGAATCCCTCCATCAAGAAGATCAAGGAGTACTACGGCAACTACTATGTCCCCAACAACATGGCCATTTGCCTCAGCGGGGACTTTGACCCGGATCAAGTGGTTCAATTGATCGACCAACAATTTGGCAGCTTCCAGACCAAGCCCGTCACCCCCTACAATGGCCCAACCGAGGTGCCCATCGCAGGAATCGAGCGTGGAGAGGTCGTCGGCCCGGAGGCTGCATTCGTGACCA
>JAXLVK010000142.1:0-11556 GCA_046329055.1 Bacteroidia bacterium
CAATGCTGGCTGGACCGCCGGATTCGGCATACGCATGTTTGAACGAGACACTGTCCTGAAGGCTGGTTCACCCAGCTTTGCCATCAACCTGATCGCGATGTTCCGTATTCCGGGTAGAGACGCTGCGGTCTTGGGGCCTTCGGGGGAAATCGGTCTCGGATTCGTATTCGGACAACGGCGCATCTACACGCGCATCGACACCCTACGAGATGAGGGGCCAATCTGGGAATCCAATGCGAACCTCACCCGCCACAAAGACCTCAAGCTCGCAAAGGGATGCCCGCCCGGAATCGTCGCACAACTCATTCCACAGGACAGCTTTATCACCATCGCGTACCAGTTTCCCGATGACTCCCGGAATTTTTCTGGAGAGAAACCCGTATTCAGTAGGGATTCCTTGCTAGAGGACATCGGGATGGAATGGGTGGGCATGGACAACTTACTCGAAAATGTATTCAACGAAACAGTGGAAGAATGCCTGTCACCTGACATGAGCGAAATCCTAGACCCATCTCGGATGGACAGCCTCAAGCGGTTGAAATGGATTCAGCTCAGCACCAACTTGAAGTGGGACCTGCAAAGTGCGACATCTGGCCCTGGGATCACCTACGAGGGTCAGCTCAATCCGCCGGGACACAAGCAGGACACACTTGTGTTTAGGGTTGTCTATGATGAACGCGATACCATCGTGGCGATTCCTCCGAAGGGCTACTACCTGAACAACTTTGAACTAGCGGCACTCAAGTTGTATGCCATGCGGATGAAGCTTCAGAATGAACTGATCAATTATTATGCTGCGCGGAACCGAAATGTGAGAATATTCCGTGAGGAGGAGCGCGCGCAAATCATCCTAGACGTGGAAAAAGAAGAAGTTTCTTCCGAGAGCATGATTGTGGTCTTCATCCGCAAACTCCGCATCGAATCTGATCACCCCAAGCAGAAACCCCTGCAAGAAAACGTGGTCACCATGAAATTCCGGAAATACATGGAGGGTGAAGATCGTCAAAGAGAATATGACCCTGTCCACAACGGACCAATCGGCAGACCTGGGGTCAATGCGGAGGAGAGCAATATGGATGACCATACCGTCCTTACTCCTGGGGATTGGCCACTGGGACGTCAGCCCAAGAAACCCAAGAAGGGAAAACAAAACACCGAAAAGACTCCCCCGCACAGACCCAATTCCGACGGTCCCAACCACTAAATTCCACCACCTTTTCTCCTACGTCTTTGTGCAAAAGTCAAAACCAGCCATGCGGCTGGTTTTGCATTGAAAAGGACAGGAAAGGATCAATTGGATGCCCGAGGAGCTGGTGTTTGAAAGAAATACACCTCGGTTCGGCGGTTTTCTGCGTGTTGCTCCTCCGGGCAATCGACGCCATCGACACAGCCATTCTTGGGACGGCTTTCCCCGAAATGGGCATGATGCAGACGGTCGCTAGAGATACCGCCACGCATGAGCAGGTCATTCAAAATGGCCAAAGCGCGTTGCTCGGAAAGTGCTGCATTGTCGGTGGCGGAGCCTCTGGCGTCTGCGTATGTCCGCAATTCCATGCTCACGTTTGGGTTCTGCAACAAGAACATGTAGACATCGTCCAAAACCTCCATGGAATTTGCAGCCACCTCCTTCTTCCCAAAGTCGTGGTGCAGTGCTGCAGACGCAAACTCCATGGTTAGGTTCTGTGCATTCAATTGGAATGGGAAAAACTTATCATCGTCGGTCACGATGTGGACATGCGTGGAGGAGTGCCCGACATGGCTTGCAAAAAGGGCATACTCGCCCACCCAATTCCGATCGATCCACAGGCTGAAGTTGCCCTGACGGTCGGTTTCAATACTTCGTAGCAATGCCTTTGTTTTCATATTCATGACATCGAGGCGGGATACGCCCTCCAAGCGTTTCCCTTCGGCGTCGGTCACCATCCCAACCAGCAATACTTGATCCCCCCTGCGCATTCGAACATCATGGGACTCCGATCTACGCTCATGGGATTGGGTCAGTTGCAATGGCACCGCATAAGAGTTGTAACCCGGGGATTTGAACAGCAGGGCATAGTCCTCTCCTACACCCAATGTCACCGAATACTCTCCTCCTGTTATGGATTCATAACGCAACTCCTCCCCTGTCCGCGCTTGGATTACCCTGAGGCTCACGTTCTCCATCGGGAATTGACCTTCATGATCCAACACTTTTCCAGCGATGGTATATGAGCCATAGGGTGTCAGGGGAACCTCAAGCCTGCAATCTGCTCCCTGACCAATCCGTGCGCCTTCAATGACCCATTCGTCCAAATCGTACCCTGCCAAACTTGCAGCCAATGTATAGGTCCGGTCCGGATCGAGAAATGCTGAATAGCTGCCATCCTCGGCAGAGGCGAGCGAGATCGATTCGACTCCCGGAGAGGTGAGGGTTAGCGATACGTTCGGCAAAGCAGCACCGGTCAAGGCATCCACAACTCTTCCCATGATCTCTGGCGGGCGGCTGAAACTATAGAGTTCGCATCGCCTATCGCCTAACCTGTCACTACAAAAGTAGCCGGAGTGATCCCGTGGATCCGGATTCCAAACCAATCCAAAATCGTCGTATTGGGAGTTGATCTCCGCTCCGACATTGATTGCAGCAGACCACCCATCAGGAGTTAATTCAGTGCTATAGACATCCATTCCGCCGAAACCTGGATAACCATCAGAGGCAAAATACAAGACTCCGCCAGCAGAAAAGGAAGGAAACGTTTCGTCACGAACGGTGTTCACTAGCGGGCCAAGATTCACTGGCTCACTCCAGGTGTCATGTTGCCGGAAGCAATAATACAGATCTATGCCTCCGAATCCCCCCTCTCGGTCGGAGGCAAAAACAATGTAGTGTCCTGTACGATCGATTGCTGGATGAAAATTGCTATGTGTCGGTGCTTCGCCATTAAAGTACATCTTCTCTTCATGCACTTGTCCATGGTAGTCTATCCAACTCCTGAAAATGCCCGGCGGATTTTCCCCATCTTCTCTTTTCTCAGCCTTTACGATATAGTAATCGGAGCATGACTGATCCCAAACGAGTCCCAAAAATTTGTCTCGCGGACAACTCATCTTTGAGACGACTCGTATCGCGCTACGCTTGCCGATCGCATGCAATGGGACACAATAAAGGCTGTACGGTCGCCCTTGGGACCCTTTGTAATTTTCCCTTCCCAATCGGCTCCTTGGAGCCCGGCTGTAGAAATACAAGTCTCCTTGATGCCTACATGCTGGAATTTCCGATTGACGAGTACTCAATGCCGGGATGTGCTCGACTTGAAATCTTCCGCCCTTGTAGCGGTTCTGAATCATGGTGGCACAGGCATCCATGAAACTCTCGGTATCAGTGGAGGCCCCAACACGATTTGCATAGCGACGCATCTCAACTATGGCCTGATCGAATTCACCAATTTTCTGAAGGGACAAGGCGAGCTTTCTTCGACAGTCTATATGCGAATTGCCAGCATCAAGTGACTGTTGATACCAATTGACTGCCGAGGAATGGTCCTGGATACAAGCATAACAATCCGCCAAGTCTTCCATGAGCCCAGGGGATGGTTTGATTTCCAGCATTCTCTGCCATTCGGGGATGTTTTTGGCACACTGTCTGGCCTGAGGAAGATCCTCTTCGTGAGAGTTAGTAACCTGAGCTGGAGCAAACAGAAATGCGCTCAGCATCGACGCCATCGATACAAAATACTTCCACATGATGATTTCTTTCTCTAGTTGCCGTTTGGCAAATTGGCTCATCAACTTGTCCGACCCTGCTCAAAACAGACTCGCACAAGCCATCACACAACACAAATTTAACACATCGAACAAACAAATCAACAACGACTTGTAATTAATTCGACGATCCAAATTACATTTTCACCGCCCAGTGCGCCAGATGTAGGTGTTGACGAAGTTGACCAGGTAGCGATCCTTGTCCTCTTCGGTGAGGAGGGTGAGTTTGTTGGCTTTGCGGGTCTTTTCTTTGCGGAGTTCGTTCATGAGATCGACGAGGGAGGTGCCGAAACTCAGGCCATCGGGGGTGAAGTGGAAGTACACCCAATTGACCTCGTCAAACTCGATGTACATCCGCAATTCTGCGTGGGCGGGGCCGCCGTTGGGATCGAGGATGCGGCGCAACTCGGTTTTGGTGTTGCTGCTGGTGAATTTGTTCACGCCTGCTCCTCCGGCACTCAAGATGGCGATCGGGCCTGATTGCCATAGCGATGAGAATTGGGGATCCCAACGCAGGTCCGGGATGGAAAATGCCAAGGCGGAGAATGGCAGGTGTTCCCCGAGATTCAGTTCATAGGCGTTTGGGGAGCTTTCTGATGCCTGCACGAACTTTCGGTAATGAACCGGTTTGCGTTCGAGATCGGGATCGAGGAGGTTGGCTAGAGCGACCCTCATTCCGGCAACCATGGGATCAAATGTCTCATTGAGTGCGAGGGAGATTCGGCTCCTGTCTGAGATTTCTTGAATGGCATGCCTCGGAAGGGCTTTCAGATCGACGGTCCCTGTCAGAGTGATCTTCACCTCGTGTTCGGCGGCGACTTCTTTTGCCCTGGCCATGCATTCCAAGCCTGCATGGATAGGATTCCATTCGGCAGGCAATTGGATAGGGCCCTCGGCGATGACATTGGTGGAGTCGATGGTGAAATGGACTGCGCAACCTCGATGGTCCTGCCCCAGCAACAATTCGCGATTCCCTATCGAGAAGGCCCTGCGTTGGCCATCGTAGGCCATGCTGCCCCAGGCACGCAATAGGTCAGGATCACCAGGGTGGTACTTCTTCCCCACGAAGGTCGGATAGGGGCCAAAGAGAGAATCCAGATGCAGCCCGCAACTCAGGTTCGAGTCCCGATTGACGGACGAGAACAGGTCCAGCACCACAAATCCGGGATCAATCCATTGGTTGATGGGGAACCACCTCTCCTGGAAGAATGGATGCCGCAGATTCACTTGGACATTGCCTTTGCAGCGGATTTCTTCGTGCCAACTGTCAATGTCCATTGATCCCCGGTATTGAAAGCCATCGTTCAGAAAGAACCCAGGGCCTTCGATCTCACCGTGGGCAATGGTCATGGTGTCCCCCTGCAGTTTCAAGTCCATGGTGACGAACTGCTCCTGCCCGTCCGCCACGATGAAAGGACAGAATCCCCTCGCGACATAGGTGGAGCAGGTCAGAAAGGTCACATCGGTATTCTCGAAATAATGTAATCCCTTCCGCACATCTAACTGGACCGTCACCTCCTTGAGCGGCCGGACAACCCCGTTCCTATCCAGGGTGAAGCGACGATTGGGAAGCAAAATCTGTGCATCCGCCACCCACAGGTCGGAGGTCTTCGAGGCATGGACAAGCCCTGAATCCAGAAGGATATTGAGCTGTGCAGCAACCGCGTAGCCATCGAGGCGGTGAACATCAGGGCCTGGGCTGATGGCGACTCCTGCAACAAACAGCTGCTTCATCAAGTCTTTTGGCGTGGAATATGACAGCTCGTGCCGCTGCAGATCGTAGATGCCTGCATCGAGGACGGAGAACCATCTGCCGCCACAAAGCTTTGTCGCCGATGAAGGTCTAGGCCGGACAATGATTTGGTTGGGTGACTGGGGATGGTACTCGAATCCGCCATCGATTTCTGCGAGGGTGGAGCTGGAATCGAGGGATTGGAAGCGCAGATTGGATTCGGACATCGTGAGTCCAAGGTCATTCACTTCGAGAATGCCAGACTCAACTACCATTCCTGGCGCTGCGAAATTCGCCTTTCCCGTCAATGATCCATTCTTCAGCAAGAATTGGCCGCCGAAGCGGAGATCGGTTCCTGAAATGGCGAGGTACTCCCTCCCACGGCCGGGAATCGTGTCCAAAAAGAGGCTGTCTTGGGCAGCATTCCATTTCAGGAGTAGGGGTTGCTTGGCCTCCAAGCGGATGTTCCCTGGGCCCTGCCATGAGAAGTCGTGTGCTTCCATCCATTTTCCCGGTGCGAGCGCTTGGATGGTGCGAAACTCAGCTTGTAGCATGGTCACGCGGGCCGCATCTGCTGGAATGGGCCTTGACTGCTGGGCATGCAAGCCACCTGGACCAATGAATCCCCAAAGGATCATCAGCCCCCAAGAACAGAGGATGATTCGCATATTCTGATTCTCCTGAAAACTATTCGCAGAGCGGCAGGTCAGTTCCCACCGTCGTCCATGCCGTCATCGATGCCGCCACCCTCTTTCTTCCCGCCCTCATCGTCTCCGGTGCTGCCATTGTTGCGACCGCCATCGAGACCACCGCCCTTTTTGCCGCCATCGTCCATGCCGTCGTCGAGAACGCCGCCTTCCTTGTTGCCGCCGTTGTTGCCGCCGTTGGGGTCATTGCCGCCGCCGTTGCCGCCATTGTTGCCGCCGTTGGGATCATTACCGCCGCCGTTGTTGCCACCATTGGGGTCGTTGCCGCCGCCGTTGGTGCCGCCATCGTCATCGCCGCCACCATCGCTGGAACGTCCGGTGCGCCAGATGTACTTGTTGACAAACTTGGTGAGGTAATTGTCCTTGGCGGCCTCGTCGCTGAGTTCGAAGCGGTAGCCCTCGTTCTTCTTGCGCTTTTCCTTCTCGGCACGGAGGACGGCGTTGTAGCCATCGATGTCGCTGGAGATGGTGTATAGCACATCCTTGTAGAACTCGAAGAAGACCCAGTTCATCTCGTCAAATTCGAGGTAAATGCGCAAGGTATCCGGCTGACTGATGCCTGCCGGGGTATAGCGGCCCTTGGCGTACTCGATTTTGGAGTTGGAGGAGGTGACCTTGTTGATGGGTTCACCATTGATGCCGAGGACGCCGATTTCGCCGGAGTACCAGAGGGATTTGAATTCGCGGTCGAAACGGAACTGGATGCCGCTCAAGAGCAGGGAGCCCGGGATCAGTTTGGAGGGCTTGATCTCATTGTAAGTGAGGCCTTTTTCCACCTGTGCCACAAAGGCTTGCATGTTCTTGTCCTCTTGGTTGTACTTGGGATCAAGGAACTCCGCCAAGCCCTCACGGAAGGCCGGATTGTTCCAGTCCACCGTGTTGTTCACAGCGAGGACGAGCTTGGCCTTGTCGCTCAGTTTCGTCCAGGCATCCTTGGAGACACAGTCGAAGTTCAGGTTGGAGACGAGGTCGCTGGTGATCTCCTTGTTGTTTTGATCATCGCGCCACTTGCCCGCCACTTCCATGGCGATGGTTTTCGGCTCGAAGTTGTAGTTGAAGTTCAAGCGGCCGACCGTGGTGATGATGTTGTTCTTGTCATCCAAGCTGCTGGTGGTGCCACGGTACTCCTTGCCAGTGAGTTTGGCCTTGGGACCGATGCGGAATTCGTCGGTGTTCCGGTCAAAAGTCAGACCACCCGTGGCGAGTGCCACGTCGATGTCATCCACATTCTTGCGGGTACCCAAGAAGGTCGAGTAGTAGTTGCGGTTGCGCTTGACGTAGTGCAGACCAACGACGAGCTTGCCGAGCATTTGCTGGGTGATCTCGACAAATACCGAGTCCGGATTGGTGACTGCGTCGTATCGGAACCATTTGTCAGCGAAGAACTCGTTTTCAGAGTCGATCTTGACCTCGCCCGTGAAGTGCATGTACTTCTGATTGGCCTCCAATTTGGTGGCGCCTTTGAAGAAGATGCGGTCGGTGAGGTAGAAATTCTCCTCTTCCTTGATCTCGCCACGCGCCACGGTCATGGAGTCGCCCTGCACCTTCATCTCCACCATGTTGATGAACTGCTTCTTGCCCATGAAGGAGGGGTAGTCGTACTTGGACTTGCCGGTGTAGCGCTTGGAGTGCGTGATCTCGACATTGGCCTCGTACATGCGGTGGAAGTTGGTGACCTGGTTGGCCTCCACCACTGCATTTTCCAGCTTTTGCATGAAGCCGTTGGGCTTGATCTCGACGTTGCCGCTGTCCGGGGTGATCTTGGCGTCGGCGACGTAGATGTAGGGTACGCCTTGGACCTCGACGCGTTGCTGATCGAAGTTGTAGTGGGCGTTTTTGGCCATGAAGGCGAGGCTGTCCTGGAGCGGATCGTAGCTGTAGAAGTAGTTCTGATGCGGCTTGATGGACGGGCTTTCGAGGTACACGTCATTGGTCTGACGGTCATACTCGCCCTTGCCGAGTGAGCTGCGGTACTTCTGCTCTGGGAATGCCACGGTGACCTCGCCGACCTTCTCAGTGATGAAGGAGCTGTGGTGCTTGTTCACGTCATACGTGACCTTGCTGTCCTTGGCGATGAAGATGCGCTTGTCGGGCTTGTTTTGGTCATAGACCGTGAAGGTGCCATTGTTGGCGGTGAAGTCCTTTTCGCCGAATACGATGTCTTGGGATTCGACGACCACGTTGCCGAGCTTGACCTTGCCAGAGCCGCGAAGCCCTTCCTTGGTGATGCGCAACTTGCCCTCGAAGGTGCCCTCGCCACCGAACATGACGATGGGTTCGCCCTTGTCCATGGTCTCGAGTTCGATCTCATCCTTCTTGGTGAGCCACTTGTACTTGACGGCATTGGCTTGGATTTCAGGGAAATATGCGCCCTCGTGCAAGCCACCTGGCATCTGGAACTGGTTCGTGACCGCCTTGACCGAGTCAAAGTACATCTGGAAACTGTCTGACTTTGCCACTGTGTGCAGGAAGTTCATTTGCCCCTTGCTGCTGAGTCCGCCGCCATCGAGCTTGATTTCTCCGATGAAACGGCCCTTGTTTTCATAAGCGGCATATCCGGTATCGGGCGGGGTGATGTCCTTCATCCCCAGCGTGTAATCCTCCATCACAGCGAGTCGCTGACGGATTTTCGGGAAGATTTCGGAGCTGTAGAATTCACCTTCGAAGCTCAACGCGGACTCTTTGAAATCTTCAAGCGAGTCAAGCACGAAGGGGTCGATGCTGAAATAGAGCTTGTCCTTGGTGTAAACGCCATCGCGAACGCCGGGCTTGTACCAATAGATGAAGGACTTGGTGTAGCTATCGAAGACCGGGTACTCTGGATGCGGCTCTAGGCCGTTTTTGTTGGTGGGCTTGTTGATGTACACGGCGCCCGTCACCCCCTCGATGGTCGTCGCCTGAAGGGCCCGCTGCAAGGGCGAATAGACATAGCCCAAGGGAGGGTTGCGCACGAGGGCAAACCGCAGCGAGTCGATGCTGTCCATCAAGACCTTATAGTTCTCGTACTGGAAGGTGAACTTGCCGGGGATCATGGTCATGTCCACAGTCCGGGGTCACGCGCGCCCATAGAAGCTGATCTTGCCAGCGGCCATGAGCCCGTCAAACTGCAGGTCGCGGTTCTTTTTCACGGCGACCTGCCGGTGGTTTGGTAGGATCCGGACAAATTGGCTGTCGCTCAAGGAGAAAAACTTCACACCGTTCAGGCCGATGTCCATCGTGTTCAAGTCCAAGAAGCCTGTGTTGCGACCGAGGCTGTCTTGGCTGATGAGCTGAATAGCATCGTAGTCCTTGCGACCGCGGGCGGCCTTGGACCAATCGTAGAGCTTGGGCAGCGGGGTGATTTCCCCGGTTTGACGGTTGTAAGTGATGAAGCCGGAGCCCTCCACGTCGATCAGTGATCGCTTGAAAGCCTCTAGCGCATCCGTTTTCTTGTACTTTTCCTGGTCCACGATCGTGGAGGGGAAAATCGGCTGCCCGGGATTCTCCATCGCATATCGGTAGATCGCACCGATCGGGTTAAAGGGAAGCACGCCCTTGAATTGGGTCCAACGCTGCTGCTTGAAGAAGTCGCGGGACTCGATGGCGGACATCTGGTTCTCCTTGTCGATCAAGGAGGTGAGCTCGATGAGGTCCGTCTCCGTCTTCCACTTGATGGCGTCGTAGTAGAGGTAGTAGTTGTGGTAGGGGCTGAGGAAGGCTTGGCGGGCAAGCTTGTCCTTCACGTCCTTTACCAGAGTGACCTCGGAGGAGTCCACGTTGTAGATGACGTCCACGCTGGGATGGGTGATGGAGTCCTCCTTGGTCAGGTAGAGGGAGACTTCGGTGCGCTTGGAAACCAGTTTCTCTAGGTCGAGGACAAACTCCATGGCCCTGAGGTTCATGGCGGGCTCCCCACGGCGAAAGATGGTGAGCTGTGCCTTGAAGAGTTTCAGCTCTTTGTCAAGGAAACTCTCATCGAAATCCTCAAATGGGCTGCCTTCAGTGGGATCCTCGGACTCTTCGAGCATGTCCTCGGGATTTTCTTCGCCTCCGCCTTCGATGATGTCATCTTCAGTGAAATAATAGGCGCTCTCGTCGTATTTGTAGCCGAAGTCTTCTTCGAAATTGTCGGGGGTTTCCTCGCCCTCATCCTTGGGTTCCTCCTTTGGAACTTCTTTGGGCTTGTCCACGAGCTTGAAGTAGGCAGAACCGATCTTCTTCACGCCACGCAAGGAGAAGCCCCCTTCATACCGGACGTTTTTGATGAAGTTCTCAATGACCACACCGCCATCGTAGCTACGGAAGTAAGGATAATTCGCCTTGTTGATGTCCGAATAGCCTTTGTTCATGTCCTCGTACTTGCCCTTGAGCGGCTTGGAGATGAGGCTATTGTAATGGAAAACCACCGTGTCGATGATGACGAAGGAGTAGTTCAGGTTCAGGCCGTAGTCCAGCAGCTCTGCATAGACATCGTTGGCCGGGAGCTTCATCTTCACCCAGTCGAGCTTGCCTCCCTTGGCATTGAACATCTTGTTCATGACGTTCAACTCGCCCGAGGTGCCATAGATGTGGGTGCTGTCCTTGGCGTTTTTGTAGATGAGGTCGGTATTGTTGAAGATCAGGTTCGGGAAGTGCACGGGCTTGCCTGTCTCCGGATTGGTCTTGGTGACAAATTCCATCACAGGATTTGTCTGGCTCAAGGACCAGGAGGCTCCCGAAGTCTTGAATACGCATCCCGTGCCGAGGTACTGATTGATGAAGGCGTAGAATTTGCCCGTCTGCACCCGGTCCATGGTCAGGATGCAGGAATCAGCGACATCAAAGAAGGACTCGACCGCGATTTTGGCACGTGCGGAGTCATTTTTCACCAATTCAAAGGCCTTGGCATAGCCCAGCACCTCCGATGTGATGATGTAATTCTTGAGGAGCATGATGTTCGTCTGTGCGATGAACCGCTCCTGCTCTGCCCTGGTGTACTTTCCGGTCTCCCAATTGAGTCGGAAGGTCTTGAGGTATTGCTGGTTGCTCTTTTCTCCCATGGCTCCGGCGCGGTTCTCGAACTCTGCGATGAACTTGGCGGGATCGTCGCTGAGGGTTTTCGAGTTCACCTGTGCCAATGCAGGCATGGTGAGTCCCAGAAAGCCGATCAAAAGCAGCAAATAGCGCCTAAGCCCGGAGCGCTTCAATGGAAACCAGTTGATTCTGTTTGACTTCAAAGCCTCAATCTTCATGAATTCAACGTGGGAGTATTCGGTTTTTCAAAGGCCAGCATCATCCAACTTTCCCGGTCGCGTCGATCGACTTGGATGAGACCCGCTGCGGAATAATGCGCCGCAACCCTGGCCTCATCGAAGTCCAGAAAGCCGCTCAGCGCGATGCGTCCCCCGGGGGCGAGGGCAG